>NZ_MUYM01000032.1 GCF_002150765.1 Lentzea kentuckyensis
CGCGCCGGCCGGCGCGCAACTGCAGGCGTGCGCGGTCCCGGCGGTCGTCAACCCGACGGTGAGAAGTGCGGTCGCGACGAGCCTCGTGCAGCGGTTCATGGTCGTTCCCCCTGTTTCAACCCCCCTGCGATGCTAGGGAGACGGGGTCCGCGCGGCGAGAGGTTGCACCGCTGAGCGGCACAGGAAGAATCCGGCGACAGCTCCAGCCAGCAGCGCCGGCCCGTGAATGTCCGTGAACACGCACAGCACCACAGCACCGCCGAGCAGCACCACAGCGGCCACCCGGTGCCGCCGCATACGCGCGACCAACACGTAGACGGCCACCGCGCCGACCGGCCCGCAGAACGCCACCGACACACCCCCGGAGTACGGCTGCCACAACTCCCCGATGCTGTGCCCCGCAAGAGCCCCGGCCGCCAGCAACACCACCATCCGCCAGGTGCCGAACGCCCGCTCGACGAAAGCCCCCGCAACCGCGGCCGTCGCCCCCAGCGTGATCACGGAAAACCACGAATCCGGCTGAACCAGAACCGGCGAAATCAACCGCCACACCTGGCCGTCCAGCAACGCTTGCGGGTCCCGCCGAACCGCCAGGAACAATCCATCGGCCCCCAGGTGGTACAAAACGGTGCACACCGTCCAAGCAGCAAGAATGATGATCGTTGCAATCGGCACGCGAGTTCGCACGCCGGGCAGAGGCGGGAGAACGGCGGTATTTTCCGACATGCCGCGATCATAAGTTCGCAAACCACACGGCGGCCCCGGTTGGCAAATGTCGTCTGCTTCCTCCGCATATGTCAGGATCGCGCTGTTGCTCGGTATGTTGCTGGACCGGCAAGCTGCTTGATGAAATGACTAGTCTCATCATCACCTGATGCAGCGTTTGCTACACCTAGGCTGTAGCGAACGCTACAACGAGGTGTAGCGTTCGCTACATGGAACGCGTCGAGGCTCTTCGGGTCGTGGGCGACATCGCCGCTGACCAGTGGGGCCTGTTCACGACCAAACAGGCAGAAGCCGCGGGAGTGAACCGCACGACTCTGACGAGACTGGCCTCTGCGGGGCTTGTCGACCACATGGCGCGCGGCGTCCACCTCGTCGTCGCAGCGGGAGCGCCGAGCCATGTCGAGGAGAAGGCTGCATGGCTTCGTCTCGCTCCGTCTCGTCGAGCATGGGAACGAGCCCCCACCGACGAGGACAACGGGGTGTTCTCGCATCGCACCGCTTGCGTCCTGCACGGCCTTGGCGACATCCCTGCGCCACGAGTCGAAATCACCGTGCCACGGCGACGTACCACCCGAATCTCCGGGATATGGCTCCACCGCGGTGATCTGTCACAGGACGAGGTCACCGCGACCAACGACGGTCTGCCGGTGACCACTGTCGAACGCACCATCAAGGACCTGCTCGTTGCTCACGTCGATGGCGGCCACGTGGGCGGCGTGCTCAACGACGCGCTGCGTCGCCAACTAGTGGATCAGCAACGTCTTCTGGCGCTGCTCGGGAAGCACGCAACGGCATACGGGATCGACGTGAACGACGGGCTCCGCCTGCTCCTGCATCTGCTGCGCCAGGCAGGAGCAGACGCCGCGTTCCTCAGCCGATCAGCAGTGACCGAGCATGCTGACACCAGGCTTGAAACAACCTCGGCCGCTCACGCGATCGCCGCACAGCTTGCGGGGCTCGACCTGGCGCAGCTGAAGAAGTTGCGAGCAGCCGTGAACGCGGCAATCGACGAACCGGGCAAGAACAACCCCGAGCCGGAGCCTGAGCAGTGAGCTACGCATCGCCCCAAGCACTGAGCCGCGCCCTTCGGGATCGCGCCAAACGCGAGGCCGCGAACGGGGGCACACGTGCTGGCGATCTGCTCAACAGGTTCTACTTCGAGCGACTCCTCGCCAGGGTCTTCCACCACGATCCTGACGGTTGGCTGCTCAAAGGCGGTCAAGCGATGCTCGTGCGCTACCGCGATGTCCGCCACAGCCGAGACATCGATCTGTGTCGCCGACACGCCACCGATTTGAACGAGGCAGTGGCGGCAATCCGCGCTGCCGCGTCCGTCGATCTGGGCGACTTCGTTCGGTACGACTACCGAGGACGTACCGAGATGACGGAGAACCGTCCGACCACGCGCGTCTCGTTCAACATCCTGGTAGGCCCGAGGACGGAGGGCACCGTCAGTGTTGATCTGGTCGTTCACATCGGCCACGAACGCGAAGCCGGCACTCTTGATGCCCTAACGGCATATCGGACGCTGGCGCAGGCCACCGAACTCATGGCCCGGTTCCTCAACCCGGTGCTGATGGCACCGGACCCAGGTCGGTGGATTGCCGACGAGCTGCGATGGAGCCCGAGCACGTGAGCTCAGCAGGCGGCAGCCGCCCGGTTCGTGGCACCATCCCCCGCATGAACCGCAAGTTGTGCCTTGCCCAGAACCCCGACGCGGACGCGTTGCTGGCGCAGGACATGTTCGCCCTGCTGACTGGCATGTTGCTGGACCAGCAGATCCCGATGGAGAAGGCGTTCTCCGGCCCCAAGGTCCTCGCCGACCGCATGGACGGCCTGGACGTGCACCGCATCGCCGAGGCCGACCCGGAGGCCTTCGCCACGATCATGGCCACCCCGCCCGCCGTGCACCGGTTCCCCGGCAGCATGGCCAAGCGGGTGCAGGCGTTGTCGCAGTTCGTCGTCGAGCAGTACGACGGGGACGTCACGCGGATCTGGGCCGACGGCGACGGGGCCGCGGTGTTCAAGCGGCTCAGGGCGTTGCCGGGGTTCGGGGACCAGAAGGCCAAGATCTTCCTCGCCCTTTTGGGCAAGCAGTTCGACGTTCGGCCCGAGGGCTGGCGGGAGGCCGCCGGGCACTACGGCGAGCAGGGAAGCCGACGTAGCGTGGCCGATGTGACCGACCAGAAGTCGTTGCTCGAGGTGCGCGACTTCAAGAAGGCAGCCAAGGCCGCGGCCAAGGCGAAGTAGCACGAACTGTTCATCGTCTGGTGCACTGGACGTCCGCCGCCAGCCCGAACGAGGCGTGATCCTGCCTCGGGAGAGAAGGGGCGTTTCGTTGCGCATCAAGGCGATTGGCGTGTTCACCGTCCTCGTACTGGGTCTGGCCTGCACGCCTGCGGAGGCGGCGACGTCGTGGCCGGGCGACTCCGCCACGAAGTACGCGGACGGGGCGAACGTCTTCGGCAAGAACCTGAGCGGGTTGTCGTTCGAGAGCCCGGACGTCGTGTGGGCGGTCAAGAACTCGCCCTCGACGCTGTACCGGCTCGTGCCGAGCGGTGGCACCTGGAAGGTCGACCAGAAGCGGTCGCTCGCCTTCGCGAACGGGCAGGGTGATCCCGATGCCGAAGGGGTCGTGAGCACGCCGGACGGGCTCTTCGTCGCGGTCGAGCGCGACAACGACGACGGCGACGTGAGCGCGCCGATGATCCTCAAGTACGGCAGCGGGGGCGCCGCGGCCGGCGAGTGGGAGCTCGGTGGCATGCCGGAGGTCGATCCCAACGACGGGCCCGAGGCGATCTCGTGGGTGCCGGACTCGTTCCTCACGCGGAACGGTTTCAAGGACGACAGCGGCAGGACCTACAACCCCGCGGACTACCCCGGCCACGGCAGCGGGTTGTTCTTCGTCGGGCTGGAGGCCACCGGTGAGGTGTACGTGTACGCCTTGCAGGGCTCGAACGCCACGTTGCTGAGCAAGTTCGCGAGCGGTCAGAGCCAGGTGATGGACCTGGAGTTCGACGGCGCCAAGCTGTGGGCCCTCTGCGACAACAACTGCGGCGGGCGGACGACGACGCTCGCCATCAGCAGCGGCAGGTTCAGGGTCACGGCGACGTACAACCGGCCGTCGACACTGCCGAACGTGAACCTCGAAGGTTTCGCGATCTCGCCGAGCTGCGTCAACGGCAAGAAGGTCGTGTTGTGGTCGGACGACGACAACACCAGCAGCCACGCACTCAGGAGTGGTTCGCTGAACTGCACCGTCTAGCACGGAATTGTCGGGGTGCGGAACTATGCTGCCGCGCGTGACCGCACCCCGCATTCCCGGCCTGTCCGACCTGAGACCGTTGGGCGCGGGCGGGTTCGCCACCGTCTACCGCGCCCATCAGGCGCAGCTCGGCCGCGACGTCGCGGTGAAGATCGACAATCGGGTGCTCGTCGACGAGCGCGACAGACGAAGGTTCCTCCGCGAGGCGCACGCGGCCGCCAAGTTGTCCGGGCATCCGCACGTCGTCGGGGTGCACGACGCGAACATCACCGCCCAGGGCACGCCGTACATGGTCATGGAACTGTGCACGGGCGGGTCGCTCGCCGACCAGCTCGATCGGCAAGGCCCGCTGCACCCCGAGCAGGTGCGCGACCTGGGCAGCAAGCTGGCGGACGCGCTGGCCGCGGCACATCAGGAAGGCGTGCTGCACCGGGACATCAAGCCCGGCAACATCCTCGTCGACCGCTACGGCACGCCGAAGCTGGCCGACTTCGGGCTCGCGGCGCTGCTGGACGCGCAGGGCGGCAGCACGGTCACGCGGGACGCCCTGAGCCCCAGCTACGCGCCGCCGGAAGCGTTCGCGATGGCCGAGCCCACGCCGCAGGCCGACGTGTACTCGCTCGCGGCGACGCTCTACACGTTGCTCGCCGGCAAGCCGCCGCGTCCGGTGCCGTGGCCGATCACGTCGTTCGACCAGCTCGGCGAGGTCCTGCGCCGGCCGGTTCCCGCTGTCGACGGGGTGCCGCCGGCGCTGCACGACACGCTGGCGCGGGCCCTGCACCCGGACGCCAACCTGCGCACGCCGAGTGCGGCGCAGCTGCGTGACGAGCTGCGTGACCCGATGCGGCAGCCCACCGTGCCGGTCACTCCCCCGCCCAGGCGCAAGCCGTGGCCGTTGGTCGCCGCGGCTGCCGGGCTCGTCGTCGTGGTCGTCGCCGGCGTGCTCACGTGGAACTTCTTCAACAAGGAACAGGCGACCGCCCAAGGTGCCGGGCCGGCGACGACGCAGCCGGGCGGCGCCGAGGACATCCCGCCGTTCCTCAAGAAGTGCGACGCCGGGTTCTGCATCGACCAGTCGACCTGCTTCCGCGGCATCGTGAGCATCGGCGGTCAGGCCGCCACCGCGCGGAAAGTCGGCAGTTGCGCCACGGACCACTACTGGGAGGCGTTCGGCGGAGGCTGGCTGTCCGGGGAGATCCCGGATGTCGACTCCGACGAGTTGCTGGCGTCGACCGAGGTGAAGAACGTCTGCACGCCCGCGGTGATGAAGGCGAACACGCGGCCGACCGTCGACACGACCGGGTGGGAGATCACGGCGGTCGGGTTCAAGGACGGCACCCGCAACTACTTCCTCTGCCTGGCCTCCCAGCCGGAGGTGGGCGAGGTCGTGACCAGTGCGTTCGGGTCGCGTTAAATCCACTTGCGACGGTCACTAACGTAGACCGACGTGCGTGTCCACGCCGATTTGATCATTGCTGGATTCCGA
Organism: Lentzea kentuckyensis; assembly: GCF_002150765.1. GTDB lineage: Bacteria > Actinomycetota > Actinomycetes > Mycobacteriales > Pseudonocardiaceae > Lentzea > Lentzea kentuckyensis. The sequence continues at coordinate 5,478 of NZ_MUYM01000032.1, forward strand.
AGGTATTCGACCTACCGACAAGCGATGCTGGCCGGAATGACCACGAACGTGGTCTTCGGCCTGCTGCGACTAGCCGTCATCTCCGCCGCGGTCACGGCGGCGAACGGCTCGATCGCGGACTACGACATCGCTGCCACCAACACGTACGTCTGGATCGGGCAGGGGCTGCTCGGGTTTGTCCTGCTGTGGGGCAACAACGAGCTCGCCGAGCGCGTGCGATCCGGTGACGTCGTCGTCGATCTGTATCGGCCATGGCATCTGCAGGGCGCGCTGCTCGCCCAGGACGTCGGGCGCGGCGGTTTCGCGTTGATGACCAGGCTGGCGCCGCCGATGGTGTTCGGCATGCTGCTGTTCCCCTTCCAGTTCCCCGGCAACCCGGTCAGGTGGCCGCTCTTCCTGCTCAGCGCGGTCATCGCGCTCGTCATCAGCTTCGGGGTGCGGTTCCTGGTGGAGCTCAGCGCGTTCTGGCTGCTCGACAACCGCGGGGTGTACGGGTTCTGGAACGTCACGTCCGGCCTGCTCTGCGGGCTGACGGTGCCGATCTCGTTCTTCCCCGAGTGGGCTCGGGACCTGCTGTGGACAACGCCGTTCCCGGCGTTGCTGCAGGCGCCGATCGACGTGTTCCTCGGACACGGCAACGTGGCGAAACTCCTGCTGTACCAACTGTTCTGGGCCGCGGTCGTACTCGCGATCGGGCATCTCGCGCTGCAGCGAGCGGTGCGCAAGGTGGTGGTTCAGGGTGGCTGACGTCATCTACCCCAGGCTCATCGGCGCGAAGATCAGAAGTCAGCTGGTCTACCGGGCCTCGTTCGCGGTGGACTTCGTGTCGCAGGTGATGGCGCAGTCCTACGAGCTGATCGTCATCCTGGTGCTGTTCAGCCAGGTCAACGCGCTCGGTGGATTCACCAAGAACGAAGTGCTGCTGATGTACGCGTTCGCGGGCGCCGCGTTCGGAGTCGCGGACCTGTTCGCCGGGCAGCTCGACAACCTGCCGACCTACATCCGCACCGGCACCTTCGACGTGCTGCTGATGCGGCCGCTCGGTACGTTGCCGCAGATCATGGTGTCCGACATCCGGCTGCGGAGGATCGGGCGGATCACCGGCGCGCTCGCCGTCATGGCCTACGCGTTGTCGCACGTCGCGGTCGACTGGACGCCGGCGAAGGTCCTGCTGACGATCCTGACGCCGATGGCGGGCGCGGTCATCTACGGCGCGGTCTGGGTCGTGGCGTGCTCGATCTGCTTCTGGATCGTCGAGGGACGCGAGTTCGCCAACGCGGTCACCTACGGCAGCAACGCCTTCACGTCGTACCCGATCAACGTCTACTCCGCGCCGCTGCGCTGGGTGATGGCGTTCATCGTGCCGGGGGCGTTCGTCGCGTACTACCCGAGCCTCGCGCTGCTCGGGAAGGAAGATCCGCTCGGCCTGCCGGGCTGGGTCGGCTGGACATCACCGCTCGTCGCGGCCCTGGCGGCAACCGTCGCCGGGCTGGTGTGGCGGTTCGCGGTCAGGCACTACCGGGGAACGGGATCATGATCGAGGTCAGGGAGCTCCGCAGGGAGTTCAAGGTCGCCACGTCGAAAGGCCTGCGGCGCAACTACAAGACCGTCACGGCGGTCGACGGCGTCACGTTCGGCGTCGAGGCGGGAGAGGCCGTCGGGTACGTCGGACCGAACGGTGCCGGCAAGTCCACGACGATCAAGATGCTGACCGGGATCCTGGTGCCGACCAGTGGTCACATCCAGGTCAGCGGCCTGGATCCGGCGAAGCAACGGCGCGATCTGGCGAAGCGCATCGGCGTGGTGTTCGGCCAGCGCAGTCAGCTCTGGTGGGACCTCCCGCTCGAGGACAGCTTCGACCTGCTCAGGTCCATCTACCGCGTGTCCGCGCAGGACTACCGGACGCGGCTCGACGAGTGCGTCGAACTCCTTGGCCTGCAAGAGCTTCTGATCACCCCGGTGCGGCAGCTCTCACTGGGGCAACGGATGCGCGGCGAGATCACCGCCGCCCTCCTGCACGCACCCGAACTGCTGGTGCTCGACGAACCGACCATCGGCCTGGACCTGGAGTCGAAGGAACGCCTCAGGGAGTTCCTGGCGGACATCAACACCCGCCGCGGCACCACGCTCCTGCTCACCACGCACGACCTGGACGACATCGAACGGCTCTGCCCGCGGCTGATGGTGATCGACCACGGCCGGGTGCTCGCCGATGGCCCGCTGGCGGAACTGCGCGCCGAGGTCACCCCGGAACGCGAGCTCGTCATCGACCTGCGGGAACCCGGTCCAGCGCCGAACGTCCCAGGAGTAACGGCGGTGCGCAGCGAGGCCAACGGATTGCGACACCACCTCACGTTCAGGAGAGCGGAGACGACGGCGGCCCAGTTGATCACCCAGGTGGTGCGGCAGGTGGAGGTCCACGACCTCGCCGTCGTGGAGCCGGAAATCGACGACGTCATCCGCAAGCTGTACCAGCGCCAGGTCGATCAAGAAGCTCATCGGTAGAGTCGTAACCAACACAAACGGACACATCGGGCACAAGGAGAGCGAATGCGCGTAATTGGACCGCTTGCCGCGGCTGTCATCGCGTTGGGCAGCCTGACGGCTTGCGACACGATCCAGGGCGTCAGCGACACCGCGGACAAGGTGAAGCTGTGCGCCGACGCGATCTCGCTGGTGGGCTTCTCGCCGGACATGAGCGACCCGCAGAAGGCGCTGGAGGACACCCAGGCGAAGGCGAAGGAGCTCGAGACCCTCGCGAACTCCGCGCCGGACGAGCAGGTGAAGAAGGCTCTCGAGGAAGCGGCCAACGGCATGCAGAACGTGGGCTCCGCCGCGGACTGGGTGCAGAAGAAGGCCGACCTCGTCGCGAAGGTCTCCTCAGCCTGCGGCGGATGAGCACTTGAGCCCTGTTGCGCACCTCCGGCGTCGGCCTACGCTTTAACGCGTTCATCGCCAAGCCTCACGCCGCACACCGGAGGTGTTGCAGCATCATGCAAGCAACAGTTGGTGACAGGCTCCACGTCCACAGCCGCTCCGTCGGACTCGAGGAGCGCCTGGGCGAGATCCTCGAAGTGCGCGGGAACGACGGTCAGCCGCCGTACCTGGTCCGGTTCAACGACGGCCACGAGGGCCTCGTCTTCCCCGGCCCCGACTGCATCGTCGAGCCGCGGGGCGGCATCTAGCCGAGCACCGTCGCGATCAACTCCTCGGCGAGCTGAGGAGTCGCTGCCGCCACGCCTGACCACCGGTGGGTCAGGTCGGGCTCGAACGTGAACGGCCTCCCGTGCAGGTCGACCAGCACGCCACCCGCTGCGGGCACGGTGACCAGTGCCGTCGCCAGGTCCATGATCCGGTGCGTGTCGCTGCCCGGATCGATGAACGCGTCGACGGTGCCCTCGGCGACCAGCATGGTCTCCAGGCAGGTGGTGCACAGGACGCGGATGCGGTCGGCGCGGTTCGCGATGCGCAGCCACGCGTCCTGCGTGCCGGTCTTGGGGCGCATCAGACACACCGAAGCGCCGTCCAACGACGTGCGGCCGGTCGTGCGGAAGGGCGTCGGGACTCCTGCGCGCGCGTGCCACGCACGGCCCGTGTCGAACCATGTCGTCAACGCTTCGCGGGCCGTGCCGTCTTCCACGAGAGCGCCGGCGAAGCACGAGAGAGGAACGCCGAACGCGGCGTTCGCGGACCCGTCCACCGGGTCGATGACGAGGGTGATCGAGGAGCCGTTGTCGACGAACCCGGCTTCCTCGGACAGAAGATTCACGCGACTGCGGTGGATGGACTCCAAGATCGCGTCTTCAACGATGCGATCGACGCGCATCGTCGGTGTTCCGTCGGCGCCGTCCGCCACTTCTTCGCGGAGTTCGAGGCGCGTGTGCAACGAACGTGCACGCCCGTACGCCGCCGACGCCGCGCGAGCGGCATCGGCGAGCGCAGGGTGCACGTCGTCGGAGAGCTGTGGCTGGGGCACGTCCCATGGAATCCGCACGTGCCCCACATTGCCACGGATCAGATCAGGCCGAGGCCCTTCACGGCGTCGCGCTCCTCGACCAGCTCGGCCACGGAGGCGTCGATGCGGCCGCGGGAGAACTCGTCGATCTCCAGGCCCTGGATGATCTCGTACGAGCCACCCGAGCACTTGACCGGGAACGACGAGATGATGCCCTCGGGCACGCCGTACGAACCGTCCGACGGGATGGCCATCGAGGTCCACTCGGTGCCGTTGACCCAGTCGTAGATGTGGTCGATGGCGGCGTTCGCGGCGGACGCGGCCGAAGACGCGCCACGGGCCTCGATGATCGCCGCGCCGCGCTTGGCGACGGTCGGGATGAAGTCGTTCTCCAGCCACGCCTGGTCGTTCACGGCCTCGGCGGCGGTCTTGTCGCCCACCTTGGCGTGGAACAGGTCCGGGTACTGGGTGGCCGAGTGGTTGCCCCAGATCGTCATGTTCTGGATGTCGGTGACCGCGACGCCCAGCTTCTTGGCGAGCTGCGACAGGGCGCGGTTGTGGTCCAGGCGCGTCATCGCGGTGAAGCGCTCGGCCGGGACGTCCGGCGCGTGCTGCTGGGCGATGAGGGCGTTGGTGTTGGCCGGGTTGCCGACCACGAGGACCTTGACGTCGTCCGCGGCGCCGGCGTTGATCGCCTCGCCCTGCGGCTTGAAGATGCCGCCGTTGGCCTCGAGCAGGTCGCCGCGCTCCATGCCCTTGGTGCGGGGGCGGGCGCCGACGAGCAGGGCCACGTTCACGCCGTCGAACGCGGTCTTCGCGTCGTCGGTGATCGTGATGCCCTTCAGCAGCGGGAAGGCGCAGTCGTCGAGCTCCATCGCGGTGCCCTCAGCGGCCTTCAGCGCCGGGGTGATCTCCAGCAGCCGCAGGTTGACCGGGGTGTCCGGGCCGAGCAGGTGGCCGGAAGCGATGCGGAACAGCAGTGCGTAGCCGATCTGGCCGGCTGCACCGGTGACAGTGACGTTCACGGGCGTGCGGGTCATGAGCCTTCCCGAATGACGGTCCTCGTTGACGTCGGGCAGGTCGCCCGGCGTCCCGCACGTTACCAACACGTGGCCAATGGCAGAGTGTGAGAGTGGACAACCCGGTCGAAGAGGTCGGCGAGGATTACGCCGACGCGAACCTGCCCAATCAGCACTGGGAGAAGCGGTCTTTCACCGACTGCGACTTCACCGAAGCCGATCTCCGCGAGCTCGTCACGACGGGGTGCACGTTCACCCGGTGCGACTTCACCCGGACGGATCTCGGCGAGTCGAAGCACCACGCGACCGCGTTCCGGCAGTGCACCTTCGACCGCACGGTGCTGACGCGGTCGACCTTCAACTCGTGCAGCCTCATGGGTTCGAACTTCGTCGAGTGCGTGCTGCGGCCGATCACCTTCACCGAGGTGGACTTCACGCTGGCGTCGTTCGTGAAGGCGCCGCTGTACGACCTGAAACTCGAAGGCCAGCGGTTCCGCGAGACGAACCTCAGCGAGGCGGACCTGCGCAACACCGACCTGAGCAAGGCGGACCTGATGGGCGCACGGCTGCTCGACGCCAAACTCGAGGGCGCGGATCTGCGTGGGGCGCAGATCGACGCGAACGGGCTCCGGCAAGCCAAGCTCGCCGGAGCCCTGATCGACGTCGACCAGGCGATCGCTTTCGCGGCCGCCTACGGCCTAGTTGTCAGCTGATCCCGTGATCTCCACGAGCACACCGTCCGCGACCATCTCCTCGATCGCCTTCGGCAGCAGGTAGGCGGTTCCGCCGCCGGGCTGCTCGAACCACGGCACCGCCACCCCGCTCAGCACCTCGAGCGGGCGGCGCAACCGGTACACGCGGTACGGGCGGTTGATCCACGACGGCACGAGGCTGCGTTCCGGGAACGGCGTGCCCGCCACGTAGACGAGGTTGCCCGTCTGGTCGCCGTAGCGGTCGACCTCGGTGCCCGCCGGCAGTTCGAACATCTGCTTGTGGCGGAACAACGTCAGCGGCGGCTCGCCCGCGAGCGGCGAGATCGGGAACTTCCGCTTCGACGGCTCCTCCTGCGCCACGGCTGCGGCGATCGGTGCCGGCGCGGGGGCCGGGACCTGCTGCGTCGGCGCGGGCGGAGGCGGTGCCTGCGGTGCGGGTGCCTGCTGGACCGGTGCCTGCTGGACCGGTGCCGCCTGCGGAGCCGGTGCCTGCGGGGCGGGCGGCTGTGCGGGTGGCGGCATCGGCGGGCGCTGCGGCGGCACAGGACGGCGCGGCTCCTCGCGGAAACCGTTGCTCATCGGCCGTTGCGGCGGTGGGGGCGGCGTACGCACGATCGTGCGGAAGTTGCCCAGCACCAGCTTGCCGACCAGGTACGCCGACGCGTCCTCGACCTTGTCGAACCGCACGGGGCTCTTCGGGCCGTGGTCGAACCAGCACACCTCCCAGCTGTCGCCGTCGAGGCGCAGCGTCCAGGTGCGGTCGGCCGGCTCGCCGATCCGGTAGACGCCGTGCGGCACGCTGAGGTCGTCGAGCGCGCGGCGGGTGCCCGCCAGCTCGCGGTCCTCCTCCTGCGTGACCTGACGCGGCGGCTTCACCGGTTCCGGCTCTGGCTCCGGTTCCGGCTCCGGTTCGATCTCCGGCTCGTTGAACAGCGCCGCGTCGAACTGGGTCGTCTCCTCGACGTGAGTCGGAGCGGGCGCGGCGACGGGCAGCGGTGCGACCATCGCCGGCGAGGGCTCGGCGACGGGTTCGACGACCTTCGGTGCGTCGAACTTCGACTCGAACTTGTTCTCGAAGTGCGGCTTCTGCTCGAACTGCGGCTCGAACCCCGCCGACTCGAAAGCGGCAGGCTCGAACGGCTCCCGCTCGAACGACTCCCGCTCGAACGACGCGGTGGACTCGACCTCGTTCTCGGCCAGGTCGGGCTCGTCCTCGGCGACGGGGACGACCGGGTGTTCCTCGGTGACCTCGGACGGGCTCTCCTGGGGCTCGTCGAGGACCGGGCTCCACGCCATCGTGTCCTGCATGGCGTCGCGGGGGCGTTCCGCGGTCTCCGCGACGAGATGGTCCGTGCGCTCCTCCTCGCGGTGGTGCGTGAGGAGCTCCGGCTCGTCCGGCCCGGCGGTCGGGATCTCGGGTTCGTCGTCAACGTCCACGACAGCTTGTTCGTCGCCGAGATCCATTTCGTTCGGTTCCTCGGCAACGACGTCGGGAACCGCGGCGACGACCGGCTCCGGCTGCTCGGTCTCGGACGGGTGCGGCGCGAAAAGGTCCATGCCCGCGCCGTACGTGTCGCGCAGACGCCGGTCGTCGACGTCGGGCACGCCGTCGGAGTCGAAGACCACCCGGTAGGGCGGGCCGTCGACGCCAGGAATCGGCACCGCGACCGTCGAGGCGATCTCCTCCGGCTCCCGCTCGGGCTCCGGCTCGACGTGCTGGATCTGCGGCGGGATCTGCTGGTGGATCTGCGGCTGCTCGGTCGTGACCTCGGCGGCCTGCGGCTCTGGCGTCAGCGGCTCGAAGTCGTACTCCTCGACCTCGGGCTCCGGCTCGTCGTCGAACTTCGGCGGCGTGACGTACTGCGTCTCGTCCGACTTCGGTTCCGGCTCGGGCACGGGTTCCGGCTCGGCCTGCGGCGGCGCCGGCACGACGGTTCCGGGCGGCGCGGCCGGTGCGCCGAGGCTCGCGGCGGCGGCGAGCCGGGACTCCTCGGTCACGTCGGGCATGTTGAAACCGGTGGAGCGGGCGCGTTCGACCAGCTCCAGCTCAGGCGGCACGCCGTACTTGCGCAAGTAGTAGGAAACGCCCACGGGCCAGATCCACACGCCGTCCGTCTGGAACCCGGACGGCACCACCTGCGGGGACTCGCGGTCCAGCAGGTCGGCGTCGAACCCGCGGCCGGCCACGGCGACCGGCGCGTTCGACAGGTACGCGAGCAGCGGCGCGACCTCGGGCTCCGGCACCGGCGGCCGGTTGACCGACGGACGGCCGCCGGGTCCGGCCCCGTCGAACACCCGGACCGTGCGGAACACCGGCGTCGGCGGGTTCAGCCGGCGGCGCAGCCAGTCCGGCACGTTCTCGTCGACGCGCGGGAAGAACCGCATCTCGTCGACGTACGCCTGCTGCGGAGGAGGCGTCTGCCAGCTCGGCTCGGCGCGGTCGAAGTCGAGGTTGTAGCTGGAGGGATGATCGAGCTGGTAACGGGCGTTCGTCCAGCTGCCCCTGCCCTCTCGGTGCATGCCCGCGCGCAGCCGGGCGAACAGGGAGGCCACGTCCTGCGGCACGGCCCACGAGTGCGAGGTGCCGTCCTGCAACCGCAGTTCGGCCTCCAGCTCGAAGTAACGGCCGGTGGCCCGGTACTGGGCGATGACGCTGCGCCAGTCCTCCGGTGCGGCCCGCATGAGAGTCAGGCCGATCTGCTTAACCAGAGCATCCTGCTCTGTAGGGTTCAACGGCTTCGGCTCGGACACGCCAACATCTTCCCCCGCAACTCGCCGGATCGCACACGTCCCCCGCCATTGCGCCGAACGGTGGAGGCCCGACCATAACGCGGTGCACGGGCCTGGTTAAAGCTGATCAAGAACACCCCTGTCTCGGCTGGAGGAGCATTGTCGCGGTCCACGCAGGTGACCGGCGGTCTGCTGGCCGCGGTCGGTGGACTCGCCATCGCGGTCCAGGCGCGCGTGAACGGATCGCTCGCACAGTCGTTGCAGAACGGCCTGCTGGCGGGCTGGATCTCGTTCGCAGGCGGATGGTTGGTGCTGCTGGTGGTCGTCCTGTCGCGACAGTCCGGACGGGACGGATTGCGCCGGCTGCGCGACGCGCTGCGGCACCGGCGGATCCGGTGGTGGGAGTGCGTCGGTGGCATCAGCGGCGCGGTGCTGGTCGGTTCGCAGGGGCTCGCGGTCGCGACCATCGGTGTGGCGGTGTTCACGGTCGCGGTGGTGATCGGACAGGTCGTGAGCAGCATGGTGATCGACCGACTCGGGGTCGGGCCGGGCGGGTCGAAACCGTTCACAACCACTCGTGTCGCTGGAGCCGTCGTCGGTGTTATCGCGGTCACGGTCGCCGTGTCGCACCAGTTCACGTCGCCCAGCGGGTTGTGGCTCGCGGTGCTGCCGTTGGTCGCGGGTCTGCTGATGGGCTGGCAGCAGGCGGTGAACGGGCTGGTGCGCGAGGCCGCGGTCCACTCGATGGCGACGATCCTGGTGAACTTCACCGTGGGCACGGCGGCGTTGTCACTGGTCAACCTGGTGGCGTGGGGTGGAGTGCCGGGCACCTTCACCTCGCACTGGTGGCTCTACCTCGGCGGGCTGATCGGCATCGTCGGGGTGGGCGGAGCGATCGTCTCCGTGCGGTTCATCGGTGTGCTGATGGTCGGGTTGTGCGGCGTGAGCGGGCAGCTCGTCGGGGCCGTGCTGCTGGACGCGGTGAGCGGGCGTCTGGCGTTGCCGACCGTGATAGGTGTGGTGCTGACGCTGGTGTCGGTCGGCATCGCGGCGCTGCCCAATGGGAGGATGAAGACGTGACTGCGACGCTGCTCAACGGCAACGAAACCCGGAACGCGCTGTTCGAGGACCTCAAGGCGCGGGTCGCCGCGCTGCCGGTCTCGGTCGGTCTGGCCACCGTGCTGGTCGGCGACGACCCCGGCTCGCACTCGTACGTCAAGGGCAAGCACCGGGCGTGCGAGAAGGTCGGCATCAAGTCGATCCGCCGCGACCTGCCCGAGGAGACCACGCAGGAGGAGCTGGAGGCCGTCATCGACGAGCTGAACGCGAACCCCGAGGTCACCGCCTACATCGTGCAGCTCCCGCTGCCCAAGCACCTCAACGCGAACGCGATCCTGGAGCGGATCGACCCGCGCAAGGACGGCGACGGCCTGCACCCGGTCAACCTGGGCAAGCTGGTGCTCGGTGAGGACGCCGCGCTGCCCGCCACCCCGCGCGGCATCGTGGAGCTGCTGCGCCGTTACGAGGTGCCGATCGCGGGCGCGAACGTCACGGTCGTCGGCCGCGGTGTCACCGTCGGCCGCCCGATCGGCCTGCTGCTGACCCGCCGCTCCGAGAACGCCACCGTGACGCTGTGCCACACCGGCACCAAGGACCTCGCGGCCGAGGTGCGCCGGGCGGACATCGTGATCGCCGGTGCCGGCAGCCCCGGCCTGATCACCGCGGACATGGTCAAGCCGGGCGCGGCCGTGGTCGACGTCGGCATCACCCGCACCGAGGCCGGCCTCGTCGGCGACGTGGCTCCCGAGGTCCGCGAGGTCGCGGGCTGGCTCGCGCCGATCCCCGGTGGCGCCGGCCCGATGACCGTCGCGATGCTGCTGACCAACACCGTCGAAGCCGCCGAGCGCGCCCATGCAGCGGTCTGACGCGCAGGCGCTCATGGGCGAACAGCGCTGGCGGTCCGGCCCCGGCAAGCACCTGCCGTTCGCGCTGGTGCTCGGGGTCAGCGCGCTCGGGCTGGTGCGGATCTTCCAGTACCACTGGCGGCAGGGCGCGGTCCTGCTGGGCGTGTCGCTGCTGGTCGCCGCCGTGCTGCGGATCCTGGTGAGCGACGAGCAGGCGGGTCTGATCAAGATCCGCGGCCGCGGCATGGACGCGTTCCTGTACTCGACCCTGGGCATCGTGGTGATCGCCGTGGCGTTGACGATCACCGGCGGTCCGCTCAGCCGATAGCGCGGTCGACGAGGACCTCGATGAGCTCGTCGAGGTCCATCGCCGCCGCCACGTCCGGCAACGTCAGCCGTTCGTAGATCAACCCCGTCATCGCGAAGTACAGGAGGACGACGGTCATCCGGTCGCCGGGCAGCTTCGCGTCCTCGTTGAACGCGATGTTGAAGTCGAGGTTGGCGGTGAACGTCTTCGTGAGCGCCGTCCGCAGCTCCGGGCGCCGCGTGGCTTCGAGCCGCAGCTCCATCATCGCGAGATAGCAGACCTTGTCGGCGTCCGCCCGCTTGATGATGTCGTGCATGAACTTCACGCTCAGCGACTTGTCCCTGGGCAGCGCGAGCGACTCCGCGATCGACTCGTCCGACGGTGTGAGCCGCTCAGTCACCCTGATCGCGACCTCGGACATCAGCTCGTCGCGGTTGACGAAGTAGTTCGACGCCGTGCCCGCCGGCACCTCCGCCTTCGCGTCGATCGCGCGGTAGGTCAGCCCCCGCGCACCCTCCTCGGCCAGGACGTCGACCGCCGCGTCCAACAGAGCAGTTCGCCGTACAACGTTGCGGACCACGATGCCTCCTTGACAACCACTACAGCCATAGTACTACAGTTGTCGTGGTTGAACGACTGAGGGGATGATCGCTTTGCGAAAGCTCGTTTACTACGTGGCAGTGACACTCGACGGGTACATCGCGGCCGAGGACGGGACCTTCGACGGGTTCGTCTTCGAGGGCGACCACATGGCCGGCATCAACGCCGAGTACTGGGACACGCTGCCGACCCAGTTCCGGGAACCGTTCGGCTTCTCGGGCAAGCCGAACCGGAACTTCGACACGGTGCTGATGGGCCGCCACACCTACCAGGTCCCGGGCGGGCTGCCCTCGCCCTACGCACACCTGCGGCAGTTCGTCGTGTCGTCGTCGCTGACCGGCACCCCGGACGACGTCGAGGTGATCCGCGAGGACGTGGCCGGCCGGGTGCGGGCACTGAAGGAAGAGGACGGCCTCGACATCTGGCTGTGCGGCGGCGGCAAGCTGGCCGCCGCCCTGCTGCCGCAGATCGACAAGCTGCTGCTCAAGATCCACCCGGTGGTGTTCGGGCGCGGTGTCCCGTTGTTCGACGGGAAGTCCGACATCACCCGGTTCCAGCGCACCGATGCGCGCCTGTTCGAGAGCGGAGTTTCGTTCCTGACTTTCGAACGAGTTCAGAAATAATGATTGACGGCGAGCACTGACCGCCGCAATACTTGTGCCACACACGAAGCGTAAGGGGAACGTCATGGTCGGCATGCAGACTCGGGAGCGGCGCTTCAGCGCTGTCCTGTGCGTGCGACCGTCACGACCGTTCTTGCAGGTGAGCTCCTTGTAGTGGCATGACATCAGGCCACTCAGGGAGCCGCCCCGCCGGGAAACCGACAGGGCGGCTCTCTTTATTTGTTGTGCATTTAAATTTGCCCTTGTAGCTCAATGGAGAGAGTGCGGCGCTACGAACGCCGAGATTCAGGTTCGACTCCTGGCAGGGGTACTGACGGGTGCGAGGGAGACGGCAACCCACCTCATTTGGGATGAGGACACACCGCGTTCGACTCGCGGGCATCCGACGAAAAGGCTCAACCGGCACCCCCGTGGTCCAACGGACACGACACCGGCGTCCGAAGCCGGAAACGCAGGTTCGACTCCTGCCGGGGGTACTGCTCCACCGATCCTCTGAGGTGCTGGCGGCAGCACGCCCGACTGTTACGCGGGAGGACCAGGTTCGAGTCCTGGCAGAGGAACTGTCCGGACTACCGGGTCGCGCGGCCGCCCTTCGAGACGGTTGCGCTGACGTTCATGCGCTTGCTGAGCTTGAACATCTGGACGGGGCTGCTGCTCACCATCTCCTTGTAGATGACGGCGGCGCGTCCCTTCAGGCAGATCCTGCGCGGGGTCTCGTCGGCACGGGTGAACCCGATGACCGCGTCACGGCGGCCGAGGCTGATCGGCTGGTGGTAGTAGCCGAACCGGAACGGCTTGGCCTGCTTGCCGCGCAACAGGCGGGCGATGGTGTCGGCGGTGTGCTGGGCGGTGGGCAGGCCGCTCTGGCAGGTGCCGTGCAGTTCTCCCCAGGCGAGCCGGATCGCGGCGGCGTCACCGATGGCGTGGATGTCGGGATGCGACACCGACCGCAGCACCGCGTCCACCACGATCAGGCCGCGGCCGTCCACGGCCATGCCTGACTCCCCGGCCAGCGGCGACACCTTGACGCCCGCGGTCCACAGGCAGGCGTCCGATTCGAGGAGTTCGCCGGTCTCCAGTTCGACGGCGTCGGGCAGCACCTTGGCGATCCGCCGGCCGGCCGCCACCGTCACGCCGAGGCGATCCAGTGACCGGTGGAGGTACGCGCGTGCCTCCTCGCCCAGCATCGAGCCGGGCTCGGTCGTGCTGATCAGCGTGACGTTCAGGTCGGGGCGGGCTTCGGCGATCTCGGTCGCCGCCTCGATGCCGGTGAGTCCGCCGCCGCAGACGGTGACGGTGTCGCCCGCGGTGAGTTCCCCCAGCCGGTCGCTGAAGCGCGCGGCGGCGTGCAGACCGTTGAGAGTGAAGGCGTGCAGGTCCGCGCCGGGAACGACGCTGGTGTCAGTGGCACTGCCCAGCGCGTAGACCAGGGTGTCGTAGTCCAGCCGCGTGCCGTCGTCGATGGTGACGGTGTGGCCGTCGGGGTCGATGGCGGTGGCCTTGCCCTGCACGAACGTGATGTTCGTGCCCGCGACCAGATCGGGGATCCGGTGGTCGGCCAGAGTGTGACCGGCGGCGATCTGGTGCATCCGCAAGCGCTCGGTGAACCGCGCCGACGGGTTGACGAGCGTGATGCGGACACCCATCCGCCGCGTGCGGTGCGCAAGTCGGATCGCGGCGTACATGCCGGTGTATCCCGCACCCAGAACGACGACGTGGTGGTTGTTCTCCATGGCCTGTCACCCCTCACGATCACGTCACCGGATCTCGATGACGGTCATCTGACAAGCCAACCTGCTCGAACCTGACACCTCCGATTGTGATCCACGACACATCAAACGGGAGGCGCGGGAGGACCAGGTTCGAGTCCTGGCAGGGGAACTACGGCTGAATGGCGTCGAAGAGCTGCTTCGCCACGACTCGGGCTTCACTGCGGCACTCCTCGCTTCGCGGATCCACCTCCTTCGATCGGCTGTACCGCGTCATCAGCACCACGTTCGCGTCGAGAGTCTGCAGCCGGCAACTGGGGCCGACACCGGGATCAAGCCAACGGGCATCGGAACCCAGGTTCACGCTGGCGTCCTTCTCAGCGCCCGTCTGCGTGCTGTTGCTGAACGCCAGCTTCGCCCGCTCCACGCCGGCGGAGTCCGGCCTGTTCTCGTAGAGGGCCACGTCAAAGTTGATCATCAGCACGGAGCCGCCGCCCTCCGACGTGATGAAGGTGCACGTCAGCCCGAACTCGTCGGAGCTCCGGGTCGGCTCGGCCTTCAGAGCGGGCGGCAGGCCGGGGACCTTCTGCTGGATTTCCGGACAGCTCCGGAAACTCGCGGAGGCGTACTTGACCGGACCTGGAGCCGGGGTGGTGGTCGGCGGCGGGGCGCTGGTGAAGGTGGCGGTGGGCACAGGTTTGACGGTGCAGCCACCGACGAGAGCCATGGTCGTGATCGCCACCCCGATGATCGGGCGTGGCCTCATCCGGTCACCGCCTGTGGCCACGTCCCGTTCTTGAACTTGGGGTCGGACATCTGGCTCATGAGGTCACGCACCTTGCTGAGCGCCTCCATGAACCGGTTGGCGATGGCCACCAGCATCCCCAGGTACTTGCCGACGAGGTCGCCGATGGCACCCGCGAGCGCGTCCACGGCGAACGGGATCTCGACGACGGTCGCGGCCTCGACCGCGGCTCCGACGAGCGCGCCCAGGAAGTCGGTCGCCAGCTGGGCCAGGTTGACCATGTACTCGACGTTGTACTTGGCGATGTCCATGAGCCACTTGCTGACCATGTCCGCCTTGGTCCCGACGGTGACGATCGCGTCGTTCTGCACGCCGACCTTGTCCTGGTAGGCCTGGCTCGCCTCACCCTCCCACTCGTAGGCCAGGTGGGTCTTGGCGTGGACGAGGTTGTTCACCGGTTGCTGCACTTCGCGGAGCCACGCGAAGGACTGCCGGATCAGCGAGATCACCGGGAGCTGGTGATCCACGGCCGTCCTGATCAGCTTGAACACCTTGTCCATGTACTCACGGATCTTGTCGAGCGCGGGACGGATGACGAGCATGGCCGGGCCGAGCAGGTACCGCCAGTCGTTGATGTGGTGAACGGCCTTGTTGAAGCTGTCGGCGCAGCCACGAGCCTTGTCCTCAAGGCCGTCGAAACACTTGTTCAGGTCTTCTTCCTGGGCAGGGGCAGTCATGCGGGTGGTCAACTCCTACACGTGGTACGTCTTGTCGAGATCGAGCTTGTTGATGCTCTCGGTCCGGTCGTACTCGTCCGCGATCTTCCGCAGCGTCGCGTCGATCTGGCCGAACTCGATGGCCGCGCCTGTCAGCAGTTTCTCGATGTACTCGCGGAACTCGTTGTACTGCCTGGCCTCCGCGTCGGCGTTGATCATTCCCACGCCCAGGGTCGCCAGGTCGCCCACGAAGAACGCGGTGTTCGCGAGCCAGGTGCGCTGCACCGCCGACACGATCGGCGTGGTGGCGTCCACGCGCTGCTGCCAGATCTTGGCCTCGTCCCGGATCTTCTGGGTGACGACCTTGAAGTCATCGCTGCCCATTCCAGTCCCTCCCCCGCAACACGTTGAAATCCGAGAAGTACTCGTCGTCCGCCTCGCTGCTGCCGCCACCCCGCGGCCGCACGGCAGGCTGCTCTCCGGGGTCGATCCCGAGGCCCGCCCGGACGAACATCTGCAGGGCGTCCTCGGACAGCACGGTGTCCGAGGGGTTGTCCAGCGCCTGGGGGTTGCCGTGGATCGCGACCGGACCCCCGGCCCGCACGTGCAGGGTGAGGTAGCCGAGCGGACTGCGGATGTCGGAGACCTCCAGCCGCTTCGGCTGTTGCTGCTGGCGGCGGATCGCGTCGTACTGGTCGGCCATGGCGTTGATCCGGGCCGTCGTCCTCGTCTGCCACTCCTCCGGCGACAGGTCGGCGGGGTCCGCGAAGGCTGCGGGAGCGGGCGCGCTCGCATGCTCCGGCGGCCGGTGGGCGAACTCCACGGCGAACGCCCGCTGAACCGCGGTCACATAAGTGTTGTAGAGCGCGGCCGGAAAATGCTCTGGCCGCAGGTGTTCGAACCACCGTGCCCGAATTCGGACGTTCGTCACCTTCCGGTCCTTGTTCACGGTGACAATGACGAATCCGCTCGGATCGCGCGCTTCGTAAGTGTCGGCCGGCTCCAGCTCACGACCACCCGGACGGGTGAGTTCGGCGAAATGCGCGCGGGTTCGCGGATCGTCGGGAATGTCGAGTTTGGCCAGCTCAAGGTGCTCAAGCGGCACATTACCCCCAGGTGTGTGCTCGATTGCGTCCCGTCGAACATAGCGGTGTCCAATGGATCTCGCAGAGCGAACGGAAATTCCGCACCGACAGAGTTCAGCGGAAGTCGCGTGACTTCGACGGAATGCGCAGGTCGAGGTGCTGCAACCGGTCCGCCATCAGGCTGACCACCCCCTCCGCCGACTCGACCACGCCCCGCACCAGCATCGCCCCGCTGCTGCGCGCCACCCGCCGGTACCGCGCCCACAACCCCTGCGAGCACACGACGTTCACCATCCCGGTCTCGTCCTCGATGTTGAGGAACGTGACCCCGCCCGCGGTCGCCGGACGTTGCCGATGTGTCACCGCACCCCCGATGAGCACCCGAGTTCCGGGCTTCACCGCCGAGAGCGCGGCAGTGGGCAGCGCACCCATCGCGTCCAGCTGGGACCGGACGAACTGGGTGGGGAAGCTGTCCGGCGACAGGCCCGTGGCCCACACGTCCGCCACCGCCAGCTCGACGTCGTCCATGCCGGGCAACGCGGGCGCGTCCACGCCGACCGTGGTGCCGGGCAGGCGGTCAGGCCGGATCGCGGCGACCGCGCCGGCGGCCCACAGCGCCTCGCGACGCTCCAGCCCGAAACACCCGAAGGCGCCGGCGGTGGCCAGGGCTTCCACCTGGGCCGTGCTGAGCTGCACGCGGGAGCCGAAGTCCTCCATGTCGCGGAACGGTTGTGCGGCAACGATTCGTTCGGCGTCCGCGGCACCGACACCGCGCACCGCCGTCAAGCCGATGCGGACCGCGTTCGCTCCCTCGAAACGCTCCAGGCCCGCCCACGGGAGCGACGAGTTCACGCACGGGCCGTGCACCGTCACGCCGTGGCGGCGGGCGTCGGCGACCAGTGACTGCTGGGAGTAGAAGCCCATCGGCTGGGCGCGGAGCAGGGCCGCGCAGAAAGCCGCCGGGTAGTAGAGCTTGAACCACGCGCTCACGAACACCAGGTGCGCGAACGACAGGGCGTGCGACTCGGGGAAGCCGAAGTTGGCGAACGCCAGCAGCTTCGCATAGATCCGCCCGGCGAGTTCCTCATCGATGCCCTGCGCGGCGCAGCCCTCGTAGAAGCGGTCGCGCAGGCGTTCCATGCGGGCGGTCGAGCGCTTGGCGCCCATCGCGCGGCGCAGTTCGTCGGCCTCGGCGGCGGTGAAGCCGGCCACGTCCACGGCGATCTGCATGAGCTGTTCCTGGAACAACGGCACGCCGTACGTCTTGTGCAGAGCGTTCTCCAGCAACGGATGGTCGTAGTCCCACTCCTCGACCTTGTTGCGGCGTCTGATGTACGGGTGCACCGAGCCGCCCTGGATCGGACCCGGCCGGATCAGGGCCACCTCGACGACCAGGTCGTAGAACTCGCGCGGCTTCAAGCGCGGCAACGTCGCCATCTGCGCGCGGCTCTCCACCTGGAAAACACCGACGGAATCAGCTTTCTGCAACATCTCGTAGACACGTTGGTCCGTGAGATCGATGCGCCCCATGTCCACGTCGACGCCTTCGTGCTCGCGCACGAGGTCGATGGCGTAGTGCAGGGCGGAGAGCATGCCGAGGCCGAGCAGGTCGAACTTCACCAGGCCGATGGACGCGCAGTCGTCCTTGTCCCACTGCAGCACCGTGCGCTTGTCCATGCGCGCCTTCTCCACCGGGCACACCTCGCTGACGGCGCGGTGGCAGATCACCATGCCGCCGGAGTGGATGCCCAGGTGCCGCGGGAAGTTCTCCAGCTGCGCGGACAGCTCCAGCACCGGGCGCGGGATGTCGCAGTCGTCGGTGGTGGTGCCCAGCGGGCCCCATCTGTCTATCTGTTTGCTCCACGCGTCCTGCTGGCCCGGCGAGTGGCCGAGCGCGCGGGCCATGTCGCGCACCGCGGACCGGGCGCGGTAGGTGATGACGTTCGCGACCTGCGCGGCGTGCCGGCGGCCGTACTTGGCGTAGACGTGCTGGATGACCTCCTCGCGCCGGTCGGACTCGATGTCGACGTCGATGTCGGGAGGGCCGTCGCGGGCGGGGGCCAGGAAGCGTTCGAAGAGCAGGTCGAAGCGGACCGCGTCGACGTTGGTGATGCCGAGCGCGAAGCACACCGCGGAGTTGGCGGCACTGCCCCGGCCCTGGCAGAGGATGTCGTTCTTCCGGCAGAAGTCCACGATGTCGTGCACGACGAGGAAGTAACCGGGGAACTCCAGCTGTTCGATGATCTTCAGCTCGTGCTCGATCTGCCGGAACACCTTCTCGTCACCGTCGGGGTACCGCCGGTGCGCGCCCTCGTAGGTGAGCTTGCGCAGCCAACTGCTCTCGGTGTGGCCGGGCGGCACGTCGAACGGCGGCAGCCGCGGCGCGACCAGTCTCAGGTCGAACGCCAGCTGCATGCCGAGCAACGCGGCGTTGTGCACGGCGCCGGGGAAACGGCGAAACCGGTGGAACATCTCCTCGCCGCTGCGCAGGAACGCGGCGGGTGACGGCGGCAGCCAGCCGGCCATGTCGTCGAGGCTGCTCCTGGCGCGCACGGCGGCCATCGCGGCGGCGAGCCGGCCACGACCCGGAGTCGCGTAATGGACGGCATTCGTTGCCACGACCGGAAGTTTGAGGTCCTGCGCCATCGCGTAGAGGAGGTCGTTGCGCTTGCTGTCCTCCGGCAGGCCGTGGTCGGTCAGCTCGACGTGCACGCGTCCCTTGCCGAACAGGTCGGTGAGCCGGACGATCTCCCGGTACGCCGCCTCTGGCCCTTCCCTGGTCAGCGCTCTGCGCACGGTTCCCTTGCGGCATCCCGTCAGCACCACGACCTCACCGTGGGTGTCCGCGACGATCTGGTCGATGTCGTAGACGGGTTTGCCCTTCTCCGCGCCGTCGTCGAGGTGGCCGGTGGTGAGCGTGCGGCACAGGGCGTGGTAGCCCTCCTGTTGGCGCGCGAGGAGAAGCAGGTGATCGCCCTCGGGATCCGGTTCGCCGTTGGCAGGCTTGCCGAGCCCGATGCTGAGCTCGGCGCCGAACACCGTGTGCATCCCGAGTTCCTTGGCCGCCTCGGCGAACCGCACCACGCCGTACATGCCGTCGTGGTCGGTGATCGCGATGGCGTCGAGTTTGAGCCGTTGCGCCTCCTCGACGAGCTCCTCCGGGTGGCTCGCGCCGTCGAGCCAGCTGAAGTTGGAATGGCAGTGCAGCTCCGCGTACGGCACGCGCTTGCGGGTGACCGCGAGCTCGTCCACGCGCAGCTCGAAACCCGGCGGCGCGGTGTACCGGTCGCGGTGCCGCGACCACCCTGGACCGTCGCCGCCGTCGGGTTTCTGCTCGACTGGCTTGCCGGAGAGGGCGCGCTCCAGCTCCTTCCAGCGGACCGGAGGGTTATTCCAGCCCATCACGTTCCTTGCGCGGCAACGGGATCAAGGTCTCCAGCAGATCCCAGTAGTCGTCCTGCATCAGTCGTACACCCCTTCCAGAAACCACCTCTGGTCCCTGCGGATCAGCAGGAACGCCTGGTCGTTCGTCTGCACCTGGATGCGCGCGGCCCGGTGCGGATCCGGCGCCCACCACCGTTCGTCGACCGGCCACGGTCCGGCCCACGCCGCTATCTCCTGCGTTTTCCCTTTGACGATCAGCTTTTTCGGTTGTGCGGTGAGTTCGAGCCGGCCGGTGACGCCGACCGCGTTGCCCTCCGCGTCCTTCAACTCAACGGGGTCGTCGGCGAGCGTCGCGGGTGCTCTCGGAAGCCGGCCTGGCCACGGGTGGTCCGGGTTGGTCGACGACACCCGTTCGTCACCCCACGGCACGAGCCTGACCTGCTCCTTCGGCCCTCTGCCGCCGTCGAGCACCGGGGTGAGCACGGCGTCCGGGCCGAGCAGACCCTGGACGTGCGACAGGGCCCGCACCGCGCGTTCGTCGTCGTGGCCCCACAACCCGAGCTGCAGCGCGGTGCCGTTGACGACCTCGACGGGTTCGAGGGTGAGCGTCCTGATGCCGGACGTGAGCCGCTCGCGGGTGAGCCAGCCGTCGAGCTGCCAGCGCACGCGGTCCGCGATTCCCCGTGGTGTCAACGGTTCCGCGGCCCGCCAGACCCGGTGCAGTTCCTCGTCGGTCTCGGTGCGGGCGTGGATGCCGAGCCGCGTGCACGCGAGACTTCTGCTCGCGAGGTTCTCGTGCAGCCGTTCCGAGAGGATCTTCGCGGCGAACGCGGCCGAGTCGATGCGGTCGACCGGTTCGTCGAAGGTCTCCGCGACGGCGAGTTCGGGCGCGGGCCTGCGCTTGTCGAGCGGACGTTCGGGCAGGCCGCGCGCCAGCCGGTGCTGCCGGGTGGCCGGACCGCCGAACCTCGACGCGACGGCGTTCTCCGGCACCTCCGCGAACGCGCCGAGCGTCTTCAAACCCAGTCTGCGCAACAGGTCGACCAGCTCCGGCGCGTCGAGTTCGTGCACGCCCAACGGTCCGAGGAACTCCGCGGTCCGGCCCGGCGGCACGATCACGTTGCGGTGCGCGGCTTTCGTGGCCGCGAACAAGCTGTCGGCCACACCGACCTGAGCCTCGACGTTCGTCTGCGCCGCGATGTGGTCGACGATCCGTTCGGCTGCCTGCTCGGCGGTCTTGAAGTACCCGACCGGTCCCCGCGCCGGCACCGCGACCAGTCCCGGCTGCACGACCTCGATGCCGGGCGCGACCTCCTCGACGGCCACCGCGACCGGCTCGAAGAACCGGGCGTCGCGCTGCGGGTCGTGCTCGAAGGTGATCAGCTCGGGGCACATCGACTCGGCCATGCGCTTGCGCATCGCCCGGCGAATCCCCTCGGTGCGCGCCACGGCCGAGGTGGACACGATCTCGTTGCCGTCGACGACCGCCACCGGCACGTGCTGACCGGTGCCGGTGGCGGTGCAGGCGGCGACGACCGGCCAGTCCGGGCACCAGACCGCGAGGAGACGGGTGTCCTTCACGCAGGACGACCTCGGGTTGTAGCCCGCTTGGCGGCCAGTTCGTCAGCCCGGTCCGGACCGGCATCAGCCGGCTCGTCGGACCCGGCCGGTTCGCCGGCCACCAGCGGGAGCTCGATTTCCTCTTCCCCGAACGTCAGCAGCACGTGCCGCGGCTTGCCCGCCGAGCCACGGCCGCCGCTGCGCACGCTGATCTCCTGGCGCCGCAACGTTTCCGCGCCGTCGTCGAGCGGGTTCCAGCGCACGGACTCCGCGGTCAGCTCCACGTCGGCCGAGGGCCAGGAACCGAACGCGATGAGCACCGCACGGCGTTGGCGCGCGCGGGCCGTCAGCCGACGCGCGAGTGAGGGAGGTAGTGGGCAGGCGACGGCCACCAGGTCGAGGCCGTCCAGCAGGGCCGCGATCACCGGGCCCGGATCGGAGCCGGGGCGTGGGACGAGTGCCAGCCGCTGCACCGAGACCCCGAGCTCGGCCGCGGCCAGCACGCCCACCTGCGGCAGACCGACCACGGCGGCCCAACAGCCGTCCGCGGTCGCTCCCGCGAGCAGGGCGAGCAGCAGCGATGTCGATCCGCCCACCGACACCGTGCTGCCTCGCCGCAAGCCGCCCCACGGCAGCAGGCCCGCCAGTCCCCCGCGAACCGGCAGCACCCGCCCCGTGGTGTGGTCGGTGGTGGTGCTGGTCAGCTCGCTGGCCGGGTTCACCCCGAGCGCGGCCAACGACGCCGTTGCCGACCTGGACACTCCACCCACCTCCCGTCTCGGACCGTGCGCACCCCTGTGCACGGCCGCCGCGGGAAGTTCGGCGACTTGCTTATTCGAACTCTTGTTCGAACGAACGGGATGATCGTAGCGCGCGGGCGCACCCCTGTGTCAATGCCACAGCGTCACTCTTTCGGGGGACAGGCCCACGGGGCCTCGCAAGGTCATCTACGGTGGCCGGATCACTGGGACTTACTGGGGAAACCGTGAACCAACCACCACCACACGGCTGGCATCAGCAGATGCCGCCGCAACCACAGGGCTGGCAGCAACCACCACCCGGATGGCAGCAGCCTCCGCCGGGTTACGGCCCTCCGCCGGCACCGAAGAAGAGCAAGGCACCGCTGATCATCGCGATCCTCGCCGGTGTGCTGGTGCTGGGCGGCCTGGCCACCGGCCTCGTCGTCTACCTCGACGTCCACAAGGACGGCGGCGAGCCCAAGCGCGCCGACCAGCTGCCGGCGTTGTGCGGCAACATCTCCGAGACCGCGCTGGCCAAGGCGCGGACCACGAACCCGAACAAGCTGGGTTCGTCCGAACTGGAGATGGGCGACGACGGCAAGCGCACGATCTGCTCGTGGCACCAGACCAAGGGCGTCGACGGCAGCGGCTACCGCAGCTCGGACGTGTACGTCACGACCAAGGCGAACGAGAGCGTCGACGAGATCGTGGCGGACCACATGAAGACCAGGGGTGTGCCTCAGCAGAAGCCGCTCGACGGGCTCGGCGACCAGGCCGCGGCGGTGCTGGTGGTGGACAAGTCCGCGCTCACGGACATCTGGATCATCGTGCGCAAGGGTGACACCGTCGTCCAGGTCGACTACGGCGGCTGGGACGCGGGCCTGTTCACCAACACCAAGCCCGACGTCGCCGAGTTCGAGGCCGCCGCCAAAGGCCTCGCCGCGGAGATGGTCGCGAAGCTCTGACCCGAACGATGAAGGGCTCCTTCATCCACGTGAGGTGGATGAAGGAGCCCTTCATCGACATCAGTGAGCGAAGTGGCGCGTACCGGTCAGGTACAGCGTCACGCCGTGCTCCTCGGCCTTCGCGATCACCTCGGGGTCGCGCACCGAACCACCGGGCTGCACGACCGCGCGCACACCGGCCTCCAGCAGCACCTCGAGCCCGTCCGGGAACGGGAAGAACGCGTCCGACGCGGCGACCGCGCCCTTGGCCCGCTCACCCGCGCGCTTCACCGCGAGGTGCGACGAGTCGACCCGGTTGACCTGGCCCATGCCGACGCCGACGGTGGCGCCGTTGTCCGCCAGCAGGATCGCGTTGGACTTCACCGCGCGGATGGCGCGCCACGCGAACTCCAGGTCCGCCAGCGTCTTCTCGTCCGCGGGCTTGCCGCAGGCCAACGTCCAGTTCGCCGGCGAGTCACCGGAGGCGTCGATGGCGTCGCGCTGCTGGAGCAGCAGACCGCCGGACACCGGACGCATCTCGGCACCGCCACGAGCAGGTGCCTCGGCGACCAGGATGCGCACGTTCTTCTTGCGCTGCAACACCTCCACCGCACCGTCCGCATAGGACGGAGCGATGACGACCTCGGTGAAGATCTCCGAGACGAACTCGGCCATCTCGACGGTGACCTCGCGGTTCGCCGCGATGATGCCGCCGAACGCGCTGACCGGGTCGCACTCGTGCGCCTTGCGGTGCGCGTCCGCGATGCTGACCTCGGACACCGCGATGCCGCACGGGTTCGCGTGCTTGATGATCGCGACGCAGGGCAGCTCGTGGTCCCACGCGGCACGCCAGGCGGCGTCGCCGTCGAGGAAGTTGTTGTACGACATCTCCTTGCCGTGCAACTGCTTCGCCGACGCCAGACCGCCACGGCCGTCGCCCTGGACGTACAGCGCGGCGTTCTGGTGCGGGTTCTCGCCGTAGCGCAGCACGTTCGACCGGTTCCAGGTCGCGCCGACCCAGCCGGGGAAGCCGGAACCCTCGTCGTCGGGCGCCAGCACGTTGCCGATCCACGACGCCACAGCCACGTCGTAGGTCGCGGTGTGGCGGAACGCGTCCGCGGCCAGCTTCTGCCGGTCGGCCAGGGTGAAGCCGCCCTCGCGGACGTTCTCCAGCACCCAGTCGTAGCGCGCCGGGTCGACGACGACCGCGACGTTCGCGTGGTTCTTCGCCGACGCGCGCACCATCGCGGGGCCGCCGATGTCGATCTGCTCGACGCACTCGTCGGGGCTCGCGCCGGACGCGACGGTCTGCGTGAACGGGTACAGGTTCACGACCAGCAGGTCGAACGGCGCGATGTCCATCTCGCGCAGCTGCTCGACGTGCGACTCCTTGCGCAGATCGGCCAACAGCCCGGCGTGCACGCGCGGGTGCAGCGTCTTGACGCGGCCGTCGAGGCACTCGGGGAACCCGGTCACCTGCTCGACCGGCGTCACCGGGACGCCCGCGTCGGCGAGGACCTTCGCGGTGCCGCCGGTGGAGACGATCTCGACTCCGGCCGCGTGCAGGCCGGTGGCCAGTTCCAGCAGGCCGGCCTTGTCGGAGACCCCGATCAGGGCCCGGCGGACCGGTCGCCTCTCGGCAGGAGTGCTCACGGAATGCTCACCTTTCGTCCGTTCACGGTGCAGCCCTCGCGGGCCAGCCTGCCGACCGTCTCGACGAGCAGCCGGCGTTCGACGACCTTGATGCGTTCGTGCAGGGTCTCTTCGGTGTCGCCGGGTTCGACGACCACGGCCTCCTGCGCGAGGATCGGCCCGGTGTCGACGCCCGCGTCGACCAGGTGCACCGTCGATCCGGTGACGTGCACGCCGTAGTCCAGCGCGTCGCGGACGCCGTGGGCGCCGGGGAACGCGGGCAGCAGCGCGGGGTGGGTGTTGATCATCCGGCCGCCGAAGCGCGCCAGGAAAGCCGGACCGATGATCTTCATGAAGCCGGCGGACACCACGAGGTCGGGCTTGAAGGAGGCCACCGCCTCGGTCAGCGCGACGTCCCACGCGGCTCGGTCGGCGTGGTCGCGCAGCTTCACGGCGAAGTGCGGCACCCCGGCGCGTTCGGCGCGCTTGAGGCCCTCGATGTTCTCGCGGTCGGCGCCGACCGCGACCACCTCGATCGGGAGGTCGGCGTCCAGCAACGCCTGCATGAGGGTTCCGGAACCGGAGACGAGTACGACGACGCGCGCCGGTGCGGGAAGCCGAAGTTCGGTGCTCAGCGTCTACTCCTGGGCGTGGCGTGTTGTAGCAGCTCAGGGGCAGTTTAGGCGGTCACCGTTCTGGCTTGCCGTCCAGGTCCTCCTCGGGCTCCATGCCGAGCATCTCGTCGAACTCCGCGTCGAGGTCCTCGTCGTCGTCGACGACCTCCTCTTCGGCGTCCTCGTCGACGGGTTCGTCGTCTTCCTCTTCGTCGACAACGGCTTCTTCGTCGAGGTCTTCGTCGTCGAGGTCTTCTTCTTCGTAGTCCTCGTCGTACTCGTCTTCGTCGTAGTAGTCGTCGTCCTCGAGGTCTTCCTCGACCTCGAACTCGTCGGCGTCCACGACCTCGAGCTGCTCGAACTGCTCGGTGAGCTCGTCGTCCTCGAACACGACGTCCGGATCGGCGGCTTCTTCGTCGTAGTCCGGCTCGACGAACTCAGCGGCCCCGGCCGCGACGGCCTTCGTGCGGGACCCGGCGAGCCAGGCGACCAGCGCACCCGGCACCAGCACCCACAGCGCCACCATCAGCGCGAGCAAGCCCGCCGGCACCGTCACCGGGTCGAACGCGCCGGACGCCAGCCGGCCACCGGCCGTCGCGGCGAGCACCAGGCTGCCCACGGCCGCCGTGATCGCGGCGACCAGCACCGCGCGGATCCGCGAGGAGGGCCGGTCGGACACCTTGCGGCAGGTCCAGCCGACGAACGCGCCGATCAGCGCCGCGCCCACCAGCACGACCGGGCTCCACACGAACCGGTTCTCCGGCATCGCCGCCAGCAGCGGCACCGGCGGCACCGGGCCACCGACGAACCGCATCGGCGACACCTCGACCCCGCCCAGCGAGAACCCGGCACCGACGACGTACGAGAACCCGGCGATGATCGCGTTCGGCAGATAGCCGAGGCACAGCAGGAACACGCCGAGGCCGACCCCGAACGACGGACCCGCCCCCGCGAAGAGCTCGCTGGTGCGGGACCACGAGGCCGCGAGCCCTGCCGCCACCGCCAGCGAACCCGCGCCGACCAGGGCGAACAACGCCATGAACCCGGCGCGCAGACCGTGCAGCGCCACCGGGTCGAGCTTGTCGAACACCATCTCGACCAGGCCGCAGCGGCGGGCGACACCGATCGTGGCCGCGAGACCGGACACGGCGGCGCAGCCGAAGAACGCGACGGCGGGCGTGGCGCGCACGACCCCCTCGCCCATCACCAACGCGATCGCGCCGCCGACGACGGCGTGTGCCCCGGCGATGCTCAGCACGACGCCACGGGCCTGGAGTGGTTCGTAAAGGCCGAGCCGGTCCGCGGTGCCCGCGGCGGTGCGGCCGACCAGCAGCATCAGCAACGCGGTGGGCAGCAGCGGCAACACCCCGAGCTGGCCCGCGTCGAAGCGCAACGGCACGTGGTGAGCGGCCAGCCACGCGGGCGCGGCGGCGCTGAGCACCCCGGACGTGGAGAAGTCGGCGTACGTCGCCGTCGCGGAGACCAGTGCGAGCACCGCGGCCACCGCCGCGTACCCGACGACCACCGACCCGGCCGCCGCCGCGACGAGCACGCGCATGCGTTCGGACCGCGAGAACTCCGGCGGGCGCACGGTGGTGACCTCGCGGGTCACATCGCGTTGCAGCACGGGCACTTCTCCACTGTGTCAGGCGGGCTGAGCCGTTCGGGTGAGGCACGCCGGGTCATACGACAGGGGTGGCGCCGGAAGTCCCGGCACCACCCCTGGAGTCGATCGGTGTGCGGACCTTACTGCTGAGGTCCGCCGAAACCACCGGGCGGCGTGCCCGGCGAGCCGAACTGGCCCGGCTGCGGCATGAAGCTGGTCTGCTGCGGCGGCTGACCCGGCTGCGCGGGCTGCTGGGGCTGCTGACCGAACTGCTGCTGCTGGCCGAACGACGGCTGCTGCTGAGGTGCCTGCTGCTGGGGCGCCTGCTGGGGAGCGCCGTGCTGCGGGTGCTGCCCCTGCTGCGGGAACGCGCCGGACTGCGGGTTCCAGCCACCGGGCTGGCCCTGACCGGGATGTCCCGCGTACGGGTTCGCCGGCTTCGGCTCGAACTTCACGATGCCCTCGGCGAGCAGGAAGGCGAGCACGATCGCCGCCGTCTCCAGCAGCGCGACGATGAGCAGCACGATGTCGAGGCCCTGCACGGACGGCGACTTGATGATGCCCTGCAGCTGCAGCAGCGTCTGCACGGCCGCGAGGACCGCGGCGACCGGAACGAAGCCCTTCGGGATGCTCGGCAGCACCGAGAGCCCGGCGAGCGCGCCCGCGGCGAGCAGGTAGACGACGTTGCCGCTGTTGACGTCGTCGGCGAACGCGACGAGGTACGCGACGAGCCCGAGACCTGCCGCGACCAGCGGAAGGATCAGGCCGAGGTTGATGTTGTTGGCGCCCGGGGCGCCAGGAGCGCCGTGGGCCTGAGGCGGTGCCTGGTGCTGTGCCGGACCCGGCGGCTGCTGTTGGGGTGCGCCGTAAGGCACGGACATGTCAGGTCTCCTCCAACCGAGTGATGCTGCAAAACGCTACTTGACGCACATGTTCAGACGATGACCGGATCATGCCGGTTCCGCCATACGAGCAAAGGGCCGGACTCCGAAAGTACTCGGAATCCGGCCCTTGGGGTGCTCAAAGTGGCGTGCTCAGAGCGCCTGCATGATCTCGCGCATCAGAGCGGCGGTCTCGGACGGCGTCTTGCCGACCTTGACGCCGGCGGCCTCGAGGGCCTCCTTCTTCGCCTGCGCGGTGCCCGCCGAGCCCGAGACGATGGCGCCGGCGTGGCCCATGGTCTTGCCCTCGGGGGCGGTGAAGCCCGCGACGTAGCCGACGACCGGCTTGGTCACGTTCTCCTTGATGTACGCGGCCGCGCGCTC
This sequence comes from Lentzea kentuckyensis, assembly GCF_002150765.1. Classification (GTDB taxonomy): domain Bacteria; phylum Actinomycetota; class Actinomycetes; order Mycobacteriales; family Pseudonocardiaceae; genus Lentzea; species Lentzea kentuckyensis. The sequence goes on from NZ_MUYM01000032.1 coordinate 33,329, forward strand.
CTCGGCGTCGCCGCCGATCTCACCGATCATCACGATCGCGACGGTCTCGTCGTCGGCCTGGAAGGCCTCGAGGGCGTCGATGTGCGTGGTGCCGATGATCGGGTCGCCACCGATGCCGATCGCGGTGGAGAAACCGAAGTCCCGCAGCTCGTGCATCATCTGGTAGGTCAGGGTGCCGGACTTCGACACCAGACCGATCTTGCCGCTGCCCGCGATGTTCGCGGGGATGATGCCGGCGTTCGACTTGCCGGGGCTGATGATGCCGGGGCAGTTCGGGCCGATGATGCGGGTCTTGTTGCCGGTCGCGACGGCGTGCGCCCAGAAGTAGGCCGTGTCGTGCACCGGGATGCCCTCGGTGATGACGACGGCCAGCTCGATCTCGGCGTCGATCGCCTCGAGCACGGCGGCCTTGGAGAAGGCCGGCGGCACGAAGATCACGGTCACGTTCGCGCCGGTGGCCTCCATGGCCTCCTTGACGGTGCCGAAGACCGGGAGCACGGTGCCGTCGAAGTCGACCTTCTCGCCGGCCTTGCGCGGGTTCACGCCACCGACGATGTTCGTGCCGGACGCGAGCATGCGCTTGGTGTGCTTGGTGCCCTCGGCACCGGTCATGCCCTGGACGATGACCTTGCTGTTCTCGTTGAGGAAGATAGCCATCGTTCAGACCCCCGCAGCCGCGAGCTCGGCGGCCTTGGCGGCCGCGTTGTCCATCGTGTCGACAACGGTCACCAGCGGGTGGTTGGCCTCGGCGAGAATCGCGCGGCCCTCCTCCACGTTGTTGCCGTCGAGGCGGACGACGAGCGGCTTGGTGGCCGAGTCGCCGAGGATCTCCAGCGCCTTCACGATGCCGTTGGCGACGGCGTCGCACGCGGTGATGCCACCGAAGACGTTGACGAACACCGAACGCACGGCCTCGTCGCCGAGGATGACGTCCAGGCCGTTCGCCATGACCTCGGCGGACGCGCCGCCGCCGATGTCGAGGAAGTTCGCGGGCTTCACGCCGTACTGCTCACCGGCGTACGCCACGACGTCCAGGGTGGACATCACGAGACCGGCGCCGTTGCCGATGATGCCGACCTCGCCGTCGAGCTTGACGTAGTTGAGGCCCTTCTCCTTGGCCTTGGCCTCGAGAGGGTTCTCCGCCTGCTTGTCGACCAGCTCCGCGTGCGCGGGGTGGCGGAAGTCGGCGTTCTCGTCCAGCGTGACCTTGCCGTCGAGCGCGACGATCTTGTCCTGCGGGTCGCGGACGAGCGGGTTGACCTCGACCAGCGTGGCGTCCTCGGAGACGAAGGTCTCCCAGAGCTTCACGATGGTGTCGACGACCTGGTCCTTGACCTCGGCCGGGAAGTTCGCCGCGTCGGCGATCTCCTTGGCCTTGGCCGCGTCGACACCCTTGATGGCGTCGATGTGGATCTTCGCGAGGGCCTCGGGCTTGGTGGCCGCGACCTCCTCGATGTCCATGCCGCCCTCAACGCTCGCCATGGCGAGGAAGGTGCGGTTGGCACGGTCGAGGAGGAAGGAGAAGTAGTACTCCTCCGCGATGTCGGAGGCAGGCGTCACCAGCACGCGGTGAACGATGTGCCCCTTGATGTCGAGGCCGAGGATGGCGGTCGCCTTCTCCTCGGTCTCCTCGGCGGTGGAAGCGAGCTTCACACCACCGGCCTTGCCGCGGCCGCCGGTCTTGACCTGGGCCTTGACGACGACCGGCTGGCCGAACTTCGCGGCGATGGCCTTGGCGTCGGCGGGGTTGGTGGCCACATCGCCCGGCAGTACCGGGACGCCGTGGGCGGCGAAAAGGTCTTTCGCCTGGTACTCGTACAGGTCCACTCGGGTCTCCTGCGACGTCGGTGTCGGAACACCGCGCCTGGGTGGTCCTCAAGGGGCCAAGCGAACCCACTTGACGCGGCTGGGCCCAGACACTATCGAGCTGCGGCTATCGCTCGCACGCCACACCTGGTGAGGTCGGTCTCAACGGCGGTGAGGTCGATCACGCGTGCGCGCGCGTATAGAGGAGAAGACGCGTGCACGGCCACTTTCGACGTGTGCACGGCCACTTTCACCGCGTTGCGCGAGCTCCCATCAAGCCGGCCGCGACGAGCAAAGCCGCTACCGACGCCAGCGCGAGCCACGTGCCGGGACCGGCCACCGCGTGCACGACCTTGCCTCCGGTCAGCGGCAGCTCCAGCGCACGCACGCCGAGCAACAACACAGCCCCCGCCAGCATCGCGGCACCGCGAGCGGGGGTCGAGCGCACCGCGACCACCAGCCCGATGATCAGCAGGACGAGCGAGGTGAGCAACGACCACGAGACCGCGGGGTCGGCGTCCGGCAGCAGCGTCGGCGCCGTGTAGTTGTCACCGCGCACGGCCGGCAACGCGAAGGCGCCCGCCGCGAAGAGCCCGGCCAGCAGCACCGCGCCCAGTTCGGCGACCGGCATCTCCTGCTTCTTGCCGACGTCGGCGTTCTCCCGCTCGACGGCACCGGCGAGACCCGCGCAGGTCAACGCGAGCAGGCCGAGGGGGAACTCGACGATCATCAGCCAGAACCCGGCACCCGGCTGTGCGATGCCCGCCTGGCTCGCGGCCACGACCGGCTGGGTCGCGCCGGCCGCGGCGAGCTGCATGGCGAGATAGCCGAACAGCAGCGCCGGGCGCACCGCACCGGCGAGCGACGGCATCAGCAACGCGAGCCCGAGCAGGCCGAACGCGATGCCGGCCGGCCAGAGGAGGTTCGCGGACGCCAGCTCCGGCGCCTTGCCGCCGGTGGTCAGGACGAGCTGCGGAACCGACGCGCCGATGACCATGAAGGCGGCCGCGAGCACGCTGAGGACGCCCGCCGTCACGTGCATGCGGCGGATCGACGGCAACGCGAGGTCGTGCTTCTCGTCACGCTTGCCGCGCAGCAGCCGCACCAACCGGGCCAGCGGCGGCACGGTGGGCAGCGCGAGCGCGGCGAGCAGCGCGAGGACCGGGCCCACTGAGATGGTGAGACCGGAGACGACCGTTCCGGCCACCAGCGGCGGCAGTACTACCGCGAGCAGGGCGAGCGAGACACCGAGCACCCCACCCTCGCGGGTGTCCGGGTCGGGAGAGCTGGCCGCGAGCGCGGTGGCGAGCGGCGCGGCGAGCACGATCAGCAGACCACCGGTCAGCCCGATCACCGGCAGGTCCCACGGGCCGCGGTCGAGCTGGAACGGGTCCGAGGAGCTGAACGGCTTGCCGAGCAACCCGATCGTCGCCCACGCGGCGATGATCACGTGCAGGGCCACCAGGCCGGGCGGCTCCGACGCGTCCGCGGGCATGCCGGCGCGCCCGGCGGCCAGCAGGCCACCCGCGACCACCAGCACGTGCCCGGCGAGCAACAGCCACACGCCCGCAGACGGGGTGACCGCGATGAGAGTGGCCGGCCGGAACAGCTCGGGCCGCGCCACCGCCATCGCGTTGATGACGATCTGCAGGTCGCTGAGCAGCCGCCCGAAGGCGAAGACGCCCACCGCGGCGATCAGTCCCGCCGCCACGAACGGCCTGCCGCGCATCAGCAGCACACCCGCGACGGCCGGCGGCAGCAGCGCGAGCAGGGCGAGCAGCGGCCACGACGTGAACGCGGGTTCCGCCCCGTCGACCACGCCGACCAGCGGGCCTGCCGCGAGGAGGAGGGAGCCTGCGGCGGCGAGCGCCCACGAGGCGCGCAGTCGTGCGGCGGCCGGGGTCTGGTTCTCGAGCTCGGTTCGAGTCATCGCGGGCGAACCTAGCAAGTGGGATGTGAGGTTCGGTGTCACCGTCAGCTACCTAATGAGACGAAATTCGTTCGCATGTGGAAAACGTCCGGCGGGTACTGCTAACCGGTGACTTCATCACTTACCGTCGCTCATATGAGCGACAACGGCCGGTCGTGGATGACGCGTCTGACTGACGCCGTCCTCGATCGCGCCGGCTGGGGAGTGCACACCGCGCGGGACGTCGCCGAAGAGGTCAAGGTCGCGCTGCGCGCCATGGCCACCCCCGGCGGGATGCGCGGTGTCGCGATGGAAGCGGCCTGGTTGACGGCCCACGCGGTGCTCTACCCGTGGGGCGCGATCACCGAACAGCTGCGCCCGGAGGGCCATCTCCGGCACTACCGGACGGACGGTCTGCCACCCCGCCAGCGCGGGCTGATGGTTTCGGCGATGGACGCGGTGGGCACCCCGATCGTGTTGGTGCACGGCATCGGGGACAACCGCTCCGCCTTCGCGGTGCTGTCGGGGGCGCTGCGAAGGCGGGGCTTCGGGGTGGTGCACGCCATCAACTACAGCGTGCTGACGGCGTTGACCGGTGACGTCCGCCGCTCGGCCGCCCTGCTCGGAGCACACATCGAGCGCATCTGCGAACAGACCGGCGCGGATCAGGTGCATGTCGTCGGCCATTCGCTCGGCGGTCTCATCGCCAGGTATTACGTGCAACGACTGCACGGCGACTCACGCGTTCGCACACTCGTAACACTGGGAACGCCGCACAAGGGCACGCTCGCCGCTTATCTGCTGCCGACTCCACTGACCAAGCAGCTCCGGCCCGGCTCCGAACTCCTGCAGGAGCTCGCCGAGCCCTGCCGGCCGTGCCGCACGCGGTTCGTCGCCGTGTGGTCGGAGATGGATCAGATCATCGTGCCTCAGCGCAACGCCCGACTGGAGCACCCGTCATTACTCGTCGAAGAGCACCAGATACGTGATTCAGGTCACCTTTCCCTCCCGGTTGACACGAGGACTCTTCACGTAGTTGTGACGGCCATCACCCGATCGGATGACTCTGCGGGTCACCCCATCGCCGCTGGCGGCGAGGCGTGTCGGCCGCCGGAAGTGACCGACGGTCACAGTTGACAGTTGAAACCTCCTGGTCGCCGCCCGTTAGAGCGATATAACGAACTGGGGTTTGCCCTCCGAGGCTTCCCGCCGTTACTGTCCCCCGGTCCGTTGTCACGGTCTGGTCACAGAAGGACACCGAGTCAGAACCCCGAAATTCTGGCTCACCGGGATCCCCCGCCCGGCAGTCCACCGGCCAGACTCCCCGAAGGCGGAAGGGCAAGTTTTGAGTCACCACCGCTCCCCCGGCGGCCATGAACGCAGTGCTGCGCTTGATGAGGCAGTCGACCGCGCTTCCACGCGCACCGTCAGCTCCCACCGGCTTCCCCCGCCTCCGTCGGCGCTTCGCGGACGCATCGTCGTCGCCGCCGTCGCAGTGGGCGCGTTCGCCGCCGCGGGCGCAGGTCAGACCCTCCAGGCCGCTTCTGGCGACAACAACGACGTCCAGCTCGCGAACCACTCCGGTGGCGCCGCGACGTTCGACGGCAAGGGCGGCGACACCGCCTCCGCCCCGCAGATCCTCGCGGTCGCGAAGACCACCTCCGAAGGCTCCTCCGAGGCCGCCAAGCTCCTGCGCAGCCAGCAGCTCACCACCGAGCGCGACGCCGCGGAGGCCGAGAAGAAGCGCCCCAAGTTCGTCCGCCCCGCCGCCGGTGAGTTCACCTCCGGCTACGGCGGCCGCTGGGGCACCATGCACCTGGGCATCGACATCGCCGGCCCGATCGGCACGCCGATCCTGTCCGCCGCCGACGGCCGCGTGATCGAGGCAGGCCCCGCTTCCGGCTTCGGCCTCTGGGTCCGCGTCGAGCACGCCGACGGCACGATCACCGTGTACGGCCACGTCGACACGTACAGCGTCAAGGAAGGCCAGATCGTCAAGGCAGGCGAGCAGATCGCCCGCATGGGCAACCGCGGCTTCTCGACCGGCTCGCACCTGCACTTCGAGGTGTGGAACCCCGGTGGCCAGAAGATCAACCCGCTGACTTGGCTGAACGCTCGCGGCGTGACCGTCTGATTCGGCTCTTCCTGAACTACGGCTCAGCAGCTTTCTCGCGGGGTTGTGGCGATGCAGCCACCTCCGGGTGTGGGATCGGGGCCGTTCGACGCCTCAGGGGCCTCACAAGCCACTAACGGCGCTCGTGTCGCAGCTATTCCGCGCTCAAGCCAGGCTTGAGTCGGGTTCATGCTGAGCGAAGTAGGTCGTGGCCACTCGCCAGACCGAGCACATGTGCTTGCGCCAACGTGGGCCGCACGCCTTGCAGGCGCCGCTCTCGGTTGGCTCGTGCAGTCCGAGCAGGGTGCGCCAGGCCTCGATGAGCCTTGCCGTCTCCGGGGATTCCAGCTGGTTGAGGATTGCGAACACGCGTTCGTGCAGCAGCTGGGCCAGTACGTGATCCATGTCGAGCTCTCCCGCTGGGTTGAGGACCTCATGCGGTTGATGATGCTCGGTGGGTCTGACAATTTTTGAGGGTTGCCGGGCGATGGTGGCCTCGACGAGCCCTCAACAGGGCCGAGACTGGCGTTTTAGCGCGGCCGGACTGCTCTCCCGTTCAGTCCGGCCGCGCCATCGCCGCGAAGTTCTGGCCCCCGCCTTCCCTTCGCATCCCCTTCGTCTGCAGGCTGCTCCCCTTGCCGTTGGACCGCCCCGAACGTTCCGTTGGCTGTGCTGCTTGCGACACCCACATAGACGTACGTAGTTGGGTCTCGTTGCGCTGGATTTCGGAGATTTTTCGAAGTTTGTCGGGAGGTTGGGAAGTTGCAGGTCAGAGGGAGTGGGATTGTCCGGTTTGGGGCGGGGTGTACCGGGTTGCGTACGGGTCGCTTCGGTTCCGTAAGTCGGGGTCCTTCGGTCTGGCGCGACTCGTGACGGAACCACCCCACCCGATACGCATGCTGAGGACAGGACGGCTCGGCTGCGCCTTCGCCTCGCCTCCGGCATCGGGCTTGAGGGGCCCCTCGCGTGGCTCGACTTAGAGCTTGGTCATGGGGACGCTGCCGATCAGCATCAGGCGGACCGTGCCGGAGCCGCCGAAGTCGATCGTTGCGGTGGCTCGCAGGCCCGCGCCGTCCACTGCCACTACTCGGCCCAGGCCGTACTTGTCGTGGGTTACTCGGTCGCCCACGTCCAGCTTCATGGCTGGGGCGTCTTTCCAGCCCGCTTTGCCTGGGGCCGGGCGGGAGAGGCCTCGGGAGGCTATGCCGCCGCTTGAAGAGGCTGAGCGGCCCCAGGTTGTGGCTGCGGCTGGGGCTGAGCGGGAGGGTTCGACTCGGCGCCAGTCCAGTAGGTCTGGGGGGATTTCGGCCAGGAAGCGGGAGGCCGGGTTTGCCGAGGGTTGGCCCCAGGCTGAGCGGACCAGGGCTCGGGAGAGGTACAGGCGGCGTTGGGCTCGGGTGATGCCCACGTAGGCCAGGCGACGTTCTTCTGCCAGTTCGGCTGGGTCGCCCAGGGCTCGCATGTGTGGGAAGACGCCGTCTTCCCAGCCCGTGCTGAAGACGACCGGGTATTCGAGGCCCTTGGCCGTGTGGATGGTCATCAGGGTGACCACGCCGTCGGACTCGGCGTCCGGGATCGAGTCGGCGTCGGCTACCAGGGAGACGCGTTCCAGGAAGGCCGGGAGGGACGGGATCGGGTCGGCGCCTTCTGGGAGTTCCAGTTCGGTGAACTCGCGGGCGACGGTGACCAGTTCGTTGAGGTTTTCGATCCTCGTGTGGTCCTGGGGGTCTTCGCTGGCTTCCAGTTCGGTGCGGTAGCCGGTTTTTTCCAGGACCGCTTCCAGGATGTCGGCCACGTCGTCTTCGCGCTCGACCATTTCGCCCAGCTGGTCCATCAGTTCGACGAAACCGGCGATCGCGTTGCGGGAGCGCGGGTTCAGCATGGGGACGCGGTCGTGCACGGCTTCGCGGAGGGCGGCGGCGAAGCTGATTCGTTCGCGTTCCGCGTAGGCGGAGACGCAGGCTTCCGCTCGGTCGCCGATGCCTCGCTTGGGGACGTTGAGGATTCGGCGGAGGGAGACCGTGTCTTCCGGGTTGGCCAGCGTGCGCAGGTAGGCGAGGGCGTCGCGGACCTCTCGGCGCTCGTAGAAGCGGACGCCGCCGACCACTCGGTACGGGAGGCCCAGGCGGATGAAGATTTCCTCGAAGACGCGCGACTGGTTGTTGGTGCGGTAGAAGACGGCGATTTCGCTGTTGTTGACTTCGCCGCCGTCGACCAGGCGGTCGATCTCGTTGGCCACGAAGGCGGCTTCGTCGTGTTCGTTGTCGGCCACGTAGCCGACGATCTTCTCGCCCTCGCCGAGGTCGCTCCAGAGCGTTTTGTCGCGGCGGTTCGGGTTGCGGGAGATCACGGCGTTGGCGGCCGTGAGGATGTTCTGGGTGGAGCGGTAGTTCTGCTCCAGCAGGATCGTGGTGGCGTCCGGGTAGTCGCGCTCGAACTCCACGATGTTGCGGATGGTGGCGCCGCGGAAGGCGTAGATGGACTGGTCGGCGTCGCCGACCACGCAGAGTTCCGCTGGCGGGAGTTCGCCGCCTGCTTTGCCGACCAGTTCGCGCACCAGGGTGTACTGCGCGTGGTTGGTGTCCTGGTACTCGTCGACCAGGACGTGGCGGAAGCGGCGGCGGTAGTGCTCGGCCACGTCCGGGAAGGTCTGGAGGAGTTCGACGGTCTTCATGATGAGGTCGTCGAAGTCGAGCGAGTTGGACTCGCCCAGGCGCCGTTGGTAGACGGTGTAGACCTCGGCCACTCGGCGTTCCAGGTCGTTCGTGGCCTGGGCGGCGGCGGTCTCGGGGTCGATGAGCTCGTTCTTGAGGTTCGAGATGTGCACGGCGAGGGTGCGGGCCGCGTACTTCTTCGGGTCGAGGTCCAGATCCCGGGCGACGAGGGTGATGAGGCGGCGGGTGTCGTCGCTGTCGTAGATCGAGAAGTTCGACGACATGCCCAGCGTCTTGGCGTCGCGGCGCATCACGCGGACGCACATCGAGTGGAACGTCGACACCCACATGGAACGGGCGCGGGCGCCCACCATGTCGGCCACGCGCTCCTTCATCTCCGCGGCCGCCTTGTTCGTGAACGTGATGGCCATGATCTGGCCGGGGTGCACGTCACGTTCCGCGAGCAGGTACGCGATCCGCCTGGTGAGGACGCGCGTCTTGCCGGAGCCGGCGCCAGCCACCACGAGCAGGGGCGAGCCGGAGTGCTCGACGGCACGGCGCTGCGCGGGGTTCAGGTCGTCGAGCAGGTGGCCCGCGCGGGAAACGGGGGGACTTGAGGGCAAGTCGAACAAGGCGCTCATCGTTCATCCACGGTACCGGGCGGCACCGACAAAACCTGTACCCCCCGACCATGTGTTCGAAGAGATGCGGGTTCCCACCCTCCGGGCGGGTTTGGCGAGCCGCGGCGGTTCTGTGCAACACTGGGCTCATGCGCGCGACGTTCTTCGAGTTTTTCTACGGGATCCGGACTCCGGCTCCCGTGGTCGTCTAGCGCTGAAAAGCCACCACGAAGCCCCGGAGTCCTCGGACCCCGGGGCTTCGTTGCTTCCGGGCCAAGGACTCAAGCAGAGTCGAGAGGTCGTCGAAACGATGGACACCACCACCGAGCCGGACATCAACGAGCTGCGCCAGGAGATCGACCACCTGGACGCCGAAATACTGCGCCTCGTGCAACGCCGCGTCGAGGTTTCCAAGGTCATCGGCGCGGCCCGGATGGCGGCCGGCGGCACGAAGATCGTGCACAACCGCGAGATCGACGTGCTCAACCGCTACAAGCCGCTCGGGCCGGAGGGCAAGGACCTCGCGATGATCCTGCTGAAGATGGGCCGCGGCCCGCTCGGCAGGTAGGGAAAGCCCTGGCCCGGCGTCAGAGCACGCCGGGCCAAAAAGGCTTCAGGGCCCGCCGGACGTGCTCGAAGTCCGCGTCGACGAGCTGGGTGTCGTCCGGCACGTAGGCCAGCGGGTCCTCGATCAACGGTGCCGGCAGCCGCAGCAGCCCCTCGACCAGCGAGTGCAGGCAGAGCGCGGAGTATCCGCGCAGGTAGCCGCCTTCCTGGGTGAGCACGACGCGCGTCCCGAACGACGCCACCCGGCGCCCGATCTCGCGGTACCCGTGCGCCGTGAGGTTGTGCCGGCCGTTGGGGTCGAACGCCGAGCCGTCGAACCCGGACGCGCACACCAGCAGGTCCGGTGCGAACTCACGCAGCAGCGGGAACGCGATCTCGTCGAGCGCGCGTGTGTAGGCCGTGTCGCCCGCACCCAGTGACAGTTCGATGTTCACGTTCCGGCCGTTGGCGCCCACCTCCGACGGTGCGCCCGTCTGCGGGTGGTTCGTGCCCCACGAGCCGTGTCGCATGTGCACCGAGATGGTCAGCACGTCCGGTCGGTCGTAGAACACCTCCTGCGTGCCGTTGCCGTGGTGCACGTCCCAGTCCAGCACGGCGACCCGCATCCCTTGGCGCCGCGCGGTTTCCGCCACGAGCGCCGCGTTGTTCACGAAGCAGTAGCCGTCCGCCAGGTCCGGCTGGGCGTGGTGACCGGGCGGTCGGACGAGCGCGTACGCGAGGGGTGCGTCGGATGCCAGGGCGGCCAACGAGGTTCCCGCCGCCGCGCACACCGCACGCCATGTTTCCGGCCCCACGACCGTGTTCACTTCCAGCGCCACACGCTCGGACACTCGCAACGAGTCCAGGTACTCAGCCGTGTGCACGCGCAGCAACTCGTCAATGGACGCGTGCCGTCCCTCATGCCACGTCAGGTGCGAGGCCACCGGGCCGTGCGTCAGCGCGTGCCGGAACGTGCGCAACCGCGCGGCGGTCTCCGGGTGCGGTTCGGCGACGTCCAGCCACGGCCAGGAGCCCGGCAGCTCCCACAGGCCCTCGCCGGCGTCGTGCTCGAGGCAGTCGTCGTGCCAGAACATGTCCACCCGAATCGGATATCAGGGCGATCACGGATGGTCCATCGAAAAAATCTGGAGGCACACTGGAGACATGGGCCTCATCGCCGCACTGATCGCCATCGCCGGCCTGCTCGCCGCCTTGGCGCACGACGCTTACCTGGGCTTGCTCGGCTCGGCCGCGAACAAGAAGGGCCTCGCCGGAGCACCCGTCTCGCAGTTCGTCCGCAGCCGCTGGAAGACCGCGATCCTGACGACCGCGGGCGCCGTGATCGGTCTGCTGATCACCAACGGCGAGAGCGTGAGCGCCGACGTGATCGGCGCGCTGATCGCGGGCGGCAGCGGGCTGGCCGCCCTCAACGGTGTGCAGAACACGCGCAAGCAGCTGAACAGCGGTCAAGCACAACTTCCACCCCGGTAGAAATTTCACACAAACGAGTGTCACTCGTCCTGAAACCCCCCTTTTGGTTGGTTCGGTCCCTCCGAACGGCCCTACCCTGACTGCGTCGCAGAGGGGTGTCGGGATGGACGAACTGCCGGGCAAACATCGCCTCGACGACGGAGTCGCGCCGGAGGAGTCGCGCCCCGTCGTCGGTGGCGACCGCATCCCGCTGCCCCGCCGCCGCCAGATCGACCCGCTGCAGGACACCGACGGGCTGCGGAAGTTCAACATCGGCCTGGTGCCGGCCTCGGTCACGCCGCCGCGCACCTGGAAGCGCGCGGCCTGGTTCGCCGTCATCTCGTCGGTGCTCGTGCTGGTCGGGCTGAGCGTCGCCGCGGCCAAACTGGTCGGCGGAGGCGGCGGGGTCGAGAAGATCGGGCTGCCCGGTTACCCGTCGGACGTGCCGATCATCTCCGCGCTGCCCACCGGCACGAGCCCCTCGGCCACCGGCACCAGGCCGTCGGCCGCGAACACCGGCAGAGGCGCCCAGGTGCCCGGCACCGGCCCCAGCGCCGCCCCCGGCCAGAGCCAGGGTTCCGCCACGAACGCCAAGCCGTCCGGGACCGCGCCGCCCGTGATCACGACGGTGCCGGTCACGCAGGCACCCATCGTCGACGGCACCAAGATCGCCCAGCGCACCGAGAGCTTCTACCGCGAGATGACGAAGAACGCGGACACCGCGCTCGCCATGACCACGGACACCGTGCGCTCGAACGCCGGCGCCCTGCTGGAGGGCCGGGTCGCCGACATCTCGCTGATCGAGGTGAAGGAGATCGTGGTCGACCCGAGCAAGGGCCTCACCGTCAGCCTGCTGCAGGTGACGAAGAAGGACGGCTCGGTCAGCACGGAGAAGCGCGAACTCAGCTTCACGGTCGGCGACCTGCCGTTGATCAACGGTGAACGGTTGAAGCTCGGCGGCTGAAGTGACGGTCACGGCACTAAAGGTCACGGCCCGAGTTACCGACCGTAGTAAGTAGCACCTTCGAGCGAACCCTGAGCACCGCTGACCGCCACGGACGGATGAAGTCCACCAAGAAACTGGCGTCGTCGCGCAATGCCACGGTACGTCTTCTGGTGACCACGGACAGTACGGAGGACGAGACCAGTGCAGCGTCCCGCGACGACCGGCCGGAGACACACCCGCGCCGGATCGATCAGCGTGGCTGAGCTGATCAAGCAGCAGCCGGTCCCGATGCGCATCCTGTCGAACGAGGAAGCCGCCACCGACGCTCTCGTCACATCCCTGCTCGGTCCGACCGAGAACATGACCGCGACGACGGCCGTGATCCCGGTCGTCCCCGGTCGCCGCCGCCGTACCCGGACGAACCGCGCCGCCAGGGCCGCCGGCCTGCTGACCGGCGCGATCGTGCTGGTCGCGTCCGTCGCGGGCGCCGCGACGCTCGCGGGCAAGCGCCCGGCGAACACCGGCATCCCGGTCACCGAACGTCCCGTCGCGCTGTCGGGCGCGAGCGCACTGCGCCCGGACGTCCTGGCCGCCCAGCTGCCGAACGAGCACACCCCGCCGCAGACCACCGCCGACGTCCCGCTGCCGCAGCCGTCCGCGCTACTGCTGGAGACGCCGGAACCGACCACACCGGAGGTCTCGGTCGGCCCTCAGCCGCAGGTGGACGTGGTGAAGCGGTTCTACGAGCTGCTCACGACCAAGCCGAACTCGGCGGCCAAGCTGCTGTCACCGGAGCTCGTCGGCGCGAGCCCCAAGGAGTTCGTCGAGGCCTGGGGAATGATCAAGTCGGTGAACGTCGACCAGACGTCGGTCCGGCCGGACGGATCGGTGCTCGCGGTGGTGTCGATGCAGGAGCGCAACGGCAGCTGGTTGCGCATCGAACAGCTCTTCTGGCTCACCGACACGACCCAGCCGCGCATCGTCGGCACCGAGGTCCTTTCGGCGCAACGGAGTTAGGCCGCGCCCAACCGGGATCGCCGTTCGCAGTCGAACGGTGACCGCTCGTCGCGAAAACCTAGTTCCGATCGTGAAAATTCCCCCGAAGGGGTTACATCTCGGGTCACGATTCGGTATCCATGTTCCCGCCAGTGCGCACAAGCGAACTTGGAAGGGTGAACGAGCGGTGTCGATTGAGGACCATCGTCGGCGGTTGACCGGATCGGCTGAGTCCACCGGACAGCTGTCGGTCGCCGAGCTGATCGCCCGCCGTGAGGCGGAAACCGTGGAGATCCCGGTGATCACCGACGACATCACCCCCGAAGCGTTCGAGCCGACGATCAAGTTCAAGTCGGTCACGGCACCGGGCAGCAAGCCGAAGAAGCAGCCCATGAAGGAGCTGCACATCACCGAGCTGCTGCGCCGTGAGGGCCGCGCCGACGACACGCAGAGCGGCGGGTTCACCGTCGGCAAGCTGGCCGTCGCCGCCAGCGGCGGCGTGATCCTCTGCGGTTCCGTGGCGTTCGCCGCCTCCTCGTGGCTGTCCTCGCCGAACGAGCGCCCCCTCGCCGAGGTGCGGTTCGACGAGCGGGCGCAGGCCCGTGGCGCGAGCGCCGGCACCGAGGGCGTCGTGAAGCTGCCGTCGAACAAGACCCAGCAGGCCGACGCGGCGGACACCAAGCAGGACCCCACCACGGAGCAGGCCGCGCCGCCGCGCGTCGCCCCGTACACCCAGCAGCAACAGCGTCCGGCGACGCAGCAGCCGCAGACCCAGCAGCCGACGCAGCAGCCCACCTCCGAGACGCAGCAGCCGACCACGCCGTCGACGTCCCCGGGGACCACCACGCCGAGCACGCCGCCGTCGAGCGAGACGCCTCCGCCGCCGAGCTCGTCCGCCGCGGTCACCCCGCCGAGCAGCAACACCCCGCCGGCCTCGAACCCCGCCTCGACCCCGCTCCCCACGCCGTCCAACCCGGTCGACGTGAGCGTGGACCTCGGCCTTCTCGACCCCGTGCTGAACACCGTGGGCGACGTCGTCGGCGGCTTCGACTTCTTCGCCCCCGTGAAATGATGCTGTGAACTGACGTACGACAGGTAGCTCAACGGCAGGCCTCGGCAGGTACCCTGTGCGGGCATTCGGGACGGACCGCTGACTACCGCACGAGGAGCACGAGCGTGGGACCTGCTGCCGCAGCCACAGTTCGGCTGTCGCGCGCGGTCGAGGTGGTGTTGTGACGACGTCCGACACCTCGGACGGCCGTCTGATCGCCGACCGCTACCGCTTCCTCGACCGCATCGGCTCCGGCGCGATGGGCATCGTCTGGCGTGCCCACGACGAACGCCTCGGCCGCGAGGTCGCGATCAAGCAGTTGCTGCTGGCACCCGGTCTCGACGAAGCCGAGCAGGACGAGGCCATCCAACGCGCCATGCGCGAGGGCCGCATCGCCGCCAAGCTGCACCACCCGAACGCCATCGCCGTGTACGACGTCGTCGAGGAAGACGGCGTGCCGTGCCTGGTCATGGAGTACCTGCCGTCCTACAGCCTCGCGGACGCGCTGGCCGAGGGCGGGCCGATGGACCCGATCGAGGTCGCCAGCATCGGCACCCAGTGCGCGGCGGCGCTGGCCGCGGCCCACGCGGCGGGGATCGTGCACCGCGATGTGAAGCCCGGCAACGTGCTGATCGCCGAGAACGGCGTCGTCAAGATCACCGACTTCGGCATCTCGCGCGCCTCCGACGACATCACGGTCACCAAGACCGGCCTGATCGCCGGCACGCCCGCGTACCTCGCGCCGGAGATCGCGCGGGGCCAGGACCCGACGCCGGCCTCCGACGTCTACTCGCTCGGTTCGACGCTGTTCGCCGCGATGGAGGGCGAACCGCCCTATGGAGTGAGCGAGAACACTCTCGGTGTTCTGCACGCCGTCGCGGCCGGGCGGATCAATCCGCCGACCGTCGACCACCCGCTCGCCGACACGCTGCTGTACCTGTTGAACTTCGAGGCCGACGACCGGCCTACGATGGCCCAGGCGCGCGACATCCTCAACGCCGTGGCGCACGGCCGTTCGCCGTCGTTCAGCGGCCTGCCGGTACCAGTACCTGCCGGGCCCGACCAGACGACCATCGTGGCGCCCGACCGGACCCGCGTGGTCCGTCCGGTGGCCCGTCCCACCGCACCGCCTCGCACGGCGCCGCCGATGGCGCCCGCGGGCAGGCAGCAGGACAACCGGCCGTTGGTGGTCGCCGCGGTGGTGCTGGCGTTGCTGCTGGTCATCGGTGGCCTGATGGTGGCGCTGGGCGTGTTCAACAAGGAGAAGGAGAACCCGGTGGTGCCACCGGTCAGTTCTTCTTCGGTGGTCACACCGACTTCGTCGACACCAGAGGTGAGGACGACCACGCCCGAGGCAACGACAACACGCCAAACGACGTCTACGACTACGACGACTACAACTACGACCACCACTACGACGACGACTACGACAACGACGACTACAACGAAGCCGCCGACCTCAACGACGACTTCGACCACCACCACGACACCACCGGTGGTTCAACCTCCGGGTGCCTGAGCGCGTTCTGTCGTAGATATCTCGTAAGGTGGGTACCCGCACCGTTGGAGTGATCTGAACCCGATGGTGTGATCAGCCGTTGAACAGAGAGCAAGTGACCGCACAGCGGGGAGCAACTGTGACCGACGATGGCCGATTGGTCGCTGGTCGCTACCGATTGAGCCAGCGGATCGGCAGCGGCGCCATGGGCGTCGTCTGGACGGCACACGACGAACGTCTGCACCGCACAGTCGCGGTCAAGCAACTGCTCTTGCAGCCAGGACTCGCCGAAGCCGACACGGACGAGGCCAAGAGACGTGCCATGCGCGAGGGCCGCATCGCCGCGCGCCTGCAGCACCCGCACGCCGTTGCCGTCTACGACGTTGCCGAGGACGACAGCCAGCCGTGGCTGATCATGGAGTACCTGCCGTCCAAGAGCCTTTCGGCCGTCCTGTCCGAACGCGGCACGCTCCCGCCGCGCGACGTGGCGTCCATCGGCATGCAGGTCGCCTCCGCACTGGCCGCCGCGCACAACGCCGGCATCGTGCACCGCGACATCAAGCCCGGCAACGTGCTGCTCGGCGACGACGGCACCGTCAAGATCACGGACTTCGGCATCTCCCGCGCGACCGGTGACGTCACGGTCACCGCGACGGGCATGCTCGCCGGCACCCCCGCCTACCTCGCGCCCGAGGTCGCCAAGGGCTACGACCCCGGCTCGCCGTCCGACGTGTTCTCCCTGGGCTCCACGCTGTACGCCGCGATCGAGGGCGAGCCCCCGTTCGGTCTGAGCGAGAACACCATCGCGCTGCTGCACAAGGTCGCGTCCGGCAAGGTCAACCCGCCGCGCAACGCCGGCCCGCTGACCGCGCTGCTGATGCGCCTGCTGCGCGCGGAGCCGGAAGACCGCCCGACCATGGCCGAGGCCCGCGACGCGCTCGCCGCCGTCGCGAACGGCCAGGCCGCTCCCGCCTTCACCCCCGCCGTGGTCGCCCCGACGCACCCGCCGTCGTGGCGCGGCGCCCCGGTGCAGCACCAGCCGCAGCAGCAGGCAGCCACGCGCGCCCTGACGCCGACGCCTCCCCCGCCGAACGCCACGCGGGTGGATCTGCACACGCCCCCGCGCGCCGTGCCGACCCAGCAGCACCAGCCGCCGCCGTCGAACCACCGCCCGGCCGCCGCGCCGCAGTACTCGCAGCGCCCGAGGGCGGCGTCGTCGCTGTCCTCGTCGGTGAAGAGCAAGAAGTCGACCATCTACACCGCGCTCGCCATCGTGGCGGCGGCGGTGGTCGGCATCATGTTCGCGAGCATGCTCTCGGAGAAGGACAACGACTCGAACAGCAACGCGGGTCCGAGCACGTCGACCCAGCAGACCCAGGGCGGCAACCAGACGAAGCCGTCGACGCCGTCCAAGTCGTCCGGCAAGGCGGGTCAGTGGACGACCCAGCCCGGACCGGCCGACATGGAAAGCTTCCTGAAGGACTACTTCGCCACGGCTCCCACCGCGCCGAACGAGGCGTGGAAGATGGGCAACGCGAACTTCCAGGGCAGCTATGCCGGCGGCCAGAGCGGATTCGTCTCCTTCTGGTCGGACGTGAAGGAAGCCAAGGTCGTCGAGGCCCACGAAGTCGAAGGCTTCTACTGGGAAGTCACCGTGGAATACACGAAGAAGACCGGCGGCAAGACCACGGAAAAGCGCGGGATCTCATTCGAGTGGGCCAGCCCGAACCTCCTCATCCACAGCGACAAGTCGCTCGGCGGGGCCTAGCGCACACGGGCGGCGCAGGTCAGCTGGCCCGCGCAGCCTTCTCCAGGGCTTCCGCCAACGCCACCACGGCGGGATTCCACGCGGCATCCTCTCGATACACGACGTGAATGTGCCGAACGGGCTCAGGATTGCGCACCTTGCGCAGAACAACGCCCGGATGCGCATATCCAAGGCCGAGCCTGGGCATGATGGTGACGCCCAGTCCGGCGGCCACGAATCCCTGCGCGGTCGCGTAGTCGTCGCTTTCCACGGCGACCTTCGGCGCGAATCCGGCACCGGCGCACGCATTTCGCACGAGGTTCGCGCACGGGCCGCTGGAGCCGCAGTCCGCGTCGATCCACGGCTCGTCGGCCAGTTCGCCGAGGTCGAGCACGCGCTTGCGGGACAACGCGTGGCCGCGCGGCAGGACGGCGAAGAACGGGTCGGCCAGCAGGTGCCGCGCGATCATGCCCTCGGGGGCGGGCTCGTCGGGTTCCAGCACGGTGATGGCGACGTCGGCCCGGCCCGCGGCGAGTTCCTCGAACGGGTCGGTGGGCTCGGTCAGCTTGAGGTCGAGCTCGACGCCGGACCGTTCGGCGCGGAACTGGGCGACGGCCGGCGGTACGAGAGCGGCGCCGGCCGTGGCGAAGTAGCGGACGCGCAGGGTGCCGGCGCAGCCGTTGCGCAACGCGGTGAGGGCGCTTTCGGCTTCGGCCAGTTGCTCGGAGAGGCGGGCGGCGTGTTCAGTGAGAAGGCGGCCGGCCGCGGTGGGACGGATGCCCCTGCCGACGCGCTCCAGCAGCGGCAGGCCCGCCTGTTTCTCCAGGCCGGCGACCTGCTGCGAGATCGCGGACGGGGTGTAGCCGAGGTTCGTCGCGGCCGCGGTGATGGAACCCGTGGTCACGACCGCCCTGAGCACCTGCATGCGCCGCACGTCCAGCATGCCTCGACCTTACAGCGCTGCTTAACGGTTGTGCACAACAATTAAATTGTTTTTACGAGTTCCGCGCCGCATGGTTGACGTGTGAACCAACGCGGAACGTTGATCAGGATGGGCGTGCTCGCCCTGCTGTGGGGATCCAGCTTCCTGTGGATGAAGCTCGCGCTCGGCAGCCTCGCTCCCCTGCAGATCTCGCTCGTGCGGACGTTCTTCGGGGCGGTCGTGCTGTTCGTCGTGCTCGCCACGGCGAAGATGACGCTGCCCCGCGACCGCAAGATCTGGGGCCACATGCTGTTCGTCGCGACGTTCGGCAGCGCCATCCCGTTCACGCTCTTCGCGTTCGGCGGCCAGACCGTCGACTCCGGCGTCTCCGGGGTGCTCAACTCCACGACGCCGCTGTTCGCGCTGACCATCGGCCTGGTGCTGGGCACCGAGAAGTTCAGCAACGTCGTTCGCATGCTCGGCCTCGGGCTCGGGTTCGCGGGCGTGCTGCTGATCTTCGCGCCGTGGCAGCAGGCCAACAGCATCGCCAGCTGGGGCGCGGCGCTGTGCCTCATCGGCGCCGCGAGCTACGCCATCGGCTACACCTACGCCGGCCGCTACCTGGTCAACACCGGCGCGACCTCGACGCAGCTCGCCGCCATGCAGCTGACCACCGCCATGGGCCTGCTGATCCTCGCCGTGCCGTTCGGTGGCCTGCAGCCGGTGCACCTGCACTGGGTCGGCATCGTCGCCGTGATGATCCTGGGCGTCTTCGGCACCGGCGTCGCGTTCATCCTCAACTACCGCGTCATCGCGGACGAGGGCGCCACCACGGCGACTACGGTCGGTTACCTTCTGCCCGTCGTCTCCGTACTCCTTGGAGCGATCTTCCTCGGAGAGCAACTCAACGCAAGGGTCGTCGCGGGCATGCTCGTGGTGCTCCTGGGCGTTGCCCTGACGCGGAGGCAGCCGGTCGCGGCTGGTCAGAACGTCTCACCAAACGAGACACGCGACCTGGTCAAACGCTGAAGGGTGAGACGCTCGTCTCCCCCAGAAGGATGGTTCCGAGACGAATCGCGTCCTTATCGGGCTGCTTGGCCGTCTCCTGTTTGTGAGCGGACATGGAGACCAGCCTGGGAAGGACATCGACATGAACAACGAGAACCTGAAGGTCACCACCCGGACTACTTTTCAACTGCTGGCCCCCGGCGCGGCTCCCGCGCCGGTCGAGGCCGAGCTGGTCTACGACCCGGAAGACCCGTACGCGGTCGCCATCGTGTTCCACACGGGCAGCGGCCGCGTCGAGTGGATGTTCGCCCGCGACCTGCTGGCCGACGGTCTGCTGACCCCGTCCGGTGAGGGCGACATCCTGGTGCGCCCCGCGTCCGACGACCCGGAGCGCGTCCTGGTCGAGCTGAACGCGCCGACCGGGTTCGCCATCCTCAGCGCGGTCGCCGAGGACGTGGCGGCGTTCCTGGACGCCTCCTACGACGTCGTGCAGCCGGGCGAGGAGGACCTGTGGATCGACTTCGACCGGGAGCTGCAGAAGCTGGTCTCGACGATCGACTAGTTCTCGTGTCCCAGGTGGTCTGACGGGCGCGGGACGAGCTGGCCGACACGTGCGGGCAGCTCGTCACCGGAGACCACAGGGAGTGATCACGGCGTTCGGCGTTGTGGGCAGCGGCGACGAACGCGGACCGGCATGAAGTCCGGCTGTTCGGTCGCCTTGGGGTGCGCACCGGCGTAGTCGGCCCACACGACGTGCTTTTTGACGTCGACCAGGTACCAGACGCGGTCCCCACCGGTGAACAGCTGACGCTGCGGTCAGCGAACGCGGACCGTCAGCGATCTGCACCACCTCGTGACCGGGAAGCGCGCAGGCCGATACCGGAGATTGATTACTCTCATGGTGTGACAACCACCATCGGGGGCCGCTACACGCTGCTCGAGCGCATCGGCAGCGGTGCGATGGGGGTGGTCTGGCGGGCGCGGGACGAGGTGCTGGCGCGTGAGGTCGCGGTCAAACAGCTCGTCACCGGGGACCACCAGCGGGCGATGCGCGAGGCGCGCAACGCCGCGAGACTGCACCACCCACACGCGATCGCGGTGTTCGACGTCATCAGCGACGACGAGCTGCCGTGGATCGTCATGGAGTACCTGCCGTCGCTCAGCCTCTCGGCGCTGATCGCCGAGCGCGGGCCGCTCAAGCCGGCCCAGGCCGCGAGCATCGGCGCCAAGGTCGCCTCCGCGCTGGCCGCCGCGCACGCCGCGGGACTGGTCCACCGCGACATCAAGCCCGGCAACGTCCTGATCGGCCACGACGGCACGGTCAAGATCACCGACTTCGGCATCTCCAAGGCCTCCGGCGACGGCACGATGACCGACACCGGCATGATCTCGGGCACTCCCGCCTACCTCGCACCCGAGGTGGCGCGCGGTGAGCAGCCCAACGAGGCGTCCGACGTGTTCTCCCTCGGCGCCACCATCTACACGGCCGTCGAGGGCGATTCGGTCTTCGGGCCGAGCGACAACAGCTTCGGGCTCATCTACCGGGCGGCCAGCGGACAGCTGCGCGACCCGAAGAACGCGGGCGAGCTGACGCCGTTGCTCACGCGCCTGCTCTCGGTCGACCCCGGGGACCGGCCGACCGCGCAGGAGGCCGCCGACGAGCTGGCCGCGGAGCCGCAGCCCTCCCAGCCGTTGCCCATTCCCGCCCCCGCACGGCGCCGGCTCAGGCCGCCGAACCGCCGGATCCTGGTGATCCTGAGCGTCATCGCGCTGCTGGCTGTCGGGGGTGGCGCGGCCGCCGCGTACTGGAGCGGCGCGGGCACCGCGAACTCACCGACCAACCAGGGGGAGTTCCCGGACTCCAGCGGCAAGTACCGCGTCTTCAGCGCGAGCGAGGCGAACGAGTTCGCGCAGGCCCATTACGCCCTGCTTCCCACCCACCCGGAGAAAGCCTGGGAGAACCTGTACGAGCGGGCCACCGAGCCGCTGGGAACGTACGTGAACCGGTGGAAGGGCTACCGCTCCGTCATTTGCACGACGACCCCCAACAACGTGCGCTCGCACGGCCCGAACTGGGTGGTCACCGTCGAACTCGTGATGACCACGGACACCGGCGTGGAGAAGCGCGGAAGGTGGGACGTGGAGATCAAGGCGGTCCAGGACCAGATGAAGATCGTCTCGATCACAGAGATGAGCTGAGCAGCCAGAAGCTGCCGCCGCCCACGACCACACCCATCACGCTGCCGGCCAGCACCTGTGCCGCCGTGTGATCACCCAGCTCGACGCGCGACCACGCCACCAGCGCGGCCGGCAGCGCGAGCAGCAGCCACCACGGCCCGAAGACGATCGTCAGCGTCACCACGGCGGCCCAGGCCACCGCGGCGTGCAGCGAGATCTTCCACTTCAGCCCGAACGTGATCGCCATGCTGACGATCAGCGAGGCGAACATGCTGCCCGCCAGCGCGAGCATGTTCCGCGGCGCGTCGCCCAGGACCATGATCACGGTGCCGGCCGTCAGCGACGCACCCGCCGTGACCAGCGGGACGAGCCTGCCCTCGCGGTTCGTGACGTGGTGGCCGTCCCACTTGCCCTTGCGCGCGCCACGCACGATGACGGCCATCGGGATGACGGACGCCGTCATGGCGACCACGAACCCCCACAGCAGCGTCTTCCAGAAGCCTTCCGTCGCGGCCGCGACCGCGAACGGCAGCAAGATCACCCAGACCCACGGAGCCAGCACCTCGGTGGCACCGCGGGCGACCTTTTTGATCAAATCCCCCAGAAACCCTTCAGACCAGTCTGCGGTCAGTGGCCCAGCGGGAGAGCTCGTACCGGTTGGAGAGCTGGGTCTTCCGCAGGACGCTCGACACGTGCGTCTCCACCGTCTTGACGCTGATGAACAGCTCGGACGCGATCTCCTTGTAAGCGTAGCCGCGGGCCAGCAGCCGCAGGACGTCACGTTCACGAGGGGTCAGCAGGTCGAGCTCGGGGTCGCTGATCGGCGCGGCACCCGGCCGGTCGGCGAACGCGTCCAGCACGAACCCGGCCAGCCGCGGCGAGAACACCGCGTCGCCCTCTGACACCCGCACGACCGCCTTGACCAGCTCCTGGCTGGAGATCGTCTTGGTGACGTAGCCACGGGCACCGGCGCGGATGACGTTGATGACGTCCTCCGCCGCGTCCGACACGGACAGCGCGAGGAACGTGATCTCGGGGATCTTGGTGCGGATCTGCCGCAGCACCTCGGCACCGCCGCCGTCGGGCATGTGCACGTCGAGCAGCACGACGTCCGGCTTGTGGTGCGCGATCCCCGCCACCGCCTCGCCGACGCTGCCCGCCTCGCCGACCACCTCCACCTCGTCGGTGATGGTGTCGAGCTCGGCCCGCACCCCAGCGCGGAACAACGCGTGGTCGTCCACCAGGAACACCCTCACGCTCATGTCCTGGCCTCCGTCTTCCTCGGCATTTCGAGCTGCACCTCGGTCCCCTCTCCCGGAGCCGTGCGCAGTCGCACCTCCCCGCCGTGCCGCGTCATTCTCCCCCGGATGCTGTCCGCGAGGCCATGTCGGTCCTCCGGCACCGCGTCGGGGTCGAAGCCCTTGCCTCGATCGCGCACGAACACGGTGACCTTCTCGGGCTCGACCTCGGCGAAGACGCTGACCTCGGCCACGCCCGCGTGCTTGGCGGCGTTGACCACCGCCTCCTTCGACGCCTGGACGAGTGCGAACATCCCGTCCTCCAGCTCGCAGTCGCCGACCACGACCTGGGAGACGGCGATGGCGAAGTCGTCCTCCACCTCGGCGCACACCTGGGCGATGGCGACGCTGATGGAGTGCGGCTGTTCGCCCACCTCGCGGCCGTAGAGCCAGCTGCGCAGTTCGCGTTCCTGGCTGCGAGCCAGGCGCTTGACCTCGCGCGGCGACTCGGACTGCTTCTGGATCAGGGCAAGCGTTTGCAGCACGGAGTCGTGCAGGTGGGCGGCGATCTCGGCGCGTTCCTCGGTGCGGATGCGCGCGCGGCGTTCCGAGTCCAGGTCGCGCACCAGCCGCATCCACAGCGGCACGGTCAGGACCGCGACACCGATCAACGTGGCCAGCACGGAGAGCACGACGGTCGAGAGGTTCTGCACGGAGTCGTTGACCACGAGGAACGCGGCGACCCCCGCCACGACCAGCGCGCCTCCCGCCACCGTCCGCACGATCCCCGTCTTCCCCTGCGCGAACGCCCCGTCCTTCCAGCGGCGCCGCTGAGCCTCGTCCGCCTCGCGCCACACGACCGCGGCGCCCACGAGTGCGATGGCGATCGGACCGGTGATCCAGCCGCTCCACGCCCCGTTGAGCAGCCCGGTGAACACCGCGACGCCGATGCCGAGGGCGGCCAGGCCGACGGCCTGCTGCCACTCCTTGCGGTCCTTCTCGGTCTCCGGCTCGGCCACGGTCGACTGCGGGACGAACATCCACAGCAACGCGTAGGCGATGATCCCGATCCCGCTCAGGGCGGCGAACACGGCGAAGACCGCGCGCACCCAGAAGACGGGTGCGCCGAGGTGGTCCGCCAGTCCGCTAGCGACGCCCGCGACCACCCGGCCGGTGCGTCGACGGCGCATCGGCTCAATCCGTGCACTCACCATCCGATCGTCACACGTCCTCGGCTGTTGTTCATCAGGGATGACCCCGGTTCCGCGAATCAGGGCTGGTCCCTGATGTGGTTCCAGGCGTGGCAGCGCAACCTTTACATCGTGAGCGGGACTGAGAAGGCAATGCAGGGCGTGGCGGACACGCTCAGAGAGTTCTGGGCCCACCGGCCGGTGCGGCCCCGTGCGGGGCGGAAGCTCGGCGGCGTCGCCACCGGGATCGCCATGCGCTTCCAGATCGATCCGGTGATCGTGCGGATCGCGTTCGTCGCCCTCACGTTGTCGGGCGGCGTCGGCATTGCGCTGTACCTGGCCGGCTGGCTGCTGCTGCCAGAGGAGGGCGACGAGGTCTCACCGCTGGAGTCGCTGATCAACAAGGGCCACAGCTCCATGTCCCAGGGCCAGACGGTGCTGCTGGGGTTCCTGATGTTCCCCGCGCTCGCCTACACGTTCGGGAGCGGCGGGTTCCAGGTCTTCGTGACGCTGGCCGCGGCGGTCGCGTGCATCTACCTGCTGCAGAAGAACCGTGGGCACCTGCAGCCGGCTGCACTCGCCGACCCCGCGCCCATGACGCCGCCGGTGCCGGGGGCACCGGCCTGGGACCCGCTCGGGGCCGCTCCGTTCGCCTGGGACCTGCCGGAACCGGCGCCGCGGCCACAGCCGCCGGCACCTCGTCCGCGCAAGCCACGCGTCGGGCTGGCCACGCTGGGCGTGGCGACGCTGGTGATCGCCGGTTCCTCGATCGCCGGGCTCTGGTCGCCGTGGTTCACGATTCCGCACGTCATCGGCCTGCTGATCGCGGTGCTGGCGGCGGGTCTGCTGATCGGCTCGTTCACCGGCGGCGGGCGCGGCCTCGTCTGGCTGCTGATCCCGCTGTCCGTGGTGGGCTTCGCCATGACGACGGTCAGGTTCGACGGCCCCAACGACTTCGGTGACGTCGACGCGACACCGAAGACCGTGGCCGAGGTCAAGGACAGGTACGAGATCACCGTCGGCAGCGTGATGCTCGACCTGCGGCAGCTGCCGGACTCCGGTTCGGTGAAGACCGCGGTCGAGGCAGACCTCGGCGAACTGGTCGTGCACGTGCCGAAGAACGCCGACGTGACGTTCAACTGCGAGGCGTCGTCCATCGGCGAGCTCAACTGCCTCGGCCGCAAGGCGGACGGCAGCACCGTTCAGGTCAGCGACACCGACCTCGGTGCCGACGGCGAGGGCGGGTTGAAGATCAACCTGGACGTTCTGACGAGCGTCGGAGAGGTGAAGGTGCTCCGTGACTGATCATCAGCCGGTGATGCGCAGGCGGATCGACCCGCTGGCCCTGGTGTTCGGGATCGGCGGCGGGCTGATGGCGGCCTACGTGCTGAGCAACGGGACCTTCTGGTTCGACTTCCGCTGGGCGCTGGGAGGAACGGCCATCGTGGTCGGACTGGTCCTGCTGACCAACTCCCTGCGCCGCAGATGAAAACCATGAACGGCGCTTTTGTGGACCTGAGGTCCACAAAAGCGCCGTTCATGGTTTAGGTCACTCCCACTCGATGGTGCCCGGGGGCTTGGAGGTCACGTCGAGGACTACGCGGTTGACCTCGGCGACCTCGTTGGTGATGCGGGTGGAGATGCGCTCCAGCACCTCGTAGGGCAGGCGGGTCCAGTCGGCGGTCATGGCGTCTTCGGAGGAGACAGGACGCAGCACGATCGGGTGGCCGTAGGTGCGGCCGTCGCCCTGGACGCCGACGCTGCGGACGTCGGCCAGGAGCACGACCGGGCACTGCCAGATCGTGCGGTCGAGACCGGCCAGGGTCAGCTCCTCGCGCGCGATGGCGTCGGCCTGGCGCAGCGTGTCGAGGCGGTCCTGGGTGACCTCGCCGATGATCCGGATGCCGAGGCCGGGGCCGGGGAACGGCTGGCGCTGCACGATCGTCTCCGGCAGGCCGAGTTCGGTGCCGACGCGGCGCACCTCGTCCTTGAACAGCGCGCGCAGCGGCTCGACCAGCTCGAACTGCAGGTCGTCCGGCAGGCCGCCGACGTTGTGGTGCGACTTGATGTTCGCGGTGCCCGCGCCGCCGCCGGACTCGACGACGTCCGGGTAGAGCGTGCCCTGCACCAGGAACCGGTAGTCACCCTCGGCCTTGAGATCGCGCTCGGCCTGCTCGAACACGCGGATGAACTCGCGGCCGATGATCTTGCGCTTCTCCTCCGGGTCCGTGACGCCGGCGAGAGCGTTGAGGAACCGCTCGCGGGCGTCGACGGTCACCAGGTTGATGCCCGTGGCGGCCACGTAGTCGCGCTCGACCTGGGCGCGCTCACCGGAGCGCAGCAGGCCGTGGTCGACGAAGACGCACGTGAGACGGTCGCCGATGGCGCGCTGCACGAGGGCCGCGGCCACGGCGGAGTCGACACCGCCGGACAGGCCGCAGATCGCCTTGCCGTCGCCGATCTGCTCGCGGATCCGGGTGACCTGCTCGTCCACGATGGACGACGTCGTCCACTGCGGACGGATGCCCGCGATGTCGTGCAGGAACCGGCGCAGCACCTCCTGGCCGTGTGGCGAGTGGTGCACCTCCGGGTGGTACTGCACACCGGCGAAGCGGCGTTCGGTGTCCTCGAACGCGGCGACCGGCGCGCCCTCGCTGGTCGCGGTGACGGTGAAGCCCTCTGGCGCCTTGGTGACGGCGTCGCCGTGGCTCATCCACACCGGGTGGCTCGCCGGGAGCTCCTGGTGCAGCGCGCCGCCCTCGGTCGGCACGCTCAGGTCCGTGCGGCCGTACTCGCGGGTGCCGGTCTGTTCGACCGCGCCACCGAGTGCGCGGGCCATCGCCTGGAAGCCGTAGCAGATGCCGAAGACCGGGACGCCGGTCTCGAACAGCTTCGGGTCGACCTGCGGGGCGTTCTCCTCGTACACGCTCGACGGGCCACCGGAGAGAACGATGGCCAGCGGGTTCTTGTCGAGGATCTCGCTGACCGTCGCGGTGTGCGGGACCACCTCGGAGTAGACCTGGGCCTCGCGTACGCGGCGGGCGATCAGCTGCGCGTACTGGGCGCCGAAGTCGACGACGAGAACAGGGCGGTTGCTGGTGTCGGACACGTCGCCAAGGATCTCATGCGTGGACGGTGAACTGCCGACCGGTGGCGGCCTGAACCAGGTGATCAGGGTGGGTGACGCGGTGCGACGACCGGCTGGGCCGTGGGCGCCTCGGGTGCACGATTTGTTGCGGCACTTGGCACCGCTTGGAGATGGTGCTGGATCCGCTCGGGGCGGCCGACGTGCTCGGTGACGTTGGCCACGTGACACGCGTCCGCGCGTTCGTATGGCGTGCGATCGCCACGCGAATTGAGACGCATCCGGCCGAACGGTCCACCGCGAGCGGCAAGCGGGGCCTCATCGAGTACGTGCAGGCCAATAGGGCTTAACGTGACTCTCATGGACGCGTTCACGCCGCAACCCAGGCCGTGCTGGGTCGCCGGCCGCCCCGAGCAGGGCGAGCAGGCGTTAGAGGTCTTCCACCCGTTCGACGGCACCGAGGTCGCCTCGGTGGCCGTGCCGGGCAGAGATCAGGTGGAACGTGCGGTGGCAGCCGCCGCGGCCGTCGCGAAACAGTTCCGGCGAACACCCGCGCACGTGCGGGCCGAGGCGCTGCTGCAGGTGTCGCGGACGCTGGCCGAGCGCGCGGAGGAGATCGCCGAGACGATCACCGCCGAGAACGGCAAACCGCTCAAATGGGCCGAGATCGAGGTTTCCCGGGCGGTCAACACGTTCCGGTTCGCCGCGGAGGAGGCCCGCCGGTTCACCGGTGGCCTGCAGCGGCTCGACACCGAGGCCGGTGGCGTGGGCCGGATGGCGATCGTCCGGCACGTCCCGCGCGGGCCGGTGCTGGCCGTGGCGCCGTTCAACTTCCCGTTGAACCTGGTGGCGCACAAGGTCGCGCCGGCGCTCGCGGTGGGTGCGCCGGTGATCGTGAAGCCCGCTTCGGCGACACCTCTCTCAGCTTTGCTGCTGGGCGAGATCCTGGCCGAGACCGATCTTCCCGAGGGCGCGTTCTCCATCCTTCCCGTGCGCGGCAAGGACATGGACGTGCTGGTGCGCGACGAGCGGCTGCCGGTCATCTCGTTCACCGGCTCCACGAAGGTCGGCTGGGCGCTGATGGAAGCCGCGCCGCGCAAGCACGTCGTGATGGAGCTGGGGTCCAACGCGGCGGCCATCATCTGTCCTGACTGGACGGACCTGGACCACGCGGCGAAGCGGATCGCGACGTTCGGCAACTACCAGGCCGGGCAGTCGTGCATCGCGGTGCAGCGGGTGATCGTGGACCGCTCGAAGGCCGACGAGTTCGTGCCGAAGCTCGTGGACGCGGTGGAGGCGCTGAAGACCGGCGACCCGCACGACCCCGAGGTCGAGGTCGGGCCGTTGATCGACGAGGACAACGCCCGGCGCGTCGAGGAATGGGTGCACATGGCCGCCGACGCGGGCGCTCGCGTGCTGATCGGCGGCAAGCGGACCGGGACGACCGTCGAGCCGACCGTGGTGGCGGACGTGCCGTCCAGCGCCAAGCTGTGGACCGAGGAGATCTTCGGACCGGTGCTCGTGGTGTCCGTCGCGGACGGGGTGGAGGACGCGTTCGCGCAGGCCAACGACACCAAGTACGGGCTGCAGGCCGGGGTGTTCACCCGCGACGTGCAGGTGGCGTTCGAGGCGGCGGCCGAACTCGAGGTCGGCGGCGTGATCATCGGTGACGTGCCGTCCTACCGCGCCGACCAGATGCCTTACGGCGGCGTGAAGGGATCGGGCACCGGACGCGAGGGTGTCCGGTCGGCGATGGAGGACTTCACCGAGGAACGCGTGACGGTGCTGACCGGAATCCAGATCTAGGCACGGGATTCAGCTGTAGCCCAACGCCCGGCGCCGCACGCCGTCGCTGTCCTCGCCGGCGACGTGGCCGTCCGGTCTGATCACGCGCCCCGCCGAGACCGTGAAACCCGGTCCGGCGGCGCGTGATCCCGCGATCAGCTCGCCGCCGTCGGTGGTCAGCGGCGAATCGGTGTAGGCGAACGGCGTGAACAGCTTGCCGGAGTCGATGCCCTCACCGGTTTCGAGCGCCTTCTGCCGTGCTTCGCGTTCTTCGTCGTTGCCGGGCACCAGAAAGCGCATGGTGTCACCGGTGATGCGGAGGTTCTCGTCGGCGGCGGCACCGCGTTCGACGTCGTAGGACGCCAGCAGGCCCGGTCCGGCCTCGCCCCGCCGGTCGGCCGCGATCTTCCAGGCCGCGTTGTCGGCGTCGCAGATCCCGGAGTTCAGGCCGCGGGCACCGAACGGGCTCATCACGTGCGCCGCGTCGCCGGCGAGCAGGATCCGGCCCTCTCGCAGGATTTTCGCGCGGCGCTGGTGGAAGCGGTAGGTGGACTGCCAGACGACCTCGTACGGCTTGTCGCCGACGATCGCGCGGATGTGGTCGTCGGTGAGCTGGACGTCTTCTGCCACCTGCCAGTCGATCCGCCAGACGCCCTTCGGTTGCGGGTGCAGCAGAACCTGGCGGCCAGGGTTCCAGGGCGGGTCGAAGTAGAAACGGCGTTCGGGTGTCTCGAAGTCCAGGTCGACGCGGACGTCGGCGATGATGAACCTGTCGTCGAACGAGAAGCCCTCGAACGGGATGTCCAGGAGTTGCCTGACCCTGGAGTGCGCACCATCCGCGGCGATGCAGTGGGTGGCCCTGATTCCGTCCCGCGTGGACACTCCGGTGTCGTCCTGGGTCAGGCTTTCGAGGGCGTGGCCGTAACGGAGTTCGATCAGCGGCTCGGCGCGGACCCGTTCCTCCAGCAGCTGTTCCACGACGGTCTGCGGGGTGTTCACGAACGGCGGGAAACCCTTGGCCTCGGGGAAGGTGAGGGTCAGCACCTCGCGGTCGCGGTGGAAGGTGCGGCCGGTGTACCAGGTGACGCCGGCATCGGCGACGGCCTGCCCGACGCCGATGCGTTCCAGGATCTCCAGTACGTCGCGCTGCACGCAGATCGAGCGGCTGCCCGCTCTCGCGCGCTGTTCCTGGGCCTCCAGCACGATGCTCGGCACGCCGGCTCGCGCGAGGAACAGCGCCGCGGTGAGGCCGACCGGCCCGGCGCCGACGACCAGCACCGGGCTCATTGCAGGGCGTCCCAGACGGCGCGGTCGCGTTCGGCGGTCCAGATCTCCGGCCAGTCCTTGCCGTCGCACTCGTCCCAGTACCGCTGCACGTCGAACGGCAGGCAGTGCTCGAAGATCGGCCAACGCCCGTAGCGGCCTTCGAGAGTCTTGTGCGCCAGTTCGAAGGCCTGCTTGAGCGTGCCACCCTCGGCGTGCACGCCACCGACCGTGCGACGCAGTTCGTTGAGGAAGTGCCTGCTCTGGTTGATCGCCGCCTCGACCTCGTACCGGTCGCGGGCGACCTTGCCCCGTCCGCCGACGAGCACCTCGGCACCGAGGTCCTCGATCTCGTCCAGAGTGGACGTAGCCCACTCGTCGTGGAACGCGTCACCGGTGTAGAGCGCGGCCTGCGACTCGACCAGGTCGCCGGCGAACAGGATGCGCTGCTGCGGCAGCCACGCCACGATGTCGCCCGCCGTGTGCCCGCGGCCGAGGTGTTGCAGCACGAGATCGCCGCGCTCGTCGCCGAGCGGGATGCTCATCCGGTCGGAGAACGTGAGCGTCGGCCAGGTGAGACCGGGGATCTCCTCCGGCCGTTCGAAGAGCCGCGGCATGCGGCCGAACTCGCTCGCCCAGTCCTGCTGCCCGCGTTCGGCGATCAGCACCCGTGTCATCTCGTGCGTGACGATCTCCTGGGCGTCGAACGCGCTGGCGCCGAGCGTGCGCACGGCGTGGTAGTGGCTGAGCACGAGGTACCGGACGGGCTTCTTGGTGTGCTCGCGGAGCTGCGCGAGCCACCGGCGCGCGGCCGCCGGGGTGGCACGCGCCTCGAAGCAGATCAGGAAGTCCTCGGCCTCGATCGCCCCGACGTTGGGGTCACCCTCGGCGGTCAGGGTGTAGACGCCCTCGGCGAGCTCGACGAACACCTCGTCCTTCGGGGCGAGGTCGGCGCTGGAGGCAAAAGGCTTCTTCGGCGGCTTTGTGGCCATGCCTACACCGTGTCAGGACGCCTTCACGATCGGCAACCGCAATGCGGCTGGAGCTTGATCGGGAACCGCCGGGTTCTTCGGCTTCGTCGGGTTGATCCGCTGGTACGGCTGCGCCTGCTCCGGCCGCTGGTCCTGCTCGCCCTTGTTCGGCCACAGCGAGAACGCCCGCTCGGCCTGCGCGGTGATGGTGAGGCTCGGGTTCACGCCGAGGTTCGCACTGATCGCCGCACCGTCCACAACGGACAGTCCGGGGTAGTTGAAGACGCGGTGGTAGGGGTCGATCACGCCGTCGTTCTCGCTGGCCGCGATCGCGCACCCGCCGATGAAGTGCGCGGTCAGCGGGATGTTGAACAGCTCACCCCACGTGCCGCCCGCCATGCCGTCGATGTGCTTGGCGGCCAGCAGGTTCGCCTGGTGACCAGCCGGGATGAACGCCGGGTTCGGCTCGCCGTGGCCCTGCTTGCTGGTGAGCTTGCCGCGCTTGAGGAACGTGGTGATGGAGTTGTCGAGGCTCTGCATCACCAGCAGGATCACGGTCCGCTCGCTCCACCGGTGCACGCTGAGCAGCCTGAGGAGCCGCAGCGGGTGCCGAACGGCCTGCTTGATGAACTGCAACCAGCGCGGTGTGCTCGCCGCGCCGTCCGTGGCGAGGGTCTGCAGCATGCCCATGGCGTTGCTGCCCTTGCCGTACCGGACGGGTTCGATGTGCGTGATCTCGTCGGGGTGGATGGAGCTGGTGATCGCGACGCCGCGGGTGAAGTCGTTGTCCGGGTCGACCGTGTAGCGCGCGGCCCCGATGATCGACTCGGAGTTGGTGCGGGTGAGCTCGCCGAGCTTGTTGGAGATCTTCGGCAACGTGGTGGCCTTGGCCCTGTGGAGCAACTGCTGCGTGCCCCACGTGCCGGCGGCGACGACGACCTGGTCGGCGGTGAACGTCTTCGTGGCTTTCCCGCCGGTCATCCTGGTCTCGATGGACCAGCTGCCGTTGTTCTCGTTGAGCTTGGTGACCGTGGTCAGCGGGAAGACCTGCGCGCCCAGCTTCTCCGCGAGGTAGAGGTAGTTCTTGACCAGCGTGTTCTTGGCGCCGACCCGGCACCCGGACATGCAGCTGCCGCACTCGGTGCACCCGGTGCGTTCCGGCCCCGCGCCACCGAAGTAGGGGTCGGCAGCAGGTTTTCCGGGCTCACCGAAGAACACGCCGACGGGCGTCGCGTGGTAGCTGTCCTCGACGCCCATGTCCTTCGCGACCTTCTGCATGACGACGTCGCTCGGGGTCGTCGTGGGGTTCGTGACCACCCCCAGCATCCGGCTCGCCTGGTCGTAGAACGGCTCCAACTCGTCCTGCCAGTCGGTGATGTGCGCCCACTGCTTGTCTTCGTAGAACGGCTTAAGCGGCCGGTACAACGTGTTCGCGTACACGAGAGAGCCGCCACCGACGCCCGCACCGGCGAGCACCATGACGTTGCGCAGGGTGTGGATCCGCTGGATGCCGAAGCACTTGAGCCGCGGCGCCCACAGGTATTTGCGGAGGTCCCAGCTGGTCTTGGCGAACTCGTCGTCAGCGAACCTGCGCCCCGCCTCCAGCACGGCGACGCGGTAGCCCTTCTCGGTCAGGCGGAGCGCGGCCACGCTGCCACCGAACCCGGAGCCGACGATGACGACATCGAAGTTACCGGCGAGTTCACCCATGACCCGGAGAGTAGGCGTTACTTCCGGTAACGCCTAGTCCCCGATCGGTTCAGACGCTCAGAGAACCAGGCCCTCGATCACCCAGACCATGAAGGCCACGGCCAGCGCGGTGATCACCAGGCCACCGCAGACGAACAGGGCCAGCACCTTCCAGCCGATGCCACCCACGCCCTCGTCGTTCTCCGCGGGCGCTTCCTCGATCTCGATCTCTTGGACCTCGGCGTCCGCGTCAATCGTGTCCACATCACTGTTGCTGCTGCCGCCGAACAAGGCATCCAATTCCACGCTCATGAGGACGCGCGGGACCGGGCGTCGGTTGCAAGATCACTCTGCGCCCATGCGGCGACGGGCAGGCTCAGATAAACGCCCACGTCAGCGAAGCCCACGACGTCCTCCACGGCCTTGCACAGGCCGTCGACGCGGCTTTGGCGGTTGGCGGCGCGGCTCTCGAACCACTTGGACTTGACCTCGACAACGATGTCCACTCCGCTCACGTCGAACGGACCGCGTGGGCGGAAGCGCAGTTCCACGTCGCCGGGCTGGAGGTCGCCGTCGTAGGGCTCTTCCGGACATTCCACGGCGACCGACACGGCGTGCGGCAGTATCGCGGCGAGTTCCTTCAGCACGGTATGAGGGACGTGGGGTGCGTAAGTGATCTCGACGAGCGGCACCTTCCCAGCAAAGCAGAAGGGCGCGTCCCAGCTGGGACGCGCCCTTCTGGGTGATCAGGTTCAGCCGCGGATCGTCAGACCGACCTTCTGGAACTCCTTGAGGTCCGAGTAGCCGGTCTTGGCCATGGCCCTCTTGAGCGCGCCGAACAGGTTCGTCACGCCGCGCGGGTCGGACGACGGGCCGAACAGCAGCTTGCGCAGGTCGAGCTCCTGGTCCACGGCCTCGGCGACGAGGCTGCGGGGCACCGACGGGTGCGCGGACGAGGCCGTCCAGTACAGGCCCTGGCCCGGTGCCTCGGTCGCGGCGGCGAGGGGCTCGCCCAGCATCACGGCGTCGGCACCGCAGGCGATGGACTTCGCCACGTCGCCCGAGGTCATGACGCCGCCGTCGGCGATGACGTGCACGTAGCGGCCGCCGGTCTCGTCGAGGTAGTCGCGGCGGGCGGCCGCGGCGTCGGCGATCGCGGTGGCCATCGGCACGCCGATGCCCAGCACGGAGTCGGTGGTGGTGACGCCGGGCGTGTAGCCGTAGCCGACGATCACGCCCGCCGCGCCGGTGCGCATCAGGTGCATGGCGGTGCGGTAGTCACCGACACCGCCGGCGATCACCGGGATGTCGAGGTCCGCGATGAACGACTTCAGGTTCAGCGGCTCGCCGTCGCGCGACACGTGCTCGGCCGAGATGATCGTGCCCTGCACGACCAGGATCTCGACGCCAGCGGCCAGCAGGTCCGGGGTCAGCTCGGCAGCGCGCTGCGGGCTGACGCGGACCGCGACGGTGACGCCCGACTCGCGGACCTGCTTGATCGCCTCGGCGACCAGGTCCATCCGCAACGGGGCGGCGTGCAGCTCCTGCAGCACCTTCACCGCGGCGGCCGGGTCGTCGCTGTCCTCGGTCGCCTGGACCAGGCGGAACAGCGCCTCGTCCACGTCACCGTGGCGGGCCCAGAGGCCCTCGGCGTTGAGCACGCCGAGACCGCCCAGCTCGCCGACCGCGACCGCCGTGCCCGGCGACACGATCGCGTCGGTCGGGTGGGTGATCAACGGGATGTCGAAGCGGTAGGCATCGATCTGCCACGTCGTCGAGACGTCCTTGGACGACCTCGTGCGACGGGACGGGATGATCTCGATGTCGTCCAGCTCGTAGGCCCGCCTCGCGGTCCGGCCCATGCCGATCTCGACCAGATCGCGCACCTGTGGTTCTCCTTCGTCCGGGGGTCTGGGGGCCGCCCCCAGAGAAAGCACGGCGAGCGAACGTGGTCCGCGCTTTTCCGCGGACACACGTCGCCCAGAGCGAGCGGGCCTTCGAAACGGCCCGGAGCACCCTAACGGGTGGTGTAGTTCGGGGCCTCGACGGTCATCGTGATGTCGTGCGGGTGGCTTTCCTTCAGGCCCGCCGCCGTGATCCGCACCAGCTGCTGGTTCTGCAGCTCGGCGATCGAGCGGGAGCCCGTGTAGCCCATCGCCGCCCGCAGGCCGCCGTTGAGCTGGTGCACGACCTGCGACAACGGGCCGCGGAACGGCGTGCGGCCCTCGATGCCCTCGGGGACGAGCTTGTCCTCGTTGAGGACGTCGTCCTGGAAGTAGCGGTCCTTCGAGTACGACTTGGCGTCGCCGCGGGACTGCATGGCGGCGAGCGAGCCCATGCCGCGGTAGGTCTTGAACTGCTTGCCGTTGACCAGGATCAGGTCGCCGGGCGCCTCCTGGGTGCCCGCGAGCAGCGATCCGAGCATCACGGCGGACGCGCCGGCCGCGATGGCCTTGGCGATGTCGCCGGAGTACTGGATGCCGCCGTCACCGATCACCGGCACGCCGGCCGGGCGGCACGCGAGGGAGGCCTCGTAGATCGCGGAGATCTGCGGCACGCCGACACCGGCGACGACGCGCGTGGTGCAGATCGAGCCGGGACCGACGCCGACCTTCACGCCGTCCGCGCCCGCGTCCACCAGGGCCTGGGCACCGGCCCGCGTCGCGACGTTGCCGCCGACGACGTCAGCCGAGTCGCCGAGCTCCTTCTTGATGCGGGCGACCATCTCCAGCACGCCGCGCGAGTGACCGTGCGCCGTGTCGACCATGAGCACGTCCACGCCGGCCTCCGCGAGCGTCATCGCGCGCACGAACGAGTCCTCGCCCACACCCACGGCGGCGGCGCAGAGCAGGCGGCCGTCCGGGTCCTTGGTGGCGTTCGGGTACTGCTCGGTCTTCACGAAGTCCTTGACCGTGATCAGGCCCTTGAGCTTGCCGTCGCCGTCGACGATCGGCAGCTTCTCGACCTTGTGCCGGCGCAGCAGCCCCAGCGCGGCCTCGGCCGACACACCGACCTGCGCGGTGACGAGCGGGCCGTTGGTCATGACCTCGCTCACGCGCTTGCTGTGGTCGAGCTCGAACCGCATGTCGCGGTTCGTGATGATGCCCACCAGCTTGTTGTTCGCGTCCGTCACCGGCACACCGGAGATGCGGTAACGGGCGCACAGCGCGTCCACCTCGGCGAGCGTGGCGTCCGGCGAGCAGGTGACCGGGTCGGTGACCATGCCGGCCTCCGACCGCTTCACCGTCTCGGCCTGACGGGCCTGGTCCTCGATGCTCAGGTTGCGGTGCAGCACGCCGATACCGCCCTGACGCGCCATCGAGATCGCCATCCGGCCCTCGGTGACCGTGTCCATCGCGGCGCTGGCCAGCGGAATCTTGAGGGTGATGTTGCGCGAGATCCTGGTGCTCGTGTCCACGCCACTGGGAACGACGTCGGACTCGGCAGGCAGCAGGAGCACGTCGTCGAAGGTCAGTCCCAGCATGGCGAACTTGCTCGGGACTCCGTCAGCGTTGAGCTCGCTGGTCATAGCGGGTGACATGCCTTCCGTCGTGCGGTCTGCCCCACAAGCCCGCGGGTCAGGTTTCCGCAGGCGGAGGCGGTGCTGCCCATGGTATCTGGACGGCTCGGGGGGTACGGCGGGTACCGTGCGGGGTCGTGCCGCACGACGCGTTGCCACCAGACCCCTTCGAGGGCGACCCCGAGGACCCCGCGCTCACCCTCGGTGAGCCGGACCACGACCATCCTCCAATGGACGAGGACGAACGAGCGGAGCTGGTCAGCGACCTGAGCGACCTCGCCGTCTACCAGGCCCTGCTCCAACACCGCGGGGTGCGCGGCATCGTCGTGGACTGCGGCGAGTGCCAGGAACCGCACTACCACGACTGGGCACTGTTGCGAGCCTCACTCGAACAGCTC
The DNA here is from genome assembly GCF_002150765.1 of Lentzea kentuckyensis. Lineage (GTDB taxonomy): Bacteria > Actinomycetota > Actinomycetes > Mycobacteriales > Pseudonocardiaceae > Lentzea > Lentzea kentuckyensis. The sequence goes on from NZ_MUYM01000032.1 coordinate 69,932, forward strand.
CTCGCCGACGGCCGGATGCGCCCGCACGAGCCCGCCTTCGACCCGGACCCCGGCGCGTACGTGAGCTGGGAGTACTGCCGGGGGTACGCGGACGGCGTGACGGCCACCGAATCGGCCCGCTAACAGCAGATACTTACACAATACCCAGCATCAAGTGGGGTATTGTGAAGCTATGCCCGGATCGAGTTCGAGAACCGGTCGGCCGGATGAGAACAGCATCAGGCGCACTGCCGCCCTCGTGCGCACCGATGGCTGGATGACCACCGCCGCTGCCGCGGAACTGCTGGAAGTCAGCCCCGCGCAGGTTCGAGACCTCGTTCGAAGCGGAGTTCTGGTCGCCACCAAGCTGGACGGCGGCGGCATGTTGCTGGTCGACGAGGAGTCGGTGCTCCGGCGGCGTGCGGCTGCCCCCAAGGCTGGACGCCCGCTGTCCGAGAAGAACGCGTGGGCGATGCTGTGGGCAGTCGGAGGCCGCGAACTCAGCTGGGCGACTTCCGCAGAACGTGTGCGAATTCACCGCTACGCCCGCCGGCCGTTGTCGCAGTGGCCTGGCCTGCTGAGTCGTCGAGCACGAGTTTTCCGCGTACGCGCTCCTGAATTCGTGACCAACCGCATCACTCGACTGGACGGAACCAGCATCGGAGGTGTGGCGGCCGCGTTGGCACACGGCGCACCGCTCGTGTCCGGCGCGGAAACCGAACATGAGCTCTACCTGACACCACCAGCGCTCCGAAAAGCGCGTGAGATGCCGGGAATCGGATGGAGTTCCAGCACGCCCAACCTCGTCCTGCGCGAACTGCCCGACACACTTCCCGACAGAGTGGTCTCCGTGATCACCACACACGACATGGTGCCACTCGAGGTCGCCGCCGCGGATCTGCTCGATCAGGGCAATGAACGCGCCAGTCGCGCGGCCGCAGAACTTTTGCGCCGAAACGAGGGCTAGTCTCGACGCGCATGACGTTCAACCGGTGGCCCGAACGGAGAACAGGTTGACGTCCTCGCACCCAGCGGGGTGAGGCCGCCACCAGACCTCACCACCACACCGCCAGGCCGAACCGTCGAGGTTCCGGCCGGCCGCGAAGCCCTGCGGAATCGGGTCGTGGTCCGGGCCGAATACCAGAACCAGACCGCGGAACTCGTAGTACCGGACATGACCAGAGCGCTGAAGCTCAAAGCGGCCGCATACGGCCAGGAGCACAGCAAGGCGCCTGCCAGGGCGTGGAACTCGCGGCACCTCGACGACCTCGCGTTCCTGACGTCGCTGATCATCGACCCCACGCCTGTCATCACAGGCCTGCGCGACGCGGTGAACAGCCTCAGCCTCGCGTCGGTCCTGGACAGACCAGGCCACCACGCCTGGGCCGCCGCAGGCGACCGCGCCGAGGACGCCCACCTGATGTGGGACGTACTTCGCAACAGCTGACTGTCAGACCGGTCACATTCCACCCGACGTGTGAACGCCCGAGCATGTGAACGGCCCCTGACCTCGAAAGATCAGGGGCCGTTCACACTGCGTCTCAGTTGGGTCAGTTGGACCCGGTCCCGCTCTGTGGCCCTTGCGTCTCACCGGCCGACCCGCTGCCCGGCGTCACGCCGGTGCCCGGCTCGACGGGGGGCGGGGGCGGCGGCTCGGCGTTCGACGACGGGTTCGGCGGCGCCGGGGTGTCCGACGACGGCGGCGTCGAGGGCTGGGTCGTGGACGGCTCGGCGGACGTCGAGGAGGGTGGCGTCGACGGCTTGCTCGACTCGCTCGGCTTCGTCACCGGCGGGGTCGTCGTCGCCGGGGAGGTCGCGGTGTTGGTGTCGAGCTCCTTCTCGAGCTCCTTGTGCTTCTCCTCGAGCTGGGCCTTGCCGTCGGCCGTCGAGACGGACTCGAGGCTGGCACCGACCTTGTCGAGCTTCTCGCGAGCCTCGGTCACCTTGCCCTCGCGCAGGGCGAGGCGCGCGGAGTCGAGGTTGTCGCGCACGATGGCGGCCGCCTCGATCGACTTCGCGTGCTCGGAGTAGAGCACCCGCGTCAGGCCCCAGAGCGTGTCGCCCGGCTGGGCGTCGCGGGCCACCAGGCTCACGCCGGTGAAGGCGATGGCCAGTACCGCGGCGGCGCTCGCCAGGGGAATCAGGAAGCGATGCCTGCTCACCGGCTGCGGGCGGGCAGCCTGGATCGTGGCGATGGCGGTCTCGGTGTCGACCAGTTCGCCGAACGGCTCGGTCTCCACCTCGTTGCGCCATGCGAGCAGCAACGCGTTCAGCTCGTCATCGACCAGCGAGCCGGTCGCACCCGGAGTCGCGGACCCCAGTGCGTCCAGCAGCCTGTCATCGGCCTGTACAGCCGAAAGATCGTCTGGGACGGGTTCGTGCGGGGTTCTACCGTCCTGTCCGCGCACTTCCTCGTCGTCCTTCCCGTACTCGTCGGCCACTCAGACCACCTCCTCCGCTGCCAGCGACTTGCGGAGCCGAGCCAGCGCACGGTGTTGCGCCACCCGGACCGCACCCGGCGTCGAACCGACCGCCTCGGCAGTTTCCTCGGCGGAAAGCCCGACCACCACCCTCAACAGCAGGATCTCCCGCTGCTTCTCCGGCAGGACACGCAGTAGTACAGCCATCCGATCGGAGAGTTCGCCCTGCATCGCCCGCTGCTCCGGACCAGCTTCGGTCTCCGGCGCGTCGGGAACTTCCGGAACGGGCTCGGAGCGGTTCCTGGCGGCAGACCGATGCGAGTCGGCAACCTTGTGCGCCGCGATCCCGTAAACGAACGCGAGGAAGGGCCGACCCTGATCGCGGTAGCTGGGCAATGCCGTGAGCACCGCGAGACACACCTCCTGGGCCACATCGTCCGCCGAAGCGAAGCTTCGCTCCTGCCTTCCAACTCTGGCGCGGCAGTACCGCACCACAAGAGGACGAATGGAGGCCAGCAGGCGTTCGATCGCCTGGCGGTCGCCGTCGACGGCCGCGCCCACTTCGGCGTCCAGTCCGTCCCCCAAGTTGGTCATCGCAGACAACAGCCCTGGTGTTACTTGTTGGCGTACCGACATAGAACAACACGAGTCACTCACGGCGACTCGTAGCAGCAGCTCTCACCGTACCGGTCTTCAGGCCTTCTGCTCATCAGAGGGGTATGGACACCCCGGGTGACCAGCCGACACGCCGAACGGCTCAAGCCCGGCGACATTGTCACCGGGCTGGGCTAATTACGCGATTCGAAGAACCACCCCGCGCAGAGGTGAGCCGACTCACGTCACCGGCCCCTCGACCCCACCTGCGGCAGATGAGGACGAGGGGCCGGTGCGACGAGAAACGACTACTGAACGAGGCCTCGCCGGAAGCCGTGCGCGACCGCCTGAGCGCGGTCACGAACACCGAGCTTGCGGAAGAGACGACGAGCGTGCGTCTTCACCGTGTCCTCCGACAGGTAGAGCTCGCGGCCGATCTGGCCGTTGCTCTTGCCCTGACTCATGCCCCGCAGCACCTGGAGCTCACGCTCCGTGAGCTGCACTCCGGGGTCGGAGGGCTGGCGCGGCGCCGGCACGGAGGTGCTGGCGAGCGTGTGCGCGAGGGCTGCCACAAGCTCGGGACGCGACGCGTCCCACCTCAGGTAGCCACGAGCGCCGCCGGCGATCGCCGCAGCGATGCTCCCGGCGTCGTCGGGTGCGCCGAAGACGATGACGTTTGCCTGCGGGTTCGCGGAGACGAGCCGACGGGTGGCTTCAACCCCGGTCGGGACGGCGCGCTGGGTTCCCACCAGGACGACGTCGACCGGCTGCCTTGAAAAGCGAGCCAACAACTCGTCACCGTGCGCTACGCAGTCGATGCGGCTAACCCCGGGGACAGCCGACATCACGCGGGTGAGACCCTCCCGCACACTGCGCCGGTCGTCGCAAATAAGGACCGTGGTCACGGGGACTCCTTTCCTGCAGCCGAGTGACGTTCCATCTCCCCTATCGGACGCTCGGGGCCCAACCTTGACACGATCCGGTGCTTAATCCGTCAAGAAGTTCGCCTGAGGGTCTGCGTTCGGGGGTTCCCCGGAACGGAGCAGCCCACTCGGCACCCACGGGGAATCAAGAGCAACCTGACGGCTGACGGGATCAGCTCTCCGTAACACGCAGCTCAGAGCCTCCGTCGCCCGGTTGATGGCGACTGCGCCCACCGTGGGGGCATGGCCCGCCAGCACAAGAGCGCTCGGCCAGATCAACGGATGAAGACCCTTCGCGGCGCTGTGATTTAGCTCACACTCGACTAGTTCAACCCCTCGGTTCAGGCCGTCGGGTGTCCCCCACACGACCAACGAGGTGCCCAGAACGAGTGCCGACTTGAGCTCGTGACGCAGCGCCTTTCGGCTCGTCGCTACGCCGTACGCCCGCTCCGCCGGGGCCACGGCGGCGTGCGCCCGACCGGACGCGAGCTCAACTTCAGCGGTTACCCATCCCAGCCGGACTTCACTCCTCCACGAGTCCGTCTCAATACGCGCGAGCAACCGGCGGGCCTCATCCGGGCGTTGAGCACCGAGCGAATCGGCGGCGAGACCGAGCAGCGCGTCGGTCCTGGCTCCCGCCGCGTCGACTCCGTCCGGATCGCCACCGCCGGTCGACCGGACCCGCGCGAGGGCCGCGCCGTCGAGCGGGCGGGCGAGGTGATGAGCCCCGAGCTGGCGGTGATGCGAGGCGCGCGTCGAGAGGGAAAGAGAGGCGATCACGGGGTCCGGGTCGTGACGGAGCGCATCCAGCACGGTGGCCGCGGCGGCGTAGTGGCCCTGGCCACCCAGGACGACCGCGGCGAGCCAGCGCACCCGTGGATTCGAGGACGACAGCGCTGACCAAACATCCAGATCGGGTGAGTCACCGAACGCGGCCCGGCGCAGCTCCTCTTCCACCGGTGAAGTCTGTCAGGTGACAGCGGCCTCGACGGCGTCGGCGGCGGCAGCAAGGTCCTCCACGCGCTCGGCCAGCGTCGTGACCACCCCGCGCCGCCAGCCCGGCCCGCCGACGAACAGCCGCACCTGCTGCCGGGTGCGCGGCAGCGCGGAGATCACTCCCGGATCGGCGTACCGGGGCAACTGCGCCCACAACACCACCGCGGAGGGGGCGGTGCGACGCACAGCGGCGGCCAGCGCGTCCATCGGCAACGCCGCTCCGAGCTGACGGACGACCACGCCTCGATGCGCGAGCTCGGCCGCCAGCGGATAGAGAGGAAGGTTGTGCCTCTCCTCCGGCATGCACGCCAGCAACACGGGCCGATGGTTGCGCCCGAGAGTGACGAGTGGTGTCGCACGCACGAACGCGGCGAGCACGCACTCGTTCAACAGGTGCTCGACCTCCACGCCGGCACCGGACAGCTGCCAGCGCGCCGCGACGGCCGTCAGCACCGGGCGCACGACCTCGTCCCAGGTGGCGATCACGCCGTCGGACGCCAGTGAGTCGGCGAGCATTCCCTGCACGGCGATCGAGTCCATCGCGACCGCCGCCCGGCCGAGCCCGCGCGCCAATCGAGACGCTCCCGGCATTTTCAGACCACGACCACCCGATGGGGCTACGGGCACTTCGCCGTGCGTCATCGAGGATTTCGAGTCGAGCGCGAAACGGGCGGCTTCGGAGGACGACGCGCCACGAAGAAGAGCGCGCTGCATCAATTCCAGCCTGGCCACGTCGAGAGGTCCGTATTTCCGGTGTCGCCCGGTCGTGTGACCGCTCGGCCCGAGCCCGTAGCGGCGGTCCCAGGTGCGCAGGGTGGCCGGAGCCACGCCGAGTCGCCTGGCCACCGCGGCCACTGAGAGAAGGGGCTCACTCGTGTGACTACCGGGCGATCTGATCTCCGGCGGTGTCATCACGAGAGCCATGTTCCGTTCACCTCATCCGGGCGGCAACTCCGGGCGGTGAGTGATCGAACACGCGTGTCGTCACCCATCAGTTGATAAGGGTCTTCAGCCTCTTGAACAAGTTTTGAAGCGGTTCTACGGTGGATCATCATTAAGCCGAATGGAGCAGTCGTCACGGAGGCGGTCTCGATGGCGGACACCCGAAGGCTCCCCGGTCCCAACGCAGATCTGTGGGACTGGCAGATGCGCGGTTCGTGCCGGGGCATGGACAGCGCGTTCTTCTTCCACCCCGACGGCGAACGGGGTCCGGCGAGATCTCGCAGGGAAGCTCGAGCCAAGGCGGTCTGCCTCGCCTGCCCGGTGCTGGAGATGTGTCGCAGGCATGCGCTCGCCGTGCAGGAACCGTACGGAATTTGGGGCGGGCTCTCGGAATCGGAGCGCGACCACATCATCAAGGCGCGCAAGCGCCAGCTCGCAATCGTTTAAAAGGAAACGGGCGGCACTCGGAAGTGCCGCCCGTTTCCTTTTGAGTTCAAAACTCAGTGGCCGTGCCCATGCCCGTGGCCGTGTCCGGCCGCGGCGGGCTCGTCCGCCTTCTTCTCGACGATGGCGCTCTCGGTCGTGAGCACCATGCGCGCGATCGACGCGGCGTTCGCCACGGCGGAGCGGGTGACCTTGACCGGGTCGATGATGCCCTGCTCCAGCAGGTCACCGAACTCGAGCTTGGCGGCGTTGATGCCGAAGCCCCAGTCGCCCTCGCGGACCTTGTTCACCACGACGGCGCCCTCGAGGCCGGCGTTCGCGGCGATCCAGAACAGCGGCGCGGACAGGGCCTTCGCGACCAGCGCGACACCCGTGGCCTCGTCACCGGTCAGGCCCAGGCCGCCGTCCAGCACCTTGGCGGCGTGGACCAGCGCGGAACCACCGCCGGGGACGATGCCCTCCTCGACCGCGGCCTTCGTAGCGGCGACCGCGTCCTCGATGCGGTGCTTGCGCTCCTTGAGCTCGGTCTCGGTGGCGGCGCCGACCTTGATCACTGCGATGCCGCCGGAGAGCTTCGCGAGGCGCTCCTGGAGCTTCTCGCGGTCCCAGTCGGAGTCCGTGGCCTCGATCTCGCGGCGCAGCTGCTCCGCGCGGCCGGCGATGTCGGCCTTGGTGCCGCCGCCGTCCACGATCGTGGTGTCGTCCTTGGTCACGACGACGCGGCGGGCGGTGCCCAGCTGGTCGAGCGTGGTCTCCGACAGCTTCAGGCCGATCTCCGAGGAGATCACCTCGCCGCCGGTGACGACCGCGAGGTCGTCCAGGAACGCCTTGCGGCGGTCACCGAAGAACGGCGCCTTCACGGCGACGACCTTCAGCGTCTTGCGCACGGCGTTGACCACCAGCGTGGACAGGGCCTCGCCCTCGACGTCCTCGGCGATGATCAGCAGCGGCTTGCCGGACTCCGCGACCTTCTCGAGGATCGGGAGGACGTCGGCCAGGGCCGAGATCTTCTCGCGGTGCAGCAGGATGCGGACGTCTTCGTAGACGGCCTCCTGCGCCTCGAGGTCGGTCGAGAAGTGCGTCGACACGTAACCCTTGTCGAACTGCACACCCTCGGTGATGACCAGCTCGGTGGCGAGCGTCGAGGACTCCTCGACGGTGATCACGCCGTCCTCGCCGACCCGCTCGATGGCCTCGCCGAGCAGCGCGCCGATCGACTCGTCCCGCGAGGAGACGGTGCCGACCTGCGCGATGTTCTCGCGGCCCTTGACCGGGGTGGCCTTGGCCTTGAGCGCGTCCACGACGGCGTCGGAAGCGGCCTGGATGCCACGGCCGAGCGCGGTCGGGTTCGCACCCGCGGCGATGTTGCGCAGGCCTTCCTTGACCAGCGCCTGCGCCAGCACGGTGGCGGTGGTGGTGCCGTCACCCGCGACGTCGTTGGTCTTGGTGGCGACCGACTTGGCGAGCTGTGCGCCGAGGTTCTCGAACGGGTCGTCCAGCTCGATCTCACGGGCGATCGTCACACCGTCGTTGGTGACCGTCGGGCCACCGAACTTCTTGTCGAGGACGACGTGGCGCCCGCGCGGGCCAAGGGTGACCTTGACCGTGTCCGCGAGCTTGTTCACGCCGCGCTCGAGAGCCCGACGAGCGTCCTCGTCGAAGCTGATCTGCTTGGGCATTTACCTCAAAGCCTCTCTGGGTAGCGAAACGCCCCGGTAGCCCCGGTTGGGGCGCCGGGGCGTCAGGCGTGCAGCCTCTGTGCCAACCGATCGAACTAGTTGACGACGGCCAGCACGTCGCGAGCGGAGAGGATCAAGTACTCCTCGCCGTTGTACTTGACCTCGGTGCCGCCGTACTTCGAGTAGATGACGACGTCGCCGACAGCGACGTCCAGCGGAACGCGGTTGCCCTTGTCGTCGATGCGGCCGGGGCCCACCGCGAGGACCTTGCCCTCCTGGGGCTTCTCCTTCGCGGTGTCCGGGATCACGAGGCCGGAGGCAGTGGTCGTCTCGGCCTCGGAGGCCTGGACAACGATCTTGTCCTCAAGCGGCTTGATGTTCACGCTCACCGGGATGACCTCCACGGGTCGTTGGCAGGTTCGTTTGTTAACGGCTCCTGCCACCCCGCCGTCGCGGGGGTCGGGGCGGTGCTGGTGCCGTGCAGTTGGCACTCTACCCACGAGAGTGCCAACGCTTCAACGAGCCCCCCGAACCGATCACCGGTTCGGAGCCGTATTCAGGGCATGACCACCTTGACCCGCCGCACGCTGCTGCTCGCCGGCGTGGCGGGAGTCACAGCGTTCTCGGTCTCCGCGTCCGCCGTACTCGCCGACCCTTTCACACTCGGTGTGGCCTCTGGAGACCCGACACCCGACGGGGTGGTGTTGTGGACCCGGCTGGCCCCCGAACCGCTCGCCGAGGACGGTCTGGGCGGCATGCCGTCCCGTTCGATCGAGGTGTTCTGGCAACTCGCCGCGGACGAGCGTTTCACCCAGATCGTCCAGCGCGGCTCCACTCCCGCCCGACCGGAGGAGGGGCACACCGTCCACGTGGAGCTCGCCGGCCTGGAGCCCGGCCGCGAGTACTTCTACCGCTTCAAGGCGTTGAACTACCTCTCCCCGACGGGACGCACGCGCACGACTCCTCCTCCGAACGCGCTGCAGGTACCGCTGACGATGGCCTTCGCGTCGTGCGCGCAGTACGAGCACGGCTACTTCACGGCGTATCGCAGGCTCGCGGAGGACGAGCCAGATCTGGTGCTGCACCTCGGCGACTACACCTACGAGTACAAGAGCGGCATCCACGTCGCCCCGAGCGGCAACGTCCGGCACGTCGACGGACCGACCACGACGACGCTCGCGGACTACCGCCGTCGTCAGGCGCAGTACAAGACCGACCCCGATCTGCAGGCCGCGCACGCCGCCGCGCCCTGGGCGGTGATCTGGGACGACCACGAGATCGCCAACAACTGGGCGGGCCTGCAGCCGGACACACCGCAGGCGAACTTCGCCAAACGCCGCGAGGCGGCGTTCCAGGCGTACTACGAGAACATGCCTCTGCGCAGGTCACCAAGGCTGTACCGGCGGATCGGCTGGGGCTCGCTGGCCACGTTCCACATGCTCGACACCCGCCAGTACCGGACCGATCAGGCGTGCGGGGACGGGTTGCAACTGTGCCCCGAACGGCTCGCGCCGGAACGCACCATGCTCGGCGCGGCGCAGGAGGACTGGCTGTTCAACGGGTTCCGCGACTCCGAGGCGCGCTGGGACGTGCTCGGGCAGCAGGTGTTCTTCTCGCAGTACGACTACATCCCCGGCGACGTCGACAAGTTCCTGCTGGACGCGTGGGACGGCTACGTCGCGGACCGGGACCGGGTGGTGGCGGGGTTCGCGGACGTGCGGAACCCGATCGTGCTCACCGGCGACGTGCACGCGGCGTGGGGTGCGGAGGTCAAACAGCGGTGGGACGACCCGTCGTCCAAGACGCTCGCGACCGAGTTGGTGACGACGTCGATCACGGCCGGTGGCGACGGGTCGGAGGAGTACGCCGAGACGTCGTCGTGGCTGCGCGAGAACCCGCACGTGAAGTACTTCAACAACCGGCGCGGGTACACGCTGACCAGGTTCACGCCTGATGAGCTGCGCACGGACTTCCGCGGTCTCGACTACGTGACCCGGCCAGGCTCACCCGTCCACACCAAGGCGTCGTTCGCCATCGAGGACCGCGTCCCGGGCCTCCACCGTCTCAGCTGAGCGCACGCGGGGCCCCTTCGTGCGGTCAGAGCGCACGAAAGCTCCCCGCGTGCGCCAACCAAATTCCGCATGCTGGAAGGCACGCGGGGGCCCCCGCGTTTCCCTGAGGGGAACGTGGGGCCCCCGCGTTCCCGGAAAGTCAGAGGATTTGGACGGTGCTGACCGGGAGGCCGGGGGTGGTCGAGATGTCCATCCTGGACGGCTTGGCGCCCGCCGCGACCAGGTGGGCGCCGAGCGCCGCGATCATCGCGCCGTTGTCCGTGCACAGCCGTGGCCGCGGCACGCGCAGTTCGATGCCGGCCTCGGCGCACCGCTCGGCGGCCAGCCCGCTCAGGCGCGAGTTCGCCGCGACACCACCGGAGATGACCAGCGTGTCGACGTTCAGGTCCTTCGCCGCACGGATCGCCTTGGCGGTCAGCACGTCCGCGACGGCCTCCTGGAACGACGCGGCGACGTCGGCGAGCGGGATCTCCTCGCCGGCGCGTTCGGCGCGTTCGACCCAGCGAGCGACCGAGGTCTTCAAGCCGGAGAACGAGAAGTCGTACTTCGCGTCGCGCGGACCGGTGAGGCCGCGCGGGAACGCGATCGCGCATCCGTTGCCCTGCTTGGCGAGCTTGTCGATGGGCGGGCCGCCGGGGTACGGCAGGTCGAGCAGCCGCGCGACCTTGTCGTACGCCTCGCCGGCCGCGTCGTCCACAGTGGACCCGATCTCGGTGATCGAGTTCGCCAGGCCGCCCTCGACGAGCAGCAGCTGCGAGTGGCCGCCGGACACCAGCAGCGCGAGGCAGCGCTGCGGCAACGGGCCGTGCTGCAACGTGTCCGCGGCGACGTGGCCCGCCAGGTGGTTCACGCCGTAGAGCGGCTTGCCGAGCGCGGCCGCGTACGCCTTCGCGGCGGACACGCCGACCAGCAGCGCGCCGGCGAGACCCGGTCCGGCCGTGACGGCGATGGAGTGGATCTGGGAGAGCTCGACCTTCGCGGTGTCGAGCGCGCGGCGCATGGTCGGGACCAGCGCTTCGAGGTGCGCGCGGGAGGCGACCTCCGGCACGACGCCACCGAAGCGGGCGTGTTCCTCGACGCTGGAGGCGACCTCGTCGGCGAGCAGTTCGAGCGAGCCATCGGGGCCGAGCCGGACGATGCCGAAGCCCGTCTCGTCGCACGAGCTCTCGATGCCCAGAATCAAGCGATCAGACACTTTTCGCGGGCCTTCCCATCGTGTACGCGTCGGCACCCGACGGCTGGTAGTAGCGGCGGCGCAGGCCGAGGTGTTCGAAGCCGTGCGCCAGGTACATGGCGATCGCGGGCTCGTTGTCCGTGCGGACTTCGAGGTAGACCGGCACGCCGATCTCGTCGGCGCGGGCCAGCAGGGTGCGCAGGAGCAGCTTGCCGACGCCCTGACCCTGCCAGTGCTTGATCACCGCGATCGTGTGCACGCTGGCCTCGTGCGGGCTGGCGGCGAGCCCGGCGTAACCGATGAGCTCGTCGTCCGCGTACGCGCCGATGTAGTAGTTGCCGTTGCTGAGCTCGCTGTGGAACGCGTTCTCGCTCCACGGGTCCTCACCGGGGAACAGCGCCAGCTCGATCTCGTGGCACTTGGGCACGTCGGTGTGCTGCAGAGGTCCGATCGTGACGGTGCCGGTGGTCATGCCCTGGTCACCCGCTTGCGCCCGGCGGGCTCGACCGCGTCCGGCCGGCGCAGGTAGAGCGGGGTGAGCGCGGCGGGACGGGCCTTGGCGAGCACCTCGGCGGCCGCGGCGGCGACCAGGCCCTCCGGGCTCGGGTGTTTCGAGCTCAGCAGGTCGAGGCCGAGGATCTCCTGGTAGAGCTCGGCGCCCTCGCCGGTGGCGTGGTGCACGCCGAGGGTGGGCAGCTTCTCCGCGAGGTCCTGGGGACGTTCGACGTGCGGCCCGTCCGTGCGACGACCGGCGGCGTCGTAGGCGGCCCAGTAGACCTCCTTGCGCCGGGCGTCGGTCGCGACGAGCAACGGGTGGCCGCTGGCCGCGTCCTTGGCGATCGCGTCGGTGGTGGCCACCGGGTACACCGGGCGGTTGAGCGCCTGGCCGAGCGCGGCGGCGGTGGCGAGGCCGACCCGCAAGCCGGTGAACGGCCCTGGCCCCGCGCCGACGACGATGGCGTCGAGATCGGCGAAGGTCCGGCCGGCCTCTTCGAGGGCGTCGCTGATGTGCGGGGTGAGCAGTTCGCCGTGCGCCTTGGCGTTGAGCGTCACCCGCTTCGCGAGCAGGCGCGGCGGGGAGTCTGGCGCGAGTTCGACCACACCGGCGGTGACTGCGGGGGTGGCCGTGTCGACGGCGAGCACTAGCACGATTGTCCAGAGTAGTACGAGGTCGTGTTGGTCATCCGGTCGCCTCTTGCCGTCAACCGCCGGAGGCGATTCGGCGGCACGCGGTGGCCGGATGACCAACTTCTCGACGACCTCGTCGCCATCTGCGGAGCAGGGGCAATCCAACACAGTGTCCGAACCCACACTTGCGATGCGTCCTCGAGGCACTCGTACGACCCTGGATCCATGTTCGCTGAACCGAGTGACCGCGAGGCTCTGCGCTTCGGTGAGAAGACCATGACCTACGCCGGACTGCATCAGGCGGCGGGCACTCTGGCCGAACGTTTGCGCGGCCGCACTCGCGTGGCTGTCTGGGCAACGTCCACCCTCGAAACGTGCGTCGCGGTCGTGGCAGGTCTGCTCGCGGGTGTGGCGATCGTGCCGCTCAACCCCAAGATCGGCGAGCGCGAACTGGCGCACATCCTCGGCGACAGCCAGCCTGACCTGGTCCTTCGTGACGAACCGATCGTGTTCGGCGAGCCAGGGACGTTCGACGAGCCGGGTCAGGAGACGCCCGCGCTGGTCATCTACACCTCGGGCACGACCGGACCGCCCAAGGGCGTGGTGCTGCCCCGCCGCTCGCTCACGTCGAACATCGACGCGCTGGCCAGGGCGTGGCAGTGGACGAGCGACGACGTGCTGGTGCACGGGCTGCCGCTGTTCCACGTGCACGGCCTGGGCATCGGGATCCTCGGTGCGCTGCGGCTCGGCGGCTCGGTGCGGCACGTGAAGTTCTCGCCCGAGGCGATCGGCCAGGAGTTCGCGACCGGCGCCACGATGATGTTCGGCGTCCCGACGATGTACCACCGGATCGCCGAGGCCGTGGAGAACGACGGCGCGCTCGCCGATCGGTTCCGCGCGGCTCGGCTGCTGGTCTCCGGAAGTGCGGCGTTGCCCGCGAGCGACCACGAGCGGATCGCCAGGGCCACCGGGCAGGGCATCGTCGAGCGGTACGGGATGAGCGAGACGCTGATGAACGTCAGCGTGCGGTTCGACGGCGACCGCCGGCCCGGCGCGGTCGGACTGCCGGTGGACGGCGTCGACGTCCAGGTGGTCGACGAGCAGGGCCACGACGTGGGCGTCGGCGCGATCGGCGAGATCGAGGTGCGCGGGCCGAACCTGTTCCTGGAGTACCTGAACCGGCCGGACGCGACGGAGGCGGCGTTCCGGGACGGGTGGTTCAGGACCGGCGACATGGCGATGCGCGATCCCGACGGGTACGTCCGCATCGTCGGGCGCCGGGCCACGGACCTCATCAAGAGCGGTGGCTACAAGATCGGCGCGGGCGAGATCGAGAACGCCCTGCTGGAGCATCCGTCGGTGGCCGAGGTGGCGGTGACGGGCGAGCCGGACGACGACCTCGGCGAGCGGATCGTGGCCTGGGTGGTTCCGGCCGGCGTTGCACCGGAACCGTCAGCACTCAGCGACCACGTGGCGAAGCTGTTGTCACCGCACAAGAGGCCGCGGGTGGTGCGTTATCTGGAAGCCTTGCCGCGCAACGAGATGGGCAAGGTGCTCAAGCGCGAACTGTCCTGAACAGACAGACGCCGGGGATGGCCGATGGGCTCGTTCGGCCATCCCCGGCGCAAGTCCGGAGATCAGCCAGCCGAGTTGCCGTTGCAGGCGACGTACGACGGCGAGTGGTCGACGGTGAAGATCTCCAGCGGGCCGTTCCACTGCCACGGCAGCAGGCAGGCGTTGTTGGCGATGCTGATGTCCGAGCCACCAGCGGCGTGGTTGTCGTTGCACGCGGCGTAGCCGGGGGCGTGGCCCTCGTGCAGCAGCGAGAACGGACCGTTCCACTGCCACGGCGCGGCACAGAGGTTGTCGGCGATGCTGATGCCGCCGTGGCGGTCGTGCTCGCCGGCAGAAGCCGGAGCCGCGGCAGCCAGCATGGCGCCACCGATGACAGCAGTCGCGAGAAGCGTCTTCTTGATCATGCGGATGTCATCGGCCGGTCACGCTCTGTCCTTAATGGACATCACCCGATGCGTTGGACAACGTCACACAGGCAGGGCACGCGAGCGCCACTCGCCATGCGGGATCAGCTGAGCTGTGCGAACGTCGTCGATTCCGCGTTCGAGCCGAATGAGGAGATGATCTTCGTTCAGGCGTTCCGCGACGCCCTCGCCCCACTCGACGGCCACCACGGCGTCGACCAGGTCCGTGTCCAGATCAAGATCGTCCAACTCGTCCAGGTGACCCCCGAGCCGGTACGCGTCGACGTGCACCAGCCGCACGCCCCTGCCGTCCTCGGCGGGCTCGTGGACCCTGGCGACGACGAACGTCGGCGAGGACACCCGGCCCTGCACACCGAGGCCGCGCGCCAGCCCGCGCACGAACGCCGTCTTCCCGGCACCCAGCGGTCCCGCGAGCAGCAGCAGATCGCCGGCTCGCACGACTTCACCCAGCTTGCGGCCGAACTCCTCGGTGTCCTCCACCAGGGGCAGTTCGACGGTCTTCACGCTCGCCGCCACCACTTCTTCCGACTCTCTCCGCGATCGGCCGCGCACCGTTCGATCAGCGCGACCAGGTGGTCGTTGACGAGATCAGCCTGCTCCATCATCACCATGTGCCCGGCACCGGGGGCCCGGACCAGGGTGGCGTGCGGCATCTCCTCCGCCATCCGCTCGGCGTGCGAGAACGGCGTCAGCTTGTCCGCGTCGCCGCTCAGGATCAGCACCTCACAGTGCCTGAGGCCCGCCAACGCCCGGTAGCGGTCGTGCGTGCCGAGGGTCTCCAGGAACTCGGTGAGCACCTTCACCGTGGTCCCGTTGATCATCTTCTCCATCAGGTCCACAAGGGACGGTGCCACCTTGCGGTCACCGAACGCCAACGTGCGGATGCCGCTCCACGTCAGGGTTTTCGTGCCCTTGCGGACCCACTCGACGAGCTCCGGCTGGATGCCGGCCAGGCGTCCGATGCCGAGCGTCACCGGGTTGTACCGCGACAGCACGGACTTCGGCAGTCCCGCGCCGCCCACCGCACCGGCGGCCGTGCCGACCAACGCGACACCGCGCACCCGGTCCGCGAAGAGCTCCGGCTGCTGCTCGGCCAGCGCCATGATCGTCATGCCGCCCATGGAGTGGCCGACGAGCACGAGCGGCCCGTTCGGCACGACCGAGCGGATCACCGCGTCGAGGTCGTGCGCGAGCTGGTCGATGGTGCTGCCTTCCGGCGTGGACTTCCCGGACCGGCCGTGCCCGCGCTGGTCGTAGAGCACCTGGTGCACCCGCGGGTCGATCAGCTCCTGGAGGTCGCGGCGCTGGAAGTGCCAGCAGCGGCGGTCCAGCGCGAACCCGTGCACCAGCACGACGGTGATGTCGGCCTCGCCGCCGTCACCGGGGTCGACCTCCTCGACGGAGATCGGTACGCCGTCGTCCGCGGCCACCGTCGACTCGCGGTCGGGACGCAGTTGACCTAACGGCTCGTCGGCAAGGCTGTCGGTCGCGGTCTTGCGCTCGTGCGAGACCTTCGCGGTCTGCGCCACGGCGGCACCGGCGACAGCGGCACCGAGCGCACCACCGACCCACCCGACGACCTTCCACACCGGCTTCACGTGTAGATCCTCCGCACCCGCGGCCGGTACATCCCGCAGACGATCTCGTAGTCGATCGTCCCGGTCAGCTCCGCCCACTCCGTCGCCGTCGGCTCCCCCCGGCGCCCGTCGCCGAACAGGACAACTTCCGCACCCTCGCCGATCGGGTCGTCGCCGCAGTCCACGACGATCTGGTCCATGCAGACACGCCCGACCACCGGGCGGCGCCTCCCGGCCAGGAGCACCTCCATCCGGCCGGAGAGTGCCCTCGGAACGCCGTCCGCATACCCTGCCGGCACAAGTGCCAGCGTCGTGTCCTTCTGCGCCGTCCATGTCATCCCGTAGGAGACCGACTCGCCGGCGGGGATACGTTTCGTGAGAGCCACGTGCGACCGGTAGCTCATGACCGGGCGCAGATCGTGGTCCGTCGGCACCGGGTTCAGCCCGTAGATCGCGATACCGGGCCTGACCAGGTCGAAGTGCAGGTCCGGCCGGGTCAGCAGGGCCGCGGAGTTCGCGATGTGCCGCTTCGGGTTCAGGCCATGGGCCCTGGCGACCTCGTAGGCGTCGTCGAACCGCTTGGCCTGCAGGTCGACCGACGGGTCACCGATCTCGTCCGCGGACGCGAGGTGCGACCAGATGGCCACCACCTCGTGCTTCTTCGCGGCCTCGACCAGTTCCGGCCAGTCGTGCGGCTGGCAGCCGTTGCGGCTCAGCCCGGTGTCGATCTTCAGGTGGATCCGCGGCCGGGCGTCGGCCTCCTCGGCCGCGGTCTCGATCCTGCGCAGGTCGGACAGCGACGCCACGGACATGTCGACGTCGGCGGCGAGACCCGCGGCGAGGTCCTCGTCCGGGGCGTCGAGCCACGCCAGGATCGGCGCCTGGATGCCGGCCTGCCGCAGCGTCAGGGCTTCCTGGGTGGAACACGAACCGAGCCAGGTCGCACCGGCTTCGAGAGCCGCACGGGCGACCTCGACGGCGCCGTGGCCGTAGCCGTCCGCCTTGACGACGGCCATCGTCTCCGCGGACGGGGCGAGGCCGGCGAGCAGCGCGACGTTGTGCCGCAGTGCACCGAGGTCGACAACCACTTCTGAACGGGCCATAACCTGTTCATCGTGCCATGGACAGCCGCGAACAGGGACTATGGCGCAACTCGCACCCACGGCCGGTTTCGCTGAGCGCGAAGCACCGACCGTCGTGGCTCGTACCTCGCCAGGCTGACGACATGACCTCACAGCAGACCTTCGTCGCAGCCGCGCACGCCTTCGCGGATCTCCTGGACGCGCTGCCCGTCGACCGGCTTTCCGGACCGGGCCTCGGCGACTGGACGTTGCGCGACCTGGTCGGTCACACCGTCTCGGCCGGGCTGGCCGATGTCGTCGACGCGCTCGACCGGCAGACCGCTACCGAGGACATCACCTCGCCGGAGGACTACTACGCCCTGGCGAAGACCGTCGACCCTGCCATCTACCAGGCCATGGTCGCCCGATCGGCCACGGACGCCCAGGACTGGGGCGCACGGCTGGGCGATCAGCCCGCCGAACCGGTCCGGCAGTTCGTCGACCGTGCCGTCGCCGCGGTCTCCGCTGCCGATCCGGACACGCTGGTCACCACGGCGGCCGGCGGCATGCGACTGTCCCGCTGGCTGCCCACCAGGACGTTCGAGCTCACCGTGCACGGCCTGGACGTCGCCACCGCGGCGAACGTGTCCGTCGATCTGCCCGTCGACGCGCTCGCCGAGTCAGCCGCGCTGGCTGCCCGCATCGCGGCGGTCACCGGCGACGGTCGGACGGCGCTGCTGGCGCTGACCGGCAGGCGAGAGCTGCCCGCGGGCTTCTCGGCGATCTAGTGCCGGATCGCGCGAATCGCGGCCGGGATCGCCTCCATCAGCCGGGACGCGGGCAGCGGAGCGCCGTCCGCACCCACCTCGGCGGCCAGCACGTGCGCATAGGCCGCGTACCCGGCCGCCAGGAACGGGTCCACCCCACCGGCCAGCAGCGCGCCGATGATCCCGGACAACACGTCCCCGGACCCGGCCGTCGCGGGCCACGAGGACGTCGCCGAGTTCACCAGCGCCCGTCCGTCCGGCGCCGCGACCACGGTCCGGTGACCCTTGAGCAGCACCACGGCGTTGAACCGCTGAGCGGCTTTTCGGGCAGCCGCAACGCGATCCGCGCCAACGGGACCGGCCAGCCGTTCGAACTCGCGGTCGTGCGGGGTCAGCACCAGTGCGGCGTCGGGGTCTCGGGCGTCCCACAGCGACGGGTTCGACGCCAGCAGCGTGATGGCGTCCGCGTCGGCGATCACCGGCACCCCGGCGTCCAGGACGAACCGCAGCACCTCCGCCGACGACGAGCCGGTGCCCATGCCCGGCCCGACGACCCAGGCCTGGACGCGGCCCGCGTCGGTGATCGAGCCGGTGCAGATCGTCTCCGGCCAGCGCGCCCGGATCGCGTCGGCGGCCGGACCGGCGTAACGGACCATGCCGGACGTCGCCAGCACCGCCGCGCCCGTGGAAAGCACTGCGGCGCCTGGATAAGTGGCGCTGCCGGCCGCGACACCCGTGACGCCCTGGGTGTACTTGTCGTCGGACGGGCCCGGCACCGGCCAGGCGATGTCCGCGCGGTCCAGCAGCACGAAGTCGGGATCTGACGGCCGCAGACCGATGTCGACCAGGCGCACGTCGCCGCAGTCGGCCAGCGCGTGCACCGGCTTGAGGCAGCCGAACGTGACGGTGGTGTGCGCGCGGACGTGCGGTCCGGAGATCTCGCCGGTGTCCGGGTCGATGCCGGACGGCAGGTCCACGGCCAGGATCGGGGCCGTCACCGCATCGACGAGAGCGGCCGCGTCCGGACGCAGCGGGCCGCGGGCGGACAGGCCGACGATGCCGTCGATCACCAGGTCCGGCGACCCCACCTCGGAGACGATCCGGCCGCCTGCTTTTCGAAACGCGGCAAGGCCTTCGACGTGTGCCTTGGCCGGGTTGAGCAACACGGCGGACACCGCGACCCCGCGCCGGCGCAGGAAGTAACCGGCCCAGAGGGCGTCGCCGCCGTTGTTGCCGGCACCGACCAGCAACGTCACGCGGCGACGTCCGGAAAGAAGCCTGAGGGCGTGGGTGGCCACACCGAACGCGGCCTTTCGCATCAGCGAGCCCGGCGGGACCACCGCCATGAGCTCTTCTTCAGCGGACTTGACGCGTTCGGTGTGCCAGACGCCTCTCACTCACTCGACGGTAACGGACTTCGCGAGGTTGCGAGGCTTGTCCACGTCGTAGCCGCGGGCGGTCGCGATCTCCGCCGCGAGCACCTGCAGCGGGATCGTCGAGATGAGCGGCTGCAACAGCGTCGGGACGGCCGGGATCTCGATCAGGTGGTCGGCGAACGGGCGCACGGTCTCGTCGCCCTCCTCCGCGATCACGATCGTGCGGGCGCCGCGGGCCTGGATCTCGCTGATGTTGGACACCAGCTTCGAGTGCAGGACGGCGCGGCCCTTCGGCGACGGCATGATCACGACGACCGGAAGGTTCTCCTCGATCAGCGCGATCGGGCCGTGCTTGAGCTCGCCGGCCGCGAAGCCCTCGGCGTGCATGTAGGCGAGTTCCTTGAGCTTGAGCGCACCTTCGAGGGCCACCGGGTAGCCGACGTGGCGGCCGAGGAACAGCACCGCCTTCGAGTCCGCGAGCTCACGTCCGAGCGCCTTGACCTGGTCGATGGTGCCGAGCACGCGCTGCACGGCCTCGGGCATGGCCTCCAGCTCGTGGAACTCGCGGGCGACCTCGTCCGGGTACTTGGTGCCGCGGGCCTGCGCCAGGGCCAGACCGACGAGGTAGTTCGCGGCGATCTGGGCGAGGAACGCCTTCGTCGACGCGACACCGATCTCCGGACCGGCGTGCGTGTAGAGGACGGCGTCGGACTCGCGCGGGATCTGCGCGCCGTTGGTGTTGCAGACCGCCAGGACGCGGGCCTTCTGCGCACGGGCGTGGCGCACGGCCTCCAGCGTGTCCGCGGTCTCGCCGGACTGCGACACGGCGACGACGAGCGTGTCGCGGTCGAGCACCGGGTCGCGGTAGCGGAACTCGGAGGCGAGCTCGACCTCGACGGGCAGGCGGGTCCAGTGCTCGATCGCGTACTTCGCGACGAGACCGGAGTGGTAGGCGGAACCACAGGCGATGACGAAGACCTTGTCGACGTCGCGCAGGTCCTGGTCGGACAGTCGCTGCTCGTCGAGCACGATCCGGCCGTTCGCGAAGTGGCCGCGCAGCGTGTTCGCCAGCGCCTCCGGCTGCTCCTCGATCTCCTTGAGCATGAAGTACTCGTGGCCGCCCTTCTCGGCGGCGCTGAGGTCCCAGTTGACCGTGAACGGCTTGGCCTCGGCCGGCTCACCCTCGAAGTCGGTGACCTGGTAACCGTCGCGGGTCAGCACGACCATCTGGTCCTGGCCCAGCTCGACGGCTTCCTTGGTGTGCGCGATGAACGCGGCCACGTCGCTCGCGACGAAGTACTCGTTCTCACCGACGCCCACGACCAGCGGCGAGTTGCGGCGCGCGGCCACGACCGTGTCGGGCTCGTCGGCGTGCGTGAAGACGAGCGTGAACGCGCCCTCCAGGCGGTTCACGATCTTGCGCACGCTGGCGACGAAGTCGCCCTTCGTGTCGCCCTCGTTGTAGGCGAACGCCACGAGGTGCGCGACCGTCTCGGTGTCGGTGTCGGACGCCATCTCGACGCCGAGGCCTTCGAGCTCGGCGCGCAGCGCGAGGAAGTTCTCGATGATGCCGTTGTGCACCACGGCGACGCGGTTCGTCGCGTCGCGGTGCGGGTGCGAGTTGCGGTCGATCGGCGCACCGTGCGTCGCCCACCGCGTGTGGCCCATGCCGACGGTGCCCGCGAAGTTGTCGCGGCCCACCTCGTCGAGCCTCGTCTCCAGGTTCTGCAGACGACCTGCCTTGCGTTCGACGGCGAGATCATCGCCCGCCACGACCGCGACGCCTGCCGAGTCGTAACCCCGGTACTCGAGCCGCCTCAGCCCGTCCAGCACGACGTCGAGCGCCGACTGGTGACCCACGTATCCCACGATTCCGCACACGGAAAACAGACTAGCTAGACCACGCCGCTAACCCTAATGAGTGAGGGCGCTCCGTTCACGCAGGTCAGAGGGCCATATGGTGTAGACCAATCTCAGGTGTGGTGCGCGCGACAGGATCGACTACGGTTCACGGCATGGCTCGCCGCGTGATCACGCTGACCGCGAAACAGGCCCTCGAGCAGCTGAGCAGGCCCGGCCCGCACCCGGTGTTGCGCGGCGACCTCGCGCTCGTGGGCCTGCCGGGTGTGATCTTCACGCCGCAGTCCGGACTGGGTCTGCCCGCCGTCGCGCTCGGACACGGCTGGATGCAGCCTGTTCGCCGCTACCACGGGCTTTTGCGGCACCTGGCGTCGTGGGGCATCGTCGCCGCGGCACCGGCCGTGGAGCGCGGGCCGCTGCTGTCGTCACGGGTGCTCGCCGCGAACCTGCTGACCACTTTGGACATCTGCACCGGCGTGCGCCTCGGTTCCGGGGAGATCAGCGTCGACCCGGCCAGGCTCGCGCTGGCCGGGCACTCGATGGGCGGCGGCGCGGCGGTGCTGGCGGCATCAGAAGCCGACCGCGTCCGCGCCGTTGTGACTTTGGCCGCAACGGAGACGCGTCCGTCCGCGCTGGACGCCGCACGCGACGTCCGGGCGCCTGGCCTGCACCTCGCGGCCGGCGAGGACCGGATCGCGCCACCGGTCGGGCACGCCGAGGCGATCGCCCAGGCCTGGGGCGGGCCCGTCCAGTTGCGGTTGCTGCCCAAGGCTTCGCACCTCGGCTTCACCGAGGGCCGGCACTGGAGCGAGCTCATGCTGGACGGCCGGGCCGAGCGCGGGTCGCACAAGCTCGGGCGCGCGTTCGTGACGGCGTTCCTGCTCCGGGTCCTGACCGGCGAACGGACGTACGACGAACTGCTGGACAGCGATGTGAAGAACGCGAACCTCGTCTTCCAGCGGGCAGCACTGCGCAGGCGCTAGTTTGCTGGGCGTGATGCCGAATCAGGGCTGGCCGCAACAGCCGCAGCAGCAGTGGGGTCCGCCACCTCCGCCGAAGCGGGGCAACTTCGCGCTGGCGATCGTCGCCGCGGTCGGCGCGTTCGGGGTCGCCGTGTACTGGGCGATCCTCGGGGTCATCCGGATCATCGTCAAACGCCCGCACGACTCGGAACCCGAGGTCGTCGCGAACCTGCTGGCCAAGACCGGCGGCAACGGCGCCCTGCTGGCGCCGCTGAGCATCGCCGACCTGGTGCTCAAGCTGCTCGCGGCGGTGGTGCTGATCTTCGGCGCGCTGCTGATCGTCCTGCGCAAGAAGCCCGGCGCGTTCCTCGTGGCCGGTGCCGTCCTGCTGGGGATCCTCGCGGCCGGCTGCCACTTCTTCTACTACCACCAGCTCGGTTGGAGCGGCACCAGCGACACGTACATCGCGGCCGTGCTCACGCTCGTCGTCGGAGTCGTGGCGATCCTGCCGCCGGTGACCAACGCCCTGACGCCCGCGGCGCAGCCCCAGTTCCCGCAGCAGGGACCGCCGCCGCCCGGCTACGGACCTCCGCAGCAGCCGCCGCAACCCGGCTGGGGTCCACCGCAGGGTCCTCCGCCGCCCGGCTACGGCCCGCCACGCTGATCGAACGAGAACGCCCCCAGGTCGTCGGACCTGGGGGCGTTCGTCGTTTCAGGACAACCAGCTCTGGTTGCTCATGTCGTCGTCATCGTCGACAACCGGACGCTGTGGCCGTCGCGGTGGCGGCGGCTGGCGGACCGGCGGCGGAGGAGCCATCGGCTGCTGGACCACCGGAGGCTGGCGCACCGGCGGCGCGGGCACGTCCGGCCCGCGCATGAAACCCTCGGACTGGGCGCGCAGCTCGCGCGCCTGCCGCTCCTTCTCGATCTGCGCGAGCTCCTCGGCGAGGTCGTCGTGCGGACCGGCGGTCTCGTCCTCCAGCCCGAACGAGAGCTCCTTGTTGCGTTCCTTGCCCTCGCCGCGCTGCTTGCGGTTCATCTCGCGGAGCCGCTCGGTGAGCCGCTGCTTGCGGTCGGCGAACTTGTCGTGGCTTTCCTGCGTCGCCTTGGTCGACTCGTCGAACTTCTGCCTGGCGTCCGCCATGCGCGACGAGTGTTCCGACTCGATGCCCGCGAGCTTCGCCTTGAAAGCGGCGAGGTCCAGATCGCTCACCAGCTACCACCCCGGTTGCCGTCGTCTCCGCTGAGCACGCCCTGGGCGCCGCTGAGCGGGTTGTTGTTGTCGTCGTCGAACAGCGAACCGGTGGTGCGCCACTGGCTCGCGCCGCGTTCGGTGTCGCCGCCCTGCTGACCGCCGGCGCCGGCACCGCCACCCATCATGCCGCCACCGCCCATCATCCCGCCGCCCATCATGCCGCCGGACTGGGCTCCGGAGGTGGGCTGGCCGTGCGCGTCCTGCATGGACGGCAGGTTCGCCGAGCCGGCCTGACCGGCCTCGGAGGCGTTGGTGTCGAACGAGCCGCTGTGATCGCTGCTGCCCTGCGACGGCGTGCTCCAGGCGCTGTCCGCCGGCGCCGAACCGCCGAGCACGGACTCACCGCTGCCGGCGCCTCCGCCGGTGAACGAGACACCGGACGTCATGGTGCTGTCCGAGTGCGCGGCCTGCGCGTGCAGCGGGCCCTCGCTGGGGATCCGGGGCTCGCCGACGTTCGGCATGATGCCGTTGTCCTCGATGTAGCTGCGGCCCATCGACTCCTGGAAGCGCTCGGCCACGGTCGGGGTGGCCTCACCGGGCGCGCTCCAGACCGACTCGCCCTGGGCGGGCATGGTCTGGAACTCACCTTGAGCGGGCGCCGGCATCGTCTGGAACTCGCCCTGGGCGGGCGCCGGCATCGTCTGGAACTCGCCCTCGACGGGTCGCGGGAAGTCCTGCTCCGGCAGGGTCAGCGGCTCGTCGAGACGCAGGTCCCCGGTCATGCCACCGGCACCGGACTTCTCGGTGCCGCCCGCGGCGGGGTTGTCGTCCTCACCGAAGCTGACGCCGATCTGGTCGGGCGTGCCGTCGCCGTTGTCCGCGGTCAGGTTGATCTCGCCGGTGCCGGCGTTGACCTCGGCGGTGAAGTTGACGCCGTCCTGCTCGATGTGGATCTTGCCGTCCGCGCCGACCTCGACGGGGATCGGGTTCGACTCCGAGCCGGGCGCGCCCATGCCCGCACCACCGGGGACACCGCCGCCGGTCGTCGGCGTGTTGCCGACGGCGGGGGCACCGGGCGTCTGCGCACCCGTGGGCTGGGCACCCGTCGTCGCCGTGCCGGTGAGCTGGTTGGCCATGCTCGTGATGGCCTGCGTGCCGTTCTGGCCCATCAGCGCCTTGGCGGCCTCGGGGTTCTTGCTGAAGTCGAGGTCGTAGGTCTTCGGATCGCCCTTGGGCGTGTCGATCGTCATCTTCACGTGCCCGTTGGAGTCGGGCTCGGTGACCTTGATCGTGTTGTCGCCGGCCTTGACCGTGACGGACTCGAGCTTCTCCTCGGGCTTGGGCTGCTGCTGGTTGTCCGGCTTGCCGTCGCCGTCGAGGTCGTCGACCTTGCCGTCGCCGTCGGTGTCGCCGGGCAGGTCGGGCTTGCCGTCGCCGTTCTTGTCGAGCGGGTTCTCCGGCTTCGGGATCTCCGGCGTGCCGCCGCCCCCGCCGCCACCACTCGAACCGCCGCCACCGCCGCCGTTGTTGCCGCCGCCGCCGTTGCTCCCGCCGCCGTTGTTTCCGCCCTTTTCATTGGGCTTCTCGGCGGGCTTCTCCTCCTTGGCGGGGTCGAACGGCTTGGTGTTGATCTTGTCCATCTCGGCGCCGAGCGCGTTCCACGCGTCGTCGACCGACTTCTTGGTGTTCTTGCAGAGGTCCTCGAAGTTCTTGTACTTCTCGCTCACGTCCTTGTGGAACGTGTTCTGCAGCCACTCGCGGCAGCCCTTGCGGACCTCGCCCTTCCACACGTCGTCGTCGCAGGCCTCGTCGTTGATCTCGATGCCGACGTGACCGGCCGCGCGCCTGAGCACGCCCTCGTCCTCGCTGTCCGCGGCCTGCACGACCTCGCGGATCTGCGGCGGCGTCTTGCCGGCGATGTCGAACGGGCTGCCCACGCCGTTCAGCACGGCGTTCGCCTTGTCGTTCACCAGCTGCGAGACCGTGTGGCACGCAGCGCGCGTCGCGTCGGCGATGTGGTTGATGCCGTCCGCGACCGCGGCGCCCTTCTTGGAGAAGTCGGCGACGTAGGTGCGCGAGTTGTCCGCGGCGTTGCCGTCCCAGCTCGACCACAGCTTCGACATCGACTTCTCGGAGTCGGCCTGCTGGGTGCGCAGGTCCGTGGAGACCTGCCGCATCTCGACGATGTCCTCGTCGATCTTGTGGAAGTCGATGTCGCGCTGCTCTTCGTAGAGCTTCTTGACGTTGTTGTAGTCGGTGTTGACGTTCGCGCCGACACCGATGACCGACTTCGCCTCCTGGTAGACCGGGAGGAAGTTCTCGAAGTACTTGAGGCCGGGCGCGCCGGCGTCGAGCAGTTCGTTGGAGTTGGCGACGCCCGCGCCGCCGTCCGCCGCGCGCTGCTCGGACTGGTCCAGCGTGTTCTGACCGGACTTCTTGGCGTTGTTGTGGTCGTCGATCTTCTTCTGACCGGCGTCGCCCGACTTCTTCGCGATGTCGTAGGCGTTGTTCAGCCGCTCTTCCGAACTGTCCGACCAGGGCATCGCATTCGACAGGGACTGGCCGAAGCCGTCGCCGTACGAGACGTCGTAGTCGTCGAGGTACTTCTCGAGCTCGTCGTTGTGCGTGCCCGTGACGTCCTTGTCCATCTCGGTCGTGTAGTACGCCTCGAGAAGGGCTTTCTTCTGGTCGGGCGGGACTTCGGGGTTGTCGCAGAGCTTCTTTACTTCTTCCCAGCTGGGCATCCGCGACTACCTTCCCTGCTTGTTCATCTTGGCGGCGTTGGCCTCTTCTTGCCACGCGTAGCCGTTGGCCGACTCGCGCAGCTTGTCCGAGAGACCCTTCATCGCCGCCGAGTAAGCACCGATCGCCTCGGCTATCTTCGGCAGGCCGGCCTTGTACTTGGCACCGCCGGCGGTGTGCTCGCGACCGAAGTCCTTCTCGGTCACCGCACTCGCGCTGATCTTGGCCTTGTAGTTCTCGATCTCGGTCGCGATGCCCTGAATGGTCGTCGCGGACGACATCATTTCGCCGGCGTTCGCCTGATAGCCAGACATGTGCTCCTGCCTCCCCTTGTCCCCGATCTGACGCAGTTCGGCTCAGCGGGGTTCCGCCATACAGTGCCAGCTCAGGTCACACGCTGACCTGAGCTCCGTGATGTCGGTTGCCTTAGTAAACAGCCATCCGGCGGGGGACGCCGACGATCACCACTGATTGGGTGGCGGCTGCTGCTGACCGGGCGGCTGCTGGCCAGGAGGCGGGCCCTGGGGCGGCCATTGCCCGCCGGGCGGCGGGCCCTGCTGGGGGTAGTGGCCGCCGGGAGGAGGCGGAAAGCCATGGCCGGGAGGGAACTGCTGGTGCGGGTGCTGGGGCCGCTGCTTCTTCTGGCTCTTCAGAACGATCACGACTACCAGCGCGACGGCGACCAGGGCCAGCACGAACAGGATGATCAACAGCGCCATCGGACCGATTCTCACTTCGTCGTCGCCTTTCGGTGGCTCTACCGACACCGGGGCCGGGACGTCTCACGTCACCGGCCCCCGGTCGGTCGTCAGTGCACCGAGGAAACCACACCCGCGAGCCGCTGCGCGGCCGACTCGGCCTGTTCGTGACTGGTGGCCTCGACCATCACCCGCACGAGCTGCTCGGTGCCGGACGGGCGCAGCAGCACGCGGCCGGTGTCGCCCAGCTCGGCCTCGACGGCGGCGACGGCCTCGCTGACCGAAGCGGCCTTGGCGACCGCGGCCTTGTCGGAGACCTTCACGTTGATCAGGACCTGCGGCAGGCGGCGCATCACCGCGGCGAGGTCGGCGAGCGACTTGCCGGTCTCGGCCATGCGGGCCATCAGCCGCAGCGCGGTGAGCAGGCCGTCGCCGGTGGTGGCGTGCGCGGGCAGCACGACGTGGCCGGACTGCTCGCCGCCGAGCGAGTACCCGCCGGCCTTGAGGTCCTGCAGCACGTACCGGTCGCCGACGGCGGTGGTGCGCAGCTGGATCTTGGCTTCCCGCATGGCGATGTGCAGGCCGAGGTTGCTCATCACGGTGGCGACGAGCGTGTCCTCGTACAGCTCGCCCGCGTCGCGCATGGCGAGCGCGAGGACCGCGAGGATCTGGTCGCCGTCGACGGGCGTGCCCTGGGCGTCCACGGCGAGGCAGCGGTCGGCGTCACCGTCGTGCGCGATGCCGAGGTCGGCACCATGCTCGCGGACCGCGGCCGCGACGACGTCGATGTGGGTAGAGCCACAGCCGTCGTTGATGTTGAGACCGTCCGGGGTCGCGTTGATCGCGATCACCTCGGCCCCGGCGCGGCGGTAGGCGTCCGGTGCGGCCACCGACGCGGCACCGTTCGCGCAGTCCACCACGACCTTGAGGCCGTCCAGGCGGTGCGGGGTCACCTTCAGCAGGTGCTCGACGTACTGGGTCTCGGCGTCGGGAACGTCACGCACCCGGCCGATGGCGGCACCGATCGGGCGGTCGAAGTCCACGCCCATGTGCTGCTCGATCTCGTCCTCGACCACGTCGGGCAGCTTGTGACCGCCCGCGGCGAAGAGCTTGATCCCGTTGTCCGGCATCGCGTTGTGCGACGCGGAGATCATCACGCCGATGTCGGCACCGAGCGCGGCCACCAGGTACGCGACGGCGGGCGTGGGCAGTGCTCCGACGCGCAGCACGTCCGCGCCGGCCGAGGTGAGGCCCGCGGTGACGGCGGCGTCGAGCATCTCGCTGCTCGCCCGCGGGTCGCGGCCGACGACGGCGACGGGACGGTGCGAGCGGTCGTGCTCGGCGAGCACCCGCGCCGCGGCGGCGGCGACGGACATCGCGAGCTCAGGTGTGAGATCGGCGTTGGCGAGACCACGCACACCGTCGGTGCCGAACAGGCGGGCCATGAAACCTCCGAAGGGGACACTGCGAGGCGGCGGGGAAAGACCCGGAAACCCAAATAGCTCGGAAAACACTGCGGGAGCAGCAGTTCGGAATGAACTGCTGCTCCCGCAGGTACAGCTTGGCTCGGGGTGCGGGGTGTCCCCGCTGTCACGTGGAGGAGCCGAGGTCTGACGAAGCAGACACAGCTCGCCCCGCGACGGAGCCCTATATCAGCGCTTGGAGTACTGAGGCGCCTTGCGGGCCTTCTTGAGACCGTACTTCTTGCGCTCCTTGACCCTCGGGTCACGGGTGAGGAAGCCGGCCTTCTTCAGCACCGGGCGGTCCTCGGAGTCGACGGCGATCAGCGCACGCGCGATGGCGAGACGCAGAGCACCGGCCTGGCCGGTGATGCCGCCGCCACGCAGGTTGGCGATCACGTCGAAGGTCTCGGGCTTCTCCGTGGTGACGAGCGGCTCACGGATGAGCTGCTGGTGCACCTTGTTCGGGAAGTACGCCTCGAGCGTCTTGCCGTTCAGCGTGAACTTGCCGGTGCCGGGCACGAGGCGGACGCGGACGACGGCCTCCTTGCGGCGGCCGACGGTCTGCGCGAGGTGCGCGGCGCCGTTCAGCGAGGGGGCGACGACCACCGGTGCGGAGGCTTCTTCCTCGACGACCTCGGCCTGCTCGGCCTCGGCCTCGGGAGCAGCCTCGACGACCTCGGCCTCGACAACCTCAGCCTCGACGGCCTCGGGGGTCTCGTTCTCAGGGGTGGTCACAGGAACTTCCTCGGTGTACTCGTCGCTCACTGGGCGATCTTCTTGATCTCGAAGGCCTGCGGCTGCTGCGCCGCGTGCGGGTGGTTCGGTCCGCTGTAGACCTTGAGCTTGTTCGCGATCTGGCGGCCGAGGCGGTTCTTCGGCAGCATGCCCTTGATCGCCTTCTCCACCAGGCGGTCCGGACGGGTGTCCAGGACCTCGCCGAAGGACTGCTTGCGCAGACCGCCGGGGAAGCCGGAGTGGCGGTACTGGAACTCCTGGTCCCGCTTCGCGCCGGTCAGGGCGACCTTGTCAGCGTTGATGATGACAACGAAGTCACCGGTGTCAACGTGAGGGGCGTAGGTCGGCTTGTGCTTGCCGCGCAGCAGCGTCGCGGCCTGGGTGGCGAGCCGGCCGAGCACCACGTCCTGGGCGTCGATCACGTGCCAGGTGCGGGTCACCTCACCGGGCTTCGGGCTGTACGTGCGCACGGATCTACCTCGTCGTCACTTGCGTCTGGGGTCACTGCGGCGGTTGCCCCAGACCGATCTTGGACGAACCAAGCGGTGGTTCCGAGACAGGCGCGGCACACATGGGCGCCAGCTACCGCACAACAACGTAAGAAGATACCGGATGGGTGGGGCGGGGACCAAAACGGCCCCTCTGCAAGGCTCCTACCTCCGGACATACGCGAGCCCCGGACCACGTGGTTCCGGGGCTCGCGAGAGGTCTTGCGGACCGCGGCGACTTACCAGCGGTTGACGTTCGACTGCTCGGCGCTCTGGTAGGCCTCGGCGGCGTCGCGAACCGCGATGCCGATGGAGGACAGAACGGCCTGGAGGTCGGCGGCGCTGTTGTCCCAGTCGCGCTGCTTGGCCTCGTAGGCCTCCTTGGCGGAACCTTCGTAGGACGACGTGACCTTCACAACCTCGGACTTGAGGTCGTCCAGCTGCTGCTGAACCTGCTGCGCCGAGCTGCTGATCGAAGAAGCGGCGTTCTGAAGCTCCGCGAAGTGGACCTTGACGCTGTCACCCATTTTGAATCTCCCCTTGAAAGTTTGTGTGGTGTGAAAGAGAAAGAGAAAACGAAACGCTGAACAGAATCAGCCGAGACGGCCCATGATGCCGCTGGAGAGCTGGGCGGCTTCCTCTTCCTGCTTGGCGTAGGTGGCCGAGCTGCTGTCGACCTGCTCGGCGATGGCCTCGAGCGCCTGCGAGAGCTTCTGGGCGTCAGCCTGGAAGCGGTCCATCAGGCTGCCGAAGGCGGTCGCGGCCGCACCGGACCAGGTGCCCTTGACGGTGTCGACGGTGCCCTGGATGTTGCGCAGCGTGCCCTGCGTTTCGCCGTTGACCTGGATGATGCGCTTGGCAAGCGCGGCAAGTTCCTCAGCAGACGCGGTGTAACCAGCCATTGGGAGATTCCCCCTTCAGAGAACTTCAGGTCGCACTTCTTCGTTCGTACGCCTCTTACGACGGAGACCCTGCCACGCCGGTTCCGCCCTGTCGCGACTTCTTTGGAAGTAGTTGCGCTAGTAAACGGTTCCGGGTGAAACCCGGTGTCAGTAGAGGATTCGCGACTGCGAAAAGTCCTCGTCATCGTCACTCACACGGGGAAGCTGACCACTCGGACCGGCGACGGCGGTGGAACCGAGCGTGGCCGTCGGCCGCGTCTCGACCGGCGCGGGCGGCTGCGGAGCAGTCAGTTCAGCCGCGTCCGGCACCTGCTCGACCGGCAGACCGCGGTCGGTGCGGAACCCGGTGGCGGCCTCGCGCACGTCTGCCGAAGTGGCCTGGGCGCCGGGTTCGACCCTGCGCTCACGCGCCTGCCTGGCCAGGTCGCGGGTGCGTTCCCGCAGCTTGGCGTTCTGTTCCCCGATCTCACCCGAGGCGCGACGAGCACGGGTGACGGCGGCACCGACCTCGGCGCGGAACCGGGCGAGGACCTCGGTGGCGGACATGCGGGACTCCCCTGACGTTGCTACTGCGGCTTGATGGCCAGTGAGCTGACGATCCGCTCACAGGCGGTGCGGACGCGGTCCTTGGTGACCGACGTCGCCTGGCAGCCCACGCTCACCTGGACTTTGCCCACGAACTGGATGTACCAGTCGACCTCGGTCGTCTCGACCACTTCGCGATAGTGAACAACAGACTTCCCCGCGAATGTGGTGCTCTCGGTGAAGTCGGCGACGTCATCGCCTTTGTCCTTGCGACCCTGATACGTCTGCCGCAGTTCCGTCAGTGCGCGAACTCGGTCCTGATCGCTGTTGTACGTGAGCGGTTGCTCTTGCACAGCAATGCGCGCGTCCGGCTGTTTGCCATTGGAATTCGCGCGGTCGACCGGTTGCAAAAGCACTTGCCGATCATTGGCGAGCCCGCCCGTCTGCTCCCACCCGTCCGGCCGGGTGAAGCGGTAGTCGTAGACGGCGATCTGATTGGCAGGCGGATTCTGCTGCTCTTGCGTTTTCGTCGGGTTCAGCCAGAAGTAACCACCGACACCCGCGGCAAGCACGACCACCACGCCGATCGTGACGAACAGCGGCGCTTTGCTCTTCTTCTTCGGCGGTGCGGCGGCGGAGAACGCCGTCGGGAACTGCGCGACGGGCGGTGGCGTGATCCGGCGGGTGATCTTGCGGGTGGTGTCGTCCGTCACCCGGAGGTTGTGGGTCACGTCACCCGACCCGCCCGGCGGTGCCTGGAGCGATCCCTGCGGAGCGACCCCGCCCGTCCGTTCCGGGTCGACGCTGACGGCCCGCAGCGCGCCGCGGGCGACGACGGTCTCCGGCTGGTCGATGCTGATCGGCACCACCCGTGTGTGTTCGTGCACCAGCCGCGCGACGAGCGGGATCCGGCTCGACCCGCCGACCAGGAACACGCCGGCCAGCTGCCGGGGAGCGAGGCCGGAGTCGCGGACAGCGGCATCGACGAGCGCGGCCGACCGGCTGAGCGGCGCGGTGATCAACTGCTCCAGGTCGGACCTGGTCACGTGCGCGTCGGGGAACGGCGGCGGCATCGGCACGTCGGTGTAGGCGTGCCGGGACAGCGTCTCCTTGGCGCCCCGGACGTCCTGCCGCAGCACTCGCCGCTTGCGCCGGTCGGCCATCTCCCGCCCCTCGACGAGCTGCCGCCACGCCTCGGGATCCTTGGCCGCGACCAGCCCGCCGACGTGCTCCAGCAACGCCTGGTCGACGTCCGCGCCGCCGAAGCTCGGATCCCCCTTGGTGGACAGCACCCGAAAGCTCTTGCCCGTGCGCATCACCACACTCGCGTCGACCGTGCCGCCGCCGAGGTCGAGCACGGCGAGCGCGGCACCGTCCGGAATGGAGTGGCTCGCGGAGTGGAAGACCGCGGCCGCGACGGGCTCCGGCACCAGCACCAGCTCCCGGCCGAGCCCACGCGCGGCATGAAGCAGAACGCGGGTGCGCACGGTGCCCCAGTCTGCTGGATGGGTCAGCACGAGAAGATCGACCGGCACACCCCCACCGACGCGCCGTGCCTCTCCAACAGCCCGTGCAAGTACCGCGCGGACAACGTCCACAACGGGCAACACAGTGCTGCCCAGCAGCAACTCACCCTCGTCGACGCGGCGCTTCGGGTGCGGCTCGTAGCGGGCAGGGTCGACCGCGGCCTGGCGTTCGGCCTCCTGACCGACGAACAACGTCCCGTCGGCGGCGGCGAACACGGCGGACGGCACCAGCGGCTGGCCGTCGAACACGACGACCTGCGGCTCCCGGCCGTTGACCGAAACGGCGACGCAGGTGCTCGACGTGCCGAAGTCGACCGCGACGTGCAGGCTCATGCACCTTCCCCTCTTTCGCGCACATGCTTACCCGATGCGGCACGGTCGGCGCAGGTCGCCGCGAGAGTTCGGCGGAAGAACACGCGATGTGCGACGTCCACCCCGGTACTGCCGGCCGCTCTGACGTCAGACCAGCCACTCGGGTATCGATCCGCCCGGCCGCAGGCCCTTCCGGCGGGCCAACTTGGCCGCGATCCGTCCTGCGACGGGTACTTCGAGCTCAGGCAGCATCGTCTCCAGCCGATGCCAGATGGCGTCGGCCTCGGCGTGCCGCCCCTGCCCGCGCAGGGCGGTGCCGAGTTGGAGGAGCGCCCACGCCTCGTTGACGGCATCGCCGTACTTCTGCGAGCCGTCGAGTGCGATCTCCAGCTCGGGTTCCGCTTCCTCGAATCGGCGGAGCCCCAGCAACGCGCACCCCTTCGCGTAGTGGTCGACCGCCTGCTGGTGCCCGTCCTCGCGTTCCTTGCTGATGGCAAGCGCTTGCTCGCTCGCGACCAGCGACTCGGCGAACCGTCCCAGCTTGAACAGGTCGACCGCGACGTTGCTCAGTGCGCCGTTCTCCCGATAGCGATCCCCGAGTTCCTGCGCCAGCTCAGCGCCCCGGCGGGAGAACCCCAGCGCCTCCTCGTAGCGACGCGCACCGCCGTGGAGAGCCGACATGTTGATCACTGCCGTGACCTCCACCGTCTTCTCTCCCCGAGCGCGTGCGACACGTATCGCTTCGTCGAGATAGTGCCGCGCGTCGTCCACACGGCCGACGTCGTCGTACACGAAGGCCAGCTTCAGCTGCAGGACTCCCCGTTGTTCGAGCGTCGTGCCCGCGCCGAGCAGCACCTCGATGATCTCGACGAACTCCCTGCTGCGCGTCCTCTGCACCAGTAGGTAGGTGCAGAGATGTCCCGGGATGTACTGAGCGAGATCGCTCCAGCCGCGCGCGAGAGCCGCGTGCATCACGGCGACGAGGTTGTCCCATTCCGCACGACACCAGGCCAGCGCGTCGAACCTGGAGGCGAACTCCTGCGGGGTCACACCGGAGGTGACGGCGTCGGCGACCACCATTTCCTGGACGTTCTTGCGCCGCACCGCGTGTTCGAGCGTGTGGACGTACCACTCGGTGATCCTCAGCGCGGCTGCCTCGTCATCTCCGCACAGCTCGACCGCATAGGCGCGCAACAGGTCGTGCAGGCTGTAGCGGCCGAGCGAGCGCGACTCCACGAGGGCGTCGGCCACCAGCCGTTCCAGCAACCGCCGGGCCTGCGACACCGACACACCCGCCAGCGCGGCCGCGGCGCTCACGTCGAAGTCCTGGCCTGGATGCACGGACAGCAGCCGGAACATGCGTGCGGACTCGTCGTCGAGCGCTCGGTACGACCACGAGAACACGGCACGGACGTCCACGTCGTAGAAGTCGCTCAACGCGTCGAGCCGCTCGTTGCGCAGTTCGGCGACGAACTCGTGCAGCGGAACGTCCGGGAAACGTGCGACACGTTCGGCGAACACCCTCAGTGCCAGCGGCAAGCCCGCGCACCGTTCGACGATCTCGCGGGCGGATTCCGGTTCGGCGTCCAGCCGCTCTTCACCCAGCACCGCGGCGAGCAACGACCGCGCCTCCTCGAACTCCAGCTGCCGCAAGCTGATCGCGGTCGCGTCGTGTTGTGAGACGAGGGCGCGGAGCTGGGTGCGACTGGTGATCACCACTCGCACGCCGGGCGTGCCGGGCAACAGGGGAAGTACCTGACGCAGCGAGGCAGCGTTGTCGAGCAACAGCAACAACCTGCGGTCCACGAGGTTGGTGCGCAGCAACGCGAACCGCGCTTCCGGCGCGGCCGGGATCTCCTCCACGCCCAGCCCCACCAGCAACATCTCGGCCGCGGCGGAGGGATCGACTGGCTGCGCCTCGGGGTCGAACCCGCGCAGGTTCACGTAGAGGTCGCCGTCCGGGAAGTCCTCGCGTGCTTCACGAGCCCAGCGCAACGCCAGCGCGGTCTTACCGACGCCGCCCACGCCGTGCACCACTGTCACCCCGGCCGCCTTGCCGAGCAGTTCGAGTTCCTCGTCCCGGCCCACGAAGTTCCTGACCCCACCAGGAAGCTGACGTGGCACCTGCCGCCGTCTGCCGGGCGACACCTCCGCCCGCAGGATCTGCTGGTGCAACGTTTTGAGCTCAGGGCCGGGATCCACGCCGAGTTCGTCGGCCAGGTTGGCGCGCACGGTCTCGTACGCGCTCAACGCCTCGGCCTGCTGCCCGGACCGGTACAGCGCGAGCATCAGGTGCCGCCAGAACGGTTCCCGCAACGGGTGTTCGGCGACCAGCGACCGCAGCTCGGCCACCAGCTCGCCGGAGAGGCCCTGGTCGAGATCCGCGTCGATGCGCCGCTCCAGCACCGCGAGCCGTTCGTTGACCAGCTGCGGCACGTCCTCGCGGTGCAGCCGCTCGGACGGCACGTTGCCGAGCACCGACCCGCGCCACAACGCCGACGCCGCACCGAAGTCGCCGGACCCCGCCAGCGCGCGGAACCTCAGGAGGTCGAGCTGATCGGGGTCGACCGCCGCCTCGTAACCGCCGGGTCTGGTGCGCACGCAGTCCGCGTCGCCGAGCGCGACCCGCAGCCGCCGCACGACCATCTGCAGGGTCTTGTGCGCGCGATCGGCCGTGGGCGGGTCTCCGTCCCACACGCGGTCGACCAGTTCGTCAACCGGCAGGAACTGGTTCGCGCGCAACAGCAGCGCGGCCAACAACACATGGCACCGGCCGGCCGGGACAGCCACTGGCACGCCGTCGAGAAGCACCTCCAACGGCCCCAGCACGCGATACTCGGCTCGCACAGGTCCCCCCAGGTCACGGGCAGTTTAGACGGTATGTGACCGCAGTGTGAGCAAGGTGTGAGCGGGGCAGGGCAGAGTTCTTCTCAGCGGTGCTGGTGGCAAAGGTTCCTGGGGGGCCACCAGCACCGCTGATCGGTTTCCGGGCGCTGTCACCTGCATGTGACCGAAGTGTGAGCCCCACCGGGCAGAGTGGTGATCAGCCGGACGACGAGAGTGACAACGTGAATTTGGGGGGGTTGTCACGATCGCCGAGGGTCCGTCCGGGCTGCCCCTCCCCAGTGGGTCGGTCCGGAGGGAATCCGGTCATGGGGGAACCGGACAGCTCCTGTTGTCCGGTTCAGGGCCCGCGGCCTCGGCCGCGGGCCCATTTTTCCTGCGACAGCGCGCGTCATCGAAGCGTGATCGATGCGTGAGAGACGTCCGGCAGGATCTTGATCGCTGGGTTTCACCAGGCCGGCTCCCCCCAGTGGGTCGGCCAGGCGGAAACCCGGTCTGGGGGAGGAACCGGGCAGTCCCCTGCTGGTCGGTTCCAGGGGCCCGCGGCTTCGGCCGCGGGCCCTTTTCTTTGCCCGGGAACGGCTCTGTCGCGCAGCGGCAGCGAGTGTCATCGATACGTGAGCGGCGCGTGAGGGGCGTGCGGCAGAGTCTTCCTCAGCCGGTTCGACGGAGGCAGGCAACACCTGGGGGAACCTCCGAAGAAAACCCGGCCGGTGCGGTCGCCTCCCTCTTGGCCGCACCGGACCGGGACCGGCGAATGGGGGGAAGCAGGTAGAACCCCTGCTACCTGAGTGGGCCCGCGGCTTCGGCTGCGGGCCCTTTCAGTTGGCGCACCAGGCCCCGGAAACGACTCGTGGGTGGCCCGCCGAACGGCGAGACCACCCACGAAGACGAAGCACCGGTTGTTATTCCGGCGGGATCCAGGCGAACTGCATGCGCTGCTGGCCGTACTTGCGGGTCACCAGCGTGCCCCGGCCAGGAGGCTGCGGCGACGGCTTGAGGTTGCCGACGATGTTGCCCTCCTCCTTCGAGCCGGAACCGATGAAGATCGGCGCCGCGATCTCCTTCAGCTTGCCGATGATCGGGTCGTACAGCGCGCGGGACGCACCACCCATGCGGCGGACGGCCACGACGTGCAGACCGACGTCCTTGGCCTGCGGGATGAACTCCGCGAGCGGCTGCATCGGGTTCGTGCCACCCTGCGGCGCGACCAGGTCGTAGTCGTCGACGATGACGAACACCTCGGGACCCGTCCACCAGGACCGGTTCTTGAGCTGTTCCTGCGTGACGTCCGGGCCGGGCATGCGCTTCGCGAGCGAGGCGCGCACCTCCTGGACGTTCTGCGTGAACTGGTTCGCGGACACCGCGTAGGTGAGCAGGTGGTCGGTGTCGATGAAGCCGAGCATCGTGCGGCGGTAGTCCGCGAGCAGGATCAACGCCTCGGACGAGGTGTAGCTCTGCATGATGCCGCGGACGATCGTGCGCAGGATGTTCGTCTTGCCGGACTCTCCGTCCGCCAGCGCCACGAAGTGCGGTTCCGCGTCGAAGTCCAGGTAGACGGGCGCGAGCTCGTCCTCGTTGACACCGACCGGGACCAGGTGGCCGCGGTTGGGGTTGATCTGCTGGACGTGCGCCATGAACTGCGCGTGGTCGAGCAGGTCGGGCAGCATCCGGACCTGCGGGGCACGCGGCCCCTGCCACGCCTGGTTGAGCTTGGCGCTGAGGTCCTGGACACCCGCCGTGACCGTGCTCGCGTCCTGCGAGGTGTCGATGCGCGGCAGACCGACGAGATAGTGCAGCTTGCGTCCGGTGGCACCGTCCAGGGTGATACCGCGACCGGGCCGTCCAGGCGGCACGTTGACCGCGACCTTGCGGTCGACCTCGGACTCGCTCGGGTCACCGAGCCGCAACTCGAAGCGCGTGCCGAGGAGGTCCTTCATGGCGGGCCGGATCTCCGCCCAGCGGCTCGCACCGATGATCACGTGCACGCCGAAGGACAGGCCCTGCGCGGCGAGCGCCTGGATCTGCGGCTCGACCATCTCGAACTCCTGGCGGAAGTTCATCCAGCCGTCGACGATCAGGAACGCGTCGCCGAAGGCGTCGTCCTTGATCTCGCCGCGACGCTTCCGGTTGCGGAACTCGGCCAGGTCGATGCGTGCCTCGCGCCAGCGGAGCTCACGTTCGGCGATCAGGGTCTGCAACTCGGCCACCATGCGGCGGACCTTGTCGACGTCGAGACGACCGGCGAAGCCACCGACGTGCGGCATGTCCTCCATCGTGGCGAGCGAGCCACCACCGAGGTCGATGCAGAAGAACTGCACTTCCTGCGGCGTGTGCGTGAGCGACATCGACGCGATGATCGTCCTGAGCATCATCGACTTGCCCGACTGCGGACCACCGACGATCGCACCGTGACCGGCGGCACCGGAGAAGTCCGCCCACAGCAGGTCGCGGCGCTGCTCGAACGGCTTGTCGACCACGCCGACCGGAATCTGCAGCATGCCGTTCGGCCCGTAACCGGGCGAGGTGAGTCCGCGGTCGGGCGTCACGTCGAGCGGGGGCAGGATCGTGTCCATCGTCGGCGGCTCGTTCAACGGCGGCAGCCACACCTCGTGCGCGGGCGGGCCCTGGCCGACGAGGCGGTCGACGATCAGCTCGAGCTGCGTGGGCTCGTTGCCCTCTTCCTTCTTCGGCTCCGCGGCCTTGACCGGCTCGACCGGCCGCTCCGGCTCCTTCGGGATCTCGATGAAGTCCGGCACGAAGAACCGCGGGCGCTTGTCGCTGCGGACCGCCACCGACTCACCGGCGGACTGCATGCCCGCCGGCCGATAGGTGCCCGAGACGTAGAGCGCCTTGAACCTGGTCAGCGGCATGCCCTGCACGCTCAGGTAACCAGAGCCCGGGATCGGCGGCAGCTCGTAGGCGTCCGGCACGCCGATCGCCGCACGCGACTCGGCCGCGTTGAACGTCTTCAGACCGATCCGGTACGAGAGGAACGTGTCCAGACCGCGCAGCTTGCCTTCCTCGAGTCGCTGCGACGCGAGGAGCATGTGCATCTGCAGCGACCGGCCGACGCGACCGATCTGGAGGAAGATGTCGATGAAGTCCGGCTTCGCCGTCAGCATCTCGGAGAACTCGTCGATGCAGATGAAGAGCGCGGGCAGCGGGTCGAGCTGGGCGCCGTTCTCCCGCGCCTTCTCGTAGTCCCAGACGTTCTTGTAGTTGCCCTTCGCCAGCACCTCCTGACGACGGGACACCTCACCCTCGATGGCGTCCTTCATGCGGTCGACCAGGCTGAGGTCGCCGGCCAGGTTGGTGATCGTCGCGGCGACGTGCGGTGCCTTGTCCAGACCGAGGAACGTCGCACCACCCTTGAAGTCGACGAGGATCATGTTGAGCGCCGTCGACGAGTGCGAGGCCAGCAGACCCAGCACCAGGGTGCGGAGGAACTCCGACTTACCGGAACCGGTCGCGCCGATGCACAGGCCGTGCGGGCCCATGCCGTCCTCGGCCGCTTCCTTGATGTCGAGCTCGACCTGCTGGCCGTGCTCGCCGATGCCGAACGGGATCCGGTAGCGGTCACGCTTGGGCCGCGGGCGCCAGGCCTGCTGCACGTCGAACGTGATCGGGTCGCCGGGAATGCCCATGAACTCGAGGAGCGGCGGGTTGTTGCTCATCGCCAACGGGTCCTCGCCGCTGTCGCCACCGGCTTCACCGGCCGCGCCCATGCGGTACGGCGAGAGCCTGCGGGCGAGCGCCTCGGCCTCCACGATGGACAGCCGGTCCGGCGCACCGAACCACTCGACGCCGCTCGCGGAACGGGCACCGAGCTGGTTGTTCTCGACGACCAGGCGCAGACCGCGGCGCGCCGTCAGGTTGCCGAGGCACTCGTTGAGGTCCAGCAGCGTGACGCCGACCAGACCCTCCTCGAGGATGATCATCTCTTCGCGGCTGATGTCGCCGTCGTCGATGAGGATCACGATGTGCGGCTGGTCGGGCGGCGGCGGGGCGTTGCGGGTGAACCGCTGCCGGTCGCGCAGGTTCTCGTCCAGCATCGCCTCGATCTCGGCGAGCGAGTTCGCCATCATGCGGCGCTGGCCGATGCCGTCGATGTCGGTGGGGTGCTGCGCGTGCGGCAGCCACTTCACCCACTCCCACAGCTGCTTCGTGCGGCCCGCGCTGACGACCGCGATCAGCAGGTCGTCCGGGGCGTGGAAGGTGACGAGCTGGGCGAGCAGGGCGCGCGCGAGATCGCGGCGGTCCTCGATGTCACCGAGCAGGCCGACCGCGGCGAAACCGCGCAGTGCGATGGAGATCGGCAGATCGGGCACGAGCGAGTGGGCGCGCACGAACCGGCGCAGCGCCAGCGTCGCGATCGGCTCGAGCTCCTCGACCGGACCGGTCTGCGGCGGCACCAGGCGGGTGGCGAGGCGCTGCGAACCCCGTCCGGCGCGCAGGTGACAGAAGTCGGGGTCGTTCTGGCGGCGTTCCCACATGCGGCGCGTGGTGGCGAGCGACCACAGCATCTGCGGGTCGGGGTGCACCCACTCGCGCTCGGCGCGCTGCTCGTCGGCAGCCTCGCGGGCGCGGTCGCGCATCTGGCCGAGATACCGCAGGTAGTCCTTGCGGTCCTCGTTCATCTCGGCGTTCTTCTGGCCCTTGCCGGAGCCCATACCACCCGCCATCATGCCGATGGTCGAGATCATCATCATGCCCGGCATGATCATCGCCGCGGGCTGCTTGTTCGAGTAGACGAACATCATGCCCATCATGCCCACGGACGCGATGATCATGACGACGGGCATCGCCTTCATCATGATGTTGCCGGGGATGATCCGGGGGACCTCGGGTGGCGGTTCGAGGTGGACCTCACCGCCCGGAGGCCGGGGAGCAGCAAGGCGTGCCGTTCGCTTGAACTGCAGCGTGCTCAACTGACAGGCACCTCTTCGACTCTCGTTACGCCACCAGTAGCAACCGACACTATTGCGCATCTGCGCGCGTCACGAAGGTGGGTCCGGAAAAAACCCAGTCGAACGTGTTCTGCGAACAACACGTGCAGAAGGCGTCGGTGCGGCCATACTAGGGCCGCCCGGCGAGCGTCCGAGTGGACCAATAGGGTCGGGCCGTTGATTTGCAAGCGCTGTTCTGACTGATTTGACCTTAGGGGGCCCTGGTGGCGACCGGTACGACGGTGTTCAGCCGTGTCACGGTGGTGGCACCTCGAACGCGTATCGACGTCGCGCTGCCTGCCGACGTGGCGGTGGCCGATCTCCTGCCGATGCTGCTGGACATGGCCAGAGAAGCCACTCCGGACGGCGGCGTCCGGCACGGCGGCTGGTGCCTCGCGAAGCTCGGCGACAGTCCGCTCGACCCCGCGCGCACGCTGGCCTCGCTCGGCGTCGTCGACGGCGAGCTGC
The DNA here is from genome assembly GCF_002150765.1 of Lentzea kentuckyensis. Taxonomy (GTDB): domain Bacteria; phylum Actinomycetota; class Actinomycetes; order Mycobacteriales; family Pseudonocardiaceae; genus Lentzea; species Lentzea kentuckyensis. The sequence goes on from NZ_MUYM01000032.1 coordinate 110,733, forward strand.
TGCAGTTGCGGCGCCGCAACGAGAATCCGCCGCCGCCGCTGTACGACGACGTCGTCGACGCGATCGCGGAGTCCGATCCGGACTCGTTCCGGCCGTGGACCAAGGAGACCGCGCAGCGGTTCGGTCACCTCGCCGGCGCGCTCGCGCTGATCGCCTCCGCGGTGGCGCTGTTCCTGTCCGGCCCGGTGACGCAGGGCGGTTCCGGCAGCGGGCTCGCCGCCGCGATCGCCGGTGGTGTCGCCGCGATCGCCGCACTGGCCGCGGGCGCGACCATCTCGCGGGCGTACGAAGCGGCGTCGACCGGTGTGCTGATCGCCGCGTGCGGTTCGCTGCCGATGGCGTTCGTCGCGGGCTTCCACGCGGTGCCCGGCGTCGGGTTCAACCCGAAGATGCTGCTCGCCTCCGCGCTGATGATGATCTTCGCGTGGGGCGGCATCCTGCTGATCGGGCAGGGCATCACGGTGTTCATCGCCGCGGCGACCGGCGGCACGCTGGTGGCGCTCGCGTTCCTCGTCGCGACGTTCGTCGACCACCCGCTGGCCGGTGTGGCCGCCGCGACCGGCGCGGTCGCGCTCGCCGCGCTGTCCATGCTGCCCAGGCTCACGCTGCAGCTGGCCAAGATCCCGCCGCCCGTCGTGCCGACGAACGCCGAGGACCTCAAGGAGGACAGCGGCTTCCCGGAGTACGCGGTGATCGAGCGCCGCACCGCCGTGGCCCACCAGTACCTCACCGGCATGATCATCGGCACTGGCGCCATTGCGGCGCTGGCCGCCATCGTCGCGGCGGGCTCCGGCACGGTCTGGGGCCCGATCTACGGCGTCGTCGTCGCGATCGTGCTGATGATGCGCGGCCGTGCGTACGCGAACGGCGCGCAGGCCGTGGCGCTGCTGTCCACCGGCATGTTCGCCAGCGCCGGCATCCTGCTGGGCTGGCTGATCACGGCGAACTCGTTCAGCCGCATCGCGTTCGTGTTCGGCACGCTGCTGATCCTCGGCGCCGGCGCACTCGTGCTCGGGGTGATCTTCCCCAACCAGAAGTTCTCGCCGCCGCTGCGCCGCACCGTCGACATCGTCGAGGCGATCCTCATCGCCGCGGTGGTGCCGCTGGCGCTGGCCGTGATGGACCTGTACTCCGTGTTCCGGGGCCTGATCTCGCTATGAGGCCCGGAATCAGGCGCACCACGGCGGCCGCGACCGCCGGACTGCTGCTGCTGACGGGGGCGCTTCCGCAGGCCTCCGCTCAGCCGTCGTCCACCCCGGCGACGGCGCGGCCGAACTCGGTCCCGCCGGACCTGCCGCCCGGCACCCAGCCTCCGACGGACCAGGCCAAGCCGGACGTCAAGTACGAGCGCACCAGCAAGGAATGCGTCGCGTCCGACACCAAGAACGAGCTGATCGAGGCGAAGCCCTGGGGTCAGGTCAACCTGAACCTCGACCAGGCGCACAAGTTCGCGACCGGCAAGGGAATCAGGATCGCGATCATCGACACCGGTGTCGATCCGCGCAACCCCCGCTTCGGCGGCCGGGTGAAGCCCGGTGGCGAGTACGTCGACAACAGCAAGAACGCGAACGGCACGGACGACTGCGACGGTCACGGCACCGAGGTGGCCGGCGTCGCCGCGGCGGCCAGGACCGAGGGCGACTTCGTCGGCGCCGCACCGGCAGCGGAGATCCTCGCGATCCGGCAGACCAGCGACCGCTACGAGTTCAAGGGCGACGCGGCCAACCCGGACAAGCGCACCTCCGCCGGCAAGGTGGGCACGCTGGCCCAGGCGATCGTCCGCGCGGCGGACCAGAACGCCAAGGTCATCAACATCTCGCTGACGAACTGCGGCACTCCCAAGGGGTTCAGCTCGGACGACAAGGCTCTGCAGGCCGCGATCCGGTACGCGGTGGACGTCAAGGACGTGGTGATCGTCACGGCCGCCGGCAACCTCAGCACGCAGGGCGCCGGATGCACCAAGCAGAACGACAACCTGGACCCGAACAACGTCAACGTGGTCTCGTCGCCGGCGTGGTTCGCCGACGACGTGCTGTCCGTGGGCTCCATCGCCCGCTCGGGCGAGGTCTCCACGTTCAGCGTCTGGGGCCCGTGGGTGAGCATCGCCGCACCGGGTGAGGAGATCATCTCCGTCGACCCCAAGGGCACCGGCCTGACGAACGCCAACGTCACCGCGCAGGAGACGACGGACATCAAGGGCACGAGCTTCGCCTCACCGTACGTCGCCGGCATCACGGCGCTGGTGCGCGAGCGGTTCCCGGACCTCAAGGCGCGCCAGGTGATGGACCGCCTCAAGGCCACGGCCCTGCACCCCGGCAACATCTCGGGCAGGGACAACAAGGTCGGCTTCGGCATGGTGAACCCGGTGGCCGCGCTGACCGCGGTGCTGCCGGCCGAGGCGGCCGGCTACCAGAAGCCGCAGCCGAAGGAGATGAACACGGCCGTCACCCCGCCGCAGGGGCTCGACTGGCCGCCGATCATCGTGGCGCTGAGCGGAATCGGGGTCGGTGGCGCGCTGCTGATGCTGACGCTGTTCGTGCGCAACTCGCTCAGCCGGAAGCGGACCCGTCAGGTCTAGCCTTCTTGTCACACAACGGAAACGGCCCCGCTGGAATTCACCAGCGGGGCCGTTTCCGTTTGTTCCGAAGCTGTTTCGAAGGCTGTTTCGAAACGTTCAGTCGTCGTCGCCGATCGTCTTCGGCGCGGCCTTCTTCGGTTTGCCGAGCAGGTCGTCGATCGAGCCGGTGAGCCGTTGCTTCGGCTTGTGCTCCTTGTCGCCGCCCTGCTGACCGCCACCGTGGCCCATGCCACCCATCATGCCGCCGCCCATCATGGCGCCGCCGGGAGCGGCGCCAGAACGCCCGCTGGCGGCTGCGGCGGCCTGACCGGCCCCAGCACCCTTGTCCGGGGGCGGCGCTTGCTCAGCGACGCCCGTGGAGCCCCCGAACTGCATCTGCTGCGGCGCGGCGGCAGCCGGAGCGCCGACCGAACCGACGCCACCACCGACCCCACCACCGACACCGCCGCCCGTGCCACCACCGTGCGCGGCGGTGCCCGCCGCAGCCGTGACGGAGGCCTTGGCCGGTTCGGGCGCCTTGGTCTCCGGCTTGGCGGGGGCCGTGTACGTCCAGTCCTTCTCGGGGTACTTGTGCTCCATCCGCACGGCGTCGAAGCCCTCGGCCTCACCGGACACCCCGTCGCAGAGCTTGAGGAACGCCTCCAGCACCTGCCGCGCGGACTCGTGCAGTTCACGGACCGGCGCCTTGAGGTCCTCGATGTGTTTGATCGCACGCTGGTCGCCCTCCAGGGGCAACGCCGCGGTGCCGGACACCGAGTCGGCGGCGTCGGCGAGCACGTGCGCCATGTCCTGCACGATGTCGCGAACGCCGTCCGCGGTCTCCTCCAGCGCGTCCGCCATCGCGGTCATCGCGTCGGACATGTCACCGCCGGCGAGCCCCACCTTGCGCATGTGGTCGAGGAACGCGTCGGCGTCCTTGCCCTGCCACCGCGCGTCGACGCCGCCCAGCGGTGCCGCCACGTGCTTGTTGACCGCCTCGGTCACCTTCGCGGCCTTGCGCCAGCGTTCGGATTCCTCGCGCAGGTCGTTCCAGTCACCCACCAGCGGGTCGAAGAAGTCGTGCACGAGGTCCACGACACCGAGCTTGCGACTCACCTGCGAGAGGTAGTCGAGCTCGGGACCGACCTCGGCCGCGATCTGCTTGCCGTCCTTGGCCACCACAGGTCCCCCTACCGCCGGTCAGCCTTCTTGATCAGCTGCAACGCGTCCTCGTCGCCGCGTCCGTGCTCCTTCGCCACGGCATGCAGCCCCTTGGCGGCGGCGTCGAGCGTGTCGCAGGCGCGGGCGAGCTGCGAGTTCAGCAGCTCGGCCGCGCGTGCGTAGGCCTGGGCGGTGCCGACCGTTCTGCCGATCTCGCCGAACGACTGCGGGCGCAGCGGGGACGCCTTCATGGCGTCCCGCACCCGCCTCAGATCGTCCGTCGTGCCGTCGATCCGGTCGGCGTACTGCTCCAACCACTGCGGATCAACGGATATGCGACCGGCCACGACTGTCCCCTAACGACACTTCCGGGTGCTTCATGTGCCTGCATTCGACGGTGATGCACCCGGTCTGGTTCCGCTACTTCTGCGCTGCCTGCTGCGGATCCTTGATCTTGCCGTTCGGTGCCGGGATCGAGTCGTAGCTGCGGTTCGCCTCGTTCTTGTTGAGCTGCGGCCCCATCGGCAACAGGCTCAGGATCTGGTTCGGTGCCGGCGGGAAGTTCCCCTGCAGGCCCAGCGCCGCCGCGGTGCCGGCGTCCGGGACGCCGTAGCGGACGCCACGGCCGGTGACGATCTGCACCGGACCCGTGCCGAAGTCGTTGACGCCCTGGCTGGCCCGCACGACCGCCTGCTTGCCGGGCAGCATCATGAACTCGTCGATGATCTCGCCACCCGCACCCGGCGCGTTCAGCTCGACCGCGGACATCTCCGCCGGTCCAGGGATCTTGGAGCCGATCGTCACGGAGACGTGCTCGGACCTGTTGTCCGCGGTGTAGTTCTCGGCCTTCCAGCCCAGGCACAGCACCGTGTTGTTGGCGTTCGCCTCGAGCGCGGTCGGGATCTTCGTCGGGTAGGAGGTGAGGTCGAGCGGGTTCGCCGGGTCCTTGTGGTCCGCGATCGCGGACGGCGAGACCGGAATCGACTTCTGGTTGTTCGAGTACGCGTAGCGCAGCAGGTCGCCGACGGTCTCGTCGACGGTCTGGAAGCCGTCCTCCAGCGCCACCATGTACTCCAGCGTGCCGGTCCGTTCGACCGAGACGACGTCACCGATCTTGACCCTCGTCTCGGTGACGTAGGTCGCCTGCTGGCCCTGGTTGGGGATGACCGGCGCCCTCAGCTCCGAGACCTCGGGGATGGCGCTGAGCAGCGCGGAGCTGATCGCGCGCGGCTGCTTGCCCTTCAACTTCAGGGCGTTCATCACCTTGTCGTTCTTCAGGTCCACCTCGGCGCGGACCGTCGACGACGAGATGTCCTTGAGCTGCTGGGGCCTCTTGTAGATCAGGAAGGCCTTCTTCGCGCCGGTGCGCTCCTGCACCAGCACCGCCTCGTCGCCGAGCTCCGGGTTGCCACCGCTCACACCGGCGATCACGGAGGTCTTGATCAGGTTCTCCGCCGCCTGGTTCTCGCGGAACCGGTCCAGCCGGAGGGTGTCGCACACCGACCACTGGGCGTCGATCCGGATCTTCTCCTCGGGCAGCACGTCCGGCGCGTCCGGCAGACCGGTGAGCCTGCCGCGCGGCAGGCTCGCCAGCGCCGCCTCGCTCACCAGCTTCGGGCTGCCGCCGGCCGCCTCCTGCTTCGCGCCCGTCGTACCGCCCGGTGCGTCGCCGCCACCGGCCTGCTGGTCCGGGTTGTTGCGCGAGTACCAGAGCAGCCGGGCCGACGCGAGGTTCGTCATCGGGATCAACCGCCGCGGCGAGTTGTCGACGACGTAGACCTGGCCGGTCTCCTTGCTGATGGCGATCTGCGTCTCGTTGTCCAGCTTCGGTGCCGGGCTGAAAAGGCCGTACACCAGGAAGCCGAGCAGACCGACGACGCCAAGCACCACGCCGACCGTTGTCGCGCGCGAGTGATTGCGCATGGGGTCATGCAGCATCACTGCGTCTCTGCGGACCAGAGCGGACTGCATCCGCCGCAGGACGAATTGGTAGGCCTGGACCTGTGACTTGGTGGTGGGTGTTGATGCCATTCTCGGCTCGCTGCTCTCCCAGTCGCGGTACGGTTCGGCAGGATAGCCGGACGCAGGTTGCTCCGTGGGCCGGTTCGCCAAGCCCACCGACCATCGAGGGGAAAGAGACCACAACGGATGTCCGTGACCACTCCACATCCGCCCCGGCCGAACCCAGGGATGGCACGGCCGCAGGGACCTGGGGTTCCTGGCCAGCAGGCACCTGTGCCTCCTCGTCCTGTCGGGCGTGTCCGGCGCAGAGGTGCCGGAGTCAGCCTCGGCTCTTTGCCCGTCTCGAACGTAGTCACGATCGAGATCGGTCTCGCCATCGCACTCCTCGTGCTGACGCTCATGGGCGTGAAGAAGGGCGACGCGCTGAACGTCGTCTCCGTCTCGATCGCCGGCGCTGTGCTTCTCGTCGCACTGATCCTGGCGTTCACCCGATCGCGTGGTCGTTGGCTGACCCAGTGGATCGGTGTCCGGCTGCGCTACAACTTCCGGTCGCACAGCCGCACCGCGAACCGCGCGGCGGCGCAGGAGTCCAAGCCCGGTGACGACGAGATGCAGGTGCTCGGCCCGGAGGACCCGCGCGTCGCGTTGCTGCGCCTGGCGATCCCGGACCTGGTGATCGCGAAGGGCGTGGACCACGAACGCCGCCCGCTCGCGCTGTCGTGGCACGACGGCGTGTGGACGGCGGTGCTGCTGGTCGACCCGACCCCGCCGCTGATCTCCGAGGTCGGCTCGGCGCGGTCGCTGCCGCTCGGCGCGCTGGCGCCGTGCCTGGAGGACCGCGGTGTCGTCCTGGACGCGATCACCGTGATCTGGCACTGCTACCCCGGCAGCGCGGCACTTCCGCCGAACTCGCCCGCGGTCAGCTCGTACATGGAGGTGCTCGGCCCGCTGCCCGCGGCGGCCCGGCGCACCACGTGGATCACGGTCCGGCTCGACCCGCGCCGGTGTGGCGAGGCGATCCGGGAGCGCGGCGGCGGCGTCGTCGGTGCGCACCGTGCGTTGATCGGCGCGTTGTCCCGTGTCCGCAACGCTCTGGAGTCCGCCGGCGTCACCATCCGCCCGCTCGACTCGGACGAACTGCTGCGCGCGGCGATCTCGTCGGCCGAGCTGACCGCCGCCGTCGGCAACACGAACCCCGTGTCGCTGCGGGAGAAGTGGTCGGGCGTCACGGCGGGTGGCGTTGGTCACGCGAGCTACGCGATCACCGGCTGGCCGTCGAAGGGCCTCAAGGGCAACCTGAACTCGCTGACCGGTGTGCGCGCTCTCTCGTCGACGCTCGCGATGTCCATCTCACCGTCCCGTGAGGACGGTCAGGTGTCGCTGCGCGGCCTGGTGCGGGTGAGCGCCCGCACGCCGAGCGAGCTGGACCGCGCGGAGGACCAGTTGTCGAAGCTGAGTGACAAACTCGACATCACGCTGACCCCGTTGCGGGGCATGCAGCTCGCCGGCCTGGCCGCGACGCTGCCGCTGGGAGGTGTGGCATGAGCTCGTCCCGACTGCTCGACTCGCGCGGCCGTGGCGCGGTGGCACCGGAGTTCCTGGTGTCGCCGAACATGCTCGACGTGGTCAGCCCGAGCGGCGACCGCGGCGGCATGATGCTCGGCCAGGGCACCAAGGGCGAACCGCTCGCGGTGTCCGTGCTGCGCCCCACGCCGACCCGCATGGTGGTCGTCGGCGGCCTGTACCTGGCCCGCCAGATCGCGTTGCGGGCCATGGCGACCGGCGCGTGGATCATCATCGCCACCGGCCGTCCCCAGGCCTGGCAGCCGGTCGTGCGCGCCGCGGGCCAGGGCCCGGACGGCCGCCCGTCTCAGCTGGTGCAGCTGCGCCGGCTGTCCCCGGCGGACCTCCCGCGCCCGACCGAGGACATGCCGTTGCTGGTGATCCACGACGGCGGCCACGTCCCGCAGGAGCTGTTCCCGCCGCGGGCACCGTGGCAGACCACGATGTACGTGCTGCCGTACCTGCACCCGCAGGCCTCGTCGACGGCGAACAACGCGGACCTCGTGCTGCTGCAGCGCCTCCCGATGGGCCAGGCCCAGCTCGCCGGTCAGATGTGGCGCCTGCGCCCGCAGATGTTCCAGCAGCTGACCCAGCTCAAGGACGACCAGGTCATCGCGATGGGCCAGGACATGTGGGCGCACCTGCGCCTGTACACGACCCCCGCGGAGCAGCAGATCCTGGGAGCCGTCCGCCGCGGCGATTGAGACGCTCGACGAAATAGGCGAAACTTGCGCCCCGAACGGTTCATCGTTCGGGGCGCAATTGTTCTGTAAATAGATCAGCTGCACCAATTAATTCACAAAGTCCGCCAAATCTGTTGATTCGCCATTCGAAGGTTGTTTCGTGGACCTTCTTGTGCGAAATCCGTCTGCGCCACTAAGAAAACTCTCACCTGCACGACCCTGCGACGAGGGAGCACGCTGCTATGGGTGAATCGTGGCTCAGACGAGCGGCTGGAATCGGACTGGTGGCGGGCACCACGCTCGCGCTGACGTCCGTCTCCGCCACCGCTGCGCCCGAGGGGGAGATTCGGAACCTCGGTGCGTCCAACGCGGTCAAGGACAACTACATCGTCGTGCTGAAGGACGTGAGCACGGCCAGCGCGGAGAACGTCAGCGCCAAGTACGGCGCTAAGGTGAAACACTCCTACAAGTCCGCTTTGCGCGGTTTCTCAGCGCAAATGTCCGAGACCCAGGCCAAGCGTCTGGCCGCCGACCCGGCCGTCGCCTACGTCGAGCAGGACGGCGAAGTCCGCCTTTCCGACACCCAGACCCCGACCCCGTCCTGGGGCATCGACCGCATCGACCAGCGCGCGCTCCCCCTGGACAACAGCTACACCTACCCGAACCGCGGCGCAGGCGTCACCGCCTACATCATCGACACCGGCATCCGCCTGACTCACGCCGACTTCGGCGGCCGCGCCGTCTCCGGCCGCGACACCGTCGACAACGACAACGATGCCACCGACTGCAACGGCCACGGAACCCACGTCGCGGGCACCGTGGGCGGCACCAAGTACGGCGTGGCCAAGGACGTGAAACTGGTAGCCGTCCGAGTCCTCAACTGCAGCGGCTCCGGCACCTTCGCAGGCGTGATCGCCGGCATCGACTGGGTAACCGAACAGGTCAACGCCAGCCCAGCCAACAAGCCCGCGGTGGCCAACATGTCCCTGGGCGGCGGCGCCAACGACACCGTCGACGCAGCCGTGAAGCGCTCCATCGCCGCAGGCGTCACCTACGGCCTGGCCGCAGGCAACGACAACGGCGGCAACGCCTGCAACACCTCGCCGGCCCGCACCCCGGAAGCCATCACCGTAGGCTCCACCGACCGAACCGACGCCCGCTCGTCCTTCTCGAACCTGGGCACCTGCCTCGACATCTTCGCCCCAGGCCGCGACATCACGAGCGCCTGGCTGACCGACGACAACGCCACCAACACCATCAGCGGCACCTCAATGGCCACGCCCCACGTAGTAGGCGCGGCAGCGGTGTACCTGGGCTCGTCCCCCACGGCCACCCCACAACAGGTCCGCGACGCCCTGGTGGAAAACGCCACCAGCGACCTGGTCACCAACCCAGGCGCAGGCTCCCCGAACAAACTCCTGCACATCACCGGCACGGCCCCCGGCTTCCCGCCCGGCCAGTGCCCAGCCGCCACCAACGACACCGACACGCCCATCCCGGACGCCTCGGTAGTCACCAGCTCCATCACCATCGCCGACTGCAACGGCAAGGCAAGCGCCACCGCCTCCGTGAAGGTAGCCATCAAGCACACCTACCGAGGCGACCTGGAACTGGCCCTGATCGCCCCTTCAGGCGCCGTGAAGCTCCTGAAGGTCTCCAGCGGCAACGACAGCGCAGACGACATCAACGCCACCTTCGCCGTAAACGTCGCCACTGAAAACGCCAACGGCACCTGGCAACTGCGAGTCCGCGACCTGTACCGCCAGGACACGGGCCACATCGACTCGTGGACCCTGGACATCTAGAACCACAACACGAATCTCCACCCCACGGAGCCCCCGGTCCCCCCGCCGGGGCAGGGCACCGGCAAAGTCCCGTCAGGCCA
>NZ_MUYM01000033.1 GCF_002150765.1 Lentzea kentuckyensis
CAATCTATCTACTCAAAGGAATTACCTCGACGAGGAGGTAATTCATATATTACTGGCTGTGTTTCGGCACGCTGTTGAGTTCTCAAAGAACACGCGCACATCATCACGGTCCGCCATGCAGCGGCTCGATCCGAGGCTGTGTCGTACATAAGCTTGTGTTTTGAAACTTCGACGCCCTTGGCCTCTGAGCTCAGACGAGCTACCAGCTGGGTCTTCATCGTTTCGCGGTCACCCACTCTACCACAGTCAGTGGAAGCTTGGTTCGTGACCCTCGTCGCGCTCCGTTCCGGTGTTCCCGGCCCGTTCCGCGCTGACATGGAGAAAGTTACACGCACGCCAACTCAGGGTCAAATCGGGGGCAACCCTGCGCCCCGCGATTAAGAAACCGCAGGTCAGCAGCCCCATACAGGACCCATGGACACGCTATCGCAGGGCCACTACCGCGCACACTGTGACCGCCGTCACTCCAAGAAAGATCGAAGGCCGCCGATCCGCAGCGGGATCGACGGCCTTCAGACACCAGAACGTGCAGGTCAGAGCTCTACCTGGACGCTCGCGTTGTTGCGCTTGCCGCGACGGAGGACCAGCCACTGGCCGTGGAGCAGGTCCGACGCGGCCGGCTTCCACTCCTCGTCGGTCACCTTCGCGTTGTTCACGTAGGCACCGCCCTCGTTCACCGTCCGCCGCGCGGCGCCCCGGCTCTCGGCCAGGCCCGACGCGATCAGCAGGTCGACGATCGTGGGCTCGTCCGCCAGCTTCACCTGGCCCTTGGGCGCCTCGGCGAGTGCCGCCTCCAGCACCGACGCGTCCAGGTCACGCAGTTCGCCCCGGCCGAACAGCGCCGACGACGCGAGGATGACCTGCTGCGTGGCGCGCTCGCCGTGCACCAGGTCGGTGAACTCCTGCGCGAGCCGCTTCTGCGCGGCACGCTGGTGCGGCGCCTCGGCGGTCAGCTTCGCCAGCTCGTCCAACTCCTCCCGCGAGAGGAACGTGAACAGGCGCAGGTAGTTCAGCACCGTGACGTCGTCGACGTTCACGAAGTACTGGTACCAGGCGTACGGCGAGGTCATCTCCGGGTCGAGCCACACGCGCCCGCCACCGGTCGACTTCCCGAACTTGGCGCCTTGGGCGTCGGTCACCAGCGGGCAGGTCAGCGCGTGCACCGCCTTGCCCTCGACCCGGCGCACCAGGTCGACACCGCTGACGATGTTGCCCCACTGGTCCGAGCCGCCGACCTGCAGCGAGGTGCCGTAGCGCCGGTTGAGCTCCAGGTAGTCGTTGGACTGCAGCAGCACGTAGCTGAACTCGGTGTACGACATGCCGTCGGACTCGAGCCTGCGCTTCACCGTCTCCCGCGACAACATCACGTTCATCGAGAAGTGCTTGCCGATGTCGCGCATGAACTCCAACGCGCTGACCTGGGCCGTCCAGTTCAGGTTGTTCTCGACGATCGCACCCGTGGGCGAGTCGTCGAACTCGACGAACCGCTCCAGCTGGCCGCGGATCCGGTCGGCCCACTCGGCGATGGTGTCGAGCGGGTTCAGCGTGCGTTCACCGGTGTCGCGCGGGTCGCCGATCATGCCCGTGGCACCGCCGGCCAGCACGATCGGCCGGTGGCCCGCCATCTGGAAGCGCTTGAGCATGAGCAACGGGACCAGGTTGCCCGCGTGCAACGACGGCGCCGTCGGGTCGAAACCGCAATAGAGGGTGAGCGGACCGGCGTCCAGGTCCTTGCGGAGTGCGTCGAGGTCGGTGGACGTCGCGATCAGGCCGCGCCAGGCCAGTTCGTCAAGGATGTGCTCGCTCACGTCACTCATTGTCGCCTACCAGGTCTAACGGGTTTCGACCCGGTGCCGGTCCGGGTACGTCAACGCCATGACGGAGCCACGTGACGAGTTGCGGCGGCCCACTGAGCGCATGCCGCGCGTGAACGACCCTGTCGTCGAGGAACGCGTTGTGGAAGAGCGCGACGACTACCGCAAGGTGCGGACGGTGCGGACCGTCTGCGCGGTCATCGACATCGTGTGCTGGACGTTCGCCATCGTGCTGTTGGTGCACATCTTCCTGGTGGTGGCGGGCGCGAACGCCGGCAACGGCTTCTTCCAGTTCGTCGCCGGCTGGGCGAGCGGGATCACCCTGGGCCTCGACGGCCTGTTCACCCCGGACAGCCAGGCCGTGGCGGTCCTGTTCAACGAGGGCCTGGCCGCGGCGCTGTGGCTGATCCTCGGCGCGTTGCTGACGAACCTGATCACGCGCCTGGCGCTGCCGGTCGACCACCGGCGTGCCTGGTACCGCCGGTCCGTTCGGCCGTAAAGAATGGCGGGGTGACCGAGTACGAGTTCGACGTCGCCCTGTCGTGCGCCGAGAAGGACCGGGAGCTGGTGCTTCCGGTCCTCCGGTGTTTGAAGGACCTGGACGTCGAGGTCTTCTACGACAAGGAACGCGAGGGCGAGTGGTGGGGCCTCGACCTCGTCGAGTACTTCTCGGAGGCGTACTCCCGCCGCGCGAGGTACGTGCTCGTTTTCACCTCGAAGCACTACGTGGACAAGTGGGCACGACTGCAACGCCGCGTCACGCTTGAACGCGCGTTGGAGCAGCACACCGAGTACATGTTGCCGATCCGCATCGATGACACCCCGGTACCGGGGCTCCCGTCGACCATCGGCTACCTCGACCTGCGCGTGCACGAGCCAGACGTCATCGCGGATGCCGTGGTGCAGAAGCTCGCACAGCACCGTGCGGAGTTCACGGCACAGACACTGATCACGCCCACATCAGTAGCAGCGCTCGCCCGGGAGAAACCGCGCGGGTGGGAGTACCTGCTCTACGTCACCGTTGTCTCGCAAGGACTTGGCGAGCTGGAGTCGAAGTACTGGGAACACTTCCTCCGCTACGCGCCGCGCAACGGGACCGTCGAGCACGGCACCGGGATCACGCTGATCCGGGACCGCAACGTGATGCTGAGCGAGATCATCAAGGTCGCCGTGGAGACGGTGTTCACCGCGGACACCCAGGAGGCCGCGTTCGGAGAGCCGGGGGTGCCGGGCGACCCGGACCGGATCGTGCACCTCGGCGAGCTGTTCGTGCGCACGTTCGACGAGATCCTGGAGTGGGCCCGCGGGATCCACGGGACCAGCTACGCGAGCGAACCCGCGCGGATCGCCGCCCGGCTTCAGGCGCAGTTCGCGGACCAGCAGCTCCGGGCGATGCACGCGGTCGCGTCGGACCTGCGCGAGGTCGCGGACACGTTGGTCGAGCGGTTGACCGCCGGCGAGCAGATCAACATGACGATGCCGCTGGTGTTCGAGGTGGATCCCGAGCTGGAGCGGAAGTTCAAGACGGCGTTGGAGAAGCTCTCACGCTGAGCGGCGCTTGCCGCCTCTCTTGTAGGTCGACACGGCCGGAGAGTCGATCCAGAACCGCCACGGCACGTCCATCGCCACGGCGACACCAACGCGCGGGCCCGAACGGACCGATGTCGCCGGTTCTCCCGCATACAACCGCACGGGCGAGTCAGCCGATGTGAGGTCCACGCCGTTCTGCGAGCGATCCAGCCCGAGGACCTTGCACAGCCGTGCGGGTCCTTTGGCCAGTTCGGCGGCAGAACGCGAGGCCGGGCGTCGAGAGAACGCGACGTCCTCACCGGCCACGACCTCACCGGCGCGCAGCAGCACGGCGCCAGGAACGCCGTCGGTCAAAGACACGACGTTGGCGCAGAAGTGCATGCCGTAGACGAAGTAGACGTACAGGTGACCGGCCGGGCCGAACATCACCTCGTTGCGCGGGGTCATGCCGCGGTAGCAGTGGGACGCCGGGTCGTCGCCGCCCCGGTACGCCTCCACCTCGACGATGCGCACGCGCACGTCGTCGGCTTCCAGGAACGAGCCGAGGAGGAGCTGGGCCGCGTCGACCGGGTCGACCGCCAGCTCCTCCCTGGTCAGCAGCCTAGAACTCACGCGCGGCAGCAGCCTTGGCGACGAGTGCGTCCAGTTGCTCGCGAACGCGTGAAGGAGCCGTACCGCCGTGTGCGTTGCGCGAAGCGATAGAGCCCTCGACGGTCAGTACCGAGCGCACCTCAGGGGTCAGCGCAGGCGAGATGTCGGCGAACTCGGCGTCGGTCAGCTCTTCCAGGCCCACGCCGCGGGACTCGGCGGCACGCACGCACGCACCGGCGGCCTCGTGCGCCACGCGGAACGGAACACCTTGGCGCACAAGCCATTCCGCGATGTCGGTGGCCAGTGTGAACCCGGCGGGAGCCAACGAGGCCATGCGCTCGACGTCGAACTTCAACGTCGCCACCATGCCCGCGAAGGCCGGCAGCAGGAGCTCCAGCTGCTCGACCGAGTCGAACAGCGGCTCCTTGTCCTCCTGCAGGTCGCGGTTGTAGGCCAGCGGCTGGGCCTTCAACGTCGCCAGCAGACCCGCGAGGTTGCCGATCAGGCGGCCCGACTTGCCCCGCGCGAGCTCGGCGACGTCCGGGTTCTTCTTCTGCGGCATGATCGAGCTGCCGGTCGACCACGCGTCGTCCAGCACCGCGAAGCGGAACTCGGCGGTGGTCCAGATGATGACCTCTTCGGCGATGCGCGAGAGGTTCACGCTGATCATCGCCAACACGAACGCGATCTCGGCGGCGAAGTCACGGGACGCGGTGCCGTCGATGGAGTTCTCGACCGGCGCGTAGAAGCCCAGGTCGGCGGCCACCTTCGCGGGGTCGAGGCCGAGCGACGAACCGGCCAGCGCGCCCGAGCCGTACGGGGAGAACGCGGCGCGCTTGTCCCAGTCGTGCAGGCGGTCGACGTCCCGCAGCAACGCGTGCGCGTGTGCCAGCAGGTGGTGGGACAGCAGCACGGGCTGTGCGGACTGCAGGTGCGTGCGACCCGGCATGACCGCACCGAAGTTCGACTCCGACTGCGCTGCGAGAGCGTCCACGACGTCCAGCACACCCGCGGCGACACGGCGTGCGCCGTCACGCAGCCACATGCGGAACAGCGTCGCCACCTGGTCGTTGCGGGAACGGCCGGCGCGCAGCTTGCCGCCCAGCTCGGTGCCCGCGCGGTCGATCAGGCCGCGCTCCAACGCCGTGTGGACGTCCTCGTCCTCCAGCACCGGGGTGAAGGCACCGGACTCGACGTCGGCCAGCAGCTCGTCCAACGCCTTCTGCATGCCGGCCAGCTCGTCGTCCGACAGCAGACCCGCCGCGTGCAGCACACGGGCGTGCGCGCGCGAGCCGGCGATGTCGTACGGCGCGAGCCGCCAGTCGAAGTGCGTCGACAGCGACAACCGGGCCATCGCCTCGGCCGGTCCCGACTCGAACCGGCCACCCCACAAAGAACTCATTGCACGCAACTCTCAGCTAGCGAAGTCGTAAAGCGATTCTTCCGAACGGGCGACGAGACCCACGACGCGCCCCTCGTACAGCGCGACGTCGACCTCGCCGTGGCCCGACGGCAAAGCCATCCGCGCCACCCGCACGGCGACCGAGCCCAGGCTCGACCGCACCACACCGGCGCGGAAGTTGATCTCACGGACCGCCTCGGCCACGGAGACGGTCTCGCCGTCCACCGCGACCGGCACCCCCGCGTCGAACGTCAGGACAACGTGCACGGGCTCATTCATCGACGGAGCCAGAGGACAGGGCGGCGATCCGCTCGGCGAGCTCGGCGCCGGTCATCGGCTCGCGGGCCACGACCAGGATCGTGTCGTCGCCCGCGATCGTGCCGACGACCTCGTGCAACGCGGCGCGGTCCAGTGCGGAGGCCAGGAACTGCGCCGCACCGGGAGGCGTGCGCAGGACGGCGAGGTTGGCCGACGAGTCCGTCGAGACCAGCAGCTCGCCGAGCACGCGCGCCAGCCGGGTGGTGCCGCCCTGGACGCCACGCACGGGGCTGCCGTCCTCGGGGATCACGTAGATCGGCGCACCGCCGTCGGGACCGCGCAGCTTCACCGCGCCGAGCTCGTCCAGGTCGCGCGACAACGTGGCCTGGGTGACCTCGATGCCTTCCGCGGCGAGGAGTTTCGCGAGCTCGGACTGGCTGCGGATGACGAGCTGGCTGACCATCTCGACGATGCGGCCTTGACGGGCGGTGCGGGTCATGACGACTGCTCCAGCAACCACACGAGCAACGCCTTCTGCGCGTGCAGACGGTTTTCGGCTTCCTGCCACACGAGCGACTGCGGTCCGTCGAGCACCTCGTCCGTGATCTCCCAACCGCGGTGTGCCGGCAGGCAGTGCAGCACGGTCGAATCAGGCTTTCCGGTCGCCTCCAGCAACGAGGCGTTCACCTGGTACGGGCGGAACGGACCGACGCGGTCCTTGCCGTCGTTCTCCTGGCCCATCGACGTCCACGTGTCGGTGACCAGCACGTCCGCGCCGTCGACCGACTCACGCGGGTCGGTGATCAACGCGACCGAACCACCGGTCTCGGCAGCGCGCTTCTTGGCGTCTTCGAGGAACTGTGGGTTCGGCACGAAAGAAGCCGGTGCACCGATGCGAACGTGCATACCGGCCGTGGCACCACCCAGCAGCAGCGAGTGCGCCATGTTGTTGGCGCCGTCGCCCAGGTAGGTCAGCGTCAGACCGGCCAGACGACCATAACGGCGGCGAATCGTCTGCAGGTCGGCGAGCACCTGGCACGGATGGAACTCGTCGGTCAGCGCGTTCACCACGGGAATCCGCGAGACGGAAGCCATCGCTTCCATGCGCGCCTGGGCGAACGTCCGCCACACCACGGCGTCGACGTACCCGGACAGGATGCGCGAGGTGTCCTCGATGGTCTCCTCGCGGCCCAGCTGCATCGAGCGGCCGTCGATGATCACCGGGTTGCCACCGAGCTGCGCGATGCCGACCTCGAACGACAGCCGGGTGCGCGTCGAGTTCTTCTCGAAGATCACCGCGACGGACTTGGGGCCCGCCAACGGCTTCGCGGTGAACCGGTCCGCCTTGTAGACGTCCGCGAGGTCCAGGACCGCCGTCTGCTCGGCGGGGGTCAGGTCGTCGTCGCGGAGGAAGTGCCTGGGGCTCATGCCTGCTCCTCAAAGAACGTCGGGAGCGCGGCCACGAACGCCTGCGCGTCGGATTCGTCCAGCACCAGCGGCGGCGCCAGGCGGATGACGTCCGGCTGGATGGGGTTGATCAGGTAACCGGCCTTCTGCGCGGCCGCCGCGGCCTTCGCCGAGACCGCCTCGCGCAGCATGATGCCGAGCAGCAGGCCGGCTCCCCGCACTCCGGAGATCGCCGGGTGGTGCAGAGCCTCCACCCCGGCCGCGATCTCCTTGCCCACGGACGAGGCGTGCTCCAGCAGGCCTTCCGCGGCGATCGTGTCGAGCACCGCGAGCGCGGCCGCGCAGCACACGGGGTTGCCACCGAACGTGGTGCCGTGGTGTCCGGGCTGGAACAGGTCCGCCGCCGCACCGAACCCGATGGTCGCGCCCAGCGGCAGACCGCCACCGATGCCCTTGGCCAGCGTCATGACGTCCGGCACGATCCCGGCCTGCTGGAACGCGAACCACGTGCCGAGCCGGCCGATACCGGTCTGCACCTCGTCCAGGATGAACAACGCGCCGTGCTCGGCCGTGATCCGGCGAGCCTCCTGCAGGTAGCCCTCCGGCGGCATGACGACGCCCTGCTCGCCCTGGATCGGCTCGACGATGAACGCCGCCGTGTCGTCGTCGATCGCCGCTTCCAACGCCGCGACGTCACCGAACGGGATGTGCGAAACCCCGGGCACCAACGGTTCGAACGGCGTCTTCTTGCCGGGCTGACCGGTCAGCGACAGCGCGCCCATCGTGCGGCCGTGGAAGCCGCCGTTGGTCGCCACGATCTTGGTGCGGCCGGTGCGGCGCGACATCTTCAACGCCGCTTCGTTCGCCTCGGCACCCGAGTTGCAGAAGAACACCTTGCCCGGCACACCGCACAGGTCGAGCAGCCGCTCGGCCAGCGCCAGCGCGGGCTCGTTCACGTAGAGGTTCGAGGTGTGGCCGATCTTCGAGATCTGCGCGGTCACCGCCTCGACGATCTTCGGGTGCGCGTGCCCCAGGGCGTTGACCGCGATGCCGGTCAGCAGGTCGAGGTAGCGTTTGCCGTCGGTGTCCCAGACGTAGGCGCCCTCGCCGCGTGCCAGCGCCAGCTGAGGTGTGCCGTAGTTGTCCATCATGGACTGTTGCCACCGCGAGGTCATTTGTCCCCCAAGACCATCGTTCCGACACCTTCAGTGGTGAACACTTCGAGCAACACGCTGTGGGCCAGCCGGCCGTCGATCACGTGCGCCTGCGGGACCCCGCCGCGCACCGCCCGCAGGCAGGCCTCCATCTTCGGCACCATGCCGCTTTCCAGGTCCGGCAGGATCTTCTCCAGCTCGGAAGCGCGGATCTGGTGCAGCAGCGACGACTTGTCCGGCCAGTTCGAGTACAGGCCTTCGACGTCGGTCAGCACGACGAGCTTCTCCGCGCCGAGAGCGACCGCGAGAGCGCCGGCGGCCGTGTCCGCGTTCACGTTGTGCGGCACGCCGTTGATGTCCGGCGCGACCGACGACACGACCGGAATACGGCCCGCACGAACGATGTCGAGCACCGCGTCCGGGTTGACCTCGGTGATGTCGCCGACGAGACCGATGTCGACCTCTTC
Source organism: Lentzea kentuckyensis (assembly GCF_002150765.1). Taxonomy (GTDB): domain Bacteria; phylum Actinomycetota; class Actinomycetes; order Mycobacteriales; family Pseudonocardiaceae; genus Lentzea; species Lentzea kentuckyensis. Next base: position 8,624 of record NZ_MUYM01000033.1, read on the forward strand.
ACCGTCCACGATCGCGCCGCGGCGGGTCGCCGTGAACAGGTGGGCGTCCTCGCCGGAAATGCCGACGGCGTAAGGACCGTGCTGGTTGATCAGGCCGACGAGCTCCCGCCCGACCTGGCCGACCAGGACCATCCGCACGACGTCCATGGCTTCCGGCGTCGTGACGCGCAGGCCGCCGCGGAACTCGCTGTGGATGCCGAGCTTGTCCAGCATCGACTTGATCTGCGGTCCGCCGCCGTGCACGACGACGGGGCGCAGGCCGCACAGCCGCAGGAACACCATGTCCTCGGCGAACGCCTTCTTCAGCTCATCGTCGACCATGGCGTTGCCGCCGTACTTGACGACCACGAGCGCGCCGCGGAAACGCTCCAGCCACGGCAGCGCTTCGACGAGGACTGCCGCCTTTTCTTGTGCGTTCATGAGGAGTAAGCGCTGTTCTCTTCGACGTAGTCGTGGGACAGGTCCGTGGTGAGCACGGTGGCTTCGGCCTCGCCGACGTTGAGGTCGATGACGATCTCGATGTCACGGCCGGAGAGGTCGGCTTCGCTGCGGTCGCGGTCGCGGGTTCCGTTGCGGTACAGCGAAACGCCGTTGATCAGGATCTGCAGCACGTCCGGGTCGATCTCGGCGTCCGCGCGGCCCAGCGCCATCGCGATGCGGCCCCAGTTCGGGTCGCTGCCGAACAACGCGGTCTTCACCAGGTTGTCCTCGGCGACCGTCCGTCCGATCAGGACGGCCTCGGCATCGGTCGCGGCCTGCTTGACGATGATGCTGATTTCCTTCGTCACACCCTCGGCATCGCCCTGGAGCTGCTTGACCAGGTCGGCGGAGACCTCGGTCAGCACCGCGACGAAGTCCTCGAACGAGGGCTCGACACCCGACGCACCGGAAGCCAGAACCAGCACCGTGTCGTTGGTGGACGTGCCGCCGTCGACGTCGAGCCGGTCGAACGTGCGGCCCGTCGCGGTGCGCAGCGCCTTGTCCAGGGCGTCGCCGGAGATCTTGGCGTCGGTCGTGATGACCGACAGCATCGTGGCCATGTTCGGCGCGAGCATGCCCGCGCCCTTCACGAACCCGCCGACGGACCAGCCCTGCTCGGACGCCTGCCACGACTGCTTGGGGCGGCTGTCGGTGGTCATGACGCCGGTGGCGGCGTTGAGACCGGCCTCGACGGAGGAGTCCAGCTCCTTCGCGGCGTTCTCGATCCCGGCCAGCACCTTGTCCATCGGCAGGCGCTCACCGATCAGGCCGGTGGAGCACACCGCGACGTCGACGGCGCCGGTGCCGAGCACCTCGGCGACCTTCTCCGCGGTGGCGTGCGTGTCCTGGAAACCCTCGGGGCCGGTGCACGCGTTGGCACCGCCGGAGTTGAGCACGACCGCGGTGAGGCGTCGGGACTGGATCACCTGCTGCGACCACAACACCGGCGCGGCCTTCACCTTGTTCGTGGTGAAGACGCCCGCGGCGGCATCGGAAGGCCCGTCGTTGACGACGAGCGTGAGATCGAGAGCGCCGGATTCTTTGATCCCGGCGGCGATCCCGGCGGCCCGGAAGCCCTGGGGTCCGGTGACGCCCTTGTTGCGGTTCACGGAGCGACTCCAACGGTCGAGAGGCCGGTCGTTTCCGGCAGTCCGAGAGCGAGGTTCATGCACTGGACAGCGGCACCCGCGGTGCCCTTGGCCAGGTTGTCGACGGCGGCCACGACCACGAGCCGGCCCAGGTCGGAGTCGACGGTGACTTGCATCTGGACGGCGTTCGAACCGAGAACCGCGTTCGTCGTCGGCCAGAATCCTTCGGGCAGGAGGTGCACGAACGGCTCGTTCGCGTACGCCTTCTCGTAGGCCTCGCGAACGTTTGCAGTGTCCTTCAAAGCAGCTGTGTTCAGAGTCGCCGTGCAGGTCGCGAGGATGCCCCGGGACATCGGCGCGAGCACCGGCGTGAAGCTGACCTTGATCGGACGGCCCGCCGCGGCGCTGAGGTTCTGGGTGATCTCCGGGGTGTGCCGGTGGGCGCCACCGACGCCGTACGCGCTGGCCGAGCCCATGACCTCGGAGCCGAGCAGGTTCGGCTTCAGCGACTTGCCGGCGCCGGACGTGCCCGACACGGCGACGATGACGACCTCGTCCTCGATGAGGTCCACGGCCGGTGCGAGCGCCAAAGAAGAGACAGTCGGGTAGCAGCCCGGAACGGCGACCCGGCGTGCACCGACGAGTCTGTCCCGCTGGTTGGGAAGCTCCGGCAGCCCGTACGGCCAGGTCCCCGCGTGCTCGCCGCCGTACCACCGCGTCCAGTCGTCGGCGCTGGTCAGCCGGTGGTCGGCACCGCAGTCGATCACCACGGTGTCGTCCCCGAGTTGCCCGGCCAGCTCGGCTGAGTGACCGTGGGGAAGTGCGAGGAAGACCACGTCGTGCCCCTTGAGGGTCTCGACTGTGGTGTCTTGGAGCTGACGGTCCGCGAGCGGCAGGAGGTGCGGCTGGTGCTTGAGCAGCTGGTCGCCGGCGCTGCTGTGCGCCGTCAGCGCGCCGATCTCGACGTCCGGATGGGCCAGTAGCAGGCGGAGCAGCTCGCCACCCGCGTATCCGCTGGCGCCCGCGACCGCGATCCTCACTGTCATACGCATGATTATGCACGGTCATGCAAACCCACTCAACTGGAATGCGCACGCGGGGAGCTTTCGTTCGCTCTCACCGCACGCGGGGGCCCCGCGTGCGGTGAGAACATGCATGGCCACTTGGCTGGCGATGCGGGCCAGGTGGCGCTGGGAGGGGCGGCGGGGGTCGGCCATGATGATCAGCGTGAACGTGAAGGTGCGCGACGGGCTCTGGGCGGTCGGCGCCCTCCTGTTGGCGCTGGTGACGGTGGTGGCACCGCTCGGCAGGCCGATCCACTGGTGGCTGATCGTGGCCTCCGCGGTGTGGGCCGCGGCGCTGGTGCCGATCAGCGCGCGGTACCCGCGATGGGCGATCGTGCTCACAGCTCCCCTGAACGCGGTCAACAACCTGCTCGCGATCGCCCCGACCTCGCTCGTGATCTTCCGTGCCGCCCGGTCCGTGCGCTCGCAGGGACAGCTGTGGGCGTTGATCGGCGTCACCGCGGTGCTGCAGGCGGCGTTCGGCGCTCTGCACGCGTGGCGGGCCGGGGACAGCTCCTTCGAGTACCTGATCGGGACCGGGTTCACCGTGGTGTTCCTGCTGATCTTTCCCGCGGTGGCCGGTGCGCTGGTCGGGCGGCGCAAGCCGTTGACGCAGGTCTTGATGGAACGCAACGACTACTTGGAACACACACGGTTGTTGACCGCGAACACCGCCAGGTCCGCCACGCGCGCACACATCGCGAGCGAGATGCACGACATGCTCAGCCACCGGCTCCGACAGCTGAGCGCGCACGCGGGCGCATTGGAGCGGTCTGCCGCCGAGCAAGCCCCGGAGCTGCGCGAACAGGTCGAGTTGATCCGCAAGACGTCTGCCGTCGCGATCGACGAACTGCGCGAGATCCTCGGGGTGCTCGGAACGATCGAGGCCAGTGAGGACGCCGGTACGCGCACCGACGTCGAACGGCTCGTGGCTGCGTCTGCTGCTGCGGGCGTGTCCGTTGTTTTGACGTGGACCGGTGACGATCTGGCTGACGCCGACGCACGGCTGAGGAGAGCAGTGCACCGGGTCGTGCGTGAAGCACTCACGAACGTGCACAAGCACGCGCCGTCCGCACAAACGCGCGTGTCGGTGGTCGTCGCCGAACGCGTGGTCGTCGAGGTGGTCAACGGCCCCAGCGGCGAGCCGAGGGGTGGCGGTACCCGGCGCGGGCTCATCGGGCTGGAGGAACGGGTCGAGCTGATCGGTGGGTCGTTCAGCGCCGGACCGGACGCCGGCGGGTTCCGGGTCACGGCCGACCTGCCGGCGCACCCGGTGGTGCCGGAGGAGACGGGCGCGGCGAGTGCCGTGACGGAGGCGCCGCCACCGATCACCGCCGAGATCCTGACCGTGCCGCGCGTGGTCGGCAGCGGCTGCCTCGCCACGCTGTCCGTCGTCCCGGCGCTCGGCACCGCGTTCGTCCTGCTCATCGTCGCGATCTTCAGCAGGACCGAGATGAGCCGGCCGGAGTTCGACGCGTTCCAGGTGTCGGTCGCGCACGAGGAGGAAGTCACCGAGACGTTCGGGTTCGGCGTGCCCTCGGACAACGCGGGGTGCTTCCGCTATCACGTGCGCGCCGAAGCCGGCGACTTCGAGCTGTGCTTCGACCGGAAGGGTGTGCTGACCACGAAGAGGGAGCTGGCCCGGTGAGGCACTTCTGGACCGTGCTCGCGTTCCTGGTCGGCCTGGTGCCGCTGATCGCCCCGCTCGCACCGGTGCCGCACACGTTGCTGATCATCGCGTCGGCGCTGTGGATCGCGGCTCTCGTGCAGGTCGCCTCGCGCAGACCCGAGTGGGCGCTGTTGCTCACCGCGCCGCTGTTCGCGGTCAACAACCTGTGGGCGATGGCCACCACCGCGTTCGTCGTGTTCGCCGCGTCCCGGCGCATCCCCCGGCTCGGCCGGCTGTGGGTGTTGCTCGGCGTTACGACGTTGCTGCAAGCCGGCTTCAGCCTGTTCCAGATCGACCAGTCCACCTCGCTGTGGGAGGGCCTGGTCGGCGGCATCCTGGGATCCGCGTTCTTCGTGGTCTTCCCTGCCGTCTCCGGCATGCTGCTCGGCCGCCGCAAGCCGATGGTCCATCTGCTGCAGGAACGCAACGAGTACCTGGAGCGCGCCCGTGCCCTGACCGCCGCGTCGGCCCGTTCCGAGGAACGCGCGCACATCGCGGGCGAGATGCACGACATGCTCGGCCACCGGCTCAGCCTGATCTCCATCCACGCCGGCGCGTTGGAACTGGCCACCGCTTCCCGAGCACCTCAGTTGCACGAACAGGCCGAGCTGATCCGCACCACGTCGTCACTCGCGATGGCGGAACTGCGCGAGATCCTCGGCGTGCTGCGGACCAGCCCGGAACCCGAGTCGCTCGACGAGGACACCGGCACCCGCTCCGACATCGCCGCGCTGGTCGAAGGTTCCTCCGCCTCGCTCGACTGGTCCGGCGACGACCTGCACGGCGCCGATCCGCGAACCCGGCGCGCGGTGCAGCGAGTGGTCCGCGAGGCGTTGACCAACGTGCGCAAGCACGCCCCTGCAGCCTGCACGCGCGTGCAGGTCGCGGTCCAGAACGGACGAGTACGAATCCAGGTGTTGAACGGACCGTCTGTGTCGACTCCGGGCAAGGGCGCTCGGCGGGGTCTGATCGGTTTGGAGGAACGCGTCGGCCTGCTCGGCGGCTCGTTCAGCGCGGGCCAGCCGATCGAGGGCGGCTTCCGGGTGGCGGCGGACGTGCCGCTGCACCCGTCGGCCGCACCTGTCGCCGAGGTCGCGGAGGTGCCACCGCCACTCGCGGCCGAGATCCTGACCGTGCCGCGCGTTGTGGGCGGCGGGTGCCTCGGGCTGTTGGCGTTGCTGCCGATCGTCGGTGCGTTGATCGTGCTGCTGCTGTTCGCGTTGCTCAACCCGACGCAGATGAACGCGCCGTACTTCGACTCATTGAAGGTGGGCGTCACCTCGGAGGAGGAGATCATGGAGCAGTTCGGGGTCGGGCAGCTCGGGGTCGACGGGTGCTCGCGGTTCCAGACTTCGCACAACGCCGAACTGTCCTACAAGCTGTGTTTCCGAGACGGCAAGCTGCACTCGAAGGAGCAGGAGCGCCCGTAGGCTGCGGTGCGTGATCCGAGTCCTCATCGCCGACGACGAGACGCTGATGCGTGCCGGCATCCGGTTGATCCTGGAGAACGACCCGGAGATCACCGTGGTCGCCGAGGCCGGTGACGGCAAGCAGGCCGTCGAGCTCACCCGGCAGCACACCGTCGACGTGGCCCTGCTCGACATCCGCATGCCCGGCGGCGACGGTCTCAAGGCCGCCGAGCAGATCGCCAAGACCGCCAACGTCGTCATGCTCACGACGTTCGGCGAGGACTCCTACGTGGCGCAGGCGATGAAGGTCGGCGCGACCGGGTTCCTGCTCAAGGACACGCCGCCGCAGGAGCTGATCAACGCGGTGCGCAAGGCGGCCAACGGTGAACCGATCCTCGCACCGCAGATCACCAAGCGCCTGATCGAACGCCACCTCACCGCCCCTGACGACGGCTCGGCGGCGCGCCAGAAGATCGACGCGCTCACCGACACCGAACGCAAGGTGCTCAGGCTCGTGGGCGAGGGGCTGTCCAACACCGAGATCGGTGAGCAGCTCTACCTGGCGACCGGCACGGTGAAGGCGCACATCAGCCGGATCCTGCCCAAGCTGGGGTGCGCCAACCGCGTGCAGGCCGCCATCGTGGCCCACGACGCCGGGCTCACGCGGTCGTGATCACCGCGTCGTGAAGCGGTCCAGGGCGCGGATCTTGTTGGTGGCGTCCAGTGCCGCGACCTTGTAGGCCTCGGACAGCGTCGGGTAGTTGAAGACCGTGTCGACCAGGTAGTCGACCGTGCCGCCACAGCCCATGACGGCCTGGCCGATGTGCACCAGGTCCGTCGCGCCCGTGCCGAACACGTGCACGCCGAGGATCTTGCGGTCCACAGTGGACACCAGCAGCTTCAGCATGCCGTACGCGTCGCCGACGATCTGGCCGCGGGCCAGTTCGCGGTAGCGGGAAATGCCGACCTCGTAAGGAACAGCGGACGAGGTGAGCTCGGCTTCCGTCGCCCCGCAGTACGAGATCTCCGGGATCGTGTAGATGCCGATCGGCTGCAGCGCGGTCAGTTCGTGCACCGGCTCGCCGAACGCGTGGTACGCGGCCAGCCGGCCCTGGTCCATCGACGTCGCGGCGAGCGCCGGGAAACCGATCACGTCGCCGACGGCGTAGATGTGTTCGACCGGCGTGCGGTAGTGCTCGTCGACGGACAGCCGGCCGCGGTTGTCCGACTCCAGGCCGGCGGCGGCCAGGTCGAGCTTCTCGGTCGTGCCCTGGCGGCCAGCCGAGTACATGACGGCGGCGGCCGGGATGCGCTTGCCGGACGCCAGCGTCGTCACCGTGCCGCCGTCGGACACCTGGACGTTCACGACCTTCTCGCCGAAGCGGAACGTGACGGCCTGGTCGCGCAGGTGGAACTTCAGCGACTCCACGATCTCCGGGTCGCAGAAGTCGAGCATCTTCTCGCGCTGCTCCACGACGGTGACGCGGGTGCCGAGCGCGGCGAACATCGACGCGTACTCGATGCCGATCACCCCGGCACCGACCACGACCAGCGACGACGGGATCTCCTGGAGGGCGAAGACCTCGTCCGAGTCGAGGATCCGCTCCTCGTCGAAGTCCACCACGGACGGGCGCGCGGGCGTCGTGCCGGTCGCGATCACGATGAACTCGCCGGTGATCCTGGTGTGGTCGCCGCGGTGACTTCCTTCCACCGCAACGGTGTGCTCGTCGACGAACCGGCCGAAGCCGTTCAGCAGGTCGATGCCGTTGCGGTGCAGCTGGGCCCGGACGACCTGGACCTCGCGTCCGATCACGTGCTGCGTGCGGGCCATCAGATCGGTGATCGTGATGTCCTGCTTGACGCGGTAGCTCGCGCCGTACAGCTCGCGCTGGCTCATGCCGGTCAGGAACATGACGGCTTCGCGCAGCGTCTTCGACGGGATGGTGCCCGTGTTCGCGCAGACGCCGCCGACCATCTCCTGCTTGTCGATGATCGCTACTCGCTTGCCCAGTTTCGCACCCGCGATCGCCGCCTTCTGGCCACCAGGGCCAGAGCCGATGACGATCAGGTCGTAGTCGTACGGCGTCATGGTCAGCAGCCTACCGAGACGGATTCGATTCCACCTGTGAAAGAAAAATGAACCCGGCCAACGAAATGTTCGTTCGTTGGGCCATGACCGAACTTCGCACCTTCCGTCTGCCCGAGACCGTCAGCGGTTCGGACGACGACGTCGAGCTCGGCCGCCGGCTGATCGCAGCCTGGCAGGCCGACGGGATTCTGCAGATCGCGACCGACGCGACGCAGGACCGCACGACAGCGGCCGCCATGGCGGCCAGCAGAAGGTTCTTCCACGGTTTGTCCATCGAGGAGAAGTCACGCCTCGTGAGCGACCTGACCTACGCCGGTTACATCGCGTCCGGAGAAGAGGTCACCGACGGCATCGCGGACTATTCGGAGATCTTCACCGTCTGCGAGGACGTGCCGCTCGACGACTCCCGCGTCGTCGACAAGTGGCCGTGCCACGGGCCCGTGCCGTGGCCGGACGACCTCTACCGCGACGCCATGCGCGAGTTCATGGTGATGCTCGGCGAGTCCGGCGAGAAGATCCTCAAGCTCACCGCACTGGGCTTCGGGCTCGACCTCGACACGTTCACCAGGCTCACCGCCGACGGCTGGCACCACATGCGGGTGCTCCGCTTCCCCACCAGGTCCGAGACCGTCGACCGCGGCATCGGCGCCCACACCGACTACGGCATGCTCGTCCTGGCCGCGCAGGACGACGTCGGCGGGCTCTACGTCCGTCCGCCGATCGAGGGCGAGGAACGGCCGCGCAACTGGCTCCCGGACGAGTCCGCCGCCGGGTGCTTCCAGGACGCGGCCGGCTGGACCTTCGTCGAACCGGTCGAGCACGTCTTCACCGTGTTCCCCGGCGACATCCTGCAGTTCCTCACCGGCGGCAAGCTGCTTTCCACGCCGCACAAGGTGCTGCTGAACAACCGCGAGCGGTTCACGATGGCGTACTTCCACGAGCCGAACTTCGAGGCGACCATGCGCCCGTTGGACGATCCGCACGGTGACGACACCATTCACTACGGCACGCACTTCACCAACATGTTCATGCGCTGCTATCCCGATCGCGTCACGACGCAGCGGATCTTCGAGGAGGACCGGCTGACCGTGCTCAGCGAACTCCGGTCTGGGGTTCGTCACTCCTGAACGGCACGATCAGGTCGATCAGGCGGGCCGTGGCGCGGTACTCCGCGACGCGGTCCGCGAACGGCCGTTGCACGATCTTCCGCACGGAGTCCTTCGACAGCCGCTCGTAGGCCGGAACGGTGTCGTTGCTGAGGAAGTCCCACCGCGCCACGCGATCCGCGTAGTTGAACGCGGGCAACGGACCGCCGAACAGCGGCCGGTACCGCGCCGGAGTCCTCCCGCCCGGCACCGGCATCGGTCCGGCCACCGTGATCGCGTACGTGACGATCTCGCCGGGCGGCAGCAACCGGCCGCGCATCCGGTCGAACTGCTCGGCGATCACCAGGTTCTGCTCGCGCGACGAGAACTCCATGACGGCCTGCCCCGGATCCGCCCACGCCGCGGTCGTGGCCGGGTCGATGATCCCCGCGTCGCGCATCTCCTCCACGGCCTTGATCCCACCGTGCAGGTAGGCGGCGTGCATCGCGCCGAGGTCCATGAAGATGTGCTTCTGCATGGACATCAGCATCGACGAGAACCAGCGCAGCTCCGGCACCGAGCCGAGGTCGAGCATGCCGGCGGCGAACGCGGGCGCGCCGATGTTCGCGAAACCCATCCACCGCAACGTGTCCGGGTTCTGCAGGTAGAGCTTCGCGTAGAAGTCGTAGACGCCGAAGATCGTCGCGCGGTTGGCCTCGGCGGAGCGCTGCGGGTCCCACTCGGACAACCGCACGCCGGCGTCCTCGGCGGCGCGGACTATCCAGTACTGCCACAGCAAGGCTCTGAACCTGGTCGGCGCGACGCCTTTGCCGCGGTGACGGGTCAGCGCGGCCTCGAGCACGGCGCGGTCGTACGGCAGGTCGGGGTGCACCCCACCCCGCTCCTCACCGTTCCCGTTGGACAGCGGCAGATCCAGGTAGTCCACCGTGTCCGCCTTGGTGGCACCCATGCTGGTGAGCACGAGTACCGCCACAACCATGAGCACACGCATAAAAGCGAATCGTAGTGCGCGAAAGCGGCGATTTCGTTCACAGTCACGTCTGGACAAGCAACGTTTTGGGTGTTGGTCAGCACTTTCGAGGTCGATGGGCCATCAATCTCAACCGCCTACTCCTTATGGCTATACCGTGCAGGAGTGACTCTTGAGGTTCCCTTGATCCAGGCGGTCCGGGCAGGCCTGGAAGAACTCGCGGATCCGGTGAAAGCGCTGGAGATGCAGGCGTACATGAAGTCCGACATGCCGTTCCTGGGAGTGCAGAAACCCGGACGGGTGACCCTGCTGCGGTCTTTGCCCCGCTTCGACGACCGCGACGAGTGGTTCGATGCCGTCCAAACGTTGTGGCGCGAAGCAACATATCGGGAAGAGCGATACGTCGCGTTGTCGTTGAGCGGGGACAAGCGATTTCAGTCCGTTCAACTGATGCCCTGGTTCGACGAGATGATCGTGACCGGCGCGTGGTGGGACTTCGTGGACGAGATCGCGTCGAGGCTGGTCGGGCCGTTGCTGCGGTCTTCGCCCGAGGTGATCAGGCCGGTGATGCTCAAGTGGTCGACCGACGAGGACAGGTGGCGGCGGCGGACGTCGATCATCTGCCAGCTCGGATCGAAGGGCGCGACCGACGTGGAGCTGCTGACCGCGTGCGTCGACGCCAACGTGGACGATCGCGACTTCTTCCTGCGCAAGGGGATCGGGTGGGCGCTGCGGGAGTTCGCGAAGACCGAGCCCGGGTGGGTGCGGGCGTTCGTCGAGGCTCGGCCGGGGCTGTCGCCGTTGTCACGGCGCGAGGCCCTCAAGCACCTCTAGTGTTGATCACATGCTGGGGAAGCACGTACGACTGGAGCCGCTGTCGCTGGAGCACGCCGGGGAACTGTTCGAGGTCACCCGTGACCCGGACATCTGGACCTGGCTGCTGAACCGTCAGCCCGAGACCGTCGACGACATGCGCGCGTGGATCGACCAGGCGCTGGCCACGCGGGAGGCGTTCGCGCAGATCGAGGTCGCCACCGGACGTGTCGTGGGCACGACGTCGTTCTACGAGGTGGTGCCGGAGCACCGGAGGCTGGTGATCGGCTACACGATCGTCGGCAGCGCGTGGCACGGCACGGCGATCAACCCGGAGGCCAAGCTGCTGTTGCTGTCCGAGGCGTTCGACGTGCGCGGCGCGCTGCGGGTGGGCTGGTACACCGACGCGTCGAACGTCCGCTCGCAACGGGCGATCGAGAAGCTCGGTGCGTCGAAGGACGGGGTGCTGCGCGCGCACGTCACGCGGCCGGACGGATCCCAGCGCGACACGGTCGTCTATTCGATGGTTCCGGCGGAATGGCCCGCGGCGCGCGAACGGCTCGTCAGCCGTGTTTCGCGCGACCCGAATACGTGAGCGGGAAGACGAGTTCGGCGCACGCGGCCGGCACGTCCGTGGAGACCTGGACCTTCATGGTCACCTCGACCGCGCCTCCGGCGGGGATCTCCACGATGTTCGTGAGCGGCACGACGCTCAGCACGCCTGCCGGGCAGCCCGCGACGCGCTGCTGGGTGGCGTCGAGCGGCTGGCCGGGCACCGCGGACAGGCTCTCGACGATGATGTCGACGGGGTTCGGGTTGGACAGCCGGACCTTGCGCTCGCCCTCGGCACCCGGTGTGAGTTCCACGGGCGCGCCGGAGATGTCGTTGATCTCGAACGGCTTGAGCTGCATGCCAGACTCGCCGCTGCTCACCGAATACGCCATCGCCGGCAGTTCCGGCTTGGGCCACGTGAGGTGCATGGCCGCCACGACAGCCGCGCCGAGCATGAGGATCGTCAACGACACGGCGATCTCAAGGCGCGGACCCAGACTACGCATGGCGCAACTCTCCAGAGTTGTTGCTCCAGGCGGTGGGTTCGCCTCTAGCTCCCCACCGGACCGGCGACCAACTCGCCCGGTGGTTCATCGCTTCGCCCCTCGGCCCTAGCGGGCCGCGCCGCCAATCTTGGAGAAGCTTCACGTGCTGCGCAAGCGTCCTACGGGCGCCGATTTCCCCTTGTAATGAGGGACTTTTGGCACCTTGACAGCTACGCAGGGCTACCACCTGCTGGTTTGATCCCAAATCCCGATCTGCGGGACTCGACCGATCGAATGAACTTTCAAGAACAATCTATCTGAGTGTGACTAGTCGACCAGCTGCCGACCGTGGCCTGGACCCGTACTCGGTTGATCGAGTCCGGCACTGAGTACGTCAGAGCGGACGTCGTGCCGCTGTTGCCGTACGGCGCACCGGCCCCGCTTCCCTGTTGCCACAATACTGTGTACATAGAGGCGCCCGGCACCGGCTCCCACTTCACGACCGTCGGCGTGCCCTTCACGCAGGAAGTGATCACCAACGCCTGGACGGTTCCCGCCTTCGCGTTGGCGGTTCCGGGCGAGCGCGCCTCCCAGGCCGCCGAGGCGGGCTGCGCCGCGAGCAGGCACAACACCGCCGTGGCGACCACGACCCGGCTCATGCTCCGGTCCCGCTCGCGATCGTGACGACGACCGGCACGTCGATCGTCGCGCCCTGGCAGGAGTTCGGGGCGGTCAACGCCATCGAGACGCTGAACGCGATGGGCACCGCGGCGCTGTTGGCGGCCAGCTGGGTGCCGGGGAACCGCTCGGTGAACGAGACACCGCAGGTGCCCGCGCCGTTCGGCGCGATCGACATGACCGTCACCGGGTAGGGGTTGGGGTTCGACACCTGGACGACGGCGTTGCCGGTGCCGCCGGGGTAGAGGGTGCCGGTGGTGACCGCGCCGCCGGTCACCACCGGAGCCAGTGCGGTGCCCGCCTTGGTGGTGGCACTGCCGGTACCGGAGCTCGTCCAGGCCGCGTAGGCGACGCCCGAACCGAGCGCGGCCGTCATGACCGCGAAGACGATGACGCCACGGCGGACGTACCGCCGGCGGACGAGTTCCCTGAAGCTGATCATGGCTTGATGGCCGTTCCCGAGTAGGTGAGGGCGAAGACGAGGTTCTTGCAGGTGTCCGGGGCGGTGCGGGCCATCCGGACGGTGAGGTTCACGTCGGCGGCGCCGCTGCGGGCAACGAGGACCGGCGCTGCGAGGGCGTCCACGGTCACCGCGTTCGCCGGGCAGTTCGGGGAGGGCCGCCCGACCGAGGTATCGAGCCGGGTGACCTTGATGTCCTGGCTGTTGGGGTTGGTGACCCGCACCTTGCGGGTCACCGTCCCACCGGGGACCAACCCCGTCACCGCGCCGACGTCCGCGATCGTGAACGCCTTGGCCGGGTTGTCCGCCGCGCTGGACACGGGCGAGAGCACCAGCAGCGCAGCGAGCACGATCAGGGCGCGGCGCATGGCTCAGGCGGCCGAGATCAGCGAAGCGGTCAGCGGCAGCGTGAAGCTCTGGCCCTGGCACGCGTCCGCGGCGTCGGCGTTCATGGTCGCCTGCAGCACGTAGGTGCCGGTCTGGCCCGCCAGGATCGTGCCGTCCGGGTTGGACACGGCCGCGCTGGTGACGGTGCCGGCGGCGCAGGCGCCGACGAGAGCCGACGAACCGGCGCTGATCGAGGTGACCTTGGCCGGGTAACCGTTCGGGTTGTTGATCGTCACCGAGAAGCTGACGGTGTGGCCGGGGTACAGACCGCCCGCGCCGGCGACCGGGTCGATCGTCGAGTTGAGGCTCGTGGTGGAGGCGACGGAACCGTTACCGGCCCCGGTGCTCGACCACGCGGCGTAGGCGACGCCTCCGCCGACGGCCAGGACGGCGACTGCTGCGATGACTGCGGTGCGCTTGCGCATCTGGTTCTCCTGGGGTGGTGCTCGGTGGGTACGGCACCAAGTTTGGAGAACCTTCAATCACTACACAGCGTGCACAAGACACCAGAAGAGGGACCCTGGCGGCACTGTTGTCAACCGGCATGGATCGGTTATTCGCGTACGCGGACTGCAGGTCAGGGCGTTCCTTACGCAAAACGGCCCAAGATTCTCGAAGAACCTCAGGCCTCACCCAGTGTAACAGCTCAGACGCGGAACGGTACCCAAACGACATTTGTCGCGGCTTCTGTATCAGACTGCGCCCCGGCAAACGGAACCGCAAGCAAGAGTGCGCGAAACGACAACGGCGGCCACGACGAATTACCCGTCGTGACCGCCGTCATCGAGCAATCAGGCGCGCAGAGCAGCGCCCAGGCGTTCACCTGCGACCGCCACGGCCGCGTCACGGGCCGCCGTCGCCTCTTCGACCGTCAGCGTGCGGTCCGGCGCGCGGAAGCGCAGCGAGTACGCGAGCGACTTCTTGCCCTCGCCCACCTGCTCACCCGTGTAGACGTCGAACAGGCGGATGTCCTCGAGCAGTTCGCCCGCGGACCCGCCGAGCACCTCGGACACCGACTGCACCGGCACGGAGGCGTCGACGACGAGCGCGACGTCCAGCAGCACCGGCGGGTAGGCCGACACCATCGGGGCCGGGCGGTGGTCGTCCAGCGGCAACGCGTCCAGGTCGAGCTCGAACGCCACGGTCCGCTTGGGCAGGCCCAGCGCCTCGACCACCTTCGGGTGCAGCTCACCGGCGTGACCGACGGGCCAGTCGCCCACGCGCAGTTCGGCACAACGACCGGGGTGCCACGGCAGCAGGTCCGAAGCCACGACGCGCAGCTGCACGCCGTACGCCTGGCCGACCCGGCGCGCCGCCTCGACGGCGTCCGACCAGTCGGCGATGCGGCCCTTGCCCCACCAGCCCGCGAGCTCGCGGTGACCGGTCAGCACGCCGGCGACGTGCAGCGGCTGCTGCGGCAGCGCGGCGAGCATCGAGGCGACCTCGGCCTCGGTGGGCCGGCGGTCGACGCCCAGCGAAGGCACCGGAACCTGTTGCGCGCGCGGCAAAGTCACCTGCGCGATGTTGTACAGCGCGACGTCGCGAGCACCGCGGGCCAGGTTGCGCTGCAACGTCTCCAGCAGGCCCGGCAGCAGGGTGGTGGCGAGGACGTTCTTGTCCGCCTCCAACGGGTTCAGCACGCCGACCGTGTTGCGGCGGACGTCGTCAGCGGCAAGCCCGAAGCTGTCGAACACCGACGGGTCGATGAACGGGAACGGCTTGACCTCGACGAAACCGTCCTCGGCCAGGGTGCGCCACACCGTGCGGCGGCGACGCTGCTGCTCGGTCAGGCCGCGACCGGCGGGCGCAGGCGGCAGCACCGAGGGGATCGTGTCGTACCCCTCCAGCCGCAGCACCTCCTCCACCAGGTCCGCGGGCTGCACGAGGTCCGCGCGCCACGTCGGCGGCACGGCCGTGACGATCGTCTGGCCCTCCTCCGAGGTGGTCACGGAGACCTGGCAGCCGATCTGGCCGAGCCGGCGGGCGGTGACGCCACGCGCGTAGCGGACACCGGCGATGCGGTCCGGCAGGTCGATCGGCATCGACACCGGCTCCGGCAGCGCGGGCGCGCCGACGTCGGTGCGGCCCGGCTTGATCTGGCCCTCGGCGTAGTGGTTGAGCAGCTTGGCGGCCCGCTCCAGCGCCACCGGTGCGAGTGCCGGGTCGACCGTGCGCTCGAACCGCTTCGCGGCCTCGGACGGCAGCTTGTGCCGGCGGACCGTGCGCGCGATGGACGCCGGGTCCCAGTTCGCCGCCTCCAGCAGGATGTCCGAGGACGAGTCCTGGACCTCCGTGGACGCGCCGCCCATGACACCGGCCAGGGAGATCACGCCGGAGTCGTCCGAGATGACGATGTCGTCGGTGTCGAGAGCGCGCACCGAGTCGTCCAGCGTCGTGAGCTTCTCCCCCGCCAGCGCACGGCGAACCGTCAGCGCGCCGGAGAGCGAGGACGCGTCGAACGCGTGCAGCGGCTGGCCCAGTTCGAGCATCACGTAGTTCGTGACGTCGACCGGCAGCGAGATCGAGCGCATGCCCGCGAGCATCAGGCGGCGGCGCATCCACCACGGCGTGGGCGCGGTCGGGTCGACACCGGTGACCCGGCGCGCGACGAACCGCGAGCAGCCGGTGCGGTCCTCGATGTGGACCGGCCACGCCTCGCCCTCGGGCTCCGGGATCTCGATGACACCGGGGTCGCCGAACGGCACGTCCAGCGCGCACGCGATCTCACGGGCCAGGCCGCGGACCGAGAACGCGTAGCCGCGGTCCGGGGTCGGCGCGAGCTCGATGACGCTGTCGTTCAGCCCGAGCAGCTCCATGGCGTCGTCGCCGGGCTGCGCGGTGCCGGTGGGCAGCACGAGGATGCCGGAGTGGTCGTCGCCGATGCCGAGCTCGTCGGCGGCGCAGATCATGCCCTGCGACACGCGGCCGTACGTCTTGCGCTCGGAGATCGTGAAGCCACCCGGCAGCACGGCGCCGGGCAGCGCGACGACGACCGAGTCGCCCTCGACGAAGTTCGTGGCACCGCAGATGATCTGGTTGGTCTGCTCGGGACCGACCTCGACCTTGCAGTAGCGGATCGGCTTCTTGAACTCGGTGAGCTCCTCGATCTCGACGACGCGACCGGCGACGATCGGGCCGGTCACGGGACCGAGCGGGCTCACCTCCTCGACCTCGATGCCGATGCGGGTGAACGCCTCGGCGAGCTCGTCGGGCGTGGGGACTTCGTCGAAACCGAGGTGTTCGACCAGCCAGCTGACCGGGACGCGCATCCGGATCAGGCCTCCGTTCCGAAAGGCTGGGTGAAGCGGACGTCGCCCTCGACCATGTCGCGCATGTCGGGCAGACCGTTGCGGAACTGCAGGGTGCGCTCGAGGCCCATGCCGAACGCGAAGCCGGAGTAGACGTCCGGGTCGACGCCGCAGGCGCGCAGCACGTTGGGGTTGACCATGCCGCAGCCGCCCCACTCGACCCAGCCGGCGCCGCCCTTCTTCTCCGGGAACCACACGTCGACCTCGGCCGACGGCTCGGTGAAGGGGAAGAACGACGGGCGCAGGCGGGTCTTCGAGTCCTCGCCGAACATCGAACGCGCGAAGGCGTCCAGGGTGCCCTTGAGGTGGCCCATGGTCAGGCCCTTGTCGACCGCGAGACCCTCGACCTGGTGGAACACCGGGGTGTGGGTCGCGTCGAGCTCGTCGGTGCGGAACGTGCGGCCGGGGCACACGACGTACACCGGCAGCTCGCGGTCCAGCAGCGTGCGGGCCTGCACGGGCGAGGTGTGCGTGCGCAGGACGAGCGCGGAGTCGGACGGCGCGATGTAGAAGGTGTCCTGCATCGAGCGGGCCGGGTGGTCCTTGCCGAAGTTCAACGCGTCGAAGTTGAACCACTCGGTCTCGAGCTCGGGGCCCTCGGCGATCTCGTAGCCCATGGCCACGAAGACGTCGCCGATGCGCTCGGCGAGCGTCGTGATCGGGTGGCGCGCGCCGCGCGGGAAGCGGTCCCAGGGCAGCGTGACATCGACGGACTCCTCGCGCAGCACCCGCTCGTCGCGCTCGACCTGGAGCACGGCGTGGCGCTCGTCGAACGCCGTCTTGATCGCGGACTGCGCCTCGTTGACCCGCTTGCCGGCCTCGGCCTTCGCCTTGGGAGGCAGTGCACCGATCTCGCGGCGGGCCAGCAGCACGGGCGACCGGTCGCCGAGGTGGCCAGGCTTGACCGAGGCGAGCGCCTCGAGGTCGGCAGCTCCGGCGAACGCCTCGCGCGCTTTCTGCACGGCCGCGTCGAGGTGCTCGGCCGACAGCGCCGCGACCTCCTTGGGGTCGTACGGGTCGTTGGCTCCGGACATGGTTGGTGGACAGCTCCCGTCGCGGACTGCTGATAAAGAACAGGCCGATCCTAGTGGGTGGCGTGTTGACCTCTCCCGGACGTTCCGTTAAAGAGCGGCACTGGCCCCTTATGCGTCCCTAGGATGGGCGGCATCATGTCGCACACCTTCCGCGTCGACCTGCGCGGCATCATCGACCTGCTCAGCCACCACCTGTACAGCAGCCCGCGCGTCTACGTGCGAGAACTGCTGCAGAACGCCGTAGACGCGATCACGGCGCGGCGTGAGCTCGACCCGTCGTGCCCGGCCGAGGTCACGATCACCTGCGGCGCCACGCTGTCGATCACCGACACCGGCGTGGGTCTCACCGAGGCAGAGGTGCACGAGCTGCTGTCGACGCTCGGACGCACGTCGAAACGCGATGACCTGGGGTTTGCCCGCGAGGGGTTCCTCGGCCAGTTCGGCGTCGGCATGCTGTCGTGCTTCCTCGTCGCTTCTTCAGTGACAGTCATCACCCGGTCCGCGCGCGGCGGTCCGGCGGTGCGCTGGGAAGCGGATTCCTCCGGTAACTACACCGTGTCCGAAGTGGACGCGGTGGACACCGGGGACGGTGTGCCGGTCGGTACGACGGTGGTGCTGACCGCGTCACGCGGCAGCGAGCACTGGCTCGAAGCGGACGTCGTGCGGCCGTTGGTGAGCGACTACGGCGACCTGCTCCCGGCGGTCGTGACCCTGGACGGCGCGGCGGTGACCCGTGGCGAACGGCCGTGGGACAGCGCCGATGACGGGGAGGACGCGGATCTCACCGAGTACTGCGAGCAGATCTTCGGGTTCAAGCCGTTCGAGGCGATCCCGATCGAGGTCGAGGCGGCGGGGCTGACCGGCGTCGCGTTCGTGCTGCCGGAGGGCGTGCACCCCGGGACGCGGCAGACGCACCGGGTGTACCTGAAGCGGATGCTCGTCGGGGACAACGTCGAGGGCCTGCTCCCGGACTGGGCGTACTTCGTGCGGTGCGTGGTCGACGCGTCCGCGATCCGGCCGACGGCGTCGCGCGAGTCGCTGTACCAGGACGAGATGCTGCTGGCGGTGCGCGAGGAGCTGGGCGAGCAGATCCGCGACTGGCTGATCCGGCTGGACGCGATCGAACCGCGCCGCGCCGGTGAGCTGCTGGCCGCGCACCACCTGGGCATCAAGTCGCTGGCCCGGTCCGACGACGAGATGCTGCGGCTGGTCGAGCGCTGGCTGCCGTTCGAGACGACGGACGGCGCGGTGCCGTTGCGGCAGTTCAAGCGCAAGCACGGCGCGATCCTCTACATCCCGGACGTCGACGAGTTCCACCAGCTGGCGCCGGTCGCGGCCGCGCAGGGCCTCGGGCTCGTGAACGCCGGCTACGCCTACGACATGGAGCTGCTGAACCGGCTGAGCGCTTTGGACGGTCCCGCCGTCGCACGCCGGGTGGCGCCCTCCGAACTGCTGGCGGCGCTGGCCGACCCGGAACCGGACATCGAGACGGCGTTGCGGCTGCGGCTGGCCGAGGGCGCGGCGGCGCTGGACCGGCACGACTGCGACGCGGTGATCCGCGACTTCGACCCGGTCTCGTTGCCCGCGCTGCTGATCAGCAACGCCGAGCAGCAGCGCAAGCTCGACACCGAGCAGACCGCGGAAGAGGTGGCGGACCCGTTGTGGACGGAGCTGCTGGGCCAGCTCACGGCTGGCTCCGACTCGTCGCGGCCAGAGCAGCTGGTGCTGAACTGCCGCAACCCGCTCGTGCAGCGACTGGCCAGGCTGACCGACCCGGCGCTGGTGGAGCTCACGCTCGAATCTCTTTACGTGCACGCCGTTCTGCAGGCGCGGCGGGCGATGCGACCGAAGGACACGGCGGCGCTGAACCGCTCGTTCCTGGAACTTCTCGACCGCGCCGTTGGGGGCAAGTGACATGGCCGACTTCACCGCCGAGGACGCCGAACGGGCGTTCCTCGAGGCCTACAACATGCCGACCGGCATGCCGAAGCACGAGGCGCTGGAACGGGCCGCGCGCATGTCCGACGCGCTCGGGCACCTGCCGCTCGGGGTGTCGTGCCGGATCGCGTTGATCGACTCGGCGTACTACCTGTCGCGCTACGACCTGATGCTGGCGCCGTTCGCGTGGGTGCGGGCCGCCGAGGAGAAGGACCCCGAGGCGTTCAACGAATACGAGATCCACTCGCTGAACTGGTCGCACAAGTGGGTCGCGACGGGACTGCGCCGGGACCCGCGGTTCTCGCTGGAGCAGTTGCAGGCGGTGATCGGGCAGCTCGCCGACCGCTACGGGCGGCTCGGGTTCTCGGCGCAGCCGGTGCACGGTGCGCGCGCCGAGCACGCCTACCACGTCGGTGACATGGTCGGGCTCGCCGAGCACCTCGGGAAGTACCTGGCCACCGAGTCCGGGCCGATGGCGGACTGCGACGCGTGCGTGGTCGAGGAGCAGGTCTGGATGCTGGCGCGGCTGGGCCGGCACCAGGAAGCCGCCGCGCACGGCTGGGAAGGCCTGTCCGGCAACACGAAGTGCGCCACGCAGCCGCAGGGCATCCTGTCCGCGCTGCTGTGGCCGTTGCTGGAGATCGGCGACACCGAACGCGCGGCGCACGCGCACACGACCGCGTACCGGTTGATCAAAGAAGACGAGATCACCTCGTACGTGCACGAGCACATCCGGTTCTGCGCGCTGACGGGCAACCTCGCGCGCGGCGAGGAGATCCTGCGCCGGTCGCTGCACAAGGTGAAGGGCGAACAGCTGCCGGCCGACGAGATGTCGTTCGCGGAGTGCGCTTCCGTTCTGTTGAAACGACTTCCGGCCGACACGGTGTTCGAGGTGCCCGCGGTCGGAACGCGGACGGCGGCCGAGTTGCTCGACCGGTTGTCGAAGCGGGCGTTGCAGCTGGCGAGGCAGTTCGACGAGCGCAACGGCACGTCCGCGTGGCTCGACCGGGTGTCGAAGTCGTTGGAGCAGGCCGACTACCCGCACGTCGAGCTGGCCGTTCCGACCGCGCCGGTGGCCGCTCCCGCCGAGGAGTCCGTCGTGTTCGGCGACCCGGTGGAGATCGCCCAGGCGATGGTGACGCTGTACGACCAGGGCGACTTCGTGAAGGCGCGCCGGATGCTCGACTCGCTGCCCGCGGACATGGACCCGTTGCTGCCGCCCGATCTCGCGGCACACGCGAGCATCCGGCGGATGACGACGGGGCTCGTGCCGTTCGACTCCTCGGTGTTCGAGGAGCTGCTCGCGGCACTGCCCGCCGATCTCGCGCTGCGCTACCGGGTGCGGCTGGCGATGGGGATGGAGAACGGCCTGGAGATCGCCGAGCGGTGCCTGGCCGAGGCCGAGAGCGACTACACCCGCACGGTCGCGGCGTTGGTGCTGGCCGAACTGCTGGACGACGCGCACGCCCACGAGCGGGCCTCCGAGATGATCGCACTGGCGTCCTCTTTGGATGTTGCGGAGCTGCGCGGCCGGGTGCTGGTCGAGGCGGCGGAACACCGTGCGCGGCAACAGGATCTCGACGGCGCGTACAGCGACGTCAAGGCGGCGATGGCGCGCGAGCTGCCGCCGAGCGCGCGGTTCGAAGGCTTCCGGCTCCAGCTGCGGCTGGAAACGGTGCTGGGCCGCGTTTCCGAGGCGATGGCGACGGCCCGTGCGTTCGTGGCGGCGTTCCCGCTGCCCGAGTCCGCCGAGGCGCGCTGGTACCAGGTGGCGTCGATCCAGGAACTGGACCAGGAGGGCGCGTGCCTGGGCGACCTGCGCGAGGCCGTGGCGATCTCGCGCACGCACCTGTCCCCCGGCCACACCGCCCACTTCTGCTTCGCGCTGAGCGGCGGTTACGTGCAGACGGACCGGTTCGTCGAGGCCGCCGAGGTGCTGGAGGAGTCGCTGCGGCTGCTGCAGGACGGCCAGGAGGACCTGCGGCTGCAGGTGGTGTTCCGGCTCGGGCAGGTGTGCCGCAAGCTGGGCGAGCTTCCGGCCGCCGAGCGGTACCTGCGGGAGGCGTCCGAACTGCTGCCGCCCGAGGAGGCAGGGCGCCGGGCGTTCCTGCTGGACGCGCTGGCGTCGGTGCAGGGCCGGCTCGACAAGCACGACGAGGCCACGGCTTCCTGGCGCGCGGCCGCCGCGTTGTGGCAGCAGGAGGGCAACGTCTCCGAGGCGATCGGCTCGTTGATCGAGCTGGCCTCGAACCTGCCGGACGACGAGGTCGTCGAGACCCGCGCGGCGGTCGACGAGGCCGAGGCGTTGCTGCCGACGCTGGACGATCCGACGGAAGTCACGCGACGCCAGGCGGAGATCGTCGCGATCCGCGCGTGGGTGCACGGCCAGGCAGGTGAGTTCGCGCTGGCGATGAAGCACTACCGCGACGCCGAGGCGCTGGTGGTGTCGCTGGGCGACGAGAACTGGCGGGTGTTCGTCGTGCTGCGGGCCGCCCAGGTGCTGCTGGGCGCGGACGACGCCGAGGGCGCGGAGGCGGAGGCGCGCCGGGCGGCATCGCTGCTGCCCGACGACGTTCAGGTCGCGAACGTGCTGTCGGTGCTCTCGGAGGCGTTGCGGCGGCAGAACAAGCCGGGCGGCACCGATCCGCTGGTGCGCGAGCTGACCGCCCGGCTGGACTGATCAGTCGTTCGAGGTCGCCTTCTGGTAGGCGACCTCGAACGCCTCGTCCGCGGGAACCGCGATGTGCGGGACCACCCCGACGCCTTCCCAGTTGGTGCCGGAGATCGGGTTGATCGCACGGCCGTTGGGGATCGACGACTTGAGGTGCGGGCCGACCCGGTAGCGCTCGCCGGGGTGGGCGCCACCCTTCGTGGTCTCGCCGATGAGGGTGGCGCGCTTGTTCTGCTGCAGGTTGTAGCTCAGTTCCTCCGCCCCGGAGAACGTGCGGCCGCTGGTGAGGACGTACACCGGCTTCGTGCCGCCGAACTTCGGGCCCGGCACGTGCGGCAGCGTCCAGTACTGCTGCGTGGAGTCGTCCGGACGGTTGTAGATGTCGTTGAGGTGCACCTTTTCGTCGAACAGATAGCTGCAGATCAGCGCGACCGTGTTGGGGTCGCCGCCGCCGTTCTTGCGCAGGTCGATGATCAACGCGTCGGTGTGCGCGATGAGGTTCATCGCGGCGGTGACGGCGGGCGTGGCGATTTCGGCGTCGTGCAACAGGCTCAGCTCCAGCAGGCCGACGTTGCCTTCCAGCCGCTCGATCTTCCTGATGCCGAACGCGTCGAGCTCGGCCTCCTTCCGGTAGGCCACCGGGTCCCAGGCCGTTTCCTGGTCCGTCTCGGGGACCTCGGCCTCGCTGTAGAGCAGGCGGAGGTGCTTGTCCCCGTTGACACTCTGCAGATCCGCGGTGACTCGGGCCGCGAACTCCTCGTCGGTGGAGGCGTCGGCGTACGCGCCCTCCTCCAGACGGGTGCGCAGGACCTTCGTGATCTCGTTGGCCGTGTCCGGAAAGACGTAGTAGGAAGCGAGCTGGGAGCAGAGAAGTTCGATCTCGGGTTCGCGCACCGGCCCACGATACGAGACGCACGCCGAACCGCATGCGCTTTTTCGGCGTGGGTACTGGATGTGCACCCTGACTGGCAGTTCGACCACATCGACCCGTTGCTGGCCAACCCTTTGAACGAGGTACTGGCCGGCTTGCGCGCACAGTGTCCTGTCGTGCATTCCACCCGGCACGGCGGGTTCACGGCCGCACTCACCTACGACACGATCAAGCAGATCCTCGGCGACCACGCCACCTACAGCTCGATCGACGGCATCGCCATCCCGCGGCTGACGATGACCGGCAAGCCTCCCGTCGACTTCGACCCGCCGCTGCACACCATGTACCGCAAGATCCTGCAGCGGCACTTCACCCGTACCGCCGTGGCGCGCTACGACAACACCTTGCGCACATTGGTCCGGCATCGGATCAAGGAGCTGGTGGTGAAGGGTGACGTGGACCTGGTGCCGTCGCTCGCGCACTACCTGCCGCCGGCCGCGATCGCGTTGATCCTCGGCATGCCACCCGAGGACGGATCGTTCTTCCTCGGCTGGCTGGACAGGTTGTTCCTGGCCGCGCGCACCGGTTCGCGGGAGGACGGCGACCTGGCCCTGCTGGAGTTCAAGGGCTACATCGCCGATCAACTCGAACGGCAGCGGGCAGCCGGGGCGGACACGGTGGCGCTGGCGATCGCGGAGGGCACCGTGGCCGGACGGCCGCTGACGCCGCAGGAGCAGATCGGGATGTTCGTGTTCCTGATCATCGCCGGCCACGAGACGACCGTGCACGGACTCAGCACGATGCTCTACTTCCTGGCGACCGTGGACGGGTTGCGTGCGCGGGTGGCCGAGGAGCCCTCGTTGATCCCGCGAATGGTCGAGGAGTGCCTGCGGATCGAGTCACCGGTGGTGGGAATCGCACGGACCAGACTGCCCGACGGAAGGCGGGTCCTCGCGGTGCTGAACGCGGCCAACCACGACCCGGCGGTGTTCGAGGCACCCGAGGAGTTCCGATGCGAGCGCGACCGGAACCCGCACCTGGCGTTCGGGTACGGCGTGCATCGGTGCGTGGGCGAACACCTGGCGTTGCTGGAGATGCGGATCGTCGCGGAGGAGGTGCTCAGCCTGATGCCGGACTACCGGTTCGCGCCGGACTTCCGTCCACAGTGGAGCGGCGGGAAGATGACCCGGGGCATCGAGTCACTTCCCGTTCAGCTGCGCTGATCCCGCGCCGAGGCGTAGAGGCAGACCGCGGCGGCCGTCGCGAGGTTCAGGCTCTCGGCGGCCCCGTACAGCGGCACCTTCAGCGAGGTGTCGAGGGAGGCGACCACGTCGTCGGGCAGGCCGTGGGCCTCGCTGCCGAACACCCACGCGGTGGGCTGCCGCAGATCGCCCTTGGCGGAGGCCTCCACGAGGTCGTCCCGCGCGTACCCGTCGGCGGCCACGAGCTTCAGGCCGGCCTGGCGACAGGCGGCGAAAACCTCTGCGGCGTCGCGGGATCGTGCGATCGGCAGGTGGAACAGCGAGCCGGTGGAGGCGCGCACGCACTTGCCGTTGTGCGGGTCGACCGTGTCGCCCGCGAAGATCACCGCGTCGGCTCCGGCCGCGTCGGCCACGCGCGTGACGGTGCCCGCGTTGCCGGGGTCCGAGACGCCGTAGAGGACGGCGACGAGGCGTGGGCTGCCGGCGAGAGCCTGGTCCAGAGGCTGCGGCACGCCGTCGCAGACCGCGACGAGCCCTTGGGGCGTCACGGTTTCCGACAGCGAGGCGGCTGCCTTGTCGGTGACCTCGCTGATCCGGATGCCCCTGTCCGAGGCGGTCTGGAGCAGTTCGGCGTTGCGTTCCGCGGCCGTCGCCGTGACGAAGAGCTCGTGCACCTCACCGTTCTTCCAGGCGAGTGCCTCACGGACGGCCTGAGCTCCCTCGACGAGGAAGCGGCCGGCCTTGTCACGGCCCTGGCGACGGGTCAGGTGCCGAGCAGCAACGACCCGAGGCGTCCGTTCGGTGAACGGATCTGCCTCGGGTCGCCTGCCTGCTCGGTGAGCGCTGTCGCGAGAGTGCTGGCTCAGGCCTGGTCCCCGGCCGGAGCGTTCACGTCGGCCGGCAGCGCGCCACGGGCGATCTCGACGAGAGCCGAGAAGGCGTTGGCGTCGTGCACCGCGAGGTCCGCGAGGATCTTGCGGTCGACCTCGACACCACCCAGGCGAAGGCCCTGGATGAGACGGTTGTAGGTCATACCGTTCGCGCGGGCAGCGGCGTTGATCCGCTGGATCCACAGCTTGCGGAAGTCGCCCTTGCGCGCACGCCGGTCGCGGTACGCGTAGTTGAGCGAGTGGAGCACCTGCTCCTTGGCCTTGCGGTACAGCCTCGAGCGCTGACCGCGGTAGCCGCTGGCCAGCTCAAGGGTGGTACGACGCTTCTTCTGGGCGTTTACAGCCCGCTTGACGCGTGCCACGGGTCCATCCTGTCGATCTCATGGGGGGAAGGGTCGGGGCCTTCCCCCGAATTAGCTAGGGGGTGTCGAAGCGGGTCAGAGACCGAGCAGCTTCTTGATGCGCGGGGCGTCGTTCTCCGACACGACCGCGGTGCCGCTCATGCGACGCGTCACCTTGCTGGACTTCTTCTCCAGGATGTGGCGCTTGCCGGCCTTCTCCCGGAGGATCTTGCCGCTGCCGGTGACCTTGAAGCGCTTCGAGGTCCCGCTGTGCGTCTTGTTCTTCGGCATTTCCGTCCTCGTCTCGTGCTACCCACCGGGTCGGGGGCGGGGTATGCGTCCTATTCGGCGGCTTCGGCGGCGTCGTCACCTTCGACGACGTCGTCCTGGTCCTGCTTGACCGGACGCGGCTTGATGTTCTTGTGCGGCGCCAACACCATGATCATGTTGCGGCCGTCCTGCTTCGGGTTGGACTCGACGAAGCCCAGCTCCGCGACGTCCTCCGCCAGCTTCTGCAGCAACCGGTAACCGAGCTCCGGGCGCGACTGCTCGCGGCCGCGGAACATGATGGTCACCTTGACCTTGTTCCCGTGCGACAGGAAGCGGGCCACGTGGCCCTTCTTCGTCTGGTAGTCGTGCGGGTCGATCTTCGGCCGGAGCTTCTGCTCCTTGATCACGGTCAGCTGCTGGTTACGGCGAGACTCACGAGCCTTCTGGGCGGTCTCGTACTTGAACTTGCCGTAGTCCATGAGCTTGCATACCGGAGGTCGAGCCTGCGCGGCGACCTCGACGAGGTCCAGATCCGCTTCCTGCGCGAGTCGGAGTGCGTCCTCGATGCGAACGATCCCGACCTGCTCGCCGTTCGGCCCGACCAGACGGACCTCAGGCACGCGGATGCGGTCGTTGATGCGCGGCTCGGTGCTCACAGGAGCACCTCGGTTCGAGGGACTTGTCATTCACGTCCTTTAAGACTCGTTTGCGCCAAAGACAAGAGCCCCGTCGTCGATGTCGACGACAGGGCCCGCTTCCGACCGATCACCAACCTGACTCGAAGGCACCCGTGTGCCCTGTGTCAGGAGGACCGGACCCGGCCACCTCTTGAGGCGGTGAACGCGGGTGGGAGCGGGGCTCCACTTGCCGCTCTCGCACTAACGAGAGCTGGTCGCGTCGGAAATACTAGCAGACGAGCTTGTCAACCCCCGAATCGAGGCGGTGTGTCGCCCGCTTGCTTGAATGTCGGGGTGACCGATCCGCTTGAAGACAGTGTCCGTGACCTCGGGGATGTGCCGAGCATCGAGGTCATCAGCCGGGCAGCGGTGATGCTGCTGTCCGCCTCCGCCGAACGCCTCGGCCTCGCGGACCCGGACCCCGACAACTCCCCTCGCCGCGACCTCGACGAGGCCCGCCGCCTGATCACCGGCCTGGCCGGCCTGGTCACCGCGACGTCGGAGTACCTCGGCCCGCACGCCGCACCGCTGAAGGACGGCCTGCAGTCGGTGCAGCGCGCGTTCCGCGAGGCCTCCGCCGTCCCGGACGAGCCCGGCCAGGGTCCCGGCGAGAAGTTCACCGGTCCCGTCTACTGATCGGCCCCGGCTACTGGTCGGCCCCGGTTACTGGTCGGCCCTGACCACGACCGGCTCCCACGGCTCCGCCCTGATCTGGAACACCGCGCTCGCCCGTTGCCCGGTGGCGGCCCGGAAGGTGACGGCGGAGCCGTTGTGGAGCGGGCCGACGTCCAGGTGTTCGGCCGGGGGCTCGTCGTGCTGCGAGAGCCCGAGCACCCGGCTGCCGGGCACCACCGACACCGTGAGCTGTTCGATGACCGCCGGCCCGCCGAAGTAGCTGAGCCGGAACTCGTCGGGCGCGCCGGGCGTGATCGCGAACGTCGGCATGCCCCGGCGGCTGCGCTCGGCGGCGAGGAAATCGGTGAGCTCGTTGATCTGCTGCGTCGCCTGCTGAGCGCTGAACTGCGCCTCGTCCGCCAGCATCCGTGCCGCCGTGGCCGCCTCCTGGGCTTCCAGCGCGGCTTTCTGTCCTTCCAGAACGGCTTTGCGGGCGTCCTCGGTCGCCGTCTTGGACTGCAGCGCGCTGGCCGTCGCCTGCTCGACGGCCTTGCGCGCGGCCTGGGCCTCCTCCTGCGACCTGCGCGCGGCCTCCTGAGCCTCACGAGCCGCCGCCTGGGCGTTCTTCGCTTCACGCGCCTGCCACAACGCGATGGCCGTCGCACACATCGCCACGACGGCGGCGATCACCGAGAGCGCGATCATGCCCGCACCCCCAGCGCCGCGAGCTGCCTGCGTGCCAGCTCGTCGATGACGTCCGTGTCACCCGTGCGCCAGCCCACCGCGGGATCGTTGGGGAACTTCGCGAGATCCTTGGGCTTCAGACTGGTAAGCGCTCTCAGGGCGAGCAGATCGGGCTTGTCGCGGAGTTTCGCGGTGTTGCCGGCCTTGAGCGCGTACCGCAGCCGCAACGGCAGCCAGGTGATCAGCAGGAACAGCACCGGAATCGTGACGAGCGCCACGGCGAGCCAGAACGCGGTGTCCTGCACCACGCCGATCTGGGCGTTGCCCACCCCGATGAGCGTCTCGCCGGCCTTGGTGCCGTTGCCGAGCGCCCCGGACAGGTCGTCGCCCACGAACGGCACGCCCTTGGCCTTGCCAGCGGCGTTGGTGAAGACGTCGCGGATGTCACCGCCCGCGTTGACCAGCCCGTCCCCCGGCGCTCTGAGTTCCAGCACCCAGTCGTGGGCGGTGGTCGCCACCCAGATCCAGAGGGCCACCCACCCCACGGCGAGGAGGTCGGCGATCAGCTGACGCGTGAGCCTGACAGGTCTGTCCGCGTACCACTTCATGAAGCGGATGCTGCCACGTGACCCATCACCCGTCGATGATCACCTCGGCGGAACCGAGCATCGCGCGCGCCCAGGCCGTGCCGTCCTGCCGGCCGATCCAGCCCCCGTACAGCAACGAGTACCGCCGGTTCCGGTCTCCCCAGAACTCGTTGACCCTGGCCAGCGCGTCCTGGCGGGCAAGTCCAAGATTTTCCAGTGCCGCCGCGGTTTCGGCCATGACCCGCCGCTGTTCTTCGTTGCAGGAGTACAAGTACTCGGTGGGCTTGGTGCTCAGCACCAGCAACGGCCGCGGGTCGTCCTCGAACCCGTCCGGCACACCCTGGAACGTCACGCTCGTCGTCACCGGCACCACACCGTCGTGCGGCTCGGAGATGGCGAACAGCGCGGTGACCGAGCCGTTGACCGCGAGGCACGCTCGTGCGTAAACCATCGACATACCCAGCAGTTCGGCCAGGTCGTCACCGCGGAAGTCGCGGTCGGGCCGCAACGGCACGAGCGCGGCGAGGTCCGGTGGCAGCGCGGGTTCGCCGGGCCTGATCGCGTGCAGCGCCGCCCGCATCCGGGCGTTGGCCTTCTCGGAGATCAACCTTGTCCTCCAAGTGCGAAGGGCGTGCCTCCGTTCAGAGGCACGCCCAAGCAAAACATCCTTCGAACGCGGTCCGCGCGCTGAGTTCCGTTCAGCAGACCGGTCAGTCGACGACGGCCAGCGCGTCGATCTCCACCAGCAGGCCGGCCGGGAGTCCGACGTAGACGGTCGTGCGGGCGGGGGCGGGGTCCGTGACGAACTCGCCGTAGACCTCGTTCAGTTCCGCGAAGTGCGCGGTGTCGGTGAGGTAGACGCGGATCATCACCACGTCGTCGATGGACGCGCCACCGGCGGCGAGCACCGCGTGGAGGTTCGCGAACGTCTGGCGGGTCTGCTCGGCGACGGTGGTACCGACGATCTCGCCGGACTTCGGGTCGAACGCGACCTGACCGGCCACCTGCAGGATGTTGCCCTTGCGCACACCCTGCGAGAAACGGGCCACCGGCTGCGGCGCGTCGGCGGTCTTGATCTCAACCTTGGACAACGGAATTCCCCTTATCTTGGAACGTAACCGCACTCGACGGAGGCAGCTTCGGCGGTGGCGAGCAGGTCGGGCAGGTGGGCCAGGAGCCCGTCGAAGTCGAGCAGCACCTTGGGCACCGACATCGACACGGCGGCGAGCACCTCACCCCGCGCGCCCTTGATCGGGGCGGCGATGCAGTGGATGAAGTCCTCGTGCTCGGCGTTGTCGACCGCGTAACCGTTGGCGCGCACCCGCTCCAGCTCGGCCAGGTACGCCGTCGGGCCGATGATGGTGTTCGCCGTCAGCCTCGGGAACTCCATCGTCGACAAAACCTTCTGCAGCGCGACCGGGGCCAGGTCCGCCAGCAGGATCTTCGCCACGGCCGTGCAGTGCAACGGCGCGCGGCGGCCGATGCGCGAGTACATCCGCATCTGGTGCGTCGACTCGTACTTGTCGATGTAGATCACCTCACCGTCCTCATAGGACGCGAGGTGGATGGTGTACCCCAGGCGTGAGTTCAGATCGCGCAACGCCGGTTCGGCCGATCGCCGGACGTCGCGTTCCTCCAGCGCGCGGTTGGCGAGGTCGAACAACGCGGTGCCGAGCCGGTAGTGGTGCACGCCGTCGCGCTGCACGAAGCGGTGCGACTCCAAAGTGCGCAACAACCGGAGCGTCGTCGACTTGTGCACGCCGATCACGCCGGACAGCTCGTCCAGCGTCTTCGGGCCCGTCGCGAGCTGGCTCACCAGTGTGAGCGCGCGGTCGAGGCTCTGGCTCATTAGTCCTCCAGGCGGGCGGACGCCCAGGTCTGCGGGTCGGCGTGCAGCAGCGGAATCGTCACGTCGTCCGGCAAAGGATCTCCGACGTCCTCGGCGGTGAGCAAAGCGGAGGCCGCCTGCAGGTGCCCGGCGCGCAGCCGGACCGACGGGGTCTCCCCGGCGAGCGTCGCCGCGAGGAACCCGGCCGCGAACGCGTCGCCCGCGCCGACCGGTTCCACGACCTCGACCTTCAGCGCCGGTTCGAAGTACGACGAACCGCCTTCGAGCAACGTGGCACCGTCCGCGCCCTGCTTGACCACCAGCGACGCCGGGCCGGGCAGCAACGCGCGCAGGCGTTGCGGATCACCCGTGCCCCAGACCAGTTCGGCCTCGTCGGACCCCGCCAGCACCACGTCGGCCAGGTCCGCGAGCTCCCGCAGCACGCGCGGGTCGCGGTCGGCCCAGAGCGCGGGCCGCCAGTTCAGGTCGAAGGAGATTCGAAAACCGTGTCGCGGCCGGCGCAGCAGTTCACGCATCAGCGCGAGGCACGAATCGGACAGAGCGGGCGTGATGCCGCTGACGTGCACCAGCTTCACCTCGCCGAGGCCGAGCCGGTCGATCATCTCCAGCCCCATGCCGGACGCCGCCGAGCCGCGCCGGTAGTAGCGGACGGGGCTGCCGTGCGGTGAGGCCTCCTTGACGTACAACCCGGTCGGCCGGGTCGCGTCGATCCGCACCCGCGAGACGTCGACGCCGAAGCCGCCCACGGTGTCGAGCACCGCCAGCCCGAACGAGTCGTCGCCGACCGCGCTGACCCACGACGACCGCACGCCGAGGCGGACCAGATGCATGGCGACGTTGGACTCGGCGCCCCCGACGGCCCGGTGCCAGGTGCGCACCAGATGCACGGGACCGGGTTCAGCCGGAACCATCATCACCATGGTCTCGCCGAGACACACGACACCGCCGACGTGTTCGAACCGCATGCGTGCTCCAGAGGTGTTCGTTGACGGCGGCGCACCCGAATGCTACACACTCCAGCATCACATCGCGCAATGGGAGTTGCAAAATATGCAACATCTGATGGACATGGACCTCTCAGCCGTCGCGGACATCCGTTCCGAACGGATCAGCTGGCGGTTCAAGGGCCTGCCGTCGAGCACGTTCGGCTCGACCATCGGCGAGGTCGCCGACCAGCGGCTGGACCTCTTCGCCGACGAGTTCGTCGGCCCGCTCGTCGTGCTGGACGCGGACGCGTTGACGCACAACCTGACGACGATGTCCAAGTGGTGTGACAACCACGGCGTCAAGCTGGCACCGCACGGCAAGACGACGATGGCACCGCAGCTGTTCCAGCGGCAGATCGAGCACGGCGTCTGGGGCATCACCGCGGCCAACGCCTCGCAGCTGCGGGTGTACCGCGCGTTCGGCGTCAGCCGGATCCTGCTGGCGAACCAGCTGCTCGACCCCGGCGCGCTGCGCTGGCTCGTCGGCGAACTGGACCGCGACCCTGCCTTCGAGTTCAGCTGCTGGGCCGACTCCGAGGCCGGTGTCACGCTGCTGAGCGAGACGCTGCGGGAACTCCAGGCGTCCCGCCCGGTCGACGTGCTGGTCGAGCTCGGCGCTCCCGGCGGACGCACCGGCGCCCGCGACCTGGAGACCGCGCTGACCGTGGCTCACGCGATCGACCAGAGCCCCGTGCTGCGACTGGCCGGCGCCAGCGGTTACGAGGGCGCGCTGGCGCACGACGCGTCCGAGTCGTCGCAGGCCGTGGTGGACCGGTACCTGGCAGACCTGCGGACGTTGGTGCTGCGGATGGCCGACGCCGGATTGCTCGACGAGCTGGACTCGGCGATCGTCACCGCCGGTGGCAGCGCGTACTTCGACCAGGTGGCGGCGACGCTGTCCCAGCCGTGGCCGGTGCCGGTCACCCCAGTGCTGCGCAGCGGCGCATACATCACGCACGACGACGGCTTCTACCGCGGGATCTCGCCGTTCTCGCGGATCGAGGGCGTGGAGCCGTTCCGCTCGGCTTTGCGCGCGTGGGCCCAGGTGACGTCACGGCCGCAGCGCGATCTGGCGTTGCTGACGATCGGCAAGCGCGACGCGTCGTTCGACGAAGGCCTGCCGGAGCCGCAGCTGGTGCGCCGGCACGACGGCGCGGTCGCCCCGCTGACCCAGGCCCGCGTGTCGGCGATGAACGACCAGCACGCGTTCCTCCAGCTCGGGCCCGAGTCCACGGTCCGGGTCGGCGACTGGGTCGGGCTGGGTTTGTCCCACCCCTGCACGGTGTTCGACAAGTGGCAGCTCATCCCGGTCGTCGAGGGCACGACCGTGGTCGACCTCATTCGCACCTACTTTTGATCGGAGTGCACCGATGGACGACGTCGTCCTGCGCGGACCGCTGATCGCAGACGGCACGGGCACACCCGCCTACCGCGCGGATGTGTCGATCAAGGACGGCGTCATCTCGGCGATCGGCCCCGGGCTGAGCGCCACGCGGTCGATCGACGCGGACGGGCTGGTGCTCGCGCCGGGGTTCATCGACATGCATTCGCACTCGGACCTGCGGATCCTCGCCGAACCGGACCACTTCGCGAAGGTCTCGC
The DNA here is from genome assembly GCF_002150765.1 of Lentzea kentuckyensis. Lineage (GTDB taxonomy): Bacteria > Actinomycetota > Actinomycetes > Mycobacteriales > Pseudonocardiaceae > Lentzea > Lentzea kentuckyensis. The sequence continues at coordinate 41,399 of NZ_MUYM01000033.1, forward strand.
AGGGCGTCACGACCGAGGTGCTCGGCCAGGACGGGCTGTCGTACGCGCCGGTGAACGACGAGGTGCTCGCGACGTTGCGCGGTCAGCTCGCCGGGTGGAACGACGACCCGCCTGGCTTCGACTGGAACTGGCGCTCGGTCGGCCAGTACCTCGACCGGCTCGACCAGGGCATCGCGGTGAACGCCGCGTACCTGGTGCCGCAGGGGACGTTGCGGATGCTGGCGGTCGGGTGGGACGACCGGCCGGCGACCGACGCCGAGATGCTCGTCATGAAGAACAAGCTGGCGAAGTCGTTGGTGGAGGGCGCGTTCGGCATGTCGTCCGGGCTCACCTACACGCCGGGCATGTACGCGGACACGTCCGAACTGGTGCAGCTGTGCGAGGTCGTCGGGAACTTCGGCGGCTTCTACAGCCCGCACCACCGCAGCTACGGCGCGGGCGCGTTGGAGGCGTACGCCGAGATGGTGGACGTGTCGAAGAGATCCGGCTGTCCGTTGCACCTCGCGCACGCCACGATGAACTTCCCGGTCAACAAGGGTCGTGCACCGGAACTGCTGGCACTGCTGGACGACGCGATCGCCCAGGGCGCCGACATCTCGCTGGACACCTACCCGTACCTGCCGGGCGCGACGTACCTGAGCGCGCTGCTGCCGTCGTGGGCGACGGAAGGCGGGCCGGAGCGGGCGCTGGCGCGGTTGTCCGATGTGGACACCCGCGAACGCATCCGTGAGGAGATCGAGGAGATCGGTTCCGACGGGTGCCACGGCGTACCGGTCGACTGGGACTCCATCGAGATCAACGGTGTGCGCAACGACCGCAACGCGCACCTGGTCGGCGCCAGCGTCCACGCGTCCGCGGTGCGTCTGGGACGCGCGCCGGCCGAGCTGTACTTCGACGTGTTGGTCGACGAACGCCTGGGTACGTCGTGCCTCATGCATGTGGGCCACGAGGAGAACGTGCAGGCGATCATGAAACATCCGGCGCACACGGGCGGCAGCGACGGCCTGCTCGTCGGTGACCGGCCGCACCCGCGCGCGTGGGGCACGTTCCCCCGCTACTTCGCGCGCTACGTCCGCGAGCTGGGCGTGCTGAGCCTGGAGGAGTGCGTCGAGCACCTCACCGGCCGGGCCGCCAAACGTTTGCGGCTCACCGACCGGGGTCTGGTCCGCGAGGGCTACGCGGCCGACCTGGTGCTGTTCGACGCCTCGACGATCGCCGACACGGCGACGTTCGACCAGCCCCGGCAGCAGGCCGCCGGCATCCCGTACGTGTTCTGCAACGGGGTACCGGTGATCGACGACGGAACCGCCACCGGCGCATTGCCAGGCCATTCACTCAGGAGCCGCCCGTGATCAACTGGTTGCAACACTCGACACCCGGTCTGCTGACCCTCGCGGTAGTCAGCATCGCGGTGCTGCTGCTCCTCATCATCAGGTTCAAGGTCGAGCCGTTCATCGCGCTGCTCGTCGTCGCCCTCGGGGTGGCGCTGGCCGCGGGCGTGCCGACGGAGACGCTGGTCGGTTCGGCGCAGAAGGCCTCGGACTCGTTGCTGGAGAAGGGCTTCGGCGGCATCCTCGGGCACATCACCGCGATCATCGGTCTCGGTACGCTGCTCGGCGCGATCCTCGAGGCGTCCGGCGGCGCGCAGGTGCTGATGGACAAGCTGATGAGCGCGTTCGGCGAGAAGCGCGCGCCGGTCGCGATCGGCCTCGCCGGTCTCATCTTCGGTGTGCCGGTCTTCTTCGACATCGGCATCTTCGTGCTGGCACCGCTGGTCTACGTGGCGGCCAAGCGCAGCGGCAAGTCGATCGTGCTGTTCAGCATGCCGTTGCTCGCGGGTCTGTCGGTCATGCACGCGTTCATGCCACCGCACCCCGGTCCGGTCGCCGCGGCCGGTCTGCTGAAGGTCGGGCTCGGCTGGATCATCATCATGGGTCTCGCGGTGGCGATCCCGTCGTGGTTCGTCGGCGGTGTCCTGTACTCGTACTGGATCGGCAAGCGCATCAACGTGCCGGTGCCGGAGGAGATGCTGGTCGCGGCCGAGCAGGCCAAGGCGGAGAACGGTGACCGCGAGCCGCCCTCGCTCGGGCTGGTGCTCTCGATCATCGGCCTACCGCTGGTGCTGATCCTGGCCGGCACGTTCGGCTCGATCCTGCTGCAGAAGGGATCGCGGCCGTACTCGATCGCCACGTTCTTCGGCACCCCCGCCGTGGCGCTGACGATCGCCGTGCTGCTCGCGTTCTGGCTGCTGGGTTTCCGGCGCGGCATGACGCGGGACAAGATCGGCGAGATGGCGGGCGCGTCGCTGCGACCGGTCGCGATGATCCTGCTCGTGGTCGGTGCCGGTGGCTTCTTCGGTGCCGTGCTGGCCGCGACCGGCATCGGCAAGACCCTGGCCGGCGAACTTTCGGACCTCGGCCTGCCGGTGATCGCGCTGTCCTACGTGATCAGCTGCGTCATCCGGATCGCGCAGGGTTCGGCGACGGTCGCGATCGTCACGACCGCGGGGATCGTGGCACCGGTGCTGGCGGACCTGAACTACTCGCAGCCGCAGCTCGCCCTGATCGTGATGGCGATCGCGTCCGGTTCGATCATCGCCTCGCACGTCAACGACGGCGGGTTCTGGATCGTGTCCCGCTACTTCGGGCTCTCGGTGAAGGAAACACTGCAGTCTTGGACGGTGCTGGAGACCATCCTGTCGGTGGTCGGTTTCGTGGTCGCGGCACTGCTCAGCCTGGTCGTCTAATCAGACACAACTCAACAAGTTCGAACGCTTGACAACGCAGGCCCCGCGTTTGAGGATCGGCGCATTGTTCATTTGTGTTCGATGTGGACGGGGCTCGCATGAGCAGCAATGAGGTCGTGCACCTGCACGACGACACCTCCAGCGTGGTGATCGACGTGAGGGGCACGGGGTTGCCCGTCGTCACGCACTGGGGGCGCACGCTCGGCGACGTCGGCCAGGACGCCCTGCGCACCCTGGCCGACGTGGTGACGGGAACCGTCCCCAACAGCTCACCCGACCACCCGGTCGTGGTCGCGCTGCTGCCCGAGGCGGGCGCGGGCCACTCCGGCCGTCCTGGCCTGCGCGGGCACCGCGGCGGCGAGCACTTCGCGCCCGCGCTCGCGGTGACGTCGTCCTCGGCCGAGGACTCGGTCTTCCGTTACGTGGCCGAGGATCCGGCGGCCGAGCTGACCGTGACCGGTGTGGTGGAACTGGCCTCGTCCGGGATGCTCCGGGTGCGGCACACCGTGCGCAACGACGGCTCGACGCCGTATGCGTTGGAGGGACTGGAAACCGCGCTGCCGGCGCCTGCCCACGCCACCGAACTGCTCGACTTCACGGGCCGGTGGGCTCGCGAACGTTCGCCGCAGCGGCACCCGTTCAACTACGGCTCCTGGGTCCGCGAGAACCGCCGCGGCCGCACCGGGCCCGACGCGACCATCGGGCTGCTCGCCGGGACGCCGGGGTTCTCGTTCCGCTCCGGTGAGGTGTGGGCGCTGCACGTCGCGTGGAGCGGCAACCACGTGACGTACGCGGAGAGCTTCCCCGACTCGACGCCCGTGCTGGGCGGCGGAGAGCTGTTGCTGCCGGGCGAGATCGTGCTGGCGCCCGGCGAGACCTACGAGCAGCCGTGGCTGTACGCGGCCTACTCCGCTGAGGGCATCGACGGCATCAGCGCGGCTTTCCACCGTCAGCTGCGCGAGCGAACGCTCCGGCCTCGCCCGGTCGTGCTCAACACGTGGGAAGCTGTCTACTTCGACCACGACCTCGCGCGGCTGAAGTCGCTGGCCGACACCGCCGCCGCCATGGGCGTCGAACGGTTCGTGCTCGACGACGGCTGGTTCCGCCACCGTCGCGACGACACGGCGGGCCTCGGCGACTGGTACGTGGACGACACCGTGTGGCCCGACGGCCTGACCCCGCTGATCGAGCACGTCCGTTCGCTCGGCATGGAGTTCGGGCTGTGGTTCGAGCCCGAGATGATCAACACGGACTCGGATCTGTACCGCGCCCACCCGGACTGGGTGCTCGGCCCCCGTTCCGGCGTGCTGCCGCCGTCGTGGCGCAACCAGCAGGTGCTGAACATCGCGCACCCCGAGGCTTACGCGTACATCCTCGACCGCGTCTCGTCCGTGTTGTCCGACAACGACATCGCGTTCGTGAAGTGGGACCACAACCGCGACCTGATCGGCTCGCGGGTGCACGACCAGACCGCCGCGTTCTACCGGCTGCTGGACGAACTGCGGCTGCGCCACCCGCACGTGGAGATCGAAAGTTGCTCGTCCGGCGGCTCCCGGATCGACCTCGGCGTGCTGTCGCGCACCGACCGCGTGTGGACCTCCGACTGCAACGACGCCCTGGAACGCCAGCTGATCCAGCGGTGGACCGGCCTGTTCCTGCCGCCGGAACTGATGGGCGCGCACGTCGGCCCGACGCACTCGCACACCACGGGCCGCACGCACGACCTGTCGTTCCGGGTGGCGACGGCGTTGTTCGGGCACTTCGGCATCGAGTGGGACATCAACTCGGCGACCGAGGCCGAGCGCGGGGGTCTGCAGGCCGCGATCGAGTACTACAAGGACGTGCGTTCCTTGGTGCACAGCGGTGTCTCGGTGCGCTCCGACCACCCGGACCCGGCCGCCTGGGTGCACGGCGTGGTCGCGGCCGATCGGTCCGAGGCGCTGTTCTGCTACGCGCAGATCGCGACTTCGGTGCAGCACAAGCCGGTTCGGGTGCGCTTCCCCGGCCTCGATCCCGCACGCACGTACCAGCTGACGTTCGACGCGCCCGCCGGTCTGCCGAGGCTGATCGGGCGGGACGACAAGAAGTGGGAACCGGTCTCGTTGCCCGGCTCGGTGCTCGGTGACGTCGGGATCCAGCTCCCGGTGCTGGAACCGGAGCAGGCGATCCTCCTCCGCCTCCGCTAGAAACGATGAAGGGACCCTTCATCCACCTGACGTGGAGGAAGGGTCCCTTCATCTCCCTCTTACCGGCCGGCGCGACTTCCGTCGGCCTTCGTAGCCCACCACTTGCCACCAACGCCCTGCCCGTTGGCGTCACCGCAGACCTTGTCACCTGAGAAGAGGTACTGCGGCGATCCGGCAATGGTGAGCTGTTTCTTCCCGTCCCGCTCGATCGTCCCGACGAGCGAGGCATCCACGCCCTGCACCTGGAAACCCTCGCTGACGTAAGCGGGCGGCCATTGCACCGCGCACTCGCCGGAACAGTTGCTCGTGGGCGGGTCCGCGGAGTCGTTGTCGAACCGGTAGAGCGTCATGCCGTCGGAGTCGGTGGCGATGACACCGAGGTCGGCGACGGTCGCGCTGGTGAGCGCGATGGCCTTGTTCTGCTGGGCTTTCTTGCCGTCGGTCGCCGTGGCGAACCACTTCGGCACCGTGACGCCCTTGGCCTCACCGGGTTTGGTGTCGTTCTTGAACGTGTACTGCGGCCAGTTCGCGACCGTGAGCTGCTTCTTGCCGTCCTTGCGGGTGACCGTGCCGAGCAGCTTCGGGTCGATGCCCTTCACCCGCGGTGTGTCGCCCTCCACGTACACCGGCGGCCAGGACTCGACACAGCCACCGTCGCAATTGGACACTGAGGGCTGCGCCGTGTCGCCGTCGAACCGGTAGAGCGTGAGGCCGGCGTTGTTGGTCAGCACGGCACCAAGGCCGGCGATGACTCCCGTGCGGGCGGCGAGCTGGGTGCGTTCGCCGCTCTTGCCGGTGGCGAACCACTTTCCCTGCAGGCCCTGCCCCTTGGTCTCACCGGGCTTGCCGTCCTTGGCGAACCGGTACTGCGGCATGCCGTCGACGGTCAGCTGACGGCTGCCGTCCTTGCGCACGATGCTGCCGACCTTGTCGACGCCCTCGACCGTGAAGTTCTCGTCCGCGACGGTGGCCGGAGGCCAGGCCGCCGCGCATTCACCGTCGCAAGTGGACTCGTTCGGCTTGTCATTGTCGAAGCGGTAGAGGGTGAAGCCCTTGACGTCGGTGACGACCGGGCCGAGGTCGGCGATCTCGGCGATCTTCAGCGCCACAACGCTTTCCTGCTGCTGTTGCGCAACCGGCTTGCTCTCCGGCGTGCCCGTGCACGCGGTCAGCGAGACCAACCCCATCACGACGACCGCAACGCCCTTGCGGATCATCTTCAACCTCCTGGCTCGTGCCCTCCAACGCCCCACACACGCAGAGCGAGCCAGATCGGTTCAAACTGATTTTCAGAACATTGCGCGTTTCAGCGCGGGCACGGCGGCGGCCGTCCGGAGCACCGTGCGGAACAGCGTTCGCGAGACCGGGCTTCCCTCCGCGAACTGCCTGGCCGCGCGCAACGAGTCGCGCACCGCCGCGAAGCCGTAGTCGTACATCTCGGCCTCGTACCGTGCGATGGCGTCACCACCTTCGGCGATGCACCGCGCGAGCAGCTGTGCGTCCCGCAACGCGATGTTCGCCCCGATACCGCGCATCGGCGTCATCGCGTGGATGGCGTCACCGAGCAACGTGACGTTCGTGCTCTCCCATCGCTCGATGGGCTTCGACGACCTGATGCGCCACTGACTGATCGTGTCGGGATGTGACAACTCGACGACCCGGCGCAGGTCGGGGCTCCATCCGGCGATCCGTCGGAGCACCTCTGCCTGCAGCCCGTTGCGCACGTCGAGGTCGTTGGCCGCGTACCCCCACATCAGGTACGGGCGGACGTTGTCGAACAGCACGCCGTCGTCGTCCGAGTACCCCAGACCGTCGTGCGCCACCAGGAACATGCCGCACCTGCTGGTCGGGATGATCGAGTTGGCCCTGATGAGCAGACTCCGCGGAATCCAGTCGTGTTCGTCGAGGAGGAGCTTCCCCGCGATCGCGGTGATCCCGACCTCTTCCGTGCCCGCGTGCGGCAGGTACTGCCGGCGGACGCGCGACCGGATGCCGTCCGCGCCGACGAGCACGTCGCACTCGGCGGTCGTGCCGTCCTCGAAGTGCAGCGTGATGCCTCTGCCGTTGTGTTCGTAGCGCTCGAACCGCTTGCCGAACTGCACGTCCAGCCCGTCGAGCAGCACCTGCCGAAGCGTGATCCGGCTGGCCGAGTAGTGCTTCTCCTCCTCCGGATCGAGCACGAGCAAAGGCTTGAGCTGTTCCGTTAAGAACCCAAATCCGTTGTCGCTCGATCCCGCGCTCTGCTCGAATCGAGCCCAGTTCGCCGCGGGCAGACACTCCCGCAGCGCAGCGGCACCGTGCGGGTTGATGTGCACCCGGTACCCCTGCAGGCGGTCCGTGCGCGAGAGCTCGCGCTCGTACACCGCCACGTCCACGCCGGCCTCGCGCAACCCGTGCGCCAGACACAGCCCGCCGATTCCCCCACCCACCACTGCGATTCTCATGCCGCCAAGTTTCAACCGTGCGGTTGATTAAGTCAACCCGCTGGTTGAAAACAGCCCGTCGGCTACCGTGAGGCCGTGGATCAACGCCGCTCTCCCAGCGCTTCGGAACGCAAGCGCGACCCGGAACGCACGCGGGCCCGCATCATCGAGGCAGCCGCGGCGGAGTTCGGCGCTCACGGCTACGCGGCGACGCGCACGACGGACATCGCGGCGCGGGCTGGCGTGAACAAGCAGCTGATCTCGTACTACTTCGGCGGCAAAGAGGGCCTGTACAAGGAACTCGCGACGAGCTGGCACAGCTCCGCGGCCGAGATGGCGAGCCCCGAGCAGCCGCTGGACAAGGTGCTCGCGAGCTTCGTGGCGACCGCGCTCACCGATCAGGGCCGCCTGTGGGCGTGGTCGAACCTGGCAGGCGACAGCCCGCCCACCGACGAGGCGTTCCTGCGCGCCCAGGTCGACCAGCTGCGGGAACGTCAGGCCGCCGGCGAAGTCCCCGCGGACCTGGACCCGGGCTTTCTGCTGCTGGCGTTGATGGCGGCGGCCGCGGCGCCGTTGACCCTGCGGCACACGGCGGGCCAGATCACCGGCGAGGACCCCGCCACGCCCGAGTTCGCCGAGAAGTACGCGGCCCAGCTGGCGTTGCTGGTGCGGCACCTGTCCGGCCAAACCTGATTTCTTTTCGTTTCAAAGTTCCTTTCGGTCCGAGCTCGCTACCTTGCGTCCATGGACGAGATCAGGCTGTCCGTCACCGCGGCGAACGAGCTGTCGCCGACGGCGTCCGATGCGATCCAGAAGGCGCACGGAGAACTCGGCGAGCCGGCCGGGGACGCCAAGTACACGGTGCATTTGGGCAAGGCCAAGGGTGTCATCGTCGGTGACAACGCGCGCCAGTGGAACACGTTCTGGGAACTCCCGAAGAGCGTGCGCCGGCTGCTGATCGTCCTGCTCGTCGCCGTGCTGGTGGTGGGCAGCACCTTCGTCGTCATCCGCTGGGTCGTCCCGATGTTCGCGCCCATCTACAAGACGACGTTCCTGATCGACGCGGCCGATGGCGATCTGGCGAGCGTGGTCGGTGCGCTGACCACGGTCGTCGGCAACTCCGGCGAGCACGACTCCCAGGCGTTGCGCAGCTTCGGCGGCGACTGCGGTTCGGACGGCAACACCACGCAGCTCGTCGGGTTCGGCACCGGCAACCGGCAGGAGATCGCCGACGCCGCCCGCTCGGTGCGGCAGGGTGCGAAAGCCACGTTGCAGCGCGGAATCGTCGAGGCGGTCAGCGACTTCGCGACTCCGTTGGCGCTGAAGGCCAGGCAGGTCAACCGGATCATCGTGGTGACCAGGCACGGCAAGGACGCGTGCGACCCCGACAGCGAGTTCGTCGAGTCGCAGATCCGCGACCGGGTCGCGGCGGCCGGCCTGACCATCGAGTTCCGGTTCATCGGCTACCAGGTCGACAAAGACGACAACGACCGGCTGACGGAGCTGGCCACGAAGCTCAAAACGCAGGAACCGACGTTCACGGACTCGCCGGAGCAACTGAAGCGTTTCCTCGCCTGGTTCACCACCATCGAGCCGGTGCTGCGATCCTCGCAGTCGGTCGTGAACGTGCTGAACCCGACCGTCGAGAAGCTCAACTCGACCACCGACGCGATCAAGAAGGGCCGGTTCGACCTCGCCGACGGCGCGCTGGCCGAGGCCAGGAGCGCCGTCGTCGACATCGAGATCGAGGACCTCGACGGCCGGACCAGCTCGGCGGACGCCGTCCGGTTGCGGGACATGGCGGTCCGGTTGCGCACGTTGCAGGCCGCGGTGATCGAGGCAGCGGAGAAGTTGCTCGACACGGCTCGTTCGGGGCGGAACCTGACGGAACCGCTCGCCGTCTACTCCAAGGCCGCCGACGCCTACAACGCCGTGGCGGGGGAGATGACGGACGCGCTGACAAAGCTGCGCGCGCAGGGCCCAGGGGGAACAGGATGAAACGCTGGTTGCTGGTGGCGGGCGCCGTCGTACTGGTGCTGGGACTGGTGACCGGTGGGCTGTGGGTGTTCCTGACCCCGCAGCACCGCACGACATTCCTCGTCGACGCCTCGGAGTCCTCGGGAGACTTCCGCGAGGTGGCGGACGCGGTCGGGGCCGCGGCGTCGAACATGTCCGCCGACGACTCGCTGGCGCTGCGCCGGTTCGGTGGCGCCTGCGACTCCTCGAACACCTCCGAGCTGGTCACGCCGGGCACCGGGCAGGCGGCCAAGATCGGTGACGCGGCCCGCGCGATCTCCCCGAGCGGCAAGGCAACGCTGCTCAGCGGCATCCTCGCGGCGATCGACGACTTCGCACGCACCTACCCGTTCCGCGGTTCCGCGACCAACCAGGTGGTGGTCGTCGCACGTGGCGGCGCCGACGCCTGCGGCAAGAGCGCCGACGAGGTCCGCGCGATCATCGGCGAGCACACCGCACGAGCGGGCGTGAAGATCGACTTCCGGTTCGTCGGCCACCGGCTGACCGCCGAGCAGGCCAAGGTCCTCACCCAGATCGCGGCAGCGTCCGACGCGCAGCCACCACGCCTCACCAAGACCTCGGACGAGCTCGTGACCACGATGAAGGAGGTGTCGGTCCCGTCCGAACTGGCGGTCAAGGAGGTGAAGACGTCTCCGTGCGACGCGGTGACGCCGGAGACGCTGATGGCCGCGCATCCGTTGGGAAGCAACGCACAGCACAAGGCGTACTACTTCGACATCAACTGCCAGCAGGACCGCTACGTGTTCGCGAAGGCGCAGACGGAACCGCAGTACACGGACACCCTGTTCCTGGTGTTCGAGAGGAAGGACGAGTCCTGGCAGTACCTCACGTCGGGAACCGAACTGCCGTGCGGGTCGGTGCCGAAGGAGGTGTGGACGACGTGGAAGTTCCCGTGCATCTTCGAGCCCGTCGTCTGCCGTGACGGCGCGCTGAAGGTGACGGACCTGAACGGTGTCGGGTGTCCGGCGGCCATCGACATCGCGGACCGCTACAAGGCGGCGATCGACGGCCAGCAGGCAGCGGGCCAGGGCACGTTCTGGCGGTCCGGCGAGTGGTCTTGCTCCTGGCCGTACGAGGAAGGCCTGGCGCACTCCCAGGTCCCGCTGAAATGCGTGCGCACGACCGACAACATGGTCGTTCAGCTGGGCGACTACCAGCGATGAAACGCCGACTGCTGACCGGGATCGCGGTCGTCGTGACGCTCGGGCTGATCGCCGGCGGCGTCATCGTGCACCTGACTCCCGACCACCGCACGCTGTTCCTGGTCGACGCCTCCGACTCGCCGGACTTCCGCGAGGTGGCGGACGCCGTCGGTGCCGCGGCCTCGAACATGCCGGGCGACGATTCGCTGGCGCTGCGGCGGTTCGGTGGCGAGTGCGACTCCTCGAACACCGCCGAGTTGGTCACGCCGGGCACCGGGCACGCAACCAAGATCGGCGACGCGGCGCGGTCGATCACCCCAGGCGGCAGGGCGACGTTGCTCAGCGGGATTCTCGCGGCGATCGACGACTTCGCGCACGTCTACCCGTTCCGTGGCTCGGTGACGAATCGCGTGGTGGTGGTCGCCCGCAACGGCGCCGACGCGTGTGGCAAAAGCGCCGACGAGGTCCGCGCGATCATCAAGCAGCACACCGGCAAGGCGGGTGTGAAGATCGACTTTCGGTTCGTCGGCCACCGGTTGACGCCGGAGCAGGTCAAGGTCCTCACCGACATCGCCGCCGCGTCCGACGCCCAGACCCCGCGCCTCACCAGGACTTCCGACGAACTCGTCACGACGATGAAGGAGGTCTCGGTTCCCGCCGACCTGGTGGCGCAGGAGGTGAAACCGCTCAAGGCCTGCGAGCTGGTGACCCTGGAGGGACTCGAAGCCGCGTATCCGTTCAAACCTCAGCGCTTGCTCGGTTTCAAGTGCTACCAAGATCGCTACCTGCTCGCCCACGCGGAGATCACGCATCCCAGCCTCGTCGTGCAACACCCCGAGGGAGTCCCTGTCCTCTTCGAATTCAGGGATCAGGGGTGGCAGTACGTGGTGGCCACCCTGGAACCGCCTTGCGGCAAGGCGCCTCCTGAGGCGTGGAAACAATGGGGTGTGCGCTGCACACCCGACCCGGTCGTCTGCCGGGAAGGTCAGGACAAGGTGGTCGACATGACTGGAGTGGGCTGTCCTGCCGCCATCGACATCGCAGACCGCTACCTCGCGGCGATCAAGGCCCAGCAGACCCAGGATTCGATGCTGTGGTGGGACACCGGTGAGTGGGTCTGCTTGAGGTCCTCCCCTCTTCCGCTCCACTGCACGCGGTGGGCCGACAACATGACCGTGTACATCGGCGGCTAGCGAAGCTGGTCAGGCCTCGCGGCGGCTGGCCGTCTTGGCTTCGAGGACCTGTTTCAGGCCCTTGAGGCCGCCGCGCATCATCATGTCGTGGTTGCCGCGGAAGAACGGCTTCGCGATCAGCACCAGACGCCGGAGCAGGGCCTTGTTGACCACTACCTCCTGGTCGAACACCAGGTCCGTGCCGCCGTCCCGGCCGATGATCTCCCAGCTCGCGTAGCCCTCGAGGTCACCGGACAGCGTGGCGCGCAGAAGACCGGCCTGCTGGTTCCTGATGCTGTGCCTGACCTGCACGACGAGGTCGAACGGCAGGAACGAGCGACACCGGAGTTCGCCGCTCTCGTCGTCGATCTTCGTGGCTTTCCGGATCTCGGGCCACCACAGCGGGTAGTTCGCGATGTCGGACAGCACCTCGTACACATCGGACGGACACGCGTCGACGTGCCACACGCTGCGGAAGCGATAGCGGTTGAGTGACACGGCCGCCATCATCCCGGATAGCTCGTTCGAGTGACAGGTTCTCGACAAAAGTCACAAGAGGCCGGGAATTCCTCACGGAGTGTCATGCGGCTCAAGTGAGGCTTGAGCGTCTCACCAGGCCGTCCGTGTTCACTTGCCGCTGAGACGCGGGAACCGTTCCAAGGCTCGCAACCAGCCGACAGCCACGACGCGACGGAACGACAGCTCCGACGCGTCGAGCACCTCTACGAGGTTGATGGGGTACGCCGCCAGGGGCTCACCACGCGACGCCTGCAGAGCGCGTTCGCGCAGGGCCAGGGCGTCGAGTGGAATCATCACCCGGCCGCTGACACCTCCTCGTTCTCGAGCACCTGCAGCAGGAACTGCCCCGTGTAGCTCTTCTCGACCTCGGAGACCTGCTCGGGTGTGCCCTCTGCCACGACCATACCGCCGCCGGAGCCCCCTTCGGGACCCATGTCGACGATCCAGTCGGACGTCTTGATGACGTCGAGGTTGTGCTCGATCACGATGACGGTGTTGCCCTTGTCCACCAGGCCGTTGATCACGCCCAGCAGCTTGCGGATGTCCTCGAAGTGCAGGCCAGTGGTCGGCTCGTCGAGGATGTAGACGGTCTTGCCGGTCGACCGCTTCTGCAGCTCCGACGCGAGCTTCACGCGCTGCGCCTCACCACCGGACAGCGTCGGCGCCGGCTGGCCCAGCCGCACGTAGCCGAGACCGACGTCGACCAGCGTGCGCAGGTGGCGGTGGATGGCGTTGATCGGCTCGAAGAACGTGGCCGCTTCCTCGATCGGCATGTCGAGGACCTCGGAGATCGTCTTGCCCTTGTAGTGCACTTCCAGCGTCTCGCGGTTGTACCGCGCGCCCTTGCACACCTCGCAGGGGACATAGACGTCCGGGAGGAAGTTCATCTCGATCTTGATCGTGCCGTCGCCGGCGCACGCCTCGCAGCGGCCGCCCTTGACGTTGAACGAGAAGCGGCCCGGCTGGTAACCGCGGACCTTCGCCTCCGTGGTCGCCGCGAACAGCTTGCGGACGTGGTCGAACACGCCCGTGTAGGTGGCCGGGTTCGACCGCGGGGTGCGGCCGATCGGCGACTGGTCGACGCGCACGAGCTTGTCGACCTCGTTCAGGCCGTTGATCCGGGTGTGCCTGCCGGGCACCTGGCGCGCGCCGTTGAGCTTGTTCGCGAGCACGGTGGCCAGGATGTCGTTGACCAGCGTCGACTTGCCGGAACCGGACACGCCGGTGACCGCGGTGAGCGTGCCGAGCGGGAACGACACGTCGATGCCGCGCAGGTTGTGCTCGCGTGCGCCGACGACCGTCAGCTGCCGCTTCTTGTCGATCTTGCGGCGCTTCGCGGGCATCGGGATCGACTTGCGGCCCGACAGGTACGCGCCGGTGATCGACTCCTTGTTCGTCAGCAGCTTCTTGTACGGGCCGCTGTGCACGACCTTGCCGCCGTGCTCACCGGCACCGGGGCCGATGTCGACGACCCAGTCCGAGTTGCGGATCGTGTCCTCGTCGTGCTCGACGACGATCAGCGTGTTGCCCAGGTTGCGCAACCTCGTGAGCGTCTCGATCAGCCGGTGGTTGTCGCGCTGGTGCAGGCCGATCGACGGCTCGTCCAGCACGTACAGCACGCCGACCAGGCCGGAGCCGATCTGCGTGGCGAGCCGGATGCGCTGCGCCTCGCCACCGGACAGGGTGCCGGAGGCGCGGTCGAGCGACAGGTAGTCGAGGCCGACGTCGAGCAGGAAGTGCAGGCGGGCCTGGATCTCCTTGAGCACCGCGCCCGCGATCATCGACTCGCGCTTGCCGAGCTTGAGGCCGTCGAGGAAGTCGGAGCACTCCGAGACGCTCATCGCGCAGACCTCGGCGATGGACCTGTCGCCCTTTTTGCCGTGGTGCAGCGTGACGGCGAGGATCTCGGGTTTGAGGCGGGTGCCGGCACACGCGGGGCACGGGACCTCGCGCATGTAGCCCTCGTACTTCTCCCGCATGTACTCGGACTCGGTCTGCTCCTGACGCCGTTCGAGGAACGGGATCACGCCCTCGTAGTTGGCGTAGTAGGAGCGCTCACGGCCGTAGCGGTTCTTGTACCGGACGTGCACCTGCTCGTCGATGCCGTGCAGGATCGCCTTCTGCGCCTTCGCGGGCAGCAGCCGCCACTGCTGGTCCATGCGGAAGCCGATGGTCTCGCCCAGCGACTGCAGCAGCCGGGTGAAGTACTCGGCGGTCTGGCCGCCGGCCCACGGCGCGATGGCGCCCTCTTCGAGCGTCATCTCGTCGTCCGGCACGACGAGCTCCGGGTCGACCTCCTTGCGCACGCCGATGCCCGTGCAGACCACGCACGCGCCGTACGGCGAGTTGAAGGAGAACGACCGCGGCTCGAGGTCCTCGATCGCGAGCGGGTGGCCGTTGGGACACGCCAGGTTCTCGGAGAAGCCCCTGATCCGCTTCGGATCCGTCTCCGGGAGGTCCACGAACTCCAGCTCGACCAGGCCGTCGGCGAGCCGCAGCGCCGTCTCGACCGAGTCCGTCAGGCGCTGCTTGGACGACGCCTTGACGCTCAGCCGGTCGATGACGACCGCGATGTGGTGCTTCTCCTGCTTCTTGAGCTTGGGCACCTCGCCCAGCGCGTGGACGACGCCGTCGACCTTCGCGCGCGAGTAGCCCTGCGACTGCAGGTTCTGGAAGAGGTCGAGGTACTCGCCCTTGCGCCCGCGGATGACCGGCGCGAGCACCTGGAACTTGGTGCCCTGCTCCATCGCGAGCACCTGGTCGACGATCTCCTGCGGCGTCTGCTTGCCGATCGCCTCGCCGCACTGCGGGCAGTGCGGCTTGCCGGCGCGCGCGTAGAGCAGGCGCAGGTAGTCGTAGACCTCGGTGATGGTGCCGACGGTCGACCGCGGGTTGCGGCTGGTCGACTTCTGGTCGATCGACACCGCGGGCGAGAGGCCCTCGATGAAGTCGACGTCGGGCTTGTCCATCTGCCCGAGGAACTGGCGCGCGTACGCCGAGAGCGACTCCACGTAGCGCCGCTGGCCCTCCGCGAAGATCGTGTCGAAAGCCAGGCTCGACTTGCCGGAGCCGGACAGCCCCGTGAAGACGATCAGGCTGTCCCGCGGCAGGTCGATATCCACGCCGCGCAGGTTGTGCTCGCGGGCGCCGCGAACAACAAGACGGTCTGCCACTGGGGTCCCTTCGGCTGCGGTCGGCGGGTCACTCACGCCACACTCTTCCGAACAAGCGTTCGAAGACTACTAGCATCGTTTTGGAGGCTGCGACCGACCCGCCGACCATGCTAGGGCCCACCCCTGACAAAAACGGTTCTGGCCGCTGTCGCATTCCCCTGAACTGGGTTTACTCATAGGCTGGTCACTTCGATCAGAGCCTCAACGTCGGGGAGAGGCAGCACATGACCTACACACCGTCCACGCAGCACACGTCCGTACCTGCACCACGAGGTGTGCCCGACCGGCACATCAACGCGGTGCGCCAGGCGACGGACGTGCTGTACGAGACCGTCGAGGAGCTGGACGAGGCCGCGATGCGCGGCGCGAGCCTGCTGCCCGGCTGGTCCCGCGGACACGTCGTCACCCACCTCGCGCGCAACGCCGACGCGCTGGTGAACCTGCTCACCTGGGCCAAGACCGGGGTCGAGCACCAGGCGTACGCCTCACGCGCGGACCGCGACGCGGACATCGAGGAGGGCTCGCGCCGCATCCTGCAGGTGATCAAGGCCGATCTCGACTCCGCGTGCCTGCGGTTCGACGCCGCGTGCCGCGAGTTCCCCGCGCACGCGTGGCACTCGGAGGTCACGGCGCCCAAGGGCCAGTCGATCCCGGCGTCCACCGTGCCGCTGTTCCGCCTGCGCGAGATCTGGATCCACCTCATCGACCTGAACGCCGGTGTCGGGTTCGACGACCTGCCCGCCGACTTCGTGGACGAGTTCCTCGACGACGCCGTGGAGCAGTTCGAGGGCAGGGTCGACCCGTTCAGCATCGAGGTGACCCTGCCCGACGGCACTCAGCGCATCTGGACCGTCAACGGACCGGCCAGCCGCAACTCGGTGAGCGGGTCGGCGAGCGCCGTCCTGGGGTGGCTGACCGGCAGGACCGACGGCTCCGACCTGCGCGGTGAGCTGCCGGAACTGCCCGACTGGATCTGAGTCAGCAACCGGTACGCGGGCCGTTCGACGAACTTCGTCATCAGCCAGCCGAGCACCAGTGCCGAGGTGACGAACCCGGCGAGCAGCCACCAGGACCGCAGCCCAACGGCGTGCATGCGGTCCATCACCACGGTGCCGATCTGCTGGTGCACGAGATAGACCCCGTACGAGATGCCGGCGAGCCACGTGATCGGCTTGGCGATCGGCTTGAAGAACAGCCAATCGGGTCCCGCGGCCGCCGCGCACACCATCAGCAGCAACACGGCGAAGCCGAGCGTCGAACCGTACTCGGTCGTGTGAATCGCTTGCGCTATCAGCGCAGCGCCGAGCAGCGCGACCAGATGCGGTGTCTTCAAGCGGTGTTTCGACCACAGCCAGATGGCAATACCTGCGGCGAACAGTTGAGCCCGGTGGAGCGCGAACCCGTTGTAGATCACGAAGAGTGTGTGTGAGTGATCGAGCAACGGCCGTAGCAGCAGCGGCGTGATGATGAGCGCCCACAGGAAGAAGCGGAGCTTCGTGCCCCTCAGGCGCTTCACGAGCACCGCACCGGCGATGAACGCCGCGATCTGCACCGGCACGGTCCAGTAGGCGAAGTCGACGATGTTGACGTCCGGGAACCACTGGTTGATCAGCAGCAGGTTGTAGACGACGTCCCTTCCGTCGAGCTGACTCCAGCCCTCCGGCGCGATCCACCGCTGCACGGCGTAGGTGAGCAGCACCGCCGCCATGTACGCCGGCAACAGGCGCGCGAGTCTTCTCCACAGGAACTGCCCCGGCTTGCCGCTGTTGAGCGACGCGCAGGCGAAGAAGGCGGAGACGACCATCAGCATGCTGGCGCCCATCGACATCGGGAACGTGAACGGCAGCGGCCCGAGATCGGGGTGGCTGCTGATGCTCGTAAGCGTGGCGTGGTGGAGCAACACGCACCCGATGGCGACGACGCGGAGGACGTCCCAGCTGACCCTGCGGGCCGTGCGGGGCTTTTGTCGTTGCGCTGGAATCACGAGAGGCGGGGACCTGTTCGTTGATGCTTTCGGCGTACTCGGAGGTCGAAGCTTGATCCTTACTTACCCTATGAGTGAGACCTGTATGCAACCTGAAGGTGTGCGTCTCGCCGCATCGAGCGACTACCGTCTGCCACCGTGGACGTACTCGAGAACTACACCGGTCACGTCGATCCAGAGGGCCCAGCCGCCCGTCGCACCCTGGACGCGCTGACCATCACGAAGATCTCCGTCGGACCGATGGACAACAACGCCTACCTGCTGGTTTGCCGGTCCACGAACGAGGCGCTGCTCATCGACGCGGCCAACGACTACGAGCGCCTGTCCGACCTGTTCGGCCACATCCCGAACCGCCCGCGGCTGCGCACGATCGTGACGACGCACCAGCACGCCGATCACTGGCAGGCACTCGGCGCCCTGGCCGGCGCCCACGGCTCGAACACCGTCGCGCACGAACTGGACGCCGCCGTCCTCCCCGTCCCACCGGACGTACTGGTGGAGCACGGCGACACCATTCACGTGGGCGAAGTCCCGTTGTCGATCATCCACCTGCGCGGCCACACCCCAGGTTCGATCGCCGTCGTCTACGACGACCCGAACGGCCACCCGCACCTCTTCACCGGAGATTCACTCTTTCCGGGGGGTGTGGGGAAGACCACGTCGGCCGACAACTTCGCCTCGCTGATCAACGACGTCGAGGACCGCCTGTTCGCCGTCCTGCCCGACGACACCTGGTTCTACCCAGGCCACGGCGACGACTCGACGCTGGGCAAGGAGCGCCCCTCGCTCGCGGAGTGGCGCGCCCGCGGCTGGTGACCTGATCGGGACCGCGTACCCACCCAGGCGGCCACACGGCGAATCCAGGATCAGAGCAGTTCGAGATCCATGCGCCCTTCGGACAGGCTGGACGCTTCGCAGGAGTTCCACCGAGCGAGCGTCCAGCCCGCCATCACTGTGCGTCCAGACGACCACGCGAGCACCGTCCAGATAACCACGTGAGCACCGTCCAGATGACCACTGATCTTGCTTGTACGGCAGACTGGATCCATGTCTGTCGCGCCCCGCCTGGTCCCCCGCCGCGCCGAATCGCTGGTTCATGAGGCGCTTGAGGACACACGCGTTGTTCTTGTCAACGGTGCTCGACAGGTGGGTAAGAGCACGCTGACCAGGCTCGCCACCGATAGTCAGCCCACAGTGCTACGCCTTCTCGACGATCCGGCAACGCTGCTTGCCGCCAAGGAGGATCCCACCGGATTCGTCGAGCACGACAGTCTCATGGTCATCGACGAGATCCAGCTGGTTCCAGAGCTTCTACAGCCGATCAAGGTGTCTGTGGATCTGGATCCCACCCCAGGCCGCTACCTCCTGACGGGCTCATCACGAATCTTGGCCATGCGAACTCTCCCGGACGCACTGCCCGGACGCATGGAGGTGATCGAGCTCTGGCCGTTCTCCCAAGGAGAGATGCACGGATCTCCTGACCGATTCGTAGATGCCGCGTTCCGACATGGCCCTCAGATCGACCACTCCTCAGAGTTGCGCCGCCGCGACTACCTCGAACGCCTCGTTGTCGGCGGCTTCCCAGAAGCGACGCGTCGCACTCCGCGCCGCCGCACGGCCTTCTTCGACTCATACCTGTCGACCTTGATCGAACGTGACGTACTGGAACTGGCCAGCATCGAGCGCCAAGGCGACTTGCTCAAACTGATAGCCCTGCTGGCCGGACGTGCGGGAGGCCTACTGGAGCCGACAGTTCTTGCCTCTCAGTCTGGTATCCCTCGAACGACCCTGATTCGCTATCTGGAGTTGTTGGCGTCGGTCTTTCTCATCAAGAGCATCCCCGCCTGGTCGTCCGGCCAGACACGCCGCGCCGTGGGCACGCCGAAACTTGCGTTCGTGGACACCGGGATTGCTTGTCACCTCATCGGTCAAGACCCTGTGCGACTCGGTGAGCCAGGCGGCGCCGCAGGATCGATGATGGAGAACTTCGTCGTCATGGAACTCGCTCGCCAACTCACATGGTCCGAGGAGCGTGGACGGCTATATCACTACCGCACCAAGGAAAAGCAGGAGGTTGATGCCGTCATCGAGACACCAGACGGCCGAGTGATCGGGGTCGAGGTCAAAGCGGGGGCGACAGTGCGTGCCGAGGACCTCGCTGGCTTGCGGAACCTGGCCAACCATTTGGGAGATCGGTTCGTCGCCGGGTATGTGCTCTACGCCGGCCAACAGACCTTGTCATTCGGAGAGAAGATCAAGGCCCTGCCACTTGACGCGCTCTGGCACTTGGCCCCATAGGTCGTGCGGATGGGAGCGATGTTCACCGCTGGTGTGATTTATTCTTTCCGGGGGGTGTGGGGAAGACCACGTCGGCCGACAACTTCGCCTCGCTGATCAACGACGTCGAGGACCGCCTGTTCGCCGTCCTGCCCGACGACACCTGGTTCTACCCAGGCCACGGCGACGACTCGACGCTCGGCAAGGAGCGCCCCTCGCTCGCGGAGTGGCGCGCCCGCGGCTGGTGAGCCTCGCGGAGCAACGCACTGCGGCTGGTGACCCACCGCAGTGCGTCTTCATGCCTGGCCGGAGTCGAGAGCCGCGCTGAGTTCACTCGTCCAGCGGGCCACAGGTAGTTCGCGACCACGCATGATCGAAGTCCTCGAGCTGGCCACCCTGCGAACGGACATGGCGATGTCGTTCAGGCCGTTGGTCGTGGTCAAGAGCAGGATGGGCGAGTTCGAAGCTCTCCGCCACCTCGTCGATCGAGGCGTCGCCACACCGAGGATCCTCGTCGAACTGCTCGATTCCATCCAGTGGGAAGACCGAGGGCAACTCCTGCAGGCGCTGGTCAAGGCCGCGACGCAGATGGCAGCCCGGCAACAACCGCGTGCAGGCGAAGCGTTCGGTGAGCTGGCCGGCGAACTCGTGGCGCGACCGGAGTTCGCCGGAAGCAACTTCTCGTGGGGAGACGGTGAACTGGCGAGATGCCGAAGTGGCCGCGGTCGAGCCGCGAGCAGCGTGTCTCGCTGGGTCGCTTACGCCACCTCACACCACCTCGAACACGTGGCACAACGAGGGACATCTGGGCTGTGAAGCACACTCCGCTGCTCGAGCCGGTCCCGGCGATCAGTCCGGCCGGGCGCCCAGCACAGTTCCGGTCTCCCTCGCTGAACTCAAGCGCTCATCACCGATGGACTCGGTCGAGGACGTCAGACCTCGATGATCCTCACCATGTCGTCCAGGCCTTTGAAGTCTTCGGCGTTCCGCGTATAAAGCGGCAGACCACGCGATGAAGCCACGGCCGCGATCATCAGGTCCATCCGCCGAGGCTTCGGATTTCGGTTCGCCGCCATGGTGAGCGCAACCAGCGTGCCGTATCGGGCGGCTGCCTGACTGTCGAAGGGCAGCGGCTCGAAGTCCGCAATCGCCGCACCGAGCTTCTCAGTGCGTGCAGCCCTGGACGCCGCGTCCGTGGCCATCGCCACCCCCTGATGCAACTCAGCCATCGTGACCGCTGTGAGCTCAGGTATCTCCGGCAGAACAGCCGGGTCCAGAAGGCCGAGGTCGATGTAAGCGCAAGTGTCGAGCACCCCGGATTCGGGACGCTCAGCCACGGCTGCGCTCCCACGGATCGAAGTCGCCTACACGGTCCTCGTCGCCGAAGAACTCATCGGCTTCCTGGCGCATGCGGGAGTGATCGACACGGGGCAGCGCCCTGTGTCGATCGACGAGCTGCTCGGCTGTCAGTCGACGGCGACGGGGCAGGGGCCGGACTTCGGCAATCTCAACGCCATTCCGCGTCACGTGGTAAGTCTCGCCCGCCTCCACCGCGTCCATGACTGCGGCGGAGTGGTTGCGGAACTCTCGCTGACTGATGACCTTCACATAGCCGATTGTAGCCCTGTGTAGCACCCTGCGCTACACAGCGCCGTGGAGGACCGCCTGTTTCGCCGTCCTGCCCGACGACACCTGGTTCTACCCAGGCCACGGCGACGACTCGACACTCGGCAAGAAGCGCCCCTCGCTCGCGGAGTGGCGCGCCCGCGGCTGGTGACGCGCTACGCGTCCAGGAGGTCCAGGTAGCCCGTGGTCGTGCGCCACAGGACGTCCGAGTACGGGGTGAGCTTGCCGGGGCTCCAGCGGCGGTCGGTGTAGGCCTGGTTGGCCAGCCGCAACGCCCGCAGGCTCACCTCCAGCTCGTCCCGCACCCGCTTCGCCAGCTCCTCCGGCGACGGCGCGGCCTGACGCACCAGCTCAGCCGTGCCGTCGCTGACCGCCACGAGGGCTTCCTCGTTGACGCCGTCGGCCGCGCTCCAGATCAGCGCGGGCCGCTCGATCCGGTGGTTCCACACGGGTGCGTCCTTGGAGCGCCACCGCGCGTCGAACGGGTTGCGGGACAGCCGCGTCGAGTTCGCCCAGTGCTCGGCGCCGACCGGCTCGGTGAGCCACGGCACCTCGTCCACCGGCAGGTCCGTGACCAGCGCGACCTCGATCATGTCAAGATCTTTCGGCACGTCCAGCAGATCGCCGAAGACACACAGCTCGACCACCTGGAACCGGAAGAACGAGGCCGGCAGCTCGCCGCACTTCTCGGCGAGCTCGGCCAGGTGGTGCACAGCGCGAGTCCATTTCACGAGGTGGATCATGCCTGACCTGGTCGTCGAAGCCCTGGCCAGGCTGGCTCGGGTCGAGCCCGTGCTGTGCGCGTTCCACGAGGTCTTCAGCTCGTTCGCGCCGGTGGACCCGTCGCTGCCGCTCGCCGGCATGCCGATCGCGGTGAAGCGAGGCGAACGCCGTAGCCACCGTGACGCACTGATGGCGCTCGGCTGTGTCCCCATCGGTCTGACCACCACGCCCGATGGCACCACTCCCTGGCAGACGTGGGGCCGCAACTCTCGCGGCGTCACACGCAACCCATGGAACCTCGACCGCACGTCCGGCGGTTCGTCCGCGGGCTCCGCCGTGGCCGTTGCGGCCGGGATCGTGCCTCTCGCGACCGGCGTCGACGGCGCGGGTTCGATCCGCATCCCGGCCGCGTGGTGCGGCGTGCTGGGCCTGAAGACCACGTCGTCGGAACGGGCCGCGGTCGGTGTGTTCACCCGTGACCCGAACCTGCTCGCGATCTACCTGGGCACGTCCGAAGTCAGCTCGCCGACCGCCGTCTGGTCCTCCGACCTGGGGTTCGCGACCGTGGACGACGAGCAGGCCGAGATCGCCTGGCGGGCCGCGGCTCCACTGCGGCCACGGCCCGTCGACCTGGTCCTGAGCGACCCCGCGGAGGACTGGTTCGCCGGCCGCTGCGGGCGCAATCCGGCGCTGGACGAGGTGTTCGAGACCGCGGACCTGTTGCTCACCCCGACCGCGCCCGGCCCGCCACACGGCCACGACGGGCCGGGCGCGCGCATCAACACGTCTCTGACCTGGGCGTTCAACCTCAGTGGGCATCCGGCGATCAGCATTCCGGCCGGCTTCGACTCCGCAGGGCTGCCGGTCGGGCTGCAGGCCGTGGCGCGGCACGGACGGGAGGCGGACCTGGTCGCCGCCGCCCGAGCCGTTCTGGACAACGTTCTGGACGCCCAGCGTCACCCGATCGTGTGTTTTGAGCCCAATCCACCTCGCTGACCCGAGCACGTGCGGTGTCCTCGTCGCCCGAGGAGGTGACCGATGGCTCGACGAATCGGTGGTGCCGGAGGCGGATCGGATCCCGGTGCGGGCAAGGCGGGCGCGGTGGTGGCAGCGGGAGTACTGGCGATGTCGGTTGCCGCGGGCAGCGGTGGACTGTCGCTGGGAGGCGGCGCGACCTCGGTCGAGTCCGTCGGAACGAACCTCACCAGAGCGAAGTCCGAGGGCAGGAAGTCCGCCCGCAACGGCGACGCGGATGGCGCGTGGCGTCAGGTGCGGATGCGCACGCTCAAGCGCACGGCCAAACCAGCTCTGGAGTGTCTCTCGCACTCGTTCGGCCAGGTGCGGGATCACTTCGTGCGCAACCCGTGCAAGTCGCTCGACCGCACGTTGTTCGCGATCGGCGACGACCAGGGCAACGTCGCGGTCGTGTCCGTGGCGTGGGTCGGCTTCCGCAACCGCAGCGACGCCGGTGAGTTCAAGAAGCTGATCGACGTGCACGGCACGGGCGACATCACCCCGCTCGCCACCCCTCTGCTCGACCTGGCGGACATCAGGTTCACCGGCCTGCACTACGCGTCCCGGCCGGACGGCAGCACCGTCGTGATCGCCGAGACGGAGTCCGCGTCCGGCCAGGTCAGCGGCGAGGTGCTGGACGCGGCGGCCGACATGGCGAGCTGGCTGCCGCGTTAGGCCGCCACCGCGCGCAGCGACCTCAGTGCCGACGCCCACGCCACCAGTTCGTCGAGCATGGCGTTGAGCTCCTCGTGCTGCTGCAGACCTTCCTGCAGTTCACCGCGCCCCAACGCGACCTGAGTGCGCACGGTCGCCACCTTGAGTTCCGCCAGCACCAGCCTCAGTTGCTCGACGGCGCGCAGACCGCCGGTGCCACCGAGGCCCACGAACCCGGCTGCCTTGTCGTTCCACTCCGCGTACAGGTAGTCGAGCGCGTTCTTCAGTGCGGCCGAGAACGAGTGGTTGTACTCGGGCGTGACGAACACGAAGCCGTCGTACGGCGCGATGAGCGACGCCCAAGCGCGTGTGTGTGCGTGGGCGTACTCGCCGAAGATCGCGGGCACGGGCTCGTCGAGCAACGGCAGGTTCACCTCCGCCAGGTCGATGAGCTCGAACGACGCGTCGGAACGGGCGTTGGCGACGTTCAGAACCCACTGCGCCACGGCCTCGGAACGGCGGCCAGGACGCGTGCTCCCCAAGATCACTGCGATTCGCATGCCGCCAAAGTACAACGGTCGTGGTACTTAGTGCAACGATCGTTGTACTAAGATCGGGGTCATGCGACCGGACAAGCGGCAGGCGATCCTGCGCGGGGCGTTGAGCGTGTTCGCGCGGGACGGGTACTCGCGGGCGAGCATCGACACCATCGCGAAGGAGGCGGAGGTCTCGACGCGCACGCTGTACAACCACTTCGCGGACAAGGCCGACCTCTTCCGCAACGTCATCCAGGTCAGCGCCGGCACGGCCGCCCAGGACCAGATCGCGATCATCGAGCGGCACTTCCACAAGGTCACGGACCTGGAGCAGGACCTCGTCGCGTTCGGCAGGGCCATGAGCGCCGAACTGGGGAACGCCGAGCACTTCGCGCTGGTGCGGCAGATCAACGCCGAGCTCGGCCACATCCCCGCCGAGGCGATCGAGGCGTGGCAGGAGACGGGGCCGCGCAAGGTCAGGCGAGCCCTCGCGGACGAGCTCGAGAAGCTGGGCTTCAAGGATCCGCGGCGGGCGGCGGTCCACCTGATGTTGCTCACGATGACCGGCGACCCCAGCATCAGGGGGACGCGTCCGGACGAGGACGACCTCGTGGCGGGCGTGCGGGTGTTTTTGCACGGACACGATGTCGAGAACACGGGAAGCGCTGCGACATAGGGCTATGGACACCCGCATCGACGACTACATCGCCGGGCTGCCGGACTGGCAGCAGGACATCTGCCGCGAGGTCCGCAGGCTCGTTCACGAGGCCGACCCGGACGTCGAGGAGACGATCAAGTTCACGAACCGGCCGTACTTCGTGCTGGACGGCAACATCTGCGCGTTGCTCGGCACGAAGGACCACGTGAACGTGATGCTGTACGACAAGGCGATCGTGCCGGACCCGCAGAACATCATCACCAGCGGCCACGGCAACAAGACGGCGCGCATGATCTCCGTGTACCGCGACCAGCCGATCAACGCGCCGGCGCTCGTCGAGATGTTCCGCCACATCATCGCGAACAACCGCCAGCGGAGGAGTGTCAGACCCCGTCGGTAGCCTCATGTCGCATGGAGGTCGAGATCTACACCGACGGTGCATGCAGCCCCAATCCCGGTCCGGGGGGCTGGGGCGCTGTGTTGCGCTACGGCGAGCACGAGAAAGACATGCACGGCGGTGACATCGGCCCTACGACGAACAACCGCATGGAACTGATGGCGCCCATCATGGCGTTGGAGAGCCTCACGCGATCATCCACCGTGAAGCTCTACACAGACAGCACCTACGTCCGCAACGGAATCACCTCATGGGTGCACGGGTGGAAGGCGAACGGCTGGCTCACGAAAGCGCGTGAGCCGGTCAAGAACGCCGACCTGTGGCGCCGCCTGGAAGAAGCTGCCAACAGGCACGAGGTGGAGTGGCACTGGGTCAAGGGCCATGCGGGCCACCCTGAGAACGAGCGCGCGGACCGGTTGGCCGTGCGCGGAGTGGAGGAGGTGACGGGGCGGGAGATCACGCAGCCCCAAGCAAAACCGAAGAAGGCGGCCAAGCCGAAGCAACAGCGCGAACTGAGCGGCGAACCGTGTGGCGCGCCCACGAAGAAGGGCACGCCGTGTCCGATCACCGCGGGAGCGAACGGCCTCTGTCACGTGCACGACCCAGCACTGCAGTGCGGTGCCCTCACGAAGAAGGGCGCGCCCTGCACGATCGCGACCGGCGGCGGACGGTGCGAGTACCACCAGGATTCGCTGGAGTTGTTCACGTGACGGCGAGGGAGGCCAGCAGTCGCAGGGCCTCCTCCGACGGGCTGCCGGGCGCGGCCACGTAGGTCACCAGCACCTGTCCCGCGTCCGAGGTCAACGGCTCCGCGGCCAGTTCCAGCGGCCCGAGCTGAGGATGGGTCATGCGCTTGAACATCGGCCCCCGCTCGCGCACCGGATGCTCGGCCCACAGCGCGCGGAACAGCGGCGACACCTCGGACAGCTCCTCGACCAGCGCGCGCAGCGCCGGGTCGTCGGGGTGCACGCCGTAGTCCGCCCGCAGGTAGCCGACGTTCTCGCGCGCGCAGTCCGTCCAGCCGACGAACAGCTCCTGCGCGGCCGGGTCGGTGAACATGTACCGCACCATGTTCGGCTGCTCGCGGAAGTCGGTGACGAGGGCCGCGGCCAGCGGGTTCCACGCGAGCACGTCGAGCCGCCGGCCGAGGACCATCGCGGGCACGCCCTGCAGCGCGTTGAGCAGCCAGCGCAACGCCGGCCGCACCTCCTCCGACGGCGCCCCCACCCGCGTGGGCCGCGCCAGCCGGTAAAGGTGCGTGCGCTCGGCCCCGTCCAGGCCGAGTGCCTGCGCCAACGCGTCCAGGATCGAGTCGGACGCGTTGGAGGCGCGCCCCTGTTCCATGCGCGTGTAGTAGTCGACGCTGATACCGGCCAGCTGCGCCAGCTCCTCGCGGCGCAGCCCTGGCACGCGCCGCCGGGACGCCCGTTCCGGCGGATCCAGTGCTGCCCGCCGGGCGCGCAGAAACTCCCCCAACTCGCTCACGCCACCCATCATGCCGGGATCGCCCCCACCAGGCCGCCGTCGACCACGAAGTCCTGCCCCGTGACGTAGCCCGCGCGGTCGGAGAGGAGGAACGCCACCACGTGCGCCACGTCCTCCGGCACACCGAGCCGTCCCATCGGCACCTGACGCCGGTACGGCTCGTCGTCCTCCACGTTGTCGCGGAACATGTCCGTCGCGATGTACCCAGGACTCACCGTGTTGACCCGGACGCCGGGCATCTCCGCACCGAGTGTGCGCGCCAGGCTGTGCACCGCCGCCTTGCTCGCCGTGTAGAGCGACGCGCCGGGCAGCCCCCGGTGCACCGTCCACGACGCGTTGATCACCACCGACGCGCCGGGCTTCAAGCGCGCCCGCTGCACCGTGAAGTACACGCCCTTGAAGTTCGTGGCCAGCACCCGGTCCACGTCCTCCTCGGTGACCTTCCCGAACTCGGTGAACACCCCGATCCCGGCGTTCGCGAAGACGCCGTCGACCTCGCCCACCTGCTCCATCAACGCCTCGACGTCAGCCAGCTTCGACACGTCCGCCGCCACGGTCTCCACGCCGAGTTCCTTGCGCGCCAACGCCAACCGCTCCTCCGAGCGCCCGGCCAGCACCACCCGCCCGCCTTCCTCGACCAGCACCCGCGCCGTCGCCAGCCCGATGCCACTACCGCCACCCGTGATCAGAAACGTCTTCATGGCTCAAAGCCTCTGCCGTCTCCGCGCCCCGAACCAGACCCGCCGTTTCCTGGGTCTGCCAAGACCAGGCTGACCCGCCCGAACCGGCGTAGCGTCCCCTGCATGCTTCCCGAATCCGCCAGGGCAGTGCTGGAGTCCAACGCGCTGGCCCACCTCGTGACGCTCGGTCAGGACGGCGCGCCCCAGGTGACCATCGTCTGGGTGGGCCTGGACGGCGACGAGATCGTCTCCGGCCATCTCGCCCAGCACCAGAAGGTCCGCAACATCCGCAACGACAGCCGCGTCGTGCTGTCCATCGAGACCCCGAACATCAACGAGTACGGCCTGCAGGAGTACCTGGTCGTCTACGGCACCGCGCGCATCACCGAGGGCGGGGCGCCGGAACTGCTCCAACGCCTCGCGCACACCTACCTCGGCCCGGACGTGAAGTTCCCGCCGATGGACAACCCGCCTCCCGGCTTCGTCACGCGCATCAAGGTCGACCGCGTGGCCGGCGTCGGCCCCTGGGCGTCATAGGAGCTCGTAGCAGGAGTGGACAGCGGGCCGAACTGCCCAGCGCGGGCCGGCTTCGTCGTGGACTTCCAGGCTGAAGCGTCGGCTCGGTGGCTCGCCCGCTCAGCTAACGCCGCGTTCGCGGTCGTCGTAGGTGAACCGGCCTCACGCAGAGCAGTCGTGGCGCCGTGCCACAACGGGGTGCCGTCGTCGCGGGATCCGCCGGCAACGTCGAAGCGACGACTCAGCCGCCGACTGCGGCGTAGCCCGCACATTCGCCTGCAGGGCACTGACGCGCCGCCGCGCACGCTTACGCAGGGGTACCCCTGAACTGGGAACCCCTACATCTCAACGTACTCACGGGGTCTGACACTTCTTCGCGATCACGGCAGAGCACCTCGTCCGGCCGAGGTTCAGCCGCACACGTTGCCACGATCCCGCGATGCACGGCAGCCGCCGCAGCCAGACCAACCCGGACAAGCGCTCAGCGGCGCCACCAGAGCACAGCTGGGCATGCTCACGCAGGGGTACCCCCGAATCGGGAACCCCTGCGTTTCAACGTACTCACGGGGTCTGACACTCTCCGGCGAGCAGGCTCACCGGAGCACCTTCGCCAGCCGCGCCATGCCTTCCGCGATCTCCGCGGGCGTGTTAGTGGTGAAGGACATCCGGAACGTCGCGTGGTCCGGCGAGGTCGCGAAGAACGGTGCGCCAGGCACGAAGGCGACGTCGTGCGCCAGCGCTTCCTTCAGCAACACCGCGCTGTCCACCTCGCCCGGCAACCGCAGCCACACGAACATGCCGCCGTCCGGATCCGACCACGTCGTGCCATCGGGAACGGTATGAGGCAGCGCGGCGATCATCGCATCGCGACGCGCACCGTACTCGACGCACAGCCGGGCAACGTGAGCGTCGAGATCGTTGCGCGTCAGGTACTCCGCGGCCGCGG
Source organism: Lentzea kentuckyensis (assembly GCF_002150765.1). Classification (GTDB taxonomy): domain Bacteria; phylum Actinomycetota; class Actinomycetes; order Mycobacteriales; family Pseudonocardiaceae; genus Lentzea; species Lentzea kentuckyensis. The sequence goes on from NZ_MUYM01000033.1 coordinate 70,293, forward strand.
CCTGGTCCACTGTGGACGTGTGCAGGTCGGCCGCCTGCTTCACGATCACCAGGGTGCGGAGCAGGTCCGCGGGCGCCCGCAGCCAGCCGAGCCGCATGCCGGGAGCGCCGATCTTCGAGAAGCCGCCCAGGTAAATGGTTCTGTCGCTGATGGATGCCAGCGGGGCGACTGCGGATCCCCGGTAGCGGAGCTCGCCGTACGGGTCGTCCTCGACGATCCAGAAGTCGTGCGCGGAGGCCAGCTCGGCGATCTCGGCGCGACGCGAGGCGGACAAGGTGCGGCCGGTCGGGTTCGCGAACGTCGGCACCAGGTACAGCAAGGACGGCTTTTCGGTGGCTAGAACGGATCGCAACGACTCGGGATCCAGGCCGTCGGCGTCGCCGGCGACGGGCACGATGCGGGCGCCGGTCATCTGGAAGCACTGCAGCGCGGCCAGATACGTCGGTTCTTCCACCGCCACGACGGCGCCGGGCTCCAGAAGTGCCGTGGCCACCAGGGTCAGGGCCTGCTGGGAGCCGGTGGTGATCAGAACGTCCGAAGTGGGCAGTCCACGGCCGGTCAGCCGGGAGGAAACCAAGTCGCGCAGGGCCGGATTTCCTTCTGTGGGGGCGTATTGCAGCACTGAGCGGTCCCGCAACGCGGTGTCGTAGGCGGCGCGCAGACCGTCCAGGTCGAACAGTTCGGGGGCGGGAAGTCCGCCCGCGAAGGAAATCACCTCGGGACGGGAGGTCAGCGCGAGCAGGTCGCGCACCGGAGAGCTGGCCACGGAGAGGGTGCGATGCATGAACTTCACGTTAATCGCGACGGGTTCCAGTCGAACGCGGATTTTCTGTCAGGGGTCCTGACTAGCTTGGAGACATGGACATCGAGACACGTGCAGCGCAGCCCTACGCCGCCGTCAGGGCCACGGTGACGACCGAGACGTTCGCCAAGATCGCCGACCGGTTGCCCGAGGTCATGCAGTGGCTGGCCGATCGCGAGTTACCGATCCTCGGCGCGCCCTTCTTCCGGTACTTACGCGTGACCGGCGAGGAGTTCGAGGTGGAGGCCGCGATCCCCACCGTCGCCGAGGTGCCCGGCGACGGCGACGTCTTCACCGCGACGCTGCCCGCCGGTCAGTACGTGGTCGCGCTCCACGAGGGCAGTCCGGACGGGCTGGCCGCCGTCACCGAGCGGCTCCTCGCCCACAGCCTGCGGTTCGACCGCGACGGCGACCGCTGGGGCGCCCGGCTGGAGACGTTCTTCACCGACCCCGCGGTCGAGCCCGACCCGGCCAAGTGGACGACGGAGGTGGCCATCAGGCTCGCCGACTGAGTTCGCGCTTATATGCCGAACGAGCTATATTACTAGCATGGCATCTACATTCGCCGTGCTGGCGGATCCGAGTCGCCGGGAGATCCTCGACCTGCTGCGTGAACGCGAGCGGCCGGTCGGCTACCTCGTCGACCGGCTGACGCTGACCCAGCCGACCGTCTCGAAGCACCTCAAGGTGTTGCGCGAGGCCGGTCTGGTCGAGGTGCGCACGGACGCCCAACGGCGCTGGTACCGGCTTTCCCCCGGCCCGCTGGAGGAGATCGACGCCTGGCTCGCGCCCTACCGGCGGATGTGGGAGAAGAGCCTGGACGCGCTCGAACGACGACTCGACGAGATCGAAGGGGACTGAACCAGTGGACGCCGAACTGCGGATGATCGAGGGCAAGCCCGTGCTGCGCTTCGAGCGCAGGCTGCGGCACTCACCGGAGAAGGTCTGGCGGGTGGTCACCGAACCGGCCGAGATGAAGCACTGGTTCCCGGCCGAGGTCGAGATCGACGGCCAGAAGATGCGCTTCACGTTCCCGGAGTCGGCACCCGTCGACGCGGACGGCGGCGAGGGCGAGCTGCTCGAGTCCGACCCGCCGAAGGTCTTCGCCTTCCGCTGGATCAACGACGTGCTGCGCTTCGAGATCCTGCCGCGCGAGGACGGCTGCCTGCTGGTGTTCACCGCGGTGGTCACCAACAAGCTGTCCGTCGGTCGCGACGCCCCAGGCTGGACCACCTGCCTGGACGCACTGGTCGCCCACGCGGACGGCACGAAGTTCGAACCGCCGACGGACTGGCTGTCGCTCATCGAGCACTACATCGCGAAGTTCGGCCTCGACGAGGGCACCGACGAGCCCGCGGGCGTGCGATTCGTGCGCGATCTGGTCTGGAAACCGCTCGACGCCGTCTGGGAGCTGCTCACCGAAGGCACCGAGGACGCCGTGCCGGTCCGCGCCGCACATCCCGGTATCCAGCCGGGCAGGGTCACCCGGTCCGAGGCGCCGCGCCTGCTGGAGTACGAGTGGCTGCGGGACGGCGCACCGCAGGGCGTCGTGCGCTGGGAGTTCGACCACGTGCCGCTGCAGGGCACCACGGTCACGCTGGTCCAGGAGAACGCGCACGGCCCCGAGGCGCTCGCGGCCTGGCACGTGCACCTGGAGCTGTTCTTCGCGGCCACGCAGGGCGAGATCCGCGGCCCGTGGCCGGCGGAACGGGAGGAGGAACTGGTCAAGCGCTACGCCGAGCGTTGACTCCCCACCAGTGCGGGTCCGCGTGTCGAACGCGTGGTTCACCAACCGCCGCAACACGGACGGCAGCGAGTTCACAGCGACTCGCAACCCGGACGCGGCCGTCGCGCAACGGCCGCGTCAGCGGGTGTCACTCGTGCTGCACGCGGTCGACGAGGCAAGCCCAGTCCGGCGCGGAACGGCGGCCGAGCCGCTTCGCCGACCGGTGCTCGTGCTCGAGGACGGCCAGCCGCCGGTCCCGCGCGTCCGGTGCCAGGTCTTCGAGCCGCAGGATGTCGGCTGTCGAGAGGCGGAAGCTGACGAGCTTCGTCGAGTCGGTCTTCGCGATCGTCCACCAGCACGTCGCCGCCGCGTACTCGCAGCCGAGCCCGCGGAACTGGTCCTCGGCGTCGAGGAGGTCCTGCAGTGCTTCGGCCTTGTCCCGAGTGGCGAGCAGCAGGTCGGCGCGCACCTGCCTGGATCTGGCGACCACCTCGGGGAAGTCCGCGGTGGCGATGACCTCGGTGACGAACTCCTTGCCCTCGTTGTACTTCCGGGCGGCGAGGGACAGTCTCGCCTGCAGGACGGTGAGCCACTGGTACGGCTCGGTGCCGGGCGTCAGCAGTCCTTCAGCCAGCTGCGCGCGCTCCCACGCGGCCGTGAGCTCCTGGCGTTCTCGCGTCATCTCGTACCGCAGCAGCCGCTTTTCCGCGTCGAGCGAGGCGCACACCCCGACCTCCTCGCTCGTCGGACCGCAGATGGAGCGGAACAGCGTGGTCGCGAGGATCACCAGATGCTCGCAGTTGCGCAGGTAGAACTCGCGGTCGTACGGCAGCGCTTCCGCCGCCATGTGCAGGAAGACCCGCGCGTGGGCACGTTGCCCGCGGGCCGCCGTGTACAGGTCGCGGTACTTCTTCGCGATCTGCGTTCCCTCCTCGGCCACCGAGGCCGCCTGGCTGAAACGGTGCTCCCGCAACAGATGCCACGCCTGCCCCGAGACGAGGATCTTCGCCTTCAGCGTCCCCTCGCCCTTCAATGGCAACGTTGACGAGAGCGTCTTCAGGCACACCTCGGACAACCGGCTCACCAGCCGCACGTCGCCGTGCGCCTTGGCCACGCCCACGACCGAGTCGAACGCCCTGGCGAGTTCCAGATCCCCCTCGCCGTGCTCCACCAGATCGTGCGCAAGCCGGTAGGCCTGCACGGAGGACGGCCGGCTGGCCTCCAAGCCGGCCAGCATCATCCGGGTCTGGTGGAACCCCTCCGATTCGAAGTGCATCACGCCACCCCCGTTCCCCACCTCGAGCGCACCGAGACTACGCACCAGGTCCTCCTCTCCGTTGCGGGTGCTGGGATCGAAACGGTGGATCACCAGCTGCTGCAGGACGGACGGCAACGCGTTCGCGTCGATCTCCGGCGGCACCACCGGTAACACCGCGCAGCCGTGCGCGCCGCCGTGGTGGTAGATCTTGTGCCGCACCAGACCCGCTTCGTAGCGCACTCCCCTGCGCTCGACGAAGTCGTTGGACAGCAACGCTTTCAGGTAGTCGTCCGATACGATGACCAGAACCGTCCGGTCGCGGACGGCGGTCTCCATCCAGGCCGGAATGGACAGCGGGTGGATGATGGTGAGATCGCCGTCCCAGAGCACGTCGAAACCCCTGGCCCGCAACGCCTCCACCACCACCGAAGCCGCAGGGCCTCCATCGCTACTGCTGTAGCTAACGAATATGGCCATCGCAGCAACCCTTCCCGGCATGACTCACGAGGGGCTGGACGCGATCTCTGATGACGCTGAACATGGTGGGCCTCCTGCGGGTGCGGTCGCTCACCGGTCCGACTGGACCGGTGCGGCGAGGACCAATCACCCGAACGGGACCTGGATGGCGGCACTCATCAGGGTTCGAACGTCATACGCTGACGGACGGCGACATCGCCTCGCCTCATGGGACTTGGGGTTCGGTTGTGGGTTGCCATCGGACGGGTGGCTGTTGGCGCAGCCACCCGCCCGGCCTTGCGAATCAGGAACCTCCCAGCTCTGCAAGTCGTCGGTCGATCACCTTCGGGGTCTCACTGGCCGGCAACGCGAAGCGCTCCAGCTGGAGGAAGTAGTTCAGGTACTCCTTGAGCTCCGGCCCCGACGTCATCAGCTCGTCGCGGCCAGGATGTTCGAGCAGCAACGCGAAGTCCTCTTCGTCCTCGGAGAACTCGAGGACCGAGAACGAGCCCTTCATCGCCGGGTGGATGCCGGCCGAGAACGGCACGATCTGCACCGTCACGTGGTCCAGCGCCGTGACGTCCTTGATCCGCTGCAACTGCCTGCGGAGCACGCCCTCGGTGCCGATGACCCGGTGCAGGACCGACTCGTCGAGGATGATGAAGATCTCGGGCCCGTCCGGGTCCAGCACGGCCTGGCGGTGCATGCGGACCTCGACACCGCGTTCGACGACCTCATCCGGGTTCCCGAAGCTCTTGACCAGCGCGTGCGCGTAGTCCGGCGTCTGCAGCAGTCCGGAGACGACGTTGAGCTGAAGCTGCCGGATGCGGATGGCAGCGGTCTCCAGTTCGACGAACTTGGCGAACTGCTCACTGAACGAGCCTCGGTACTTCTCCATCCACGCCGACTTCGACTGCCGGATCGCCCTGGTCATCCCCACCATCTCGGCAACACGGGCGTCGTCCCGCACGCCGTAATGGAAGAGAAGTGCCTGAACGTCGGTGACGGAGATCTTGTTCTCCCCCTTTTCAATCCTGATCAGTTTCGAAACGGACCAGTCCATCGCTTCCGCGACAGCCTGCTGACTGAGACCGAGTCCGTCCCGCGTCTGCCTCAGCTCCGTGAGCAGTCGCTTCTGCAGAACGACGGGACTTTCCTTGCGGGGCAACACCCCTCCTCCCTCAATCTGCTAGGTAGCAGAATGGTAGCGCCCAATTGGAGGGGTTCCACAATGGTTGTCCACCAATTGACCAATTTCAGAGGGAGAGATACCAGTTGGAGGGGTGGCTGATCAAATCCAGCCACCCCTCCAGATGTCACCTGGTCAGTCAGATCAAGTGCAGACGAAGACCACGAACGCACGCCAGCCGGCCGCCGCGATCCAGAGCTGTGGGCCGGTGCGGTTCTTGGAGTCCCTGATCCTCACTACACGGCTGTCACCAGCGCATTCGACACAGTCGGCGCCGCCGCTACTGCCGCTGTACGAGCTGCGCTTCCACCTGAGCTCCGCCGCCATCGTCGACCTCCCGGCATGATCCCCGACCCGACAAGGCCAGCCCCGAGCCTAGGTGCGCCAAGTTGATCGAGACACCGCCAGAGGTGCGCCACCCGATGGTCAGAAAGGTGTCATTTCAAGGACACGCAAGCAGAAACCTGTTGGTACGACATGGAATCAGAGCGTGGCGAAGCGGTCAACACCCACGCCGGTGATCAGCAGGCGCTCCTTGCGGTTGCCCGTCAGCCGTTGCGTCCAGTCGACGAACCCACCGTCGCCGATTTCCACGCCACCGCGAAAAACCTTGAAGCACAAGCCCTTGTAGTACCCGGTGCGCCGCGACGGGTCAGGCGGCAACGAACCACGCAGCACCCCGAACCGCGGATCCAGCACAGTCACACGGATCTCAACGTCCCCGCAAGCCTCGCGCAGGAGCGCGACGTGCTCGGTGAAGTGCTGACGTTCAAAGGAAAGCGACCCGCGATCCCGCCCGGCAGACACGGCGGCGAACAACGTGAAGTGCGCGAACCTCCCCGCACCACTGAACAACTGCGCCCTCACCACGCGCTGCACCGCCGCGAGTCGCACGTCGTCCGGTCCGGACTGCCTGCGCAGAGCGGCTTCCAGCGCCAGCGCGTTGGTCGGATCCGCCGCGACCTCGGTGCCGCGAACGGTCGACAGCACGTTGTTCTGGTCCTGCTCGGCCACAACCGAACACGTCCCCAGCGGCGCCACGGGTGCGAGGCCCAGCACGGAGAACGACGGCGGCAACGCGCCCAGCAGCCGGTCCTCCGCCGCCCGCAACACCCCGAACGGCACCTCGGCGGGCGCCACGAACCGGTCGGAACGGTACTGCCGCAACACATCCGGCCCGGACAACGCACCCGCGCGCCGGCGCGTCAACGCGAGCAGCAAGGACGTGAGGTCGCTGCCCGGCAACGCGGCGAGCCGCTCCAGCGCCTCCTCGCCGCCCAACGACCGCAACACGCGCGTCAAGACACCCATGCCCACCATGATCCGCGTAACGGCCAACGGATTTCCGCAGTCGCGTGACTAGGGTCAAAGACCATGACCGATCCTCAAGCGATGCGAGAGGGCGAGTTGTGGGGCCGCAGGGCCGCGCAACGAGCCGCACTCGGCGCCAAGATGTCCACGCCCGCCTGGAAGACCGCCATCGAGCGCACCGGGATCACGACCGGCACCACGGTGCTCGACCTGGCCTGCGGCAGCGGCGAGTTCTGCGCCCTGGCAACGGAAGCGGGCGCGCACGCCACCGGAATCGACGCGTCGCACACCATGATCGAGCTGGCTCGCCAGGCCGCGCCACAAGCCGAGTTCCACGTCCGGACGCTGGGCGACCTGCCTTGGCAGGACGACACCTTCGACGTCGTGACGGCGTTCAACGCGCTGTTCTTCGCGGCTGATCCCGAGGAGGCGTTCGCCGAGGCGGTCCGGGTCAGCAGGAGCCACGTGGTCGTGTGCGACTGGCACCCCGAACACCCGAGCGACATCCTCACCATCGGGTGGGCCGTCCGCGGCCGTAGCGGACGCCGGCACGCGAAGACGCCGGAGCCGAGCGAGAAACTCACGATCGACATTCCCCAGGAGCATCCCGACGAGGCGACGATGCTGCGTGCCTTCCTGAGCACAGGCGGCTACCAGCGCATGATCGAGAGCGAGGGTGAAGAAAGTGTGGCGGCGAAGATCAGGGCCGCGGCAGAACCGTTCCGAACCCCAGACGGTCGCTATCGGCTGACCAACAAGTACCTGATGTCGGTCTTCCGCAAGAACGAGATCCCCAGAAAGTAGAAATCAGGCCGCGGCGAGGATCTCGTAGCCGGCCGTGGTGAGGGCTGCGGGGCCGGCAGTGGTGCTGATCAGGCCCGCAGAGGTCAGGCGCAGGCCGACGAACTGGTCGGCGCAGCACAGGCCGTCGACGAGCAGGAAGCTCCCGGAGATCTCGCAACGGCCGTCGGCAACGGCTCTGAGAACTGCGCGGTCGCGGTGTGTGAGCGATGAGGTGGTCATCTTCTTCTCCTAGCGGTAAAGCGTCTACTTACTGATACGTCGAAGAAGAAGGCTTCGGTTCGACATCATCGCAAGAGAATTCTGCGCGTACCCCCAGAAGACGTACGGCGCGGCCGTGTTCGAAGCGGTCCAGCACCACCAGCGCGGCCGCGGCCAGCTCGTCCGCGGAGGACGTCGGCGCAGGCAGCTTCATCGCGCGCACCTTCGTGAAGAACGGCACGAAGCGCACTTTCACGCCCACGCGCACGGCCGGTCGGCCCTCGGCGACCACGTCGACGGCGACCTGGTGGGCCAGCGCCACGACCTCACGCCGGATGTCCTCCAGCGAGGCGAGGTCCTGCTGGAAGGTCTTCTCGTGCGAACGTGACTTGATCACCCACGGTGTCGCACTCACGACCGTGTCGCCCGCACCGAGCGCCACGGTCCGGAAGTAGGGGCCCATCCGCGGGCCGAAGCGGGCGGCCAGGGCGTCCGCGGAGGCGGAAGCCAGGTCCGCGACCGTCAGCAGACCCAGCTCGGCCAGTTTGCGCTCGGTCTTCGCGCCGATGCCCCACAGCGCGGACGTCGGCCGGTGGCCCATCACCTCGGCCCAGTTCGCGCGGGTCAGCTCGAACACGCCGGCGGGCTTGCCGAACTCGGTCGCGATCTTGGCGCGCAGCTTGTTGTCGCCGATGCCCACCGAGCAGTGCAGCCCGGTCTCCGTCAGCACAGCGGCCTGCAGCGACCGAGCCAGCTCGAACGGATCGTCCACGGTGGCGCCCACGAACGCCTCGTCCCAGCCCATCACCTCGACGACGACCGGGAACGACCGCAGCACGGCCATCACGTCGGCCGACGCCGCCTCGTACAGGGCGTGGTCGGCGGGCAGGAAGATCGCGTCCGGCAGCTTCTTGAACGCGGTCCGCAGCGGCATGCCGGAGTGCACGCCGAACTCCCGTGCCTCGTAGGACGCCGTGGCCACGACGGCGCGCTCGGTCGGGTCGCCGTTGCCGCCCACCACCACGGGCTTGCCGCGCAACGACGGATCGCGCAGCACCTCGACCGCCGCGATGAACTGGTCGAGGTCCACGTGCAGGACCCAGTCCGCCATGCTGGACAGTATGAAACGGTCGGCCGGAATCCTGCTGTTCAGACGAACCACCCAGCTCGAGGTGCTGCTGGGGCACATGGGCGGCCCGTTCTGGGCCCGCAAGGACGCCGGCGCGTGGTCCGTGCCGAAGGGCGAGTACACCGACGACGAGACGCCTGAGCAGGCCGCGCGGCGTGAGTTCGAGGAAGAACTCGGGCTGCCGGTACCGGCGGGCGAGCTCGTTCCGCTCGGCGAGGCCAAGGGCTCCGGCAAGGTCATCACGGTGTGGGCGCTCGAGGGCGACCTCGACCCCGAGGCGGTCACGCCCGGCACGTTCGAGCTGGAGTGGCCGCCGAAGTCCGGTCAGCGCAAGACGTTCCCCGAGGTCGACCGGGTGCAGTGGTTCGGCGTGGAAGAGGCGAGCACGAAGATCGTCTCCGCGCAACGCCCCTTCCTCGAACGCCTTACGGCCAGATAGCCGCGACCCACTCCGGGTGGTCGATGAACGGGTTGCGGTTGTGCTGGTAGTTGCTGTCGATCAGGTCGTTGCGCTTCTTCTCGAAGTCGCTCGGCGGGTCGTCCTGGCTCCACTGCTTCAGGACCGAGAGCTTGCCCATGTACGGCGCGGTGCCGTTGTTGACCGAGTTGTTGAGCTCCAGGTTCGGGAAGCCGTCGGTGCCCTCGTAGCGCACGGCCATGTAGAAGATCATGCGTGCGACGTCGCCCTTCACGTCGGCGCGCGGCTCGAACGAGTCGCCGTCGTACTTGCTGTCCGGCGCCTCCGGAACCTGGGAGCCGCCCATGTCGAAGTCCAGGTTGCCGCGGGTCGCGTTCACGTTCACGTCCTCCGGCCTCAGGTGGTGGAGGTCGGTGCCGGGACCGGTGGCCGTGCCGAAGTCACCGTGCGACTTGGCCCAGACGTGCTCGCGGTTCCAGTTGTCGTTGCCGCCACCGTTCAGGGACTTCGCCCGCGAGATGCCGCTGTACAGCAGGATCACGTTGTTCGAGTTCTTCGGATCCTCGTCGGTGACCTTCAGCGCGTTCCAGACCGCGTCGTAGCTGAGCTTGGTCTGGTTCTTGATGATCCCGTTCAAGGCCGACTTCAACGTCGCGCCGGACTTGCCACAAGCGTTCTGGTAGTAGCCGTCGCAGGTCGTAGGCGGTGTCGAGGTAGGCGGTGTCGAAGTAGGTGGCGGTGTTGTGGTGGTGGCGAACGCGAACGCCGTGGACGAGGTCAGACCGGGGTGCGAGAAGTACGCGCTCAACGTGCCCGTCACGTCGATCTGCCTGCCCAGCAGCGACGGGTTGGACTTCATGCCCCACGACGCCCGGAACGTCGACGAGATCTGCACGTAGAGCATGCTCGACGTGTTGGTCTCGGACGCCGAGTCGGCGAGCGCCAGTGCGTAGTCGTTCGGATAACCCGAACGTAGGACGGTGGTCGTGGCCGTGGGCTGACCGACGACGTAGCCCCGAACGGTGTTCGACGTCCCGTTCTGCGTCGCGATCGCGTCGGCAACGGTGAACTGATCTGCTGCGACAGCGGCGGTCGACCCGTACAGGCCGACCGCCGCCAGCAAACCGACGACTAAAGCGAGTGGACTCCACCGCGCCATGAGCACTCCCCGATCGTGTGAATGTTGTGCACACGATCAGCGGAGATGGTCAACGCGCGGTAAACGCAATGTCACGGCACAAGGACGACCTTGCCCGTGGTCCTCCTCGACTCGACCAGCTCGTGCGCCTTCGCGGCGTCCGCGAGCGGCACCGCGTGGTCGATCTGCACCCTGAGCTGCGGCAACAGTGCCAGGTCGGCACCGGACGCGGAGAGGCTGCCGAAGAGCTCGAACCGGATGCCGAGGTCCACAGCTCGGTCAACGTCAAAACCCGGGTTGCCCGGAATGATCGACACGAGCACGCCGCCGGGCTTGATCACCTTGGCGGACCGCTCGGCGTACTCCCCGCCGATCGCGTCGAACACGACGTCCACCGGCTCGATCTCGGTGAAGTCCTGGTGCCGGTAGTCGATGACCTCGTCCACACCGAGCGAGCGCAGGAAGTCGTGCTTGGCCGCCGACGCCGTCCCGATCACGTACGCGCCACGCGCCTTGGCGATCTGCACCGCGACGTGCCCGACACCGCCCGCCGCCGCGTGGATGAGCACGCGCTGACCAGCGGAAACCTGACCGCGGCCGACGAGCGCCTGCCACGCCGTCAGCGCCACCATCGGCACCGCGCCCGCCTGCTCGACAGTCAGCCACGACGGCCGCGCAGCCACGTTGGAGGCGTTCACCGCGACATACTCGGCGTAGCCGCCACCCGCACCGGGGAACGGCAGCAGCCCGTAGACCTCGTCACCGGTCGCGAACCCCTCCACGCCCTCACCGAGTTGCTCGACGGTGCCCGCGACGTCCCAGCCCAGCGTGAACGGCGGCTCACCGAGCGCGGGGAACCCGCCGCCGCGGATGTAGGTGTCGACCGGGTTCACGCCCGCCGCACCCACCTTGACCAGCACCTGACCCGGTCCGGGCACTGGCTTCGCCACCTCCGCGACCTCCAGCACGGACGCGTCGCCAACGGTCTTCTGCGTGATGACTCGCATGATGATGATCCCCTCGATGTTCTCGACGGACACCATCTTGCAGTTAGCGCCAACTTCTAGAAAGTAGGCACTTCTTGGTAACTAACTCTCCCTCAGATACAGATCCCGGAGCAACGCGATCTCCGCGCAGTGGTGGATCACCTCCCGGTTGATGTGCAGCACCAGGGTCGCCATCGGTTCCTCGGCGAACGGTCCCTCGGCCGGACCGACCGGGAGCGAGAGGTCGGCCGTGCGCGCGCCGGCCATCCACGCCGCGTAGGCGTCGTCCAGCTGCTTCAGCGCGTCATCAGCGGTCATCGCGTACTGCCACGTCGCGTGATCAGCCGGCGGGCCGCCGAAGTGCGAAGCCGTGCGCATGGCGAACACGCCGACGATGATGTGCGCCATCCGCCACGCGATCGTGGTGACCGGCGTCGGTTCCGGCGCCGGGTACTGCCAGTCGATCGTGTTGTCCCGGCGGATCGTCCACACGTCGGGCACGGGCTCCCAGAAGTACTCCTCGTCGGTCAGCCCCTCCAGCCGCGGCCGCGCCTGCACCTTCCAGTGGAAGTCGAGCTGGTCTGTCAACTGCTTGTTCCAGTCCATGCCCTCGACGGTAAATCCGTTTGCGGACAACCACTGCCCTGGAAACACTCGGCCGGTGGAGATACGCACATCGCGCCCAGAAGACGTGGACCAGGTCGCGAAGCTCATCGTCTCGCGGATGGACCCGAGCGACGGCGTCGACGCGCGGCTGCTGATGACGGACCAGGACGCGGGCTGCGAGTGGGTCGCGGTCGCCGCCGACGGTGACCGGATCGTCTCCACGGCGACGTTGATGGACGAGACCGTGACGCTCGCCGGCGTCGACATCCCCGCCGGCCAGGTCGAACAGGTCGCCACCGATGTCGAGCACGAGGGCAAAGGCCTGGTGCGGCAGCTGATGGGCTGGGCGCACGACCGGTCCGCCGAGCGCGGTCACCTGCTCCAGATCATGATCGGCATCCCGTACTTCTACCGCCAGTTCGGCTACACCTACTCGATCCCGGTCAAGCAGACCAGGGCGCTCGCGACGTTGCCCGAACCCGTCGCGGGACACACACTCCGCCGCGCCGCCGAGGCGGACATCCCTGTCCTGCAACGCTTTCAGGACGACGCCCAGCAAGCCGCGGACCTGCGCATGGGTCACACCACGCCGTGCTGGCGCTGGCTGATCAACCGCACCGGCTCGACCACGTGGGTCGTCGAACGCGACGGCGTCCCGGTCGCCACCGGCCGCAGCACGCCGCCGGAAGAGGGCGACGTCGTGCTGGGCGAGATCGCCGGAGACGACCACGGCGTCACGGCGTTGCTGCGGCTGGTGAATCCGGCCCAGGTCGTCGAACGGCTACCGGTGCTGGAGCGGTTCCTCGCACCGCGCCGCCCCGGCCTGGAGCAGTACCTGGTCCGCATCCCGGACGTCCCCGCTCTGTTCGAACACCTGCGCCCGGTCTTCACGAAACGCCTGCGGGGCCACGAACCCACCGACGTGCTGCTCGGCTTCTACCGCACGCACGTCCGCTTCCGCTGGGACGGCGAGGTGATCGGCCCGTACGAGTGGGGCGGCACGATGACGGGCCCTGGCGAGGAAGGCGGGGCCGGCATCGCACCGGACCTCCTCGCACCGCTGTTGTTCGGTCCGCACGGCATCGACGGACTGCGCCGCTGGTACACCGACGTCTACCCCGGCCCGCACTTCGACCTGATGAACGCGCTGTTCCCACCGGTCACGAGCGACCTGCTGACGTTCTACCTGCCGTAGTAGTCCCCTGACGCGTTCCGTGCTAATAAACCGAGCGCTCGGTCTAGTATTGGGGCGCATGACGACTGTGCAGGAGAGCGCGGCGGTCCGGTACGGCATCTGGGTGCTGTGCCCGGTGCTGGGAGCCGCCGCGGTGTGGGGGCTCAAGCTGGCAGCCGGGTGGATCACGACCTTGGGGTGGTTCCCGTTCCAGGGCGTGTTCGAGCTGGTCACGGACATTCCCGAACCGTGGGTGACGGTCGCGGCGCTCGCGATCGGCGCCGTCGGCGGCGGTGTGCTCGCGTTGCTCTGGGCGGCCGAGATGCTGTTCGTCGAGATCTCGCACGACCGGGTCACGCTCAGGAAGGACGACAAGACGTTCGACTTCGCCCGCAACGAGGTCGAGTCGGCGTTCGCGGACGGCAAGCAGCTCGTCCTGCTGTCGCCGAGCGGCGCCGAACTGGTCCGCGAGACCTCCGATCTCAGCAGGACCAAGCTCGAACAGGCTTTCACCGGCCAGGGGTACCGCTGGCACGCCGCCGACCCGTTCGCGAACGAGTTCCGGCTGTGGGTCGAGCACGCGCCGGAGCTGCCAGCGGACGTGAACGCGCTGTTCACGGCCCGCAGGAAGGCCATCGCGAAGTACGAGCACGAGGAGGCCGCAGAATTGGGGCGGGAGATCCGCAAACGCGGGGTCTACGTCAGGGACCAGAAAAAGAGGCAGTACTACAGGTGCGAACGGTAGATCCGGCCAAGCACGCCGCGAAGAAGAGACACATCACCGACACCGCGGCCGGCCTGTTCGCGGCAAAGGGCTTCGACCGGACGACCGTCGCCGAGATCTGCAAGGCCGCCGACATCAGCACCGGCAGCCTGTTCCACTACTTCCCCACCAAGCGGGCGATCTTCCGCGAGATCTTCGAGCAGGACGGCGCCGACAACGCGGCGATGTTCGCCAGGGCCCGCGAGCTCAGCCCGTGGGACGGCGTGCTGATGATGGTCGACCACCTGTGCGTGCCCGCGCTGGACCGGTCCGTGGCCGGGCTGGTGCTGGAGGTGGTGACGCAGGCCAGCCGCGATCCGGAACTGTGGGAGCTGGTCGGCCGCAACGAGCAGGTGGTCCGCGACGAGCTGGCCGTTCTGCTGCAGCGGGCACACGACGCCGGCCAGATCGCGCTCCCGGTGGACGCCCGGACGGCGGCGACGTGGGCGCAGGGACTGGTCGACGGCCTGTTCGGCAGGCTGATCGACCCGGACTTCGACGCGACCGGACAGGTGAGCACCCTCCGGTTGATCCTTTCCCGATTCGTGGGTGCTCAAGCACCATGAGGTCATGGCTTACGACGTCGCCGCGGTCCGCGCCCACTTCCCGGCGTTGCGCGAGGGTGCCGCGCACTTCGACGGACCCGGCGGCGCGCAGGTGCCCGACGTCGTCGGCGACGCGGTCAGGGAGACGCTGACCTCGGCGATCGCGAACCGCGGCAGCGTGACGGCCGCCGAACGCCGGGCCGAGGAGATCGTCCGGACCGCGCGCCGGACGATGAGCGAGTTCCTCAACGCGGGCAGCATCGTGTTCGGCCGCAGCATGACCCAGCTGACCTACGACTTCGCCCGCACGCTGTCGAAGAACTGGCGGCCGGGCGACGAGATCATCGTGACCAGGATCGACCACGACGCGAACATCCGGCCGTGGGTGCAGGCGGCAGAGGCGGCCAGGGCCACGGTGCGCTGGGCGCCGTTCGACCGGACGACCGGCGAGCTGCCCGTCGAGTCGGTGACGAAGCTGCTGTCGGACCGCACCCGCGTCGTGGCGATCACGGCGGCGTCGAACCTGCTCGGCACCCGTCCGGACGTGGCGGAGATCGCGCGGGCGGCGCACGAGATGGCGGCGTTCGTCTACGTCGACGGCGTGCACTACACAGCGCACGTGCCGGTCGACGTCGAGGCGATGGACGCGGACTTCTTCGTGTGCTCGCCGTACAAGTTCCTCGGCCCGCACCTCGGCGTGCTGGCGGCCGCACCGGAGCTGCTGGAGACGCTGCGACCGGACAAGCTGCTGCCGTCGACGAACGCCGTGCCGGAACGGTTCGAGCTGGGCACGCTGCCCTACGAGCTGCTGGCCGGGACGACCGCGGCGGTGGAGTTCATGCGCGGGCTGGACGGGCTGGAGGAGCACGAACAGGGGTTGCGCCACCAGCTGGAGTCCGGGCTGCAGGAGCTGGGCGTGCGCGTCTACAGCAAGGCCTCGCAACGGACCCCGACCGTGCTGTTCTCCGTCGACGGGCTCGACCCGGCCGAGGTGTACCGCAGGCTCGGCGCTGAGGGCGTGAACGCGCCCGCAGGCCACTTCTACGCGATCGAGTGCTCGCGGTGGCTCGGGCTGGGCGACAAGGGCGCGGTGCGGGCGGGCATCGCGCCGTACACCGACGAGTCCGATGTGGACCGTCTGCTCAAGGCCGTGGCCCGGCTCAGATGAACAGGATCAGGCCGAGGTAGATCAGTCCGACCACCACGCCGATGTTGAGCCGGCGGGTCACGCGTTCGCCGGTGTGGTCGGCGATCAACGACCGGGCGCGGGCCCACATCAGCTTCTCGCCCGCCCTCTCGTCCGGCAGGTGCGGAGTCGTGATCACGTCGCCGTGCGGGCCGAACGCGAGCATGAGCTGCGGACCGGATCGACGGACTCCGTGCAGCTGCGACCACGGCACGCGATAGGTCCACACGCCCGTGTAGAGGAACACGGCTGTGTGGTCGAGCCGCATCAACGGCTGGAACCTGTTCACCGCGGAGAGCAGGAACTGCCCGCCGATCAGACCGAGCAGGATCAGGCTCGGGTAGTACTTCATCGCGATCAACGCACCGGCCGCGGCCAGCAGGAACACCACGCCCTCCGTGCGCCGCCGATCACCCGGCCACATCGCGTGCGGCAGCTCGACCGGCGTGCCCGCGGTGACCGGTTCGCCCGGCAGGTGTGCACTGTGGACGGTGTGCCGCGGACGCACCCGGCTGAGCGTGCTGGTCGCGACCACCTCGCCCTCGACCAGCAGCGCGACCTGACCGCCGTGGTGCCACTCCCCCGCGACCAGCACCTCCGCCGGGTCGAGCTGCATCGGCGGGTCCTCCTCGCCGCGCCACACCCGGCCGAACTGCTCGGTGTCGTGGTAGAGCGGCTCCTCCAGCCCGAGATCGGCGAGCGTGGTGACGGTGGCGATGTCCTGCTTGTTGTGCCGCAACAGGATCCGGCGCGGGCCGATCGGGTGCGCCTGCAGCCGGATCGCCTTGACCGGACCCGTCCACAGCGCGCGGCGGCGGCGTTCCCGCACGGCCAGCACGATCGCGAGGAACACGGTCGCGCCGCCGAGCGTCAGCCACCACGTGACGTCGTCGGGTTCGTTGACCATCCGCACCCAGGCGCCGTCCGCGAACACCGGCACGGTGTCGCCGACGTGGTACGTCTCCGGTGCGAGCGGCTCGAACGCGGTGCGCTGCCGGTCCGGCAGCTCCACCCACACCTCGTAGGTGTTCTTGATCTCGACGACCTCGGCCTCGACCCGGCTGGCCTTCGCGACGTGCTGCTCGATCTCGCTGTTGGAGAGGTCGTACTGCACGAACGTCAGGAACCCGAAGACCACCAGCAGCACGGCGATGATGCGGAGAACTCCGCGCGGCGGCGGCATGTCCGGCAACGAAACGATCGTCGCACCCGCTGCCTCGTGCTGATCGACACGTGACCTGATGGTCCACGCCGCCACCAGCGCACACGCACCGGCGTGCAGACCGAACGCGAGGTTCGCCACCGCACTGCCGTCAAGCACGATGTCCAGCACACCGAACAACACGCCCATTGCGCAGCCGGTGAGGACACGGCCGAACATCAACAGCAACGGTGTGGCGAGCAGCGGCACCACGGCGAGAGAGAACAGCGGGTCCGGGACGCACGGCTGTGCGGTTGTGCACGGTGTCTCGTTCGCGCTCGCCGCGAAGTAGAAAGCGACGATCCAGCCACCGACGAGCCCGACCTTGGTCACCCACCACGGAACCGCGGCCGCCTGCCACCGCTGGACGTTCATGTGCGGATCATGGCACGACCATTGCTCCGAACGGTGTGATTCCCGGCTAACGAAGTGGGTATCCGCAGGTCACTTCACTGAGGAGGTACACGTGCTGGCAATCATCGCTGCGGTGGCGTTCGGCCTCGCCCTGCTGTTCGACCTCGCGGACGTGTCGCTCGGGAGCGCGATCACCACTGGCACCCTCGTCACGCTCGGGTTGCTGCTCCTCGCGCTGCACCTGGCCGGTGTCGGCACCGGTAGCCGTTCGTGGAGCTGGCGCCGTGCCCGCAGGTAAGACGGTCGACCGCCCCACCAAGTTGTCCAAGGGCGCTTGGTGGGGCGTTCTCAAACGGACGGTCAAGGAGTTCAACGACGACAACCTGACGGACTGGGCCGGTGCGCTCACCTACTACGCGGTGCTGTCGTTGTTCCCCGGTCTCATCGTGCTGACGTCCGTGCTCGCGCTGCTCGGCGACACGACGACGCAGGAGCTGCTGAAGTACGTCGACCAGGTCGCCCCCGGTGAGGCGGGCGAGCTGGTGAAGTCGTCCATCGGCGAGCTGCGGAAGGGCCAGAGCACCGCCGGACTGCTCGGCATCATCGCTCTGCTGACCGCGTTCTGGACGGCGTCGGGCTACCTCGGCGCGTTCATGCGCGCGTGCAACGCCGTGTACGACGTCGAAGAAGGCCGGCCGTTCTGGAAGACGGTGCCGTTGCGGCTGCTGTTGACGCTGGGGTCGGTGGTGCTGGTGTCGCTCACGCTGGGCGCGCTCGTGCTGACCGGCGGCGTCGCGGACACGGTCGGCAACGCGATCGGGCTCGGCGACACGGTCGTCACCGTGTGGGACATCGTGAAGTGGCCGGTCATCCTGCTGTTGGTGAGCCTCGCGTTCGCGGTGCTGTACTGGGCGGCGCCGAACGTCCGGCAGCCCGGCTTCCGCTGGGTCACCCCCGGCAGCCTGCTCGCGATCGTGCTGTGGGCGCTCGCGACCGTCGGTTTCGCGATCTACGTGGCGAACTTCGCCTCCTACAACAAGACCTACGGCTCGCTCGGTGGCGTCATCGTCTTCCTGGTGTGGCTGTGGATCTCGAACATCGCCGTGCTGCTCGGCGCCGAGTTCGACGCGGAACTGGAGCGCGGCCGCCGGCTCGCGCAGGGCGAGCAGGACGCCTCACCCGAGCCGCGTGATCTCCCCGGGTAGCTCGGCCTCGACCGCGATCCACTTGCCGTCCGGCCCGGCCTCGATGCGCTCGCTCGTGTCGCCGGGCACCAGCACCCACAACTGGTCCTTCGTGGACAGCCACACCACGCCGATGCCGTCGGCGCGTGAACTCGTGGCGTACTCGTAAGACTTGCGGAACACGTCACCGCCGTCGCGGTCGGTCACCCACACCTCGCTCGCGCTCTCGGCGTGCGCGATGAACTTCCCGCTCGGTGACGCCTTGGGCGCGCCGGGCCGGGCGAACCGGTCCTCGCGGTCGCTGCCGCAGCCGGTGAGGACGAGGAGGAGGGCGGCCAGTGCCGCCAACAGCCTCATGTCAGCTCGAAAACGGGATAGTCGCCGGCCCTGGCCAGCAGCGTTTCCAGCGGTGTCGAGGCGTCCAAGCCGGGGAAGAACTGCTTGACCTGCGAGTGCCAGCGCCGCAGGTAGGCCTGGATGATCACCGGCTTGGCCTCGTCCGGCAGCTCGACCGCCTGGAAGGTCTGGACGAACTTGCCGCGCCGCAACTCACCGGACCTGACCACGCGCAGGTTGCGGACCCACTGCGTGGTGCCGCGCGGCGCGAGCAGGTAACGGGTGCCGTCGAGGTCCAGCAGGTTCACCGGCGTGCTGTACCACCTGCCGCTCTTGCGGCCTTGCACGGACAGGGTGCGCATGCCCTTGGGCCCCACCCCGAGCTTCACGAGACCGCCAACGAGCTTGTTCGCGAACCGCTCGAACCCGGTGGGACGAGAATTGCCGTGCGTCATACCGCCAAAGGTAGCCAGCTTGATCGTCCGGGTGGGACGTTCCCGCGGACTTTTACGACTCTGTGCCCCGACCGGGATCTCGCGTTGAGGAGCACAGGCTTCAGGCACCGCGCAACGGGCGGGTGCGGTCGCTGCCGAACTGGCGTCACCAGTCCTGGGCGCCTAGTTCCCCAGAACGTGGCATCGGGACGCGAAACAAACAACCCACGCACGGCATACCGGATGGTTGCGCGAGCAGTTCGGCCTCACCGCGGTGGATGAGTTCGCCGCAGTACGCGGTGAGCGCGTGCGGCGTGTGGTCGTCGTCATCGGGCATGGGTACGAGGTGGCACGTGCGTTGTGTCTCTCCTACGACACCCGCACGCTTGCGGACCAGCAATACCGGCATGCGCGCTCCCGTTCGTTCTTGAGTGCTCATGCCTTCACCTCGGCGTCGTCCACCACACACACGACGGCGTGTGTGGTGGCGTAGAACCTGAGCCGGTATGGGCCCGAGTTCCGCTCTGCCACCGCCGCGCAGAACTTCTCGGCGCTGACCTCGTCCGATCGCGGCGTTCGTTCGGCTAGGTCGATCACACCTAGATCGTGCGGGCCGCAGGAGGAAATCGGGAGGGTTACAGACGATTTACAGCTCTCGTATGCGGAACTCGCATACGCGGCTCAACGCAGGTGGGTGACCTCGGCGGCGAGTTCGGCGATCGCCGGCGACGCGGCCCACGGGTCGAGCTTGTCCAGCTCGTTCACGATCAGCTGCGAGCCCGTGGCGCGGGCCAGGTCGAGCGCCGCGAACCCGAAGTTGACGGCCTGTTCCACGTCGCCGCTGGCCGCGTACGCGTAGGCGAGCCTGGCCGTGTGGACGCCCTGCTCCCACTGGCAGATGCCGCCCCACCTGGGCATGAGGTCCGTGTAGGCGGTGATGGCGTGCCGGTGGTCGGCGAGGTCGACCATGCTGGCGGCGCGCTGCATCTGCACGTGCAGCTCGGTGAAGCAGTAGCCGATGGAGTACTCGTCGGTCTGCGACCGTTGCGCGGCGAGCACCAGCGACTGCGAGAGGTCGAACCGCGGCATGCACGCGTCCTGGCCCGCCCGCGCGAGACCGCGGGCCTCCTGCCGCAACGCCATCGCGCGCACGATCGGGCTCAGCCCGGTCTCGCGCTGGGCGGCGCGGGCCAGGCCGATGACGCGGTCGTCGTCGCCCTCGACCTCGGCGAGCTGGCTCATCCGCACGTAGCAGTACGCGACGACGTCCCGGTCGTCCGCCGCCTGGCCTTGTTCGAGAGCGCGCGACGTCCATGCGCCCGCACCGCGCAAGTCGCCTGTCTCCTCGTGCAGCCAGCCGTAGAACTCGGCGTACATCGCGCCCGTGCCGAGCAACCTCCGACGGACGTCGCCACGCGCGTTGCGGCGCAGTACGTCGATGAAGTCGTACATGCTGCGCACGGCGGGCATGAGCGCACCGGTGCCGCGCCAGTTGTGCGCGTCGTTGACGATCCTGCGCAGCACGAGAAGCTGGCTCACGGCGTCGTCGGCCAACGCGCCGCTGCCGTTCGCCGCACCGAAGACCGCGGAGGCGCACAACGCCATCAGCGCCTTGCCCTCCATGCCCACGACCAGGTCTTTCGCCACCGCGTCCAGCCCGCCGGCACCGAGCCTGCGCGCCTCGCCCGACCGCATCGGCACCGTGCGGTCGATCAGCCCGAGCAGATGTGCGGGAATGCCGAGCAGTTGCTGGAGCGTGCGCAGGACGCGCATGTCGTAGGCGATGTTGCTGCCGGCCTCCAGGCGGGAGATCGCCGACTGGGAGAACCCCGCGAGAGTGCCCAGCTCGTCCTGACGCAGGCCGTGCGCCTTGCGCGCGATCGCGACCACGGCGCCGGGAGACTCCGCGGCGACCGCGTCCTGCACTTCCCGCGACTCCCAGACGGCGGGCGGCAGCATCGGCAGCGGCCCGTCCGGGACGACGACGGCGTTCTTAGCTGGGTTGCTCAACCTCAACGCCTCCCACACTCAGCTCGCCATCATGCCGGTCCCCGCGATTTCGCTCCACCTCGTCTCCCGAGGAGCCCGCACCGACTATCCTGCGCGCGTGATCAAGGACTTCGGGGCCGGCGTCGCTCTGCTGCTGCGCGGGTTCAGGCTGGTGTTCAGCTCGCCCAAGCGCGTGCTCGTCGGAGCGCTGCCCGCGGTCATCACCGCGGTGTTGATGATCACCGGCTGGGTGCTGCTGTTCCTGTACATCGACTCGATCGCCGACTGGCTCACCGGGTTCGCGGACTCGTGGAGCGACACCTGGCAGAGCGTCGTCGAGGTCGCGGTCGGAATTTCGGTGATCGCGGTGGTCCTCGGCCTGAGCGTGCTGCTGTTCACCGCGATCACGCTCATGGTCGGCGGCCCGTTCTACGAGTACATCGCCGAGGAGGTCGAGGACGAGCTCGGCGGCGTGCCCGAGGCCGAGCAGGTCGGCTGGTGGCGCGGGTTCCTGGTGGGGCTGCGCGGCACGCTGCTGCTGGTCGGCGTCTCGATCCTGTTCGCGATCCCGTTGTTCTTCTGCGGGTTCATCCCGGTCGTCGGGCAGACCGTGGTGCCGGTCCTGGCCGTGTGCATCAACGGCTACCTGCTCGGGATCGAGCTGACCGGCATCCCGTTCACGCGCCGCGGTCGTTCGTTCAAGCAGCGCAGGAAGATCCTCGCGACCCGGCGGTCGATGGTGCTCGGGTTCGCCGTGCCCGCCTACCTGCTGTGCCTGATCCCGCTGGCCGCGATCATCGTCATCCCGGCGGCGATGGCAGGCGGCACGGTGCTCGCGCACCGCCTGCTCAACGGGGACCGCGCTACTGCGTGAACGGCAGCCAGGCCTGCTGCGCCAGGCCGTTGCGCGCGTTGACCTGCACGCCCGCCGTGGAGATCGACCACAGCTGGTCGCCGATCACCATCGTGCGCCTGGCACCGCCGCCGTAGTTCTGGCTGGACGGTTCGACGATCTTGCCGGTCTCGCGCACCTGGTTGCCCTCGACCCTCAGCACCAGCGAGGCGACCTCGTAGTTCGTCTTGTACTGCGACACCGGGACGACGAGCGTGCCGTCCTGGGGCCAGTACAGGAACGCGTGCGGGTCGAACTGGGCCTCGGAGTTCGAGTTCGGCAGGTGGTACTGGGCGAGCCGTTGCGGTGACGCGGGGTTGCTCACGTCGAACAACGACACCTGCGTGCCGGTGGTGCGGCCCTGATCGGTCGCCTCCTGGCCGACCCCGATCAGCTTGCCGTCGCCGGCGGGGTGCAGGTAGGCGGAGAAGCCGTTGATCTTCAGCTCGCCCATCACCCTGGGCTGCCCGGGATCGCTCAGGTCCAGCGTGTAGAGCGGGTCGGTCTGCCGGAACGTGACGACGTAACCCATCTTGCCGATGAACCGCACGCTGTAGATGCGCTCACCCTTGCCGAGACCGCCGGTCTGACCGACCTTGGTCAGCTCGTTTCCGTTGCGGCGCAAAGTGGTGACGAAGCTTTCCGACGGTTGCTGTTGCTGCGGCGGCGCGATATCGCCCATGCGCCAGCAACAACGCGTCTCCGTTCCCGTTGTCGTGGCCACGCGGAGAACGCCGTCGTGCTCGGACAACGAGTACTGGTTCAGCAGCGTGCCACCGACATCGCCGGACGCGACGTGCTTGGGCGGGCCGGACTGGCTGATGTCGAACTGGTGGATGGCGGTGGTGATCGGCCGCTGCGCCGGTGGTTTGCCGGGGAGTTCGGGCAGCAGGCGGTGGTCGTCGGCGATGTAGAGGCTGCGGTCGGTGCCGTAGACGGTGTCGCCGTCGGCCACGATCGAGACCGGCTGGCCGGTGCCGAGCTGACCGGACAGCTCGAACGTGAGCACGGTCAGCATCGACGCCGCCGAGTGCACGACGGGGTGGCTGACGTTCGCGCAGTCGACGAGGCTGCCGCTCGACCTGGCGCCGTTCTGGTTCAGCTCGTAGCGCGGCAGCCACGTGCCGATCGGCTCGCTCTGCAGGATCTCCTTGTTGCGCCGCGACGCTCCCGCTTCGTTGATCGTCTCGTCCGGGTAGACCCACGGCATGCGGGGCTGCGAGCGGACGACGACGCGGGCGGTGCCGCCGATCTGGCGGGCGTCGAGGTAGAAGCCGTCGGTCTTGAGGCTGCCGATCTCCTTGAGCGCCTTGAGATCGACGAGGACCAGCTCGGTGCCGGACTCGGCGACGTACGGGCGGTCGGGCGGGAGCACGGGCTTTTCCATGATCGGGCCCTGGTTCTCCGCGACCACCAGCGCGCGGTCACCGGAGACCAGCAGCTGGCTCGCGTGCCGCTGGCCGAGATCGACGGTGCCGGTGATGCTCCTGCTCGCCACGTCGATCACGCGCAGCTTGCCGTCCGCGATGGAGAAGACGCGTTTTCCGTCCGTCTTCACGATGTCCGGCTCGTCGACGCCCTGCTCGTGGACGTTCGTCGTCGAGTGCTCCTGCTGCTGTTCTGGCGGCGTGGCGGCCCTCGCGTCGGGCATGGCCTTCGGCGCGACACCCGCGCTGTTGTCCGTCGCCATGCCTTCGGCGTACATGATGGGACGGCCCCCGAGGCCGTACGCGCTGACGTACGGCGCCATGGCGTTGCGCAGCTCGGTCAGTGCGTTGTCGCACGAGTCGAACGCGACCAGACGCACCGGCCCGTAGTCCACGATCGGTGGTGGCGTGAGGGTTTCGTCCCTCACCGCGGAGCTCACACTCACTCCGGCGACGACCAGCACGGCGGCGCCGGCCAACAGCTTTCTGCCGTTCATGCCACCAGGACGTAAGCAAGGCCGGGAAGGGTTGCGCGCCCTTCCCGGCCTTGTTCTCAGTTGTTACAGCTGTGCCTGGATCTGCGTCGCGTAGGTCGAGACGCGGGTGTAGACGCCGGGGATGCCGGGGTCGGCGCAGCCATCGCCCCACGACGTGATGCCGATCAGCTTGCCACCGGCCACGAGCGGGCCACCGGAGTCGCCCTGGCAGGTGTCGGTGCCGCCCTGGGTGTATCCGGCGCACACCATGGCCGTGGCGATGAAGCGGCTGCCGTAGGCGCTGGCGCAGGTGGAGTTGCTGGTCAGCGGCACGGTGGCCTTGAGCAGGTAGCGCGAGGCCGAACCGCCGGACGAGGTGTCACCCCAGCCGAGGATCGTCGAGCTGGTGCCCGCCGCGTACAGCCCGGTGTCCGCGCTCGTCGCGAACTTGATCGGGGTCTGCGACAGGTTGCGGTCGAGCGTGAGCACCGACACGTCGTAGCCGCGGGTCACGTCGGTGTAGCTCGGGTGGATCCAGATCTTCGTGACGCGGGCGACGGTGCCCGCGGTGGAGTTCTTGTCGTCCCGGCCGGCCACGACGCGGACCGCGGAGGCGGAGTCGCCCACGGTGCAGTGCGCGGCGGTGACGACCTTGTTGGGAGCGACGAGCGTGCCACCGCAGTACTGGAAGCCGCTGCTGGTCGCGAGGTAGACGACCCAGGGGTAGGTGGACGTGCTCGCGCGCGTGCCGCCCACGACCTGGGTCCCGAACTCACCGTCGGTGGTCGGGGTTGGAGCTGCTTCGGCCACGCTGACGCACGCCATCGACAGCGTCGCCGCTGCCAGTGCCGCACCCAGCCATGACCGGAGGCGGTGCAGGGTTGCCGCCATGATCATCTCCTTGTTCGGTTGTGTCCCCCGGTTGCAGGGCCGGAGGTTGTTTACAGATCAACAGAGGATTTCGAGACGGGCAAGGGCTGGTCCGCGTAGGCCATTCGGCCGCGCCCACACGCGCGTGATTGGATCGAGCGCGAACAATCCCGTTCCGAGAGGAAGTTGTGATGGCCCCCACGAAGCCTGAGGTCGACCCGCACGACGGCCCGGCGCCCGCCGACCTGCTGATCGAGGACATCACCGTTGGCGACGGTGCGGAGGCCACGGCCGGTCAGTTCGTGTCCGTGCACTACGTCGGCGTCTCGCACTCGACCGGCGAGCAGTTCGACGCGTCCTGGGACCGCGGCGAGGCGTTCCAGTTCCCGCTCGGCGGCGGCCGCGTCATCGCCGGCTGGGACCAGGGTGTTCAGGGCATGAAGGTCGGCGGCCGCCGCAAGCTGGTCATCCCGCCGCACCTGGGCTACGGCGCGCGCGGCGCCGGCGGCGTGATCAAGCCCAACGAGACGCTGATCTTCGTCGTCGACCTGCTGGGCGTGAACTAGTCCACATGACTTGACGGCGTCCCACTGCTCCGATCGGTGGGACGCCGTTGGTCTGCACGGCCGATTTGACCCGTGGGCGGAACGAGATCGGATCCGGCTGCGTCATCCTTTGAGTCCGCTGCCGCTGTGGGAGGGAATAACCGGTGCCCGAGGACATCGCCGGGTCCGAGCAGATGCTCGCGAACTGGAACCAGAACATCCAGGAACGCGCCGCGCGCTATCAGGAGATGGCGACGCGCGTGCAGGGGATGACGATCTCCGAGCGCTCGCCGGACGGTTCCATCGAGATCCTGGTCGGGTCCAACGGGATCCTGCAGAACCTCGTGATCAACGAGTCGGCCGCCGGCAAGCGCATGTCCGAGATCAGCGGCGAGATCATGAAGCTGCTGCAGCGCGCGCAGTCCCGGATTCCCGAACTGCTGCAGGAAGCCATGGCCGAGACCATCGGCACGCAGGACGAGACGGCCAACGTGTTGTTCAACGAGGCCAAGAAGAACTTCCCGGCACCGCCCGCGGAAGAGGCCGGTCGCACGCCGTACGACCGCAACGAGATGAACTTCCGAGTCGAGGACGACGCGCCGCCTCCCCCGAGGCCGGCCGCGCCGCCGCCGCCTCGCCGCCGTCCCCCGTCGGACGACGACGACTTCGGCGGAGAGTCCGTGCTCTCCTGATCTTTCTGTCCGCTGCTCGAACTTGAGGGGGCTCGATGTCTTCCGGTTTCCACGTCACGTCGGACGTGTTGGAAGCGCACGCCAAGGCCCTGGAGGGCCTGCACGGGCGGTTGCAGGGAGCGCTGGACGCGGCGAACACCGTGTCGATGCCGACCGACGCGTACGGGATCATCTGCCAGCCGTTCCGCATGTTGCTCGACCCCGTTGAGCAGTGGGGCATGAACGCGTTGAAGGGCGTCGCCGAGGCGATGGACAACACCGCGAAGAAGGTCACCGAGACCGCGAAGCACTACCAAGAGGTCGAGGACCAGATCACCAAGTCGCTGAAGGGCTTCTGATGTCCACACCGAACCCGTTGGTGGCACAGGCCCCGGCAGCGCCGTCCGGTTTCTTCAACGCCGGCACCGGTGACAACGGCTGGGCGACCGGTTTCTCCATCGCCGACTCCGCGGTCGACGCCTACAAGGGCATCTCCGAGGGCAGCTGGATCGAGGGCGGCCTCGGCGTCGTCGGTCTCGTGGCGGACGCCGCCTCGATGGCGATCGACCCGTTCGGCACCCTGCTGTCCTCCGCGGCCTCGTTCCTGATGGAGCACATGCAGCCGTTGAAGGAGGCGCTGGACTGGCTGGCGGGCGACCCGCCGGTGATCCAGTCGTACTCCACGACGTGGGGCAACGTCTCGGCCGAGCTCGGAAAGGTCGCCGCGGACTACAAGGCCGCCGTCGACCAGACCGCGTCGTGGTCGGGCGCCGCCGGTGACGCCTACCGCAAGGCCGCGGGCGAGCAGCTGGACGCGCTGTCCGGCGCCGCCTCCACCGCGGGTTCGGTCGGCACCGTGGTCGGCGTGATGGGCATGGTCGTCGGGTTCGTGCGCGAGATGGTGCGCGACCTGATCGCCGACTTGGTCGCGAAGCTGATCACGTGGGTCCTCGAAGCCGTCTTCACGCTGGGCTTCGGCACGCCGGTGATCGTCGCGCAGGCCGTCACCGCGATCTCCAAGTGGGCCACCAGGATCGGCGAGCTGATCCAGAAGCTCATCAAGACCATCAAGAAGGTCTCGCCGCTGCTGGGCAAGCTGGTCGAGATCTTCACGAAGATCATGAAGGTCGTCGGCAAGCTGGTCGGCAAGGTGACCGGCCTCGACGTGATCTCCACGAAGTCCATCAAGCCCGGCGGCCTGTTCCACCGCACCGACGCGCCGGACCTCTCGCCTTCTGGCGGGCACGGCTCGCCTTCGTCTTCGTCCTCCCCGGACAGCTCGCCTTCGTCCACTCCGGACAGCTCGTCGCCGTCGTCCTCCCCCGACAGCTCTCCGTCGTCGCCGTCCTCTCCGGACAGCTCTCCGTCTTCGCCGTCCTCGTCGTCGCCCTCTTCGCCTTCGTCGACGCCGGACGCGCCAAGTCCTTCCCGGACACCGGACAGCTCGTCGCCGTCG
>NZ_MUYM01000034.1 GCF_002150765.1 Lentzea kentuckyensis
CGCGGGCGAGCGGCACCCCGGCCTCGGCGAGCGTGCGGATCTTGACCAGGTCGATCGCGTCCTGCGCGGTGTACCGCCGGTAGCCGGAGACGTCCCGCTCGGGCTCCGCGAGCAGCCCCACCTTGTGGTAGTGCCGCACCGCCTTGATCGTCACGCCCGCGTACCGGGCGAGCTGGCCGATCGTGATCACACCCGAATCATCCCACCCGGCCGAACATGCGTCCGGCGAGATCGACGCCGATGATCGTCCCCTGAGCGTCGCGAGTGAAGAACCCGCGCTGCCCGGTGAAAGCGCCGTCCGTGATCATGTACTCGTCGCGTGGCAGCAGCGCCATCGGGAACGGCGCGTGGTCGGCCGGCAGTTCCATCTCCGCGGACTCCCGGATCTCCGGCCGGAGCAGCACCTCCAGCACCAGCCCGGTTCCGGTGTCGTCGATGGTCATGACCATCGCGTCGTTGTCGTAGCCGCCCGCGACCTCACGAGCGTTGTCAGCGTTGTACGGCAACGGTTCCGGGTCCTGGTCCAGCACGCCGGCGTAGTGCTCCAGCGCGTGCCGGACCATCGCCTGGTTGAACGGAATCCCGTCCGGGCCCTGGTTCGCGACCGACACCACCGCGAAGCCGTGCGACGGCACGATCAGCAGCTCGGCGAACTGCCCGTTGGACGAACCGCCGTGCCCGATCGCCTGCACGCCGTCGATCTCGCGCAGAAACCAGCCGACCCCGATGGCGTCGCCGAGGTTGCTGCCCCGCAGCAACGCCGTCGGCCTGCGCATCTCGGCCAGGTCCACCCCGTCGCCGTCGCCCAGGTGGAATCGGGCCCACGCAAGAAGATCCTGGACCGACGCCGCGATGCCTCCGCCGGGGTTGTTGGCGCGCCAGTGCCGCCACGGCCGGGCGACCTCGCCCTTCTCGTGCCCCACGGCGAACCGGCGGGTCATCACCGCGTCGCGGTCGAAGTGCGTGTTGCCCAGCCCGATCGGCTCCAGCACCAACGACGTCATCGCCTGCTCGTAGGTCTGCCCGGTGACGTTCTCGATGATCCGCCCGGCCAGGTTGAAACCGGACTGGCTGTAGGAGGGGCGTTCCCCGACCGGCGCGATCAGCTTGAGCGTGGCGAGCTCGGCGACGTGCCGGGCCAGCGCGTCGTCGCCCTCGCCGGTGTCGGCCAGCGTGCCCCAGTCGAGCCCGGACGTGTGGTTGAGCAGCTGCCGGACGGTGAACTCGCGGTCGTCCAGCAACCTCAGCTCCGGCACGTACTCGCGCACCGGCGCGTCCAGCGAGACGCGCCCCTGGGCCACCAGGCGCATGATCGCGGTCGCGGTGAAGGTCTTGGTGACCGAGCCGAGCAGGAAGAGCGTGTCCTCGTTGACCGGCAACGGGTTCTCGACGCTCGTCACGCCGTGGCTGAAGTAGTGCTCCTGGCCGTTGTGGAGGACACCGACGGCGGCGCCGGGGATGTCGAAGCGGCTGGCGGTCTCTGCGAGGAGGTCGTTGTTCATGGCTCGAAGTCTGGAACCTTGACCCTAGGTCAAGGTCAAGCCCGAACGGTGTCCACTATCTGTCCACTATTTCCGTTAACGCTCCGATCAGACCTCGCGATGTAGTGCGCAGAATCACGACGACCAATCGGGAAACGCTATGGCGCACTACCGGAAAAATGTCACAGAAAAGAGGAGATGGGGTTGGGGCACCTGATCGGCATCGACCTGGGCACCACCTTCTCGGCCGTCGCCGTGATGGGTGAGCTGGGCAGACCCGAGATCATCACCAACCGGGAGGGCGAGAACATCACGCCTTCCGTGGTTTTATTCCAATCCGACACGACCCTCGTCGGAACCATGGCGAAACGGTCCGCCGCAATGGCGCCACTCGACACCGTGCAATTCGTGAAACGCGCCATGGGCGACGCGACGTGGCGTTTCGAGACGACCGACGGCGTGACGTTCCGCCCGGAGGAAATCTCCGCACTGATCATCAAACGGCTCAAGGAGGACGCCGAGCTGCACCTCGGCGGGCCCGTCGACCAGGCCGTGATCACGGTGCCGGCGTACTTCGACGACGGCGCGCGGCGGGCCACCAAGGACGCCGGCACGATCGCCGGGCTCACCGTCCACCGGGTGCTGAACGAGCCCACCGCCGCCGCCCTCGCGTACGGCCTGGACACCGCCGACGCCGGCACGGTGCTCGTCTACGACCTCGGCGGCGGCACCTTCGACGTGACGGTCATGCGGATCGAGAACCGGGAGTTCACCACCGTCGCCACGAACGGCGACCGCAACCTCGGCGGGTTCGACTGGGACAACGCGTTGATGAACCTGCTCAACGCGCGGTTCCAGGAGCTGGGCGGCCCCGACCTGCTCGACGACGACCACACCGAGGCGGACCTGCGGGAGAAGGCCGAGACCGCCAAGCGCGCCCTGACCACGATCCAGAAGACGAAGGTCGTGCTCAGCGCGGGCGGGACCACCAGGACGGTCGAGGTGACCCGGAAGGACTTCGAGGAGGCCACCTCCAGCCTGCTCAGCAGAACCCGGGACCTGACCGCGATCCTGCTGGAGGACGCCGGCCTGTCCTGGTCCGATGTGGACACCGTGCTGCTGGCCGGCGGCTCGACCCGGATGCCGATGGTGCGCGAGATGATGGAGTCGTTCTCCGGCAGGAAACCCGAGCGGGCCTTCAACCCGGACGAGGTCGTCGCGCTCGGTGCCGCCGTGCAGGCCCACATCGTCGACGTCGAGCGGACCGGCACGAAGTCCGCGCTGCCCGCCATCACGATCAGGGACGTGACGTCGCAGGGGCTCGGCATCCTGATCCGCGCGGACACCGGCAACATGGAGAACGCCGTCATCATCGCGCCCAACACCAGGATTCCCGCCAAGCACACGGACTCGTTCCGCACCGTCTCGGACAACCAGACCGAGATCAGGGTCTCGGTGACCCAGGGAGACGACGCCGACCCGTCGTTCGTGAAGGTGATCGGCGAGCAGATCCTGCCCATCCCCGCCCATCCCGCGGGTGCGCCGGTCGACGTGACGTTCGCCTACGACATCGACCAGACCGTCTTCATCGAGGTCGCCGACCTCACCACGAACCGGTCCCTCGGCACCTTCGAGGTCCACGACGTGTCCAACATGGACAGTGCGGAGAAGGACCTGGCGACCGGCAAGATCCGCGCGTTGGAAGTGAGCTGACCATGACCACGTCCCAGTTCGTCAACCTCTACGAGGTGCTCCAGGTCGGGCAGGCCGCGGACGCCGACGAGATCCGCAAGGCCATCACCAAACAGCGCCGGCAGTGGATCAAACGGCAGGGCAGCGCCGATCCCGACCGCCGCGCCGAGGCCGAGGCCCGCGTGCGCGACATCGACCGCGCGGAGAAGGTGCTGCTCGACGCGGGCGCGCGGGCCGCGTTCGACCGCGAGCTCGCCGACTACCGGCCCCCGGCGGGACCGGCCGCGGGTGGCAACGGCATCGACTGGCTCGACCGCGCCCGCGGCTACCTCGACCAGGACAACCCGAACGCCGCGAACTACGCCGCCCGCGAGGCGATCAACCTGCGGGGCAACGACGACGCGGCCTGGTTCGTGCGGGCGCACTCGTCGTTCCTGCTGGGCAACGCCGGCGATGCCGAGTACGAGTTCGCCGAGGCCATTCGACTGGCCCCGCAGAACTCCCTGTACCACTACGGGCTCGGCGAGGCCTACGCCGCGATGGGCAAGTGGCAGCAGGCGATGCGCAAGTACGAGGAGGCGCTGCGGCTCGACCCCGGCAACCCCGAGTACCGGACGTCGATCGCGCAGGTGTTCCTGCAGAACGACGCGGCGGGCAAGGCGCTGGAGATCATGGAGTCGGTGGTGCGCGAGCACCCCGACAACCCGGCGTTCCGCTACTACCTCGCCATCGCGCTGCACGACGAGCTGATGGACCACCTCGGCAAGCTCGGACCGTTCGTGGCGTACGGCCAGGTGATCAACGACGGCGGCTTCTACGTCCTGTCCGAGGAACAGGCGTCGCTGGTGTCGAAGCGCGCTGACACCATCGCGAACCTCAAGACCGGTGACCCGGACGTCGAAACGCTGGTCAAGGAGCTCCGCGAGATGGCCCGTGAAGCACTCGCGCCGAAGTGGGACTGGGTCAACTGGCACAAGTGGTTCCTGGCTCTGCTGATCTTCGGCATCATTCCGTTCCTCGGCGGGATGGGCTCCGGCAGTCCCGGCAGTGTGTTCATGGGCTTCCTGATGATGGTGCTCATCGGTGGCATGTTCTACGTCCTGCGCTACAAGCCGATGTGGAAGCACCGCCTCAAGGCGGCCACCGCGCTCGGCCGCGTCGAGAGAAGAGGGCGCTGAATGGACGCGGACACCCCGGAGCACGACCTCGGCAAGGAACTCGCCGAGCTGCGCGACCTGTTCCAGCGCAGACTGCTCAACGACCGGCTGCAGAAGCAGATGTACGACGAGCTGTGCCGGCAGCTCGACCAGGCGGGCGACGACCGGGTCCGGCAGATCCTCGAACCCGTGCTGCGCCAGGTGATCCTCGTGCTCGACCGGATCGAGGCCGCACCACAGTGCGGGGACGTCGACTCGATCTCGAACGAGCTGGAGGAGTTGCTCGTCCGGCAGGGCGTCAACCGGATGGCCTGCGTCGGCACGCCGTTCACACCGAACCTGCACCAAGCGGTGCGCGTCTCCGACGTGGCCAGCGCCGAGCACGACGGCGTGGTGCTGCGCGAGGTGCGCGGCGGCTACCTGCACGGCGACCGGGTGCTGCGCGCGGCCGAGGTCGAGGTCGGCCGGTTCACGCCGGGAGGTGAGCCGTGCGCCGCGTCTTCCTGAGCTACCGGATCAAGGACAGCGTGCACGCGACGGCGTCGATCGCCGCCCTGCTCGCCCAGCACTACGGCCAGGACAACGTGTTCCGCGACCGGGACTCGTTGCCGCTGGGTTCGGTGTACCCGCGACGGATCCGGCGCGAGCTCGAACGCGCGGACGTGGTGCTCGCCGTGATCGGCCCGTCGTGGCTGACCGCCAGGAACCGCGACGGCGTGCGGTGCCTGGACGACGAACGCGACTGGGTGCGCACCGAACTGCGGATGGCGTTCGAGCGCGACATGCAGGTCGTCCCGGTGCTGCTGGACGACACCAAGCTGCCCGACCGCGCGCTGCTCCCCGCCGACATCGCGCTGCTCAGCCTCTCCATGTACTGGCAGGTGCGGCACCGGACGTTCGAGTCGGACGTCCGCGGGCTGATCGCGGAACTGGAGGGCCGGCCGGGCGACGCACCGGCCGGGAGCGGTCCGGTGCAGCACAACACGGCCACCAGCGGCGGGAACGTCTACGCCAACCAGGGCGGCGGCGACTTCACGATCCACCTGAGCAACGGGAAGTCCGATGAACGCTCCTAGAGACCCCAAGTTCGGGCCGTACCAGCAGAACAGCGCGTCCAACGGCGGCAACGTCTTCGCCAACCAGGGCAACGGCCCGATGAACGTCCATCAGGACAACAGCACCCACATCAACGCGAAGTACCGCACGTGGACCGGCTGGGCGATCATCGTGATGCTCGCCGCCGACGTCGCCTTCTTCTTCTACGGCGCGGCGGCGTACACCGGCGGACGGGACGTGAACGGTGACGGGATCAGGGCCTTCGGCTACCTGTTCATGATCACCATCACCATCAGCCTCATCCGCCGGTGGTTCCGCCAGAAGTTGTGACCGCGAGGTGTCACGGAATCCAGTGGTTGCCGCTCACCGTGATCATCACCTGCAGCTGGATGCTCGCGCCGAAGTACGTGTCCGTCTGGATCGGCGTGTTCACCATCTTGTCCCACAACGCGTCCAGCCACGCCTGGCTGCCGGGGTCCGTCGTGGCCGCGACCGCGAACGGCGCGACGAACGCCGAGTCGCTGCCGCTGTCGATCTGCGTGCCGTTCAACTGGTAGCCGACCGCGATCTTGCTCGGATCGCCGCCGGTCTTGGCCTTGATCCACGTGTTCAGCCTGCGCGCTGCCGCCAGCGACTTGCCGTCGCCGGTGACCGCCGCGTCGGCGCCGATCCGCCACGGGTCGCGGCAGGCGTTGTACCAGTACTTGCCGTCGGTCGCGGCCTCCTCGAGCATCTCACCGACAGCGGGCTTGGCCGAGGAGTTGGTGTCCTGCACGAAGTCCGGGAGCAGGCCGGTGCTCGCCGCGTACTTCGACTGCAGCGAGGCGATCAGGTCCTGGTGCTTGGCGCGGATCGTGTCCCAGGCCGAGTCGCCGGTCGCCCTGCGGAACGCGCGGAAGTGGTCCGCCATCCAGTCCGACGACCGGGAGCCGTAGTACTGCCTGCTGTTGTCCGGGCCGGACCAGTCGCCCATCAGCAGCAGGTTCGTGTTCGGGTTGATCAGGCTCTTCTTGATCGCGTTGATGTTCTTCACCGCGATCTGCTTGTAGTTGTAGGTGCCGGCGCTGCCCCACTGCCGGTCGGCGAGCAGCAGCCCGTAGGCGGTGTCCATGTCACCGTCGGTCGCGCTGTCGCCGCCGTTGACGCTCGTGCACGCGGTGTCCTGCTCGGACGCCAGCAGGTCTGGGTTGTTCACCGACGGGTGCGCGAGCTTGTACTTCAGCAGGCCGTCGAAGATCTTCTTCGCGTCCGGGTCGGCGCCCGCCATCGTCGCGGTGATCACCATGCCGTAGCCCTGCGCCTCGGCCACGTACGGGAACTTCGCGTCCGGCGAGATGACCTGGTACCAACCGTTGCCGCAGTTCTGCTTGACGAACGCGGACTTCCAGCGCTGGTAGTAGTCGACGATCCCGGCGTCCAGCGCCGACGTGCTGCCCGACGGACGGAGGATGCCCGCCGCGTACGGGGTCTGCCTGCTGCCGAACGGGTAACCGAGGCCCGACGGTGGCGGAGTCGTCGTGGTGGTGGAAGTCGTGGTTGGCGGGGTGGTGCCGCCATCGACGCCGTAGACCTCGAACTCCCACAACGAGTAGCCGTACGCCGTGCCACGGGCCGTGCCGTAGACCCGCACGTACCGGCCCGAGCCGGACACGGTCAGGTCGTCGACACCACCGTCACCGGTGCTGGTCGAGTACACGTCGGTCCACGCCGAACCGTCCGCGGAGGTCTGCACGCGGTACGACCTGGCGTACGCGGCCTCCCAGTCGAGCCTGACCCTGCTGATCGCGTGCGCCGAGCCGAGATCGACCCGGAGCCACTCCGGGTCGTGCCCCTCCACCGAGGCCCAGCGGGTCGACGTGTTGCCGTCGACCGCCTTGGCCGCCTCGAAGCCGGATCCCTCGACGGAGGAAGCCGTGACCGCCTTGCCGCGGGAGACCAGTGGATCCGCCGCCGACGCACTGGTCACCCCCGCCACGAGGAGACCGAGCACGAGCCCGGCCGCCCCCACTGCCGTAGTTCTGCCGCCCACGACCGCCTCCAGCAATTAGTTAACAAAGCTGTCAATGCGAGTTGGGCGACGATATGCAGGTCAACGGCCTGCGACAAGAGGTACCGACCAGTTGTTGCGCGTTCGAACAGTCCCTAACCCCAGACCTCGTGAACCGCTTCGGCGACCGACGCGGCCTGCGCCAGCCCCGCCTCGGCAGCGGGCTTGCGCCGCGCGGGATCGAGCAGGTTGGACCCGATCGCGGCCAGCGCGGCCTTGTCCGGACTCACCACGACCGACGGCACGCCGAGCCGGGCGAGCTGACCCGCGGGACTGCCGGCCGGGGTGACCGACCGGGTCAGCGGCGCCACGACCACGACCCGCGAGTACCCGGCCGCGAGATCCGCGTTGGCCACCGACCGCATGCCGCCGTCCATGTACCGGTGGCCGTCGATCGTGACGGGCGGCCACACCAGCGGCACCGCGCAGCTCGACGCGACCGCCTTCACCAGCGGCACCCCGCTGTCCCGGTCGAACGCCACGAACCTCCCGTCGGCGGTGTCCACGGCGGTCACCTTCAGCGCCCGCTCCGGCCAGTCCTGAGTGGACAGCCGGGAGGCGAACACCGCGAGCCGGTCCGCTTCGGACGGCGTGCGGGCCTTCAGCGCCGCGCGTCCCAGCCGGGCCCGCTTCTGCGCGGAAGTCCCCGGCATCACGTACGAGAGCGCGTACCTCATCACCATCCACGCGGTCAGCCGCGCCGGGATCTCCCCGTCGGGCGGCAACAGCTGACCCGCGTAGAGGTCGGCGAGCGGCACACCGCCCGCCAGCTGCGTGGCCACCACCGACCCGGCGGACGTCCCGACGAACAGGTCCGCGTCCGTCAGGTCGACGCCCGCTTCCGCGAGTCCGTGCAGAACCCCTGTCTCCCAAGCGATTCCGGTGACACCACCGCCACCCAGCACCAACGCGCGTTCTCCAGTCACACCGGCCATCCTAAGGAGTGAGACCGGTTCCTGGTCCATGGTCGGTCTTGGTAGCCTGGAACGCGAGGCCGAGAAGCGCTGCAACGGGCCATGGTCGCCTGCCACGCTCGGCTTCGCTCCACCACGAAACAAGGGCGCTTCCGACTTCTCGGGAGCGCGCGTGAGTGGTCTGAAGTCCCTGCTGAACCAGCGGATCGTGGTGCTCGACGGCGCCTGGGGCACGATGTTCCAGCAGGCCGGCCTCTCCCCCGCCGACTACTACGGCACGGAGTTCGGCGACCACCTCCCCGATGTCGCGGGCGACCCGGACCTGCTCAACCTCACGCGCCCCGACCTGGTGCTCGACGTGCACCGGCAGTACCTCGCGGCGGGCGCGGACATCACCACCACCAACACCTTCACCGCCACCTCGATCGCTCAGGCCGACTACCGGCTCGAGGACCGCGTGCGCGACATGAACCTGGCGGGCGCCCGGCTCGCCCGGCAGGCCGCCGACGAGTTCGGCGGCCGGTTCGTCGCCGGGTCGGTCGGGCCGCTCAACGTCACGCTCAGCCTGTCGCCCAAGGTCGACGACCCCGCGTTCCGCGCGGTCACGTTCGAGCAGGTCAAGGCCACCTACGCGGAACAGATCGCGGCGCTGCACGAAGGCGGCGTGGACCTGCTGCTGATCGAGACGATCTTCGACACCCTCAACTGCAAGGCCGCCATCGCCGCGGCCAACGAGGTGGCGCCCGACCTGCCGCTGTGGATCTCGGTGACGATCGTCGACCTGTCCGGCCGCACGCTCTCCGGCCAGACCGTCGAGGCGTTCTGGGACTCGATCGCACACGCGAAGCCGCTGGTCGTGGGCGTCAACTGCTCGCTGGGCGCGGAGGAGATGCGCCCGCACGTCGCCGACCTCGCGCGGCTCGCGGACACCTACGTCGCCTCCCACCCCAACGCCGGTCTGCCCAACGCGTTCGGCGGCTACGACCAGACGCCGGACGAGACCGCCGCGCTGCTGAAGGACTTCGCGGCCAACGGCATCGTGAACGTCGTCGGCGGCTGCTGCGGCACCACGCCCCCGCACATCAGGGCCATCGCGGACGCCGTCAGGGACACCGCGCCCCGCAAGGTCGTGGAACCCCGCAACACCACCAGGTACAGCGGCCTGGAGACGTTCGAGATCGGCCCCGACACCGGGTTCGTGATGATCGGCGAGCGCACCAACGTCACCGGCTCGGCGAAGTTCCGCCGGCTGATCGAGGCCGACGACCACCAGGCGGCGCTCGCGGTCGCGCTGGACCAGGTCCGCGGCGGCGCGAACCTGCTGGACGTCAACATGGACGCCGACCTGCTCGACGGCGAGCAGGCGATGACGACGTTCCTGAACCTGATCGCGACCGAGCCGGAGATCGCCCGCATCCCGGTGATGATCGACAGCTCCCGCTGGGGCGTGCTGCAGGCCGGGCTGCGCTGCGTGCAGGGCAAGGGCGTGGTCAACTCGATCAGCCTCAAGGAGGGCGAGGGCCCGTTCCTGGAGCAGGCCCGCACGATCCGCGACCACGGCGCCGGTGTCGTCGTGATGGCGTTCGACGAGCAGGGTCAGGCCGACACGACCGAGCGCAAGGTCGAGATCTGCGGCCGCGCCTACGACCTGCTGACGCAGCGGGTCGGGTTCCCGGCCGAGGACATCATCTTCGACCCGAACGTGCTCGCCGTCGCGACCGGCATCGAGGAGCACAACGGCTACGCCAAGGCGTTCATCGACGCGCTGCCGCTGATCAAGCAGCGATGTCCGGGGGCCCGCACCAGCGGTGGCATCTCGAACCTGTCGTTCTCCTTCCGCGGCAACGACGTCGTCCGCGAGGCGATGCACTCCGCGTTCCTGTTCCACGCCGTTCGCGCGGGGCTCGACATGGGCATCGTCAACGCTGGCCAGCTCGTCGTCTACCAGGACATCCCCGCCGACCTGCTCGAACTGGTCGAGGACGTGATCTTCGACCGCCGCGAGGACGCCACCGACCGGCTCGTCACGCACGCCGAGACCGTCAAGGGCCCCGGCACGAAGCGCGTCGTGGACCTGACCTGGCGCGAGGCCCCGGTCGGCAAGCGGCTGGAGCACGCGATCCTGCACGGCGTCGTCGACTTCATCGAGGAGGACACCGAGGAGGCCCGCCAGGCCCTGCCGCGTCCTCTCGACGTCATCGAGGGCCCGCTGATGGACGGCATGAAGATCGTCGGCGACCTGTTCGGCGCGGGCAAGATGTTCCTGCCCCAGGTCGTGAAGAGCGCTCGCGTGATGAAGCGCGCGGTCGCGTACCTGGAGCCGTTCATGGAGAACGAGCCGAAGTCGACGGCCGGCGGCAACGGCAAGGTCGTGCTCGCCACGGTCAAGGGCGACGTCCACGACATCGGCAAGAACATCGTCGGCGTCGTGCTGGGCTGCAACAACTACGAGGTGATCGACCTCGGCGTGATGGTCCCCGCCGCGCAGATCCTCGACACCGCGATCCGCGAGCACGCCGACGTCGTCGGCCTGTCCGGGCTGATCACGCCGTCACTCGACGAGATGGTCTCGGTCGCCGAGGAGATGCAACGGCGTGGCATGAAGCTGCCGTTGCTGATCGGCGGCGCCACCACCTCCCGCCAGCACACGGCCGTGAAGATCGCACCGGTCTACGACGAGCCGGTGGTGCACGTCCTGGACGCGTCACGGGTCGTCGGCGTCGTGTCCGATCTGCTGGACGACCGGCGCGGCCACGAGCTGAACCTCGCGAACCGCGCTGAGCAGGCACGTTTGCGTGAGCAGCACGAAAACCGCAAGTCCGTGCCCTTGCTGAAGCTGCAGGACGCGCAGGCGAATCGGGAAAAGGTCGATTTCTCCGAATTGCCGACGCCCGCGTTCACCGGCACCCGCACGATGACGCCGTCGTTGAGTGAACTGCGCGAGTTCATCGACTGGACGTTCCTGTTCCTGGCCTGGGAGCTCAAAGGCAAGTTCCCGGCGATCCTCGACCAGCCGGTCGCGCGTGAACTCTACGACGACGCGACCGCGTTGCTAGACGAAATCATCGCCAATGAGTCGTTCGAGGCAAAGGGCGTCTACGGCTACTGGCCCGCGCATTCCGCCGGCGACGACATCCAGTTGGAAAACGGCACGCTGATCCCGATGCTGCGGCAGCAGACCCAGAAGCCGCTGTCCCGCCCGAACCGTTGCCTCGCGGACTACGTGGCTCCCGAGGGCGACCACATCGGCGGTTTCGCGGTGACGATCCTCGGCGCCGAGAAGCTCGCGGCACGGTACGAGGCCAAGCACGACGACTACCGCGCCATCATGGTGAAAGCGCTGGCGGACCGGCTCGCCGAGGCGTTCGCCGAGTGGATCCACCTGCGGGCCCGCCGCGACTGGTTCGAGCCGGACGCCCAGCCGGAACTCGCTGACCTGCACGCCGAGAAGTTCCGCGGCATCCGGCCCGCGCTCGGTTACCCGGCCTGCCCCGATCACACGGTGAAGCGTGAACTGTTCGATCTCCTCGGCGCAGAGGAAATCGGCGTCGCCCTGACGGAGTCGTTCGCGATGAACCCGGCGGCGAGCGTGAGCGGCCTGATCTTCCAGCACCCGGAGGCGAAGTACTTCACCGTGGGCCGATTGGGTCGTGACCAGGTCGAGGACTACGCGCGCCGATACGGCAAGCCGGTGGCCGAGGTCGAACAGTGGCTGCGCCCCAACCTGGGTTACGAACCTTCCGCAACGTGAAAGCGCTTCCCGGTTCTGTTGTGAGCACGACAGCCGTTGTCCCGATTTGGCACCAAGCGATGTAGCATCGGCCGCCATGCGAGCTGCGGCCCTGGTGCTAGGCCTGGTGCTGTTGTCCGGGTGCGGTGGCGCCGCGAAGTCGGAGGCGTTACCGCACATAGGTTTCGTGGTCAAGCGCACGGGTGGTTCGTTCGCACAGGAGATGACCAGTGGGTTCCACGAAGGCGTCGGCCGCATCGGTGGTGTGAGCGCGACGGTGACGGGCCCGCCCGGTCAGGACGGACACAAGGAAGTCGAGTTGTTCCGGGATTTGACGATGGCGGCGATTGACGGAATCGCGGTCGCCACGTCCGAACCGGCACTCATGGCGCCCTCGATCGGTGAGGCGTTGAGCCAGCACGTCGCCGTGGTCGGCGTGGACATGCGACTCACCTCGAGTTCCGGGGTGAAACTCCACATCGGTAACGACAACTACGAACTCGGCGAAAAACTGGCTGACGAGTTGATGCGCCGATTGCCTCCGAACGCGACCGGAACAGTGGTGCTGGGAAACACCGCGCCGGGACTCGCCGGGTTCGACGACCGGGCCGATGGGATCCGGGGCCGATTCGCGGAAAAACTACCGGGGGTGTTGGTGCTGGGGCCATTCGACACGCAACGTGACGACGAAGCGAATCGTGACGCGTGGCGACGGCTGGTGGCAGCGAACCCGAACGCGCTGGCGTTCGTTGGTACGGGCGACTGCGACGGGGTCAACCTCGCCGCGCTGAAGACCGAGAGGTCAGCGAAGTGGCTGGTGGGCGGTTTCGGGGTCGACCCGAGAACGTTGCAGGCGGTGCGGGACGGCGCGATGGTGGCGACGATCTCGCCGGAGCACTACCTCAAGGGTGCCGTGGCGGGCTGGCTGCTCGCGCGGCACGCGACGGGTGTGGCGACACTGCCCGAGGGCTGGGTCGAGACGCCGGGGCTCACGGTGACCACCGCGAACCTGGAGCAGATCCTGCACCGGCAGGAGTCGGAGAAGGCGCGCAGGGAGTTCTTCCAGCCACAGATCGACGGGTTCGTTCAGGATCCCTCAAGTTGGGTGCGACCCTTGGAGCAGGCACGGTGAGCCTTCGGGGTGGAGCAAGCACGGTGGAGCAGGCACGGTGAGCTTTTGGGAAGGCCGCGCCACCGCACGGGTGGCGACGGCGGGGCTGACGGCCGGGCTGCTCGCCCTCGCGGGTCTGGCGCTGTGGAGCAGCGTCAGCGCGCAGGCGACGACCGCGCACGTCCGGGCACTCAACAACTCCAGCGAGCGGTGGAGCCGCGTGCTGGAGCACATCAACGTCGCCGACAACGCCTTACGCGACCTTGAGCTCGCACGCACAGAGCAGACCATCGAGCCGTTGCAGAACTCGGTCGGTTCCGCGCGCGTTGAGCTGGAGTGGCTGCGCACGCAGGGCCAGCCGAACGACGTGGCGGTCGCGTCTCGGCTGTTGCCGCTCTACGACCAGTCCACGGACATGCTGCGCAAGGTGATCGCCGCCCACGACCCGTTGCAGGCGGACCAGGCGGGGCTCGCGCACTCGTCGTTGCGCCGCACGATCTCCTCGACGATCGGCGCCCAGCGGCTCGACACCACCGAGTACCTGCGCGCGGCCGACGAGAAGAACACCCGGCTGCGGGTCGCCCAGATCGTGGCGTTCGTGCTGGACGCGTTCCTGGTGGGCCTGTTCGGCATGGTCCTGCTGGGACACCGCCGCAAGATCCTGCGCCAGGCCGCCAAGAACGAGCACGAGGCGCACCACGACGCCCTGACGGGTCTGGCCAACCGGACGCTGCTCGCGCGCCGGATGGAACAGGCCGTCGACAAGGCGCGCAGGAAGGACGAGCCGCTCGCGTTGCTGATCGTGGACCTCGACAGGTTCAAGGAGGTCAACGACTCGCTCGGGCACCACACCGGCGACCTGCTGCTGCGCCAGGTGGCCAACCGCCTGTCGTGGGCCGTGCGCGACACGGACCTGGTGGCACGCCTGGGCGGCGACGAGTTCGCGGTGCTGCTGCCGGGCGTCGGTTCCGCCGAGAACGCGTCGATGGTCGCCGAGAAGATCCTGTCCGCGCTGGCCATGCCGGTCACGCTGGAGGGTCTGGAACTGGAGATAGCGGGCAGCGTCGGCGTTGCGCTGTGCCCGTCCGACTCAGGCGATGGTCACGAACTGCTGCGGCACGCGGACATCGCCATGTACGCGGCCAAGCGCGAGAAGTCCGGTGTGGCCGTGTACGACGCACGCCTGCACAAGCGCGGCGCCGCACACCTGACGGCCGTGACCGAGCTGCGGCACGCGATCGACCGCGGCGAGCTGTTCCTGCAGTACCAGCCCAAGGCCCTGGCCAACACGGGCGCGGTGTGCGGTGTCGAGGCCCTGGCCCGCTGGCAGCACCCGACGCGTGGCCTGGTTCGCCCCGACGAGTTCATCCCGATCGCCGAGGAGAACGGCCTCATCGAGCCGTTGACCCGCTACGTCATCGACGCCGCGCTGCGGCAGTGCCGGGCCTGGTCGGACGCGGGCTGGGAGGTCCCGGTGTCGGTGAACGTGGGCGCGGCCTGCCTGCACCACACCGAGTTCCCCGGCGACGTGGCCGACCTGATCAAGCGCCACGGCCTGCCGGCGCGCCTGCTGACCCTGGAGATCACCGAGTCGGCGATCATCTCCGACCCGGACCGCGCGGTGGAGGTGTTGCGCGGCCTGACCGAGCTCGGCGTGCGGCTGTCCATCGACGACTTCGGCACCGGCTACTCCTCGATCTCGTACCTGCGCAGCATGCGGGTGCACGAGATGAAGCTCGACCGTTCGTTCGTCACGCACATGTGCACCGACGCGGGCGACAGCGCGATCGTGCACGCCCTGGTGGCGCTGGCCCGCAACTTCGGGCTGCAGGCCGTGGCCGAGGGCGTGGAGGACCAGGACACCTGGACGGCGCTGGCCGAGGCCGGCTGTGACGTCGTGCAGGGGTACTTCCTCAGCGAGCCGTTGCCCGCCGAGGAAGTCGTTTCCTGGCTTGGCGATCGGGCCGCGGCTCACGCGTAGGGATCGGTGTCCCGCCACTGGTTGATGAACGGCTGCAGGAAGTCGACCATGGCGGGCAACTGGTCCGCGCACGACAGGTACGCGATCACCCGGATCGCACCGACCGAGTTCACGAACCGGAGTACGTCCTTGTCCAGCGGGCGCAGGCCGTTCCTGGCGGCGCCGCGGTTGTAGGCGGCTTCGAGCTCCAGGCCGAGGCCGCCCAGGTCCCACTCGACCGGGCCCCTGGTGATGAGCTCGAAGTCGGAGAACAGCGGGCCGTTCGTGCTCGCGAAGATGTTGGCGGGCGGTGAGTCGCCGTGAATGGGCTGCAGGTCGATGCCCGGGAACGCCTTGCTGAACGCCTCTTCATCGCTGACGAGCGGTTCGAGGATCTGCCATTCCTGCTTGGCCCGCTGGAGATCCTTCGGGTCGACGACGTCGGGGTGGGTTTCCAGCTTGTCGAGGGCTTCCCGGACGAACCTCGGTTCCGCTGAGGACAGGAAGTCCAGCTCGCCCGGGTAGTTCTTGAGTGCGCTGTGCAGGTCTGCGGTGAGCTCGGAGTTCTTTACGTAGTCCGGTGGCGTGGACTTGTCCTCGTCGGTGAACGGCCAGAAGGTGATCGAGAAGCCGTCCTTCTGCACGGGTTTGCGTTCGACCAGCGGGCTGGGCGGGATCACCGGGGTGCCCTGGTCGTGCAGCCACTGGGCGACGTCGAGTTCTTGTTGCTGGCGTTTGGCCAGGTTTTCGAGGGTGGTCGTGTGCGGCAGGACGGTGGGGATGCGGGCTACCACCGGGGATGGGGCCAGGTGCACCACCACGGAGAAGAGTTCGTAGAGGACCTTGCCTTCGGTGATCTCCAGGCCTTGTTCGCGACCTGCTGCCACTGCGGCTTCCTTGGCCGCGTTGGTGCGGTTGGCGATGTCTTCTTGGGTCGCGAAGGTTGTCATCGCATGATCGTGTCACTCCGTCTTCTGTGTGCGCAGGTCCTTTTTCGGGATTCGCCTTGCGGCGACCCGGCACATGCCCTCCTTCGTCGGGCGTGTGCCGGAACGAATTTCTGTGGACCGGTTGGTTGGGTGATTGCGGGGCGTGGTCCATTTACGTTGTTTGAGCTCCGGGGGCGTGCGTGGTTGCTAGTGGTTGCGTGTCATAGAGAGAAAAACGACGCACGGGCTATACGGCG
This sequence comes from Lentzea kentuckyensis, assembly GCF_002150765.1. Classification (GTDB taxonomy): domain Bacteria; phylum Actinomycetota; class Actinomycetes; order Mycobacteriales; family Pseudonocardiaceae; genus Lentzea; species Lentzea kentuckyensis. Next base: position 16,335 of record NZ_MUYM01000034.1, read on the forward strand.
GCATGTCTGAGCTGGGGTTTCACTCTATTGAGTGGCTGGATTTGGTCATTTTGGTTTTTGATCAAGAATAGAATTGGGGCATGGAAGCGGTCGAGGTTCTCGATGCTCTTGCGTATCACGAGAGGGAAATCGCCTATCATCAGGCGCAGTCGTTGCGTGTGCTCGCCGACTACGCGATTGCGTGTGAAGGGGAGGAGTTCTTCGACGCCGAGATTGCGGCGGCCATGCGCTGGACGTCCCGGTGGACCACCGACCAGATCGCCCTGGCGCTCGACCTCGCCTCCAAGCTTCCCCGGACGCTGGACGCGTTGGAGAAGGGCGAGATCGATCTGTACAAGGCTCGTGTCCTGCACGACAAGACCGTGCCGTTGTCCGCTGATCTTGCCGCTCAGGCGGAGGAGCGGGTGCTGGCCAAGGCGTCGGAGCAGACCGGAGCGCAGATGCGGCAGTTCACCCATCGTGTGGTGATGCGGGTGGATCCCGAGGGGCACCGGGAGCGGGCTGAGGAGCGCAAGAAGCAGCGGTGCACCGGGATCGACGCCTTGGAGGAGGACATGGCGCGGTTCTGGGCTTATCTGCCCGCGCACCTCGCGACCGCCTGCTACGCCCGTGTCGACGCCATCGCCCGCCAGACCAAGACGCCCACCGACCCGCGCACCCTCGACCAGGTGCGTGCTGACGTGGTCGCCGACCTGATCCTCGCCACGCCGGACAAGTCGAGTGCGGTCAAGGTGGAGCTGTATGTCGCGGTGTCCGCGGCGACGCTGATGGGACTGTCCGAACAGCCCGGCGAGCTGGCAGGTTATGGGCCGATCACCGCTGGTCTGGCTCGTGAACTGGCCGGAGACTCCACCTGGCGGCGGTTGCTCACCGATCCCGTCACCGGTGAGGCGCTGGAGTTCGGCACGTCCACTTATCGCCCGCCCGCCGCGCTGCGCCGGTTCGTCTGGACCCGCGACCGCACCTGCAGGTTCCCGGGGTGCACCCGCCAGGCGCAGCGCACCGACCTCGACCACACTGTCCCGTTCCCACTCGGAACCACCTCGGCGGCCAACCTCGGCGCGTTCTGCAGGCGGCATCACCGGGTCAAGCACCGCACCGCCTGGGAAGTCACCCAGCCGAAACCGGGAAGGTTCTGCTTCCGCAGCCCGGCCGGAAGGACCTACCGACGCGAACCGGAACCAGTGCTCGGCGACCCGCCACCGTTCTGATCGGTGGAAGTAGGGTCGTGTCCATCAAACTGATCTGGGGGATCACGTGCACGACCATTCCTGGGCTGACGCCTATCACGCCGACGACCAGTTCCTGGGCGAGATCTTCGCGCTCGCGTTCGTCCGCGACGTCAAACCGCTCGACGCGATGCGCCGCGTCGGCGGGCTGCCGGACACCCTGGCGGAGCGCACCCCGGACGAGATCGCGGAGCTGCACGACTTCGACCACGGCTACCCGGAAGTGGTGTCCGCGCTGGCGCTCGGCGAGTGGACGGTCTTGCTGCAGCCGAACGGGTTCTGGGTGTCGAGCCTCGACAACGCCCTGTCGCGCGGCACCGAGTCCGTCACCGTGCTGCGGCACGACTACGCGTCGCCGAGGTTCACCTACGCCGTGGACGGCGAGGTCGTCACGACCTTCCACCTCAACTACCCGGACATGCGCGGCGGCTCGGATCGTGACCGCTTGCTCGCGCCGATGCGCGAGGCCGGGTTCGACCCCGATGACGACGAGGGTCAGTACGGCGAGGCCCACAGCCGGGGGCTGCGGCTCGCTGAGTTGATCACCGGGGTCGCACCGACGTTCGAGCAGCTCGTCGCGCCGTTGCCGAGCATGCACTTCGACCACTGGTTCAGCCGTACCCGCCCGTCCACAAGTACCACCGAGCGCGTTGACGACCTCGTCGCGGAACTCGACCTGGCCGCAACGCCCGGCCTGGCCGATGCGCTGGCGGCGGCCGGGCGAGGCGAACCTGTGGTGGTCACGCCGGAAAGCGAGCTGGGACAACACGTGCGCGCGTGGTCGACGCTGGCACGCACGGCGAGCTGGTCGCTCAACGGCGACGGGCGGTGTCGTATGACCGACGAGGAACGTCGGCGCGGTTACCGCTTCGGCCACCTGACCTCGGCGCTGGCCGTCGCGTTCCGGTCGGACCTGGCCTAGTGGTCGCAGCAGACGCGTTCCGCCCACTCCGGTTCGTGCCACCAGTGCTTGTTCACCGCTGACGGCAACGCGGGCAGGTCCGCCGCGTAAGCGCCGAAGGTCGGTTGCTCGCCGCGATAGGGCTCCAGCAGGTCCGCGACGCGGTGCAGCCGGCCGCCGACCATGACCTGCTTGACGTTCGCAGCCGCCTTGATGTCGGTCAGCGGATCACCCTCGACGAACGCGATGTCCGCGGGCGCGCCCGGCCTGATCGTGCCGAGCGGCAGGCCCAGCCACCTGGCCGGGTTGCGGGTCGCGGTGATCAGCGCTTCCCTTGGGGTGAAGCCGTATTCGACCAGTGCGCGCAGGTTCATGTGCGTGGCGGTGGCGGGGCTGTCGAGCGGTGCGTCGGTACCGCAGATGATGAACCCGCCGCCGCGGTGGACCTTCAGCGCGAACTCGACCCAGCCGCGCAGGAGCGCGCGGGACGACGAACCCGTTGGTGTGCCTTGGTTGTTGGCGTCGGCCAGGTTGCGCTCGTACTCCCACGGCGGGTAGAGCACGCGGGTGCGTTCGTCGGTGGCGAGCGACTTGTCCGTGTCGTACAAGGCACGTGAGTGGAACAGCGTGGGCGTCATCGACATGCCGGAGCTGGTGAACAACGCGACCACGTCCTGGTACGCGTGGCCCTGGCGGGTGATGGTGTGGGAGTAGCCGAGACGGTTGGTGGCACCGACGTGTTCCATGCCGTCCATGCCGATGTTGGCCGCCGGGTACAGGTAGTGCGACGACAGCGGAACCTGTGACCGTTGCACGGCCGCGCGCTGCAGATCGACCGGGAGGCGCACGTAGGTCTTGATCATGTCGTAGTCGAGCTCGTGCGCACGGCGCAGTTCCAGGTCGAGTTGCGCCCTGGTGAGCGTCGGACGCATGAAGTTGTAGTAGACACGGGAACCGTCGACGGCCTCACCGGTCGCGTAGTACCGCGGTCCGACCAGAGCTCCGGCGGCCAGGGCCTCGCGGGTCTCGATCATCTGGTAGACCGGATCGCCGGGCGAACGGACCGTCGTGATGCCGTAGGCCAGCCACACCAGGCCCTGGCGCGCGCCCCATTGACGGCCGCGCAGGTGCCAGTGGTTGTGGGCGTCGATGAGACCGGGGATGGCGGTGAGGCCGGACGCGTCGACGTCGGCGCGGCCGTGGTGCGGCCGGATCTCCCTGACCGCGCCGTTCTCCACGACGATGTCGACGTCCCGCTTGAGCTCGTGCGCCTCGCCGTCCCAGTAGGCACCGACGTGGATCACCTCGCGGTCGGGCGCCTTCGGCCGGCGCCAGCTCAGGTCGTGCCGGATCGTCGTCGGCCGTCCGTCCAGTGTGGACCTGCGCAGTCGGCCGTTGTTGAGGTACACCAACGCGTTGTTGCCCTGCCACGCCAGCGAGTCGGTGAACTCACGGGTGACCTGCTGCGGTTCACCGAGGAAGTTCCCCTTGGCGTCGACGGGAACGACCCACGCGACGCTCTCCACGACGAACGCGATGTGCTTGCCGTCCGGCGACCACACCGGGCCGTCGTCGCCACGCGTCGCGATCGAGCGGAACGGCATCGGCTCGGTGTACCTGAGCTCGCCGCTGACCAGGTCGACGCTCAGGATCTGGCTGGTGCCCTCGCGGAACCGGCGCGAGAACGGCTTCACCGCCGCGAGCGCGACCGTGTTCCCGTCCTTCGACCAGGTCGGCCGACCCGGCTGGAACAGCGTCGGCGCGACCTGGCGGCGGCCCTGCCGGTCCGCGATCCACAGCTGGCCGTCCTGGTCCAGGTAGGCGACCCTGGTGCCGTCGGGCGAGTACCGCGGCGTGAGCTGGGCGTGCGGCGCCAGCGCGAACACCTTGTCGTCACCGGTGTTCAGGTCGCGGACCCGCAACTGGGCGACGCCGGTGCGGTCGCTGGAGTAGATCAGCTTCGTGCCGTCCGGCGAGAAGTCCGGGTCGGAGTCGAAGTACTTGCCGGTGGTCAGCTTCCTGGCCCTGCCGTCGTCCAGCAGGTAGATGGCGTTCAGCGCCCGGAAGGCGATCTTCTTGCCGTCCGGCGACACGACCGGGCTCGCGATGCCCTTGACCACGCCTCCCGCGAGGTTCTTCGTGCGGTGCGGCCGCCGTGTCGTGCGGACCGGCACCGTCGCCTCGAACGCGATGTCCTTTGTGGACTCGCCGGCGCGCGACCGGATCTTGCCGTCGGCGGTGTAGAGAACGCTGTCGCCGTCCCAGATCGGCGCGAAGCCGAACACGTCCTGCCCGGTGACGACCGCCGTGGTACCCAGCATCAGCTCGGCCTGACCCGGCCGCATCCGCGTGTAGCTGGGCTGGTCGCCAGGCCCGAACGCGGCGCCGAACAGCTGCGTGCCCGCCGGAGCCGTGATCAGCCGCTCGCGCTTGCCGTCCAACGACACCACGTCGACCGCCGCGTTGCCGACGGTGAAGATGATCCGCGTGCCGTCGGCGGACCACTGCGGTGCCGACGCCTCGTCCGGCACCCCGGTGAGCTGGGTGATCGCACCGGACCGCACGTCCAGCACGTGCACGCCGTAGCTGCCGGCCCGGTCGCTCACGAACGCGATCTTCGTGCCGTCCGGTGAGAACGCGGGCTCGCGGTGATCGAACTTCCCGGTCGTGAGCTGCCGGAGCGTGCCGCCGTCGAGCCCGATCACGTACAGGTGGTAGTTGCCGTCCCGATAGGACTGGAACACGATCTCGTTGCCCGGCCCGAACGACGGCAGCGTGGCGTCCTGCAGCTCGTCGGTGAGCTTGCGCGCCTCCCCGCCCGCGGCTGGCAGCACCCAGATCGCCGTGACGAGGTCGATCGCGAGCCACTTGCCGTCCCGCGACCGCGCCACCGAGATGTTGGTGCCCTGCGTCAGCTTCACGCCGGCGCCACCGCTGGTTTCGGCCTGCGCGGCACCGATCGTCAGCGTGGACGCGGCGGTGGCGACGGCAGCCGCCTGACCGGTGCGAGTCAGCAGTTCACGACGCGACAGTTCCATGGCGGCGGCACTCCCCCAGTGTTGATCCCTTGCAGCACCAACCCTGCCACTGAAGAGGCCGCGCGCTATCAGCCGTTCGGCCTAGCGGACCGCTTCGACGTTCCTTTTGAGACGCCCCAGATCGGCGGCTATACTCCGCCGCACCTGCCAGCGCATCAACGGTTCCGCGACCGCGAAGAACCCGCCCGGCGCTCCCGTCGCCCGGATCGCGACGTTCGTCCCCTCCGGCACGTCGGCCAGCTCGTAGCGCACGGTCATCGGGAACGGCTTCTCGACCTTCATCTCGATCAACCGGTCCGGTTCGTGCTCCGTGACGACATAGCCGTAGTCGAAGGTGCGGCCCAGGAACTTCGCCGTCCGCACCACCGTCGCGCCCCGCACCAGCAACCCCGGCTGGTCAGGCCTGCTCGCGGTGATCCCGCCCGTCCACGCGAGGTCGTTGGCGGGATCGAACATGTACGCCGCGACCTCGGCCCGCGGCCGGTGCACCACGACCTCGGGCCGTACATCCACGCTCATGGACGGAGGTTAGTCCTGCTAGAGCGCGAGCGCTCCCTCGATCCGGGCCACCATCGCGTTCTCGGAGTCCACGACCACGCCGTCGGCCTCCGCCACCTCGCGGCAGATCGCCAGCACGGCGCGCGGGAAGTCGGCGGCGTCCTCGAGCGAGCGCGCGGTGAGGGTCTTCATCGAGGAGCGCAGCGCCTCCAGGACGACCGGCTCGATCTCCTCGTCGGTGCCCGCGGGCACGGACGGACGGGCGGCGCCCAGGACACCGCGCAGGTCCGGCGACAGGTTCGCGAGAGCGCGCAGGCCGGCGAACCGCTCCTCCAGCACGGGGCCGGGGTCGGCGTGGGAGACCAGCAGCATCGCGCCGTACACGGCGGTGCGCAGCGTGCGGCTCTCCTCGTCGGTGTAGAAGATCATGGTTCCTACTCCAGGTCGTCGGGTCAGGCGGTCGCTGAGGTGCTGATATGAGGACTCGCGGCCCGGTCGACGGTTGCGTCGGACGAGGTGGAATGCCTCGAAAACGCCTGTGACGCACGTCTACGCCGGCTCGGGCGAACAAAGTGCGCCGCCCGTGCGTTGAGATGGATTGACCGCAGTGATTCTGGAGGATGGACGAATGACGACGACCGCGGCCCGGCCCCGCATCACGGTACGGCGCGTGGTCTTCACGCTCGTCCTCCTGACGGTCACCACGCTGCTGTTCTGGGTGCCGTTCGAGGGTCTGTTCGCGGCTGGCGCGGAGTGGCCGGACCCGGTCCGCCCGATCGCCGCGATCCTCTTCGCCGGCGCGGCCGTGAGCATGATCGTGTTGTTCACCCGGCGCCACAGCGACCGGGCCGCGCGGATCTCCCAGTTCCTGCTCGGGTTCGTCTGGATCGCGTTCGTCTGGACGCTGATCTCCGACGTGCTCAGGCTCGCCCTGGCCCTCGGCGGCGTCGAGAACCCGCTGCGCGCCCGCCTGATCGCGGTCCTGCTCGCCGTGCTCATCGCCGCCGTCACGACCTACGGCGTCTACGAGGCCATGCGGGTGCCGCGGATCAAGCGCCAGGACGTCACCATCCCGCGCCTCGACCCGGCGTTCGACGGCCTGACCATCGCCGTCATCACCGACACCCACTACGGCGCGATCAACCGCACCAAGTGGTCCAAGGGCATGGTCGACGCGGTCAACAAGCTCAACGCCGACGTCGCCGTGCACGTCGGTGACATCGCGGACGGCACTGCCGAGCAGCGCCTCGAACAGGCCACCCCGCTCGGCGACGTGAACACGAAGCACCGCTTCTACATCACCGGCAACCACGAGTACTACTCGAACGCGCAGGGCTGGATCGACCTGATGACGCGCCTGGGCTGGAAGGCGCTGCACAACGAGCACGAGACGCTGGAGCGCGGCGACGCCCGCCTGGTGTTCGCGGGCGTCGACGACATCACCGCAGACCACTCGGGCGAGCCCGGCCACGCCGCCGACCTCGCGCTCGCGTTGCGCGGCGCCGACTCCAGCGCGCCGGTCGTGCTGCTCGCGCACCAGCCGTCGGAGATCCGCAAGGCCGTCGAGGCGGGCGTCGACCTGCAGCTGTCCGGGCACACGCACGGCGGGCAGATCTGGCCGTTCCACTACCTGGTGCGGTTGCAGCAGCCGGTGGTCGCCGGCCTGAGCAGGCACAGCGACCGCACCCAGCTCTACACCAGTCGCGGCGCCGGCTTCTGGGGCCCGCCGATGCGCGTGTTCGCGCCCAGCGAGATCACGGTGCTCACGCTCAAAGCCCGTTGAGGTGCCCTGAGTCGTTGAACCGCACCAACGCCGGTGGCTTGCCCGTCCGGTAGCGGATCACGGTGAGCGCGGCGTTGTCGTGGTTCAGCGTCAGCCATCGTTCGGGCGGGGCGTCCAGCGCGTCCCGCACCAGCCAGCTGATCAGGAACGCGTGCGTCACCACGAGCACCGGGCCGTCGCCGGGGCGGGCGAACCGCGTCTCGGCCTCGTGCGCCAGCGCCGGGCCGCGGGTGCGTTCCGACTCGGGGAACTGGTCGAAGAACTCGTCGTGGCCTGGAACGAAGTGCGGCACGAAGTCGTCCGCCGCGGCCTCGGCCCGGCAGGGCACCTTCAGCACCTCGGCGATGATCGACGCGGTTTCGGCGGCACGTGGCAACGGCCCGTGGTGCACCGCCGCGAAACCCGTGCCCCGCAACCGTTCCGCGAGCAGCTCCGACTGCCTGCGGCCGCGTGCGGTCAGCCTCGATTCGTCCTTCGTCGCCTCGCCGTGCCGGACCAGGTGCAGATCTCTCGTCACGCCGTGCAGTCTGCCTTGATGGCACTCGCGGCGTGATGGGCGTAGGTAGGTCCGGAGTTGTTCCAGTCCTGACCTCGGGTGAGCAGCTGCACGGTGAGGTTTCCGCTGGATTTGAACTTGCCCGCGTTGACCCATTGGCCGCGCTTGTCGACCTGCTTGATCGCGAACGACGCCAGCGGGGCGCCACCGACGCCGTTGCGGTCGAAGACGTTGTACACGGTCGGGTTACCCCCGACCTCCTCGATGTTGCCGTTCGGGATGAACACCGAGACCTCGCACGTGCCGGCCGCGGTGAACGTCCACTGCCCGTAGGCGGAGGCGTCGTCGCGGCGCGCGTCGCCGGACATCGGGATCGACACGAACGCCGAACCGCACTTGCCGTCGCCGTGGTCGACCCAGCCCTTGCGGCCGTCGCGGTACAGGCCGACGTTGGTGTAGCCACCGCAGCCGGGGCCCATGGTCAGCGACTTGGCGCCGGTGACCGCCCGGGTTTCGGTGTTGTTGCCGGGCGCGGAAGGCGTGGCCTGTGTCGTCGTCGGGAGCAGGCCCAGCGCAGACGACGCGAGCGTCGGGTTCACGCCGTTCGACTCCCCCGGCAGTTCCTCCGGCGGGATGATCAGGCCCGGCAGGTAGCTGTGCGAGGGCGCCGCGACATCCGAGCCGCCATCGCCCGAACCGCCACTGAACGTGACGATGACGATGCCCGAGAGGACCAGCAGTGCGGCCGCTGCGGCGATCAGGGCAACGCGCCGGTTGAGCGGACGGTTCGGCGGTTTCTCCTCCTGCGGCGGCAGATCACCGGCGGCAGCCCAGCGTTCGCGGCCCCTGGCGCGGGCAGCCTCCATCAACGCTGGGTCGGGCGCCAGATGGCGCTCGGTCGGTTCGTCGGGGAACTGGGTGGGCACGGAGCGCAGTGTGCCAGGACCACAGGGTCACCCGAACGCGTGGTTCTTTCACAAACGGGTCGTTTGAACTCAATTAACCGCACGCTGTGTTGACGGTCGGACCGTTTCGTCTACGTTCCGTCACAACCGCTGGTCCAGGCAGAATCAGTTCCTGACTCCTGAGTCAAGCCAAGAACCGTCCCGCACCTGCGCACACCACGCCCACCGGGCCGGAAAACCCGGATCTTGTTCCGGCGCGCGGGTCACAGTCGGGAAACACCTGCAGAACGCGTTGGTCTCATGGCGTTTCGGGGCAGCAAAAACGTTTCAGGACAGCGGCGGTAGCCAAGCATCCGTGCGCGGCCTAGGGTGCCCGCCATGCCTTCAGGTAGACAGGTAGTCGTGCTGTTGGCCGCGTTGGTCGCGGGCTGCGGCACGACCGTCACCGGCAATCCCGTCGCCGCACCACAATCACCCACCACCTCGGCGTCGCAGACCGTCACCGTCGTGACGACGACACCTCCGCCGAGCAGCAGCGCCACTCCTCCGCCACCCGCGCCCCCGCC
>NZ_MUYM01000035.1 GCF_002150765.1 Lentzea kentuckyensis
CGCGTGACCCTCGGCGGCAAGCCCGTCACCCTGTAACCGCGCTGCTCGCTTGCCCGCGCCTTGCCATGGGGGGCACATTCATGGACGTGAGGTCCATGAATGTGCCCCCCATGGCCAACGTGAGGCGGGGTCAGAGGTGCTCGCGCAGGTGACGTAGCTGCGTCTCGACGTGGCTGGTGGGCGTGGTGTGCTTGCCGAACGGCGACACCGTGATCTGCTTGGGCGCGCGGACCTCGTGGTACGCGGCGTACACAGTGGACGGTGGGCACGTCTCGTCCATCAGCCCGACGCTGAACAGGGTCTGGGCGGTGATCCGCCGCGCCAGCAGCGCGCAGTCGATGTAGCGCAACGTCTCCAGGGCGGCGGGCACGAGTGCGTCGTGCTGTGCCAGGAAGTCGCTGATCTCGGTGTACGGCGGAGTGCCGCCGATCCTGATCGCGCGGTGCAGGTCGCACAGGAACGGCACGTCCGAATGACACACCCGGACCTTGTCGGCTCGCAACGCCGCGGCGGCCAGGGCGAGCGCGCCGCCCTGACTGCCACCGGACACGGCGATGCGAGCCGGGTCGGCGCCGGGCAGTTCGGCCACGACGTCCACGGCCCGCGCCGCGTCGAGGTAGAGCCGGGTGAAGTAGTAGTCGTCCGGGCTGGAGATGCCCCTGGTCATCACGCCGGGGTGCTCGGGACCGGTGCCCGCGCCCGCGTCGGCGGTGGCGCCCACCGACCACCGGCCGCCCTGACCCCGGCTGTCCATCACGAAGTTCGCGAACCCGAGGCTCGGCAGCAGCGTGTGGTGGGCGGGCAGGCCGCGGCCGCCGCCGTAGCCGATGTACGTCACGACCACGGGCAGCGGTTCGTCGCCGGGCGGCCGCAGGTACCAGCCGCGCACCCGGTGGCCGTGCGCGCCGGAGAACTCCACGTCGTAGACCGACAGGGGCCGGTAGAGCTCGGGCTCGTGCGGCGTCAGCACGGCGGGTGCCGCGTCGGCCGTGGTCTTGGCGAGCTGGGTGGCCCACCAGGCGTCGAGATCGGCCGGCTCCGGGGTCGTGACGCGGTGCAGGAGCAGGTCTTCCTCGGGCATGTCGACGACGGGCACGCGATGTCTCCTCTACGCAGGTTCGGCTAGAGCTGGCCATGAACGGCGCTTTCGTGGACCCCAGGTCCACGAAAGCGCCGTTCATGGCCTATCCCGTCAGGGGTTAGATCTTGGCTGCGACGATCGGGGCGAGGCGGTCGGCGATCTTGCGGTGGCCCTGGTCGTTGGGGTGCACGTTGTCGGTCGTGTCGGTGGCCTCGTTGATCCAGCCCTCGGTGTTCACGAAGTACACGTTGCGGTCGCCTCCGTCGGTGAGCGTCTTGACCGCCGCCTGGGTCTCCGGAAGGTACCGCTTGCGGAACGTGCCCAGCGCGAAGATCGCCGCGGTCGGGTACTTCTCGCGGGCGCGCTGCAGCAGGGTGACGTAGGAGGCGCGGAACTGGTCCTTGGTCACGCTGTGCCCGACGTCGTTGGTGCCGAGGTTGATCACGACGGCGTTCGCCCGGTACCGGCCGAAGTTCCACGCGGGTGCGGTCGTGGCGAGACCTGTCCGCAGGAAGCCCTCCCGCATGCTCAGACAACCGTCGGCGGCCGGGTGCAGGCACGCGCCGCCCACCGCGATCTGGGTGTGGCCGGTCTTGAGCTTCTCGCCGGTGAGCCAGCCGTACGCGGTCAGCGCCTGCTTGGACGACTGCTGGCCCACGGTGATGGAGTCGCCGACGAACTCGATGATCTTCGAGGGCACGGTGGGGGCGAACGTCCGCGCGCCGGAGTCGAGTTCGATGCCCTGGTACACCGCGTCGCCCTTGTACGAACCCGCGATCGGGCGGTAGGACACGCGCAGGGTGTGGTTGCCCGCGGCCAGCGGCGTCGGGGTGAGGTCGACCGTGCCGCTGCGGTTCACGTACGACACGTCGGGGCCGCCGTCGATGCTGACGAAGAAGTCGATGGTGCGGCGCTGCTTCAGCTTCACCGTCCGGCCGGTGAAGCCCACGACGAGGTAGGCGCCGGCCCACTCGGAGACGTAGGCGCTCGACGTGCTCGTGTTCCAGCGGCCGAAGTACCTGACGTTCGGATCGGTGGGCACGCTCGCGGCGGAGGCCGCGGGCGTGATGACGACGCTGCTGACGAGAACGGTTGCGGCGACCAGGAGTTTCATGGTGCGACCAATCGGTGCGAGGGCAGGGGAACGCGCGACCAGTCGACGTCGGAAGCGAGGTAGAAGCTCGGGTACGACGGCTGGTTGTAGGTGGTCTGCTGGCGGGCGACCTCGACGCGGTACTGACGGTCGTGCATGAGCGTGTACATCTTGTGGTTCGTCGGTTCGGTGCTGAGGTAGAACCGCAACGCCGAGCTGTCCTGCGTCCGCACCACGAGTTCCTCACGCCAGTCGCCGAAGACATCGGCCACGAGAGACGGGGTGCCCTTGGTGCCGTTGTTGGTCCGGGTTCCGGTGGCCGTCAGCAACGTGCCGCGGCGCCAGTCGTCGATGGTCGGGGTCACGTCCTGGGCGCCGTTCACGATCTGCGTGGTGAGGTCGCCGGCCCAGCGGATGCTCATGTTCGTGCCGGGAGAACGGGTTTCGAGCCGGCGGCCGTCCGCGCTCCAGAGGCCGCTGGAGTCCGAGCCGCTCGGCATGGACGACCACGTCTCGATGCCGGGCACGTCGGGTCGGACGTCGCCGATCATGCCCCGGCCGGTGTCCATACCGGAGTAGGCGCCGTAGACCGTCTGACCGGTGCGGGCGTCGCGCAGCGCGTAGCCGTACGGGGCATAGCGGGCGCCCTCGTGGACCATGTAGATCTCGAGGCCGGGGCGGTTCGGGTCGATGTCGGTGACATGCAGGGCGTCACCGTGCCCGACCCGAACCGCGGCACCCGGATTCACGCTGCCCGGTGGCAGCACGCCGGTGGAGCTGTACTTCAGCGAGCCGTCGTCGTCGAGGGTCGCGCCGCCGTAGATGATCTCCTGCCGGCCGTCGGCGTCCACGTCGGCGACGCTCAGCGAGTGCGCGCCCTGCGTGGTGAGTGCGGCGTGGCTCGGGTTCGTGCCGTCACGGCCGTGCGGGGCGTCGTTGAACGGGTTCGTCATCGGTACCCAGCCGCTGTCGACGAGCCAGCGCTTCTTCAGCTTCCGGCCGTCCCAGTCGTAGGTCGCGACGGTGGAGCGGGTGTAGTAACCGCGGGCGAAGATCGCGGACGGGCGTTTCCCGTCCAGATAGGCGACTCCGGACAGGAAACGGTCCACGCGGTTGCCCGGTTCGATGCGGGGCATGGCGTAGTCGCCCCACATCAGCCCGTCGTCGGACCGGCCGGGTTCGTAGCGGACGGTCTGCAGCTCGCGGCCGGTGGCGCCGTCGAACACCGTCAGGTACTCCGGGCCGTCCACGATGAACCCGGCGAACTGGCGCAGTTTGTTGTTGGCGCTGCGGGACGGCGCGTAGACGTCCATGAAGTGGTCCACCAGGGCCGAAGCGTCCTCTGTGGACAACGGGTAGGCGTAGCGCGGTTCGAGGCCGAACGCCTGCTCCAGCGTCTTGGGCCATCGTCCGGCGACGACCTCGGGATGCTTGTCCCAGCCGCGGAACACGTCGACGAGGTGCTGACGATAGCCCTCGGCGCTCAGCCGGTAGTCGTCGGTGTTCCGGTACCCGGCGCGCACGTCCTCGCGCGGCATCGTGACGTACCGGCCGCGGCCGTCGCGCGTGCCCGGCGCGGTCTTGGTCATCAGCTCCGCGCGGCCGTCGCCGTCGAAGTCGTAGACGAGGAACTGGGTGTAGTGCGCGCCAGCACGGATGTTCACGCCGAGGTCGATCCGGTGCAGGAACGTGCCGTCGAGGCGGTACGTGTCGAGGTACACCGGCCCGGTGTAGCCGACCTGCGAGACGTCCTTGGAATTGCTGGGATCCCACTTGACGACGTACTCGTACTGGCCGTCACCGTCCACATCGCCCACGCTGACATCGTTGGCGGAGTAGGTGTAGCGCTCACCGGCCGGCGTCACACCGTCCGCGGGCTTGCGCAGCGGCAGGTCGTGATGCGATTCCGCCCACGGCGTCACGGCTTTGCTCCGCCCGAGCGCGACGCCGCGTCGCACGGGAGCGACCTGGTACCTCGCTCCAGCCGGTGCGCCGGTGTCGACGTAGGTGGTGCTGTCGGTGACGGTCGCGATGCGCTTTCCGTTGCGGTAGACGGCGAAATCGGGTCCGTCGAGTCCGGTGGCGGTCGCGCCGGTGGCTTCCCGGCCGAGCAGGCGCCAGCTCAGGTGCACACCGCTGCCGGTGGTGGCCGCGACGAGTCCGCGATCCAGGTGCTCATCGCGCGAGGGATGGGCGGCAGCAGGCAGCTGTCCGGTGAGGACGACGGCGGCCACCAACGGGAGCACAACGCTTCGTCGCAGATCCACGGCGGCTACGATGAACCGTCTCAACACGTCACGCAAGAGTCCAAAAGCGTTGGCAGGTAACGCGGAAAGCGTTTTCCCATCGAATTGTCGAATCGAACTTGGTCATTCGACGGAAAAAATGTCGAACAAGTCGAATCGGGCGACGATTGCTTGACGGCCGCTGTGAGCCGTGCCACGTTCACGTCGTCCGGTCGAAGCGATTCGATTCAACCTCGGTGACCAAGAAGGGCGTGCCTTGAGCATCGAGAAACCCAATGGGGAACTACCTTTCCAGAATCGGGACCTGCCGTTGCGGCAGCGGGTCGCCGACCTGGTGGAGCGGCTGACGGCCGCCGAGAAGGTCGCGCTGCTGCACCAGTGGCAGCCCGCGGTGCCGAGGCTCGGGATCGGGGGGTTCCGCACCGGTACCGAGGCGTTGCACGGCGTCGCGTGGCTGGGCCGGGCGACCGTGTTCCCGCAGGCCGTCGGCCTGGCCAGCACGTGGAATCCGGACCTGGTCAGGGCGGTCGGCGACGTGACGGGGACCGAGGCGCGCGGCTTCCACCACAAGGACCCGGTGGCGCACGGCCTCAACGTGTGGGCGCCGGTGGTGAACCCGCTGCGCGACCCGCGCTGGGGCCGCAACGAGGAGGGCTACTCCGAGGACCCGTTGCTCACGTCGGTGATGGGCACGGCGTACGCGCACGGACTGCGCGGCGACCACCCGGTGTACCTCAAGACCGCGCCGACGTTGAAGCACTTCCTGGGGTACAACAACGAAACCGACCGGTGCACCACGTCGTCGGCGATGCGGGACCGCGTGCTGCACGAGTACGAGTTCCCCTGCTTCCGCGGTCCGATCGAGGCGGGCGCGGCGGTGGCCGTCATGCCGTCGTACAACCTCGTCAACGGCAGGCCCGCACACCTGACGCCGCACATCGGGGAACACCTGCGGAGCTGGACGGACGACGAGATCGCGGTCGTCAGCGACGCCTGGGCGCCGTCGAACGTGGCCGGCCTGCAGGGCTACTACGAGGACCACGCCGCCGGGCACGCCGCCCTGCTGCGGGCGGGCGTCGACAGCTTCACCGACCACGACGCGGATCCCGCGGCCACGATCGCGCGCGTCACCGAGGCGCTGGAACGCGGGCTGATCACCGAGGAGCACGTCGACCGCGCGGTCACCCGGCTGCTGACGCTGCGGATGCGGCTCGGCGAGTTCGACCCGCCGGAGCTCAACCCGTACGCGGCGATCACCGAGGAGGTGATCGACGCGCCGGAACACCGCGTGCTCGCGCTCGAAGCGGCCCGGCAGTCGATCGTGCTGCTCAAGAACGACGACCTGCTGCCGCTCGACCCGCGCGATGAGGGGAAGCTCGCCGTCATCGGGACGCACGCGGACGTGCTGTTCGAGGACTGGTACAGCGGCACCCTGCCGTACGCGGTCACCCCGCTGGCCGGCCTCACCGAGCTGCACGGCGGTGAGACGACGTTCGCCGAGGGCCTCGACCGGATCTCCCTGATCACCGAGGGCGGCCGGTTCCTCGCCGCGTCGCTGGACGGACCGATCGGGCTGGCGGAGCACTGGAGCGACGCCGGCGCCTTCGACCTGGCCGAGTGGGGCGACGGCGTGGTCACCCTGCGCAGCGTCCTGACCGGCAAGTACGTGGCCGCGACGCCGGAGGGCGCGCTCGTCACCGAACGGATCATGCCGGGCGAATGGGACGTCCGCGAACTGTTCGAGATCGTCCGGCCGACCGCGGGCACCTGCCTGCTGCGCAACACGGTGCTCGACCAGTACGTGGCCGTGCGCGGCGAGAGCGTCGTGTTCGTCGCCAACAAGAACGAGGCGACGCGGTGGCGGCTGGAGGTCGACCGCTCCGGGCTCGCCCAGGCCGTCGCGCTGGCCGCGGCGGCGGAGACCGCGATCGTCGTCGTGGGCAACGACCCGCACATCAACGGCCGCGAGACCCAGGACCGCACCGGCCTCGACCTGCCGCCGCGGCAGGCCGAGCTGGTGCGCGCCGTCCGGCAGGTCAACCCGCGCACCGTGCTGGTCGTCGTCAGCAGCTACCCGTACGCGCTGGTGTGGGAGGACGAAAACGTCCCCGCGATCCTCTGGACGTCGCACGGCGGCCAGGAGCTCGGCCGGGCGCTGGCCGAGGTCGTCTTCGGCGAGGTCACGCCGTCCGGCAAGCTCACCCAGACCTGGTATCGCGGTGCCGAAGCGCTGCCGGACCTGCTCGACTACGACATCATCCGGGCGCGCGGCACCTACCTGTACTTCGAGGGCGATCCGCTCTACGAGTTCGGGCACGGGCTGAGCTACACCGAGTTCTCCTACGGCCCGCTCACCGTCTCAACAGGCTCGGTGCGCCACGACGAGCGGTTCGAGGCATCGGTCGAGATCACCAACATCGGTGACCGTCCAGGCGCCGAAGTGGTGCAGCTGTACGGCAGGCAGGGGGAGTCGCGGGTCGCGCAGCCGTTGCGCCGCCTGCTCGCCTTCCGGCGGGTGGAACTGGCGCCGGGGGAGAGTCGGATCGTCCGGTTCTCGTTGCACGGCACGGACTTCTGGCACTGGGACGTGATCGGCGACCAGCGGGTCGTCGAAACCTCGGTGCACGACCTGTGGGCCGGATCGTCGTCCGTCCGGCGGTCACGGGCCGAGGTGCTGGTGATCGGCGAGGGCATCCCCCTGCGTGGCAGGCAGATGCGCGCGGAACGCTTCGACGACTGCGCCGGGGTCACCCTCGCGGACGAGACCAGGGAGAGCGGCACCGTCGTCGAGAGCACCGAGGCCGGCGGCTGGATCCTGCTGGGTGACGTGCGGGTCGACGAGGACGTCACGCACGCCACCGCCCGGCTGGCCGGTGCCGCGGGGGAGGTCGAGCTGCGGCTCGGTCACCACGAACGCGGACAGATGTTGTGCACGTTCACAGTTCCGGCGGATTCCGGCCGGGATTCCTGGCGCGACGTGCGCGTGCCGTTGGCTTTGGATTCGGGCGTGCGCGACGTCGTTGTCGTGTTCAGCGCCCCGGGGATCCGGCTCGCGAGCCTGGATCTCGACTGTCAATCGTGAATGTGAACGTTCCCATGCTCCACCGGTTATCTTGTCGAAACGCTTCAACACTCGGAGGTGCCAACGTGGTCACCATCGCGGATGTGGCGAGGCATGCCGGCGTCGCGCCGAGCACCGTCTCCTACGTGCTGACGGGCAAGCGGTCGATCTCGCCGCAGACCCGCACCAAGGTCAGGGAAAGCATCCGGCTGCTGGGTTACCACCCGCACGCCGGGGCCAGGGCCCTCGCGACGAGCCGGGCGAACGTGGTGGCGCTGGTGCTACCGCTGCGTCCCGGCGTGCACCTCCCCGTGCTGATGCGGTTCGTGACGGCGGCGGTCACCACCGCCCGCAGGCACGACATGGACGTCCTGCTGGTGACGGCGGACCAGGGCGCGCAGGGCCTGCGCAGAGTCGCGGGTAGCGCCCAGGTCGACGGCTTCCTGGTGATGGACGTGGAACTCGACGACGACCGCGTGCCGCTGCTGCGGCAGATGGCACAGCCGTCCGTCCTCATCGGACGCCCGGCCGCGGTCAAGGGACTGACCTGTGTGGACCTCGACTTCGAGGCCGCCGGCGCGCGCTGCGTCGACCACCTGGCCGACCTCGGTCACCGCTACATCGGGTTCCTCGGCGCGCCGAGCGTCGTGTACCAGCGCAACACCGGCTACGCGCAACGCACGATGGCCGGGTTCGGCGCGGCGGCGATGCGGCGGGGGATCGCCTCGACGGCGTTGCCCGCCGAGGACGACTACGAGTCGGTGCTGGTGTCCGTGCGCTCGTTGCTGCGCACCCAACCGGCGATGACCGCGCTCGTCGTGCACAACGAGGCGGCGCTCGGCTGGGTCGCCGGAAGCCTGCGCGCACTGGGCCGCCGGGTGCCGGACGACGTGGCCGTCGTGGCGATCTGCCCGGACGAGCTCGCGGAACAGATGCAGCTGACCTCGGTGCAGCTGCCGGCGGAGGAGCTGGGCCGCCAGGCGATGGAACTGCTCGTCGCCCGGCTGAACGGCCATCCGACGGCACCGCTGACCCTGCTGCCGCCGAAGCTCTCCGGCCGCGCGAGCACGGCCCCGCGCCTGCGTCGCGCCTGAGACCACCGCAGGACCCCTCGCGGGACCTGCCGGACTGCTGTCGAAACGCTTCGACAGTGCACCTCAATCGAATCCCCTGGTGAAGTGGCGCGAAGGAGCTTTGACGTGGCTGGTGGATCTGACAGCACGGGCTTAGACCGCAGAGGATTTCTCGGCTTGGTCGGTGCGGGCGTGCTCGCGACGACGTTCGGCGGCGCGGTGACCGCGTGCGGCACACCGTCCGCCCCGCAGACCGGCACCGCGCTCGGGGGCTCTGAGCTCGCGGGCGTGCTGCCCGCCCACATCCCGGTGGACTTCGTGAAACCGGACCTCGCCGGGGTGAACGGATCGCCGGCCGCGTACCTGAAGTACCCGGCCCAGCTGGTCGAGGCGATCAAGGACAAGCCCGGCACCGGTGGGCAGCTCACCGCGATGACGCCGTCGTTCTGGCCCGTGCCACCAGGTCTGGGGCAGAACGCCTACTACGACGCGGTCAACGCGAAGCTCGGCGCTACGATCAAGTTCGAACAGGTCAGCGGTAACGACTACCAGCAGAAGCTCAGCGCCATGATGGCCGCCAAGCAGGTGCCGGAGATCGTCGTCATGCCCTCGTTCACCGTCCCCGCCCGCTTCACCGAGGGCGTCGGCAGCGTGTTCGCCGACCTCACCGACCTCCTCAAGGGCGACGAGGTGCGCAAGTACCCGATGCTCGCGAACATCGCCACCGACAGCTGGCTGGGCTGCGCCTTCAACAAGCGGCTCTACGGCGTGCCGTACCCCGGCTCGCCCTTCCCGGAGACCATCTTCTACCGCAAGGACATCTTCGAGCAGCTCGGCGTCGCACCGCCGAAGTCGGCCGCCGAGTTCGAGCAGCTGTGCAAGAAGATCACCGATCCGGCGGCGAAGCGGTGGGCTCTCGGGGACATCTTCCGCGCCATGATTCGGATGTTCGGCGGCAAGGGCGACTGGAGCCGTGACTCGTCCGGCAAACTGGTCAACCAGCTGGAGACGGAAGCCTACGTCGAGGCGGTGAAGTTCACCCGATCGCTGTGCGCCGCCGGCTACGCCCACCCCGACTACGTGGCGGGCGCCCTCTCCGGCACCAGCAAGCACAAGGAGCTCTTCGCGAGCGGCCAGATGCTGATCGTCCAGGACGGCGTCGGCGCGTGGAAGGAAGCGCTGGCCGCGCAACGCCCGTCGAACCCGAAGTTCGACATGGCGGCCATGCCGTTGTTCAACCACGACGGCGGCAAGCCGACGTACCCGATCTCCACGCCCACCAGCATGATCACGATGTTCCGCAAGGACCTGTCGAAGGACCGGATCGAGGAACTGCTGCGCATCATGAACTTCGCGGCGAGCCCGATCGGCACGCAGGAGTACCACCTGATCAACTACGGCACCGAGGGCACGCACAGCACGCGTGACGCCAAGGGCGAGCCGCAGCTCAACGACCTGGGGCGCAAGGAGATCACGCTGACCTACGGGTTCTTCGCCGGGCCACCGCCCATCGTCACGAACCCCGCGTACCCGGACTTCGTGAAGGCCTCGCACGCCTGGTACGCCGACACGTACGCGCACCAGATCAAGCCGCTGGAGTTCGGTCTCAAGGTCGACGAGCCGGCCGAGTTCTCGAAGATGGGCCAGGAGTTCCAGGACAAGACCTTCGACATCATCTTCGGCCGCACTCCGGTCGAGGACGTGACGAAGCTGGCCGACGAGTGGCGGCGCAAGGGTGGCGACAAGCTGCGCGAGTTCCACCTGAAGGTCCTCGCCGATGCCGGCCGCTGACCTGCTCACCCGTCTGTCGGCAGCGGTGGAGACGCCGGTCGCGCCCCGTCGGGAGAAGGCGTGGCGGCGCCGGCTCAGGCGCGACTGGCCTCTGCTCGCGATGGTGGCGCCCGCGATCTTGCTGTACCTGGTGTTCCACTACGTCCCGTTGCTGGGCAACGTGATCGCGTTCCAGAACTACTCGCCGTACACCGGGATCCTGGCGAGCCCGTTCATCGGCCTGTACAACTTCGAGCGGATCTTCACCGACCCCGGGTTCTGGCAGGCGGCGCTCAACACCGTCACGATCACGTTGTTCCAGCTGGTGTTCTACTTCCCGATCCCGATCCTGCTGGCGCTGCTGCTCAACAGCCTGCTCAGCGCACGGCTGCGGATGTTCATCCAGAGCGTGGTGTACCTGCCGCACTTCTTCTCGTGGGTGCTGGTGATCACGCTGTTCCAGCAGATGTTCGGCGGCACCGGGGCGATCAACACCTTCCTGCGCGACCACGGCGCGCAGACGGTCGACATCATGAACAACCCGGACCTGTTCCTCGGCCTGGTCACGTTGGAGTCGGTGTGGAAGGACGCGGGCTGGGGCACGATCATCTTCCTCGCCGCGTTGTCCACTGTGGACACCAGTCTGTACGAGGCCGCCGCGGTCGACGGGGCGGGGAAGTGGCGCCGGCTCTGGCACGTCACGTTGCCCGCGCTGGTGCCGGTGATCGTGCTGTTGCTCATCCTGCGGCTCGGTGACGCGCTGTCGGTCGGCTTCGAGCAGTTCCTGCTGCAACGCGACGCGGTGGGCGCGAACACGGCCGAGGTGCTCGACACCTACGTGTACTTCACCGGCGTGGTGAACAACGACTGGTCCTATGCGGCCGCCGCCGGGCTGGTGAAGGGCGTCGTCGGATTGCTGCTCGTGCTGGGGGCCAACCGGCTCGCGCACGTGTTCGGCCAGCAGGGGGTGTACCAGAAATGACCGTTGTGGCCGTGCGGCGCCGTCCGTTGTGGGACGAGGAGCCGACGTTGTTCGGGCGCGCAGCCAAGGGTGTGGTCGTCGCGGTCGTGGTGCTGGCCGTGCTCTTCCCGTTGTACGTGGTGGTGCTGACGAGCATCTCGCCGCAGGCCGCCATCACGAAGGCGGGCGGGCTGGTGATGGTCCCGGACGGGTTCAGCCTCGCCGCCTACGCCGAACTGCTCTCCGGCGGCGTGGTGAGCAGGGCGGTGCTGGTCAGCACCGGGCTCGCGGTGTTCGGCACGCTCTTCAGCACGGTGCTGACGTTGCTCGCCGCCTACGGGTTGTCGCGGCCGGGCTCGTTCGCGCACCGGCCGCTGCTGTTCGTGGTGCTGCTGACGTTCCTGTTCGGGCCGGGCATGATCCCGACCTACCTGCTGGTGAGCTCACTCGGCCTGCTCGACACCTATGCGGCACTGGTACTGCCCGGCGCGGTGGCCGCCTTCAACCTCGTGGTGCTGCGGTCGTTCTTCATGAACATCCCGCAGGACCTGGTGGACAGCGCCCGCATCGACGGGGCCTCGGAGTTCGGCATCCTGACCCGGATCGTGCTGCCGTTGTCCAAGGCCGTCACCGCGGTGATCGCGCTGTTCTACGCGGTCGGTTACTGGAACGCGTTCTTCAACGCCTTCCTCTACCTCAACACGCCGGAGAAGTGGCCGATCCAGCTGGTGCTGAGGCAGTACGTCCTGCAGGGCCAGCCGATTCCCGGCACCAGCGGGCAGTCGGTGATCGAGGGCGTCGCGCCGCTGCCGACCCTGGCGGTGAAGATGGCGGTGGTCGTCATCGCCGTCGTGCCGGTGCTGTTCGTGTACCCGTTCGTGCAGAAGCACTTCACCAAGGGCGTCATCCTCGGCGCCATCAAGGGATGACACATGCCTGAGCTGTCCGACGTCACCCGCGGCCGTCTCGTGTACGGAGGCGACTACAACCCGGAGCAGTGGCCGGAGGCGGTGTGGCTCGAGGACGTCGCGCTCATGCGGGAGGCCGGGGTCAACCTGGTGACCGTGGGCGTGTTCTCCTGGGGCAGGCTGGAACCGGCACCCGGCGTGTTCGACTTCGACTGGCTCGACCGGGTGCTGGACCTGTTGCACGAGAACGAGATCGGCGTGAGCCTGGCGACCCCGACGGCGTCACCGCCGCCGTGGATGAGCCTGCGCCACCCGGACACGCTGATGGTGACGGCCGACGGGGTGCGGATGTCGCACGGTTCCCGCAACCACTACTGCCCTTCGTCCCCGGTCTACCGCCACTACGCCCGCGCCATCGTCACGGCGCTGGCCCGCCGCTACGGCGAGCATCCGGCGCTGAAACTGTGGCACGTCAACAACGAGTACTGCGAGGTCTGCTACTGCGACGGGACCGCGCAGCACTTCCGCCGCTGGCTGTGCGAGAAGTACGAGACGCTCGGCGCGCTGAACGAGGCGTGGGCGACCGCGTTCTGGAGCCAGCACTACGGCGAGTGGGCGGAGATCCTGCCGCCGCGCGCGGCACCGTACCTGCGCAACCCCACCCAGGTGCTGGACTTCAAGCGGTTCAGCTCCGAAACGCTGCTGCAGTGCCTGCGCACCGAGCGCGAGGTTCTGCGCGCGGCCACGCCCAGGGTCCCGATCACGTCGAACTTCATGGGCCTGTTCGCCCCGCTCGACTACTGGCAGGCGGCGGCCGAGCAGGACTTCGTGTCGCACGACTGGTATCCCGACCTGACCGATCCGGTCGCGCACATCGAGACCGCGATGAGCTACGACCTGATGCGCGGCCTGGCCGGACGCAAGTCCTGGTTCCTGATGGAGCAGTCCGCAAGCGGCTCGCACGGCGTCCGCCGCCCACCCGGTCACCTCCGAACCCAGTCGCTGCAAGCGATTGCGCGCGGCTCCGACGCCGTGTGCTTCTTCCAGTGGCGAGCCTCCCGCGCGGGCGCCGAGAAGTTCCACTCCGGCATGGTGCCCCACCGCGGCCCGCACAGCCGCGTGTTCCGCGAGGTGACCGCACTCGGCCGCGACCTGGCCGAACTGCCGGACGTCGTCGGTGCGCCGGTACCGGCTCAGGTCGCGATCCTGATGGACTGGGACAACTGGTGGGCCGTCAGCGGCGCGCACCTGCCGGCCTCGATCGACCTGCTGGCCCGGCTGCGCGACTTCTACGAACCGCTGTGGCGCCTGGGCATCGTCGCCGACTTCGTGCGGCCGTCCGACGACCTGGCCCAGTACCCGGTCGTGCTCGCACCGAACCTCTACCTGCTCACCGCCTGCGACGCCGACCGCATCACGTCCTACGTGGACGAGGGCGGCACGTTCGTGATGGGCTTCTTCTCCGGCGTGGTCGACGAGCACGACCACGTCCGGGTGGGCGGTTATCCGGCGCTGCTGGCGGACGTGATGGGGCTGCGGATCGACGAGTTCCTGCCCCAGCAAGGTTCGCTGACGTGCACTTCGGGGCTGCTCGGCGAGTTCACCGCCGACTTCTGGGCCGACGACCTGAGCGCCACCACGGCCGAGGCCGTCGCCGAGGTGGCCTCGGGCGAGCTCGCCGGGACACCGGTGGTGCTGCGCAACGGTTTCGGCGACGGCACCGCCTGGTACGTGGCGACCCGGCCGGAACCTGCGGCGATGCGGGCGCTGCTCGCGCACATCGCCGCGGGTGCCGGGGTGACGGTGTCGCCGCAGCCGGACGGGGTGGAGGTGGTGCGGCGGGGCGAGTTGTTGTTCGTGATCAACCATCGGCCAGAGCCCGCCAAGGTCGTGGTGGAGGGGGAGCGGCGGGATCTGCTCAGCGGGGAGCGGGTCAGCGGCGTGACCGAACTGGCTCGGTACGGCGTGCGGGTGCTGAGGTGACGCGGTTGTGGTCGATGGCGCCTGGCGGAGCGTGGAGGATGGCGTGATGTGGCGGTGGGTCATGGCGGTGGCTGGGGCGCGGGAAGCGGCGTCTGAGATGGCCGGTTGTGGTGTGTGGAGGCTGAAGTGACGCGGCTGTGGTTCACGGCGCCGGCCGGGGCGTGGGAAGAGGCGCTGCCGCTCGGCACCGGACGCCTCGGCGCGATGTGCTTCGGCGGCGTCGACACCGAACTGGTGCAGCTCAACGACGATCGGCTGTGGACAGGGTCGCCGATGCCGCCGCCGTCCGGCGATCCCGAGCTGGTCGCGCAGGCCCGCGCGCACGCCCTGGCCGGCTCACCCCGCGCGGCAGAGGACCTGCTGTGGCAGGTGCAGGGCCCGGACACGGCGAAGTACCAGCCGCTCGCCAACCTCATGCTCGTCGGCGGCCCGGCCCAGGCCGAGGACTACCGGCGCGAACTGGACCTGCGCACGGGCGTTTACTCGGTGTCGTACCGGACGGACGCGGCGGAGGTGCGGCGAGAGGCCGTCTGCCACGCCGGGTTGCACGTCCTCGCGTTGCGGGTGACGGGTGCTCAGGTCGGCCTGCTGCTGCGCGGGCAGTTGCCGGGCGAGCACTTCACCGAGAACGGTCAGTTCGTGGGCGTGCGCGGGCAGGTTCCGGACGGGATGGCGTGGGCGGCGGTCACCGTGGTGGACGGGGACACGGTTTACGTCGCCACCGAGACCGGCTACCGCGGGCCCGGCACCCAACCGGTGGACGACCCGGCCGAGTGCTCCCGCCGGGCGCGTGAGCGAATCGAACGGGCCAGGGCGCTGGGCTGGGCGACGTTCCGCGACCAGGCGGTCGAGGCGCACCAGGCGTTGTTCGACCGGGTGAGCCTCCAGCTGGGGCCGGCGCCGGACCTGCCGACCGACGAACGGCTCGCGCGGCCTGGTCCGGCGCTGGACGCGCTGTTGTTCCAGTACGGGCGCTATCTGCTGATCGCCAGTTCGCGGCCCGGCACGCTGCCCGCGAACCTGCAGGGCGTCTGGAACCCGCACGTCGATCCGCCGTGGCGCGGCAACTACACGCTCAACATCAACCTGCAGATGAACTACTGGCCGGCCGAGGTCACCGGGTTGCCCGAGTGCCACGAGCCGCTCCTGGAGTTCGTGTCGAAGCTGTCCGGGTTCGGCGCGGCCACGGCGAAGGCGCTGTACGGCGCGCCGGGCTGGGTGGCGCATCACAACACCGATCCGTGGTGCCTCACCACGCCGGTGAGCGGCGACCCGGCGTGGGCGAACTGGCCGATGGCCGCGGCGTGGCTGTCGCGGCACCTGTGGGAGCACTACGCGTTCACGGGTGACGCCGGCTGGTTGCGCGACCACGCGTGGCCGGTGCTGCGCGGCGCGGCCGAGTTCTGCCTGCACTGGCTGACCACACGCGACGGTGTGCTCACCACGGCGCCGTCGACGTCACCCGAGAACCACTACCTGGTGGACGGCACGCCGGTCGCGGTCGGAGTCGGGTCCACAATGGACCTCGCTTTGATCGCGGACCTGTTCGCGAAAACCTCCGAAGCCGCGAACATCCTGAACATTCGCGACGACGTGGTGGACTGCGTCCGTGAGACCGAGTTGCCGCCGCCACCGATCGGATCGCACGGTCAGTTGCTGGAGTGGGCGGACGAGCTTCCCGAGGCCGAGCCCGACCACCGGCACCTGTCCCACCTGTTCGGGCTCTACCCCGGCGAACAGATCGACCCCGCGCTCACCCCGGAACTGGCAGAGGCAGCCGAACGCGCGCTCGTCGCCAGGGGAGACGCGGGCACGGGCTGGTCGCTGGCCTGGAAAGCCGCGCTGTGGGCCAGGCTCGGCGACGGCGACCGCGCCCACACCCTGCTCCAGATGTTGCTGACCGACGCCACCAAGGAAGGTCCAGGGGTCTATCGCAACCTGTTGTGCGCGCACCCGCCGTTCCAGATCGACGGCAACTTCGGCGCCACCGCGGCGATCGCGGAAATGCTGCTGCAGAGCCACACCGGCGAAATCAGGCTGCTCCCCGCGCTACCGAAGGCATGGCCGACGGGTGTGATGCGAGGGCTGCGGGCACGAGGTGGCGTGGTGGTCGACCTGTGGTGGGACGAGGGCGAGTTGCGCGCGGTCGCGTTGCGGAGCCTCGGCGACGAGAAGACCGTCGCCGTGACCTACCGTGGGCACACCGCCGAAGTGACCGTGCGGCCGCTCGTCGAACTGATGCTCGACGAGCGGCTCAGGTCAGCTCGCAGGCCCACCTGACGGCTTCCCTCACTCCAGCACGAACGTCGCGTCCGCCCGGCCCTGCGCGTCGCTCACCGCCTGCAGGTTGAGCAACCCGTTGCTGTGCCGGACGTAGAGGCCGGGGAAGTTCACCGACTCGAACGACACCGCCGAGCTCGCCGCGAGTCCTGGGCGCTGCGAGAAGCTGGCGTCGTTGCGGAACAGGGTGCTGTTGTCGGTGCGCTCGACCCACAGTTCGTTGTTGCGGTGGCGCAGGTAGTAACCGGGGAAGTTGGTCGACTCCAGGGAGACCGTGCCGGTGCCGGTCAGCCCGGCCACCAGCTTGAACTGCGAGTCGGCCAACGGGGACACGCCCGCCTCCAGCTTCGCCCGGTACTCCCAGTGCCGCACGAAGCGGTCGGCGAGGTTGTAGGACTTGAGCCGGACCGGCGTGGGGCCGTCGGGCACCGGGATGCCGAAGTCCGGTGTGCCGTCGGACTTGTAGTAGACCTTCTGCACGCGCGTGCGGCGGTTCGGGTCGTTGAGCGGATCGCCGCTGATGTCGCGGTAGTTGCGGTCGTGGTAGACCATGACGTCGCTGAGGCCGTCCTCGGACACCGTGAACGAGTTGTGGCCGGGCCCGTACTGGCCGGTCGCGTCGTTGGTGGTGAACACGGGGTTGGGGCTCTTGGTCCACGACGCCGCGTCGAGCAGGTTCGCCGACGCCGACGCGGTCAACATCCCGAGGCAGTAGTTCGCGTCGGTCGCGCTCGCGGAGTACGTCAGGAAGATCTTTCCGTTGCGCTGCAGGACGGTCGGGCCCTCGGCCACCTTGAACCCGCGGGTCTCCCAGGCCAGCGTGGGGACCGTCAGCCGGGTCACCGTGCCGGTGATCGTCCACGGGTTCGCGCCCATGCGGGCGAGGTACACGTTGGAGTTCGTCGAGATGCCCGGTTCCTGTTGCGCCCAGGTCAGGTACCGCACGCCGTTAGCCACGAACGTGGACGCGTCCAGCGAGAAGGTGTCCCACGGGGTCGTGATGCGGCCGCGTTCGGTCCACGTCCCGGTCAGCGGGTTGGCACTGGAGCTTTCCAGCACCCACATCCGGATGCGCCAGACGTCGTCACTGCGTCCCGCGGCGAAGTAGACGTACCACTTGCCGTTGATGAAGTGGATCTCCGGCGCCCAGATGTGGGCGGCCATGTCACCACTCGAGTGCTTGCGCCAGATCACGGTCTCCGGCGCCGTCGCCAGGCCCTGGATCGTGGTCGCGCGGCGCAGGACGATCCGGTCGTACTCCGGCACGGTCGCGGTGAAGTAGTAGAAGCCGTCGGTGTGCTTGAAGATGTGCGGGTCGGCCCGCTTCTCGGCGATCGGGTTGGTGTACCGCACGGCGGGTGAGGCGTTCGCGGGCGATACCGGCAGGCCGGCGACACAGGTGACGGCCGCCAGTACCAGCACGACCACGCGGCGGAGGGCTGTCTTCATTGACCGTCCTTGTTATCGCTAACAACGCGTACGTCGGCGCACCGTAACCCAACGTTTTCTTTCCTGACAAGGTTTGTCGAACATCGCATCGAACGCGGAGTGAGCGTTCACATCTGTGGATCACTGCCGACGAACGGGGGCTGGCCCGGACCGGAAAACGCTCGGCAGCATCGGTCTGGACCCTTCCCTGCCAACTCCCCGAGGTCCGCATGACGGTTCAGCCGAAAGTACCCAGAACGATCTTGTCGCTGGGCGTGCTCACCCTGTCCTTGATCGCGAGCTCACCGGCCGCGAGCGCGGCGGCCACCAACCTCGCGTTGAACAGACCGGCCACGGGTTCCGCCGCGTGCGCGAGCACCGAAGGTCCGGAGAAGGCCGTCAACGGCAGCGTCTCCGGCGGCAACAGCGACAAGTGGTGTTCGACGGCGAGCAGCAAGTACCTCCAGGTCGACCTCGGCCTGCCCGCGTCGATCACCGGCTTCACCGTCAAGCACGCGGGTGCCGGCGGCGAGGCGGCCGTCTACAACACCAAGGCGTTCGCCATCCAGCTGTCCACCGACGGCAACACCTGGACCACCCAGGCGTCCGTCACGAACAACACCGCGAACACGACGACGCATTCGATCACCGCGACCAACGCCCGCTACGCCAAACTCGTCGTCACCACCCCGACCCAGAGCACCGACCAGGCCGCGCGGATCTACGAGTTCGAGGTGTACGGCACCAGCAGCGGCACCCCCGGCGGCGGCACGATCCCGGTGTTCGACCACATCCCGCAGTTCGGCATCTACACCAGCAACGACCCGGTCGGCTACACCCCGCCCGCGGGCGTGCTGATGTGGAACCGCGGCACCGAGTTCGCCAGGAAGCTGACCGACGCGGAGAAGGCGCTGATCGGTGACGACCTGCGGGTGCGGGTGAGCTATCACGCGCAGTGCGACAACTACGACCGGATCGGCACGGTCTTCTACGTCGCCGTGCCGAAGGGCACGACCCCGACCGCGACCACACCGAGAGTGACTCTGCAGGACTTCATCACGCCGTTCAGCAACTACTGGCGGGGCGCCAAGGCGAACTACACCTTCCCGGACGCCGACCTCGGCCCGTACGCCGGCGCGCTGGCGGACCCGGACAAGGACGTGTACCTCGGCATCGGCGGCGGCTCCAACCCGTACGGCGGCGATCCGTGCGACTCGCATCCCGAGGTCACCCCGGAGTTCAAGGCGATCGGGTTCAAGTACTCGATGTCACTCGTCTCCAGCGTCACGCTGACGGCACGCGACCACGACGTCGCCGGGATGATCTCCGGTGTCCGGGAGACCACCAACTCGGTCACCGCGGGTCCGGTCAAGCACACGGCGACCGGCAACCGCGGCGACATCGCGCTGGTGATCGCCGGCTACGGCTCGGCGGCGGGTGGCGAGGAGTACTCCAACACCACGGTCACGGTGTCGGTGAACGGCACCAGGGTCGGCTCGTTCTCCACCGCGGTCGACTGCGCGAACCTGGAGCAGTACAGCCCGGACGGCAACCCGGGGATCTTCCGCAACAACACCACCGGCAACCCGCGCAGCTGGTGCCCGGGCGGCCTGATCCCGAGCCGGTACTTCCCGACCGGTGACATCACCGGCAAGGACGTCTCCGTCACCATCGGGATCGGCCGCCCGGTGCCGTACGTCGGCGACTCCGGCTACCGCACCAGCGTCTCCCTGCTGGAGCACTGACTCTCAGAGATCGAGCACCAGGCGGTCGGAACAGGCCCGGGACACGCAGATCATCATCACGTCGCCCTGCTGGCGCTCGTCGTCGGTCAGCAGGGAGTCGCGGTGGTCCGGAGTACCGGACAGCACCCCTGTCTCGCACGTGCCGCAGGTTCCTTCCTGACACGACGACAACACCGGCACGCCCGATCCTTCGAGAACCTCGAGGATCGACCGCTCGGCCGGTACCCGCAGGACGCCGCCGGTCCGCGCCAGTTCGACCTCGAACTCCTGGCGCGGCCCGGCGGTCGCCCCGGCTTTCGGCGCGAACCGCTCGACGTGCAGCGAGCCGGTGGCGCGGTGCTGCTCGACCGCGGCCAGCAGAGGTTCGGGCCCGCAGCAGTACACCGCCGTGTCGTCGTCGAGATCGGCGAACAACGCGGGGAGGTCGAGCAGCCCGTGCTCGTCCTGCGGCCGGATCTCGACGTTGCCGTGCCGTTCCAGCTCCGCGCGGAACGCCATGGAGGCCAGCGTCCGGCCGCCGTACACCAGCCGCCAGTCCTGGCCGGCCGCCGCGACCTGCTCGATCATCGGCAGGATCGGGGTGATGCCGATGCCACCGGCGATGAACAGGTAGCGCGGCGCCTCGACGAGCGGGAAGTGGTTGCGCGGCCCGAGCACCTCGATCAACTGCCCGACGGCGAGCACGTCGTGCACGTGCCGGGAGCCGCCGCGACCGGCTTCCTCGCGGAGGACGGCGACCCGCAGGACCGAGGTGTCGCGCGGGTCGCCGCACAGCGAGTACTGGCGAATCAGTCCGTCGGTGAGCACCAGGTCGACGTGCGCACCCGGCGTCCACGAGGGCAGCGGCAGACCGTCCGGGTGCCGCAGCGACAGCAGCACCACACCGTCCGCGATCGTGTCCTTGCTGTCCAGGAGCAGTTTCACGGCGCATGCCCCTCGGGATGAGCGTGCAGCCACTCCCACAGCTCGATCGGATCCTCGAACTCGCGCTCGGCGCGGCAGTGGCACACCGCGCGGAGCCGGTCGGTGCCCAGCACCCAGTGGATGCGGAACACCCGGTTGCCGGTGAGCGCGTTCACGGCTTCTCGCACAGGTTCTTGAGCATCCGCCGCGCGGCGAGCCCGCCGGTGTCGATGTTGATCGACAGCTCCTGGTAGCCCTCCGGTTCGGCCGCGATGACCCGTTCGAGCACGTCGAGCGCCTCGACGTCCTGCAGGACCACCGTGCGGTTGCTCTCGGCCAGGAACGCCGAGACCTCCTCGTCGCCGAGGGCGAAGTCCCGCGCCACGGCCCAGAAGTCGTGGGTCGAGTGCTCGGTCTCCGGCGTGATCGCGTACACGACCTCGACGTGGAACGCGTCCGGGTCGGTGCCGTCCGGATTGGGCACGGACCCGACCGGCGCGATGCGGCTGTGCAGTTTGTACAGACACGGCGGCGTGTACTCGATGTCCTGCCAGCGCGCGATCCTGCCCTGCAGACCGGTCGACTTCGAGTAGAACGGCGGGCATTCCGCGTCGTCCATGTGCCGGGAGACGTAGACGATGCCCGCGTCCTCGTCGACCTCGGTCGTGATCGGGGTGGAGGCGACCTCGGGCGTGCCGATGTAACCGCCGTGCAGATAGGTCTCGTGCGAGAGGTCGAGCAGGTTGTCGACGAGCAGTTCGTACCTGGCGCGTAACGGTTCCATGCCCGACACGGTGGTGTAGTCCGGCGAGACGAGCCACGGCGCGCGGGGGATCCGGGAGGCGTCGGCGTTCGCCCGGTCGCCGATGAAGACCCAGACGAACGAGTCCTGCTCGACCACCGGATACGGCGCAAGCCTTGCGGTGCGCGGAATGCGGGTCTGCCCCGGCACCGCGACGCACTGGCCACTCGCGTCGTAGGTGAAACCGTGATAACCGCAGACCACCTGGTCGTCCACCAGCCGGGAGGGTGGCTGGGACAACGGGAAACGGCGGTGCACGCACCGGTCCGGCATCGCGGTCACCGCTCCGTCGCGGGTGCGCCAGAACAGGATCGGTTCGCCGCAGACCGTGCGGCTGAACAGGTCGTGCCCGATCTCTGAACCGTACGCCGCGACGTACCACTGATCGCGCGGAAAGCCGGTCATGGGCCGCTCCTTCTCCGTGGTGGGAGTTCGAGCGTGGCCGAGACCACGGCCGGGTCCACAGTGGGCTTTCCGGAAAATGGAAGCCGTTACGCCGAGAGGGCGCGGGAGATCGTCTGGGCGCTGGTGCGGACGAGTCTGGACAGGGCCTGCGCGGTGGTGCTGCCGTGGCGGACCACCAGCGACACCGCGGCGACGACCTCGCCCTGCCGGTCGCGGATCGGCGCGCCGACTGACAGGGAGTCCATCGTGACCTGGCGGTCGCTCACCGAGTAGCCGTTCGACCTGGTGTCGGCGAGCATCCGGCGCAGCTGCGCCGGATCGGTGACGGTCCTGGGCGTGTACCGGTCGATCGGGCTGCCCAGCACCTCCTCCTGCACGTCTGCGGGGGCGTGGGCGAGCAGGACCAGGCCGACGCCGGTGGCGGTGAGCGCGAACCGGCCGCCGACCCTGGTGAGCACCGGCACCGCGCCGGAGCCGGCGATCCGTTCGACGAAGACGACCTCCGTGCCCTCGCGGACGGCGAGTTGCACGTTCTCCCTGGTGATCAGCGAAAGGTCCTCGAGGAACGGCAGCGCGGTCTCGCGCAGGCCCGGACCACGCGGGGCGAGCGAACCGAGCTCCCACAACCGCAAGCCGATGCGGTACAGCCCTTTTTCGGTGCGTTCGACGGCGCCCCACGCGCAGAACTCGTTCATCAGCCGGTGTGCGGTCGACAACGGCATGTTGGCGCGACGCGCGAGTTCGCTCAGCGTCAGCTCGCGGCGCTGGGCGTCGAAAGCGTCGAGGAGCCGGAGCGCACGGGAGATCACCGGCCCGGTCGGTCCGGTGGGCTGTCCTCGTCTCGGCACGCTCACTCCGACATCTTGCTGGATTCGCCGGGCGAAGTCGTCCCGAGCGTTGACGCCCTGCGCCACCCCGCCTATGTTAGCGCTCACATTTCAGGTGAGGGGCGAGGCGCATGGCGGACGGGTTCGCACGGCGGGACTTCCTCAAGGCAACGTCCCTGGCGGCTGTGGTACCACTGATCGGCGCGGGTGAGGCGCTGGCGGCCCCGAGCGCCCTCGCGCCGGGCAACCTGACCCCCTTCGCGCTGTCCGAAGTGGCGCTGACCGAGGGTGTGTTCTCGAGGAAGCGCGACCTCGTCCTGGCCTACGCACGCAGCTACGACGTCAACCGGCTGCTCCAGGTGTTCCGCGCCAACGCGGGCCTGGACACGTTGGGCGCCATCGCACCTGGCGGCTGGGAAGGCCTCGACGGTGAGGCGAACGGCAACCTCCGCGGCCACTACACCGGGCACTTCCTGTCGATGCTGTCCCAGGCGTACGGCAGCACCGGAGACACCGCGTACCTGGAGAAGATCCGGACGATGGTCGGGGCGCTGACCGAGTGCCGGGCGGCCCTGCGGCGTGATCCCCAGGTGCTGAGCGTGCCGGGCAGGTCCGGCCGGGCGGTGGAACAGGTGCGCGGCTCGTACCAGTTCGTCGATCTGCCCGCCGAGCCGTTGCCCGAGATGTTCACGTTCACAGCCTGGGTCCGGCCGTCGCACACCGCGAACTGGACGCGGATCTTCGACTTCGGCAACGACAACACCCGCTACCTGTACCTGGCCGCGCGCAACGGCAACGGCGTGCCCCGTTTCGCGATCACCACGAGCGGTCCCGGAGGCGAACAGGGCATCAACGGCACCGCGCCGCTGCCGTTGAACGAGTGGAGCCACATCGCGGTGACGATCGCGGGCACCACCGGCACGCTCTACGTCAACGGCGCGCAGGTCGGCGCGAACACCGCGATGTCGCTGAACCCGGCCGCGCTGGGCGCGCTGGCGCACCACTGGCTGGGGCGGTCGCACTTCGGCGGCGACCCGGTGTTCGCGGGCGCGTTCGACGAGGTGAACCTGTTCTCCCGCGCACTGAGCGCCGAGGAGATCGCCCTGCCGCTCAAGGGAGATGTGGCTTCCTACACGTTCGACGAGACCACCGGCGGAACGTTCGCCGACGCGTCCGGCCGCGGGCGTGCCGCGACGCTGCGCCGCACGTGGGGCGGTCCGAGCCATCCCGGTTTCCTCGCCGCGTACCCGGAAACGCAGTTCATCACGCTGGAAACGATGACGCGTCCGGACTACCAGGTCGTGTGGGCGCCGTACTACACCGCCCACAAGATCCTCAAAGGACTGGTCGACGCCTACCGCAACACCCAGGACGCACGGGCGCTGGACCTCGCGGACGGCCTGTGCGACTGGATGTACTCGCGGCTGGGCAAACTGTCCGCCGAGGTGCGCCAGCGGATGTGGGGGATCTTCTCCAGCGGTGAGTTCGGCGGCATCGTCGAGGCGATCATGGAGCTGCACGCCGCCACCGGCAAGCACCTGGAACTGGCCAGGCTCTTCGACCTCGACTCGCTGATCACGGCCTGTGCCGAGAACCGCGACGTGCTCGACGGGCTGCACGCCAACCAGCACATCCCGATCTTCACCGGTCTCGTTCGGCTGTACGAGGCCACCGGCGAGCAGCGGTACTGGCTGGCGGCGAAGAACTTCTGGGGCATGGTCGTGCCGCCGCGGATGTTCACCATCGGCGGGACCAGCACGGGGGAGTTCTGGCGTGCGCGCGGAGTCGTCGCCGGCGGGTTGAGTGACACCACGGCCGAGACCTGCTGCGCCCACAACCTGCTGAAGCTCAGCCGGCAGCTGTTCCTGCACGAGCAGTCGCCGAAGTACTTCGACTACTACGAACGTGCGCTCTACAACCAGATCCTCGGGTCCAAACAGGACCGTGCCGACGCCGAGCTGCCGTTGATGACGTACTTCATCGGCCTGACGCCGGGCGCGGTGCGTGACTTCACGCCCAAGCAGGGCACGACCTGCTGCGAGGGCACGGGCATGGAGAGCGCGACGAAGTACCAGGACTCGGTGTACCTCCGCACGGCCGACGACTCGCGGCTGTACGTGAACCTCTACAGCCCGACGGTGCTGAAGTGGAAGGGCGTGACCATCACGCAGTCCACCGCGTTCCCGGCCGAGCAGGGCACCACGCTGCGCATCAGCGGCCGGGCGCGGTTCGAGCTGGCGCTGCGGGTGCCGGCGTGGGCGGGAGAGTTCACCGTCACGGTCAACGGTGAGCGGCAGCGGCTGAACGCCCTGCCCGGCACCTACGTGACGTTGTCCCGTTGGTGGCGTGAAGGGGATGTTGTGCGCGTGCGCATGCCGTTCGCGTTGCGCGCGGAACGGACGCCGGACCAGCCTCTCGTGCAGTCCCTTATGTACGGCCCGATCAACCTGGTGGCGCGGGATGCGCGCCACGAGTTCCTGGAGCTCGGACTGTTCGGCCGCGCGGCGCTGTCCGGAGACCTGGCTGGCAACCTCCAGCCGATTTCCGGCAGCCCGTTGCACTTCCGGCTCGGCGAGGTCGAGCTCGCGCCGTTCTTCGAGGGCACCGAGGACGCCTTCCACTCGTACTTCCGCCGCACAGAGCCGAAAATCGTGTTCGCCGGCGTGGACTCCGGCGTCGCGAACCCGGTGCGCGCGGACGGGTCGACGTTCCTCGACGAGGTGTGGGTCGCCGCGCCGTTCTCGTCGAAGAACGTGTTCGTGGACCGGGTGACGGCCGTGGCGCGACGCTGGGTGGCGGAGGGCCTGATGTCCGTGCCCGACCACGACCGCGTGATCCGCACGGCCCGCAACGCACCCATCCGCTGAGCCCTGGCCATGAACGGCGCTTTTGTGTACCTGGGGTACACAAAAGCGCCGTTCATGGCTCCTCTGTCAGGCTGGGACGAAGATCGCGCCGAGCCGGTCGACCTCGTTGCCCGACCGGCCGGTGAACCCGGCGATCCGCCACCCGGCGGGCGCGGTGGCGGTGAGCGTCTCCGCGGTCGGCTTGCCCGCCGAGATCGTGCGGCCGCGGTTCGTGGCGAACTCCGCCGAGAACACCCGCGTCTGGTTGTCGTACTTGCCCTGGCTCAGTTTCGCGGACACCAGGTGCTCGCCCGCTGCGAGCGTCAGGGTCGTGGCCGTGCCGCCGTTGCCGCCGTGGCTGAACGTCGTGCCGTTCGCGAGCGTGACCGCGATCTGGTCCAACCTGCTGCCGCCACGCAAGGTGAGCGAACGTACAGCCCCCAGGTCGACCGCCGCGAGGTCGGTGAACGGGGTGCCGTGCGGGCCGCCGGCCTCGGCGCTGAGCCGGATGTTGTCGTTCGCCGTCCAGTCGAACCGGGTGGCGATCGGGTAGTGGTCGGACAGCGGCTTTCCTTGCGCGTCCAGGAATGCCGCGTTGTCGTTGCGGTAGTCGCGTGCGGTCAGCGTGATCTGCCGGTTGCCCCGGTACAGGATCTTGTCGACGACCTCGCACTGGTCGGTGAGCGCCGCCGGGTCGCACACCAGCGCCGGGGCGCCCGCCGCCGGTGCCTGGCCGCCGCGTTCCAGCTGCACCCACGCGTCGGTGAGACCGTTGGTGCTGACCAGTTCGCGGATGTTGTCCTCGGCACGGGTGTAGCGGGTGTTGGTGTCGCCCATGACGATGACCGCGTTGCCCGCGGAGTTCGCCGCGATGAACTGGGACAGCTGGGTGATGTTCGACCGGCGCGCGGCCAGGTCGGCGGTCTCGGTGCCGGCGTTGGGGTGCAGGTTGTAGAGGTCGACCGACACCCCCTCGGCGAGCCTGATCCGCTTGTAGCTGAACCCCTTGGGCGTCAGGCAGTCCGTGCCGTTGCAGGACGACCACTTCGTGCGTTCGAGGTCGCTGTAGGACAGGTGGGACAACGTGTTCAGGCCGCTGCCGAACGGTACGCCGCCGCTCGTGGGCGTGCGGAACGCGTGGTTGTCGCCCGCGTACAGGGCCGCGTGGTAGTTGAAGTCCTCCTGGACGTTGATCACGTCGTAGGGGGCGAGCCTGGGGCTGATCAGCGGGGTGTTCACGGCCGGATTGCCCGACGACAGGCCTTCCGGCAGGCCGGCCACGTTGTAGCTCAGCACCTGGAAACTGCCGCCGGTGGCCGCGGTGGCCGTGGGCGTCACGAGCGTCGCCAGCATCACCGGGATGGCGAGCAGGGTTGATCGTCGCATGCTGCTCCTTGCAGGGTTGGAGCGTCCGCAACACGGGAACGCGACTCGATGATCCACGAGTTGTGAGCGTTCACATAGGCGTCGTTGGCGAACTGTGGTCGAATTCGACGTCGATTCGACGTAGCCGGCCTGCTTGGCCGACGTTGTCACGCAGCGTTGCAGGCCTGAATGAGCCAGATCATGGTTGACGGCGCAAACATACTGGTGGGCGCGCTGATCACACTTAGGTCGCCGTTGAAAGAACCTCTTCAAAACGGAATGGAGATCACGTACTGTGCCCGATCGGGAGCGCGGTACTGGGAACAGGTCGAGTACGTCCGGGCATCGTCGCCGATGGCGAATCGGTCCGTGACGCGACCACCGCCGTTGGGGGAGTGAGAGCACGTCGTGCTCCACGCCGGTGATCGAGGAGTGCGCGCTCGAAACCCACCTGTTCGGCAGAACTTCCGAGGGGATCCGTTTCATGGGGCAACTTCGCCCGTTCAAAGCCGTGTCCGCAGCAGTGCTCGCAGCCGTGGCGTGTTTGACCGCGTCCGCGTGCACCGCCCCGAGTGCGCCGCCACCGACGCCCGAACCCGAGGTGACCATCGCGGTGTGGGGCGGCGACCAGGACGCCAAGGCCTATCAGCAGCGTGTCGACCTCGCGAGCGAACGCGTCAGCGGGGTGAACGTCAAGCTGCTGCACATTTCCAGCAACGGCGACTACGGCTCGACGATCCAGAAGATGATGTCGGAGGGCAACCCGCCCGACATCATCCAGGTCGCCGAGTCCGTGCACAGCTACAGCAGCAAGAACCAGTTGCTGCCGCTGAACCCCTTCATCGAGTCGAAGAAGCTGGACCTGGTCGCGAGATTCGGCGAACGGGCCGCGCACTCCTACGACCGCGACGGCAAGACGTGGGCGCTGCCGGACCGCACCGGGCCGATGGTCCTGTACTACAACAAGGATCTCTTCGACAAGGACGGCGTCGCGTACCCGACCGCCGACTGGAAGTGGCCGGACTTCCTGGCCGCCGCGCAGAAGCTGACGGTCAGGGACGGCGAGAAGACCATGCGCTACGGCTTCGCCGCCGGCGACTGGTGGCCGTGGTGGATGGCGTTCATGCTGCAGAACGGCGGCAGGATCCTCGACGACGAGGGCAAGCCGGTGATCAACTCGCCGGAGAACGTCAAGGCGATGCAGTTCTACGCCGACCTGGTGCACAAGCACCACGTCGCACCATCCAAAAAGGACTACGAGGCGCTGAAGGTCTCCAACCCCGACCAGCTCTTCGCCCAGGGCAACGCCGCGATGATCATGACCGGGTTCTGGAACATCGCCTCGCTCAAGGACGCGCCGCAGGTGCGGTGGGGGATCTCGCCGCTGTTCAAGAACACCAAACAGGCGACGATCTCGTTCCAGAGCGGCTTCGCGATCACGAAGTCGAGCAGGCGCCCAGAGCTGGCGTTCGAGGTGCTCGACTTCCTGACCAGTGCCGAGGGGCAGAAACCCATCGCCACCAACGGTCAGGACGCCCCGGCCAACCGCGAGGTGCAGGACAGCGACGACTTCCTGCGGCCGGCGTGGGCGATCGCCGACGTCGACATGTCCGCGTTCAAGCAGTCCGCCGAGTTCGCCTTCACCCCACCGATGACGCCGGAGTGGGGCAACATGCAGAAGGCGTTCGGGACGATCATCGGCGAGATCTGCGACGGCGCCGTCACCCCCAAAGACGGCCTGGCCGCCGCCCAGCGCTCACTCGAGAACCTGGGCAAATGACCGCTCGGAGGGCGGGGCTCTCCCGGCCCGCCCTCCGGGTACATTGACGATCTATCTAGTGCCAGCTATGTTGGCGCTCACTTCCGGGACGATCCGCGTGCTCCCCTTTTCACCCCTGTTCCGGGCTCCTGCGCGGGCCCGTCGGGAAAGGCCGGCATGTCCTTTCGTCATCTCACTTTCACGTCGGTGCTCGTCGCCGTGGCCGTCACCTCGGCAGGGCTCGGGATCTCCGTCACGACCAGCTCGGCGGCGACGCTCGACGACGGCCTGGTCGTGCACTACGACCTGACCCAGCCCACGGGCACGGCGGTGGCCGACACCTCCGGGTTCGGCCGCGACGGCACGCTCGCCGGCGACACCACCTGGCTGGGCGCGGAGGGACTGCGCCTCGGCGGCGTGAACGGTCACGTCCGCCTGCCCGGCGACGTGACCCGCGGGCTCACCGACGTCACCGTCTCCGTCCAGGTCGAACTCGCGGCGGACCAGTCCGTCCCGCACTTCCTCTGGGGCCTCGGCAAGTGGTCGGCCGAACAGAGCGCCGGCAACGGACGGAACCTCGCGGCGGGAAGCCGGCGCACGATCACCTGCACGCTCGGCAACGGCACCGCGACCCTCTACGAGGACGGTGTCGCGGTCGCCAGGAAGACCGGCGTGACCACCGGCTCGATCGGCGACGCCGTCGACCAGTACCTGGGCCGCTCGGCCCAGCCCGGCCGGTACCTCAAGGGCAAGCTCCGCGACTTCCGGCTCTACGGACGGGTGCTGAGCCCCGGTGAAGCACGTGAACTCGCGAAGACGACCGCGCCGGGGCGGCCTGCCGCCGACGTCGCGGCACTCGACCTCGGCGACATCTCGGCGGTGACCGGCGACCTCGCGTTGCCCGCGAAGTCGCCGGGTGGCTCAGTGATCTCGTGGGCGTCGAGCAGGCCTTCGGTGGTGACGCCCGGCGGCGTCGTCACCCGGCCGGAGCCGCGGACCGGCGACACCACGGTGACGCTCACCGCGACCGCCTCCTACGCCGGGTACACCGCCAAGCGCGACTTCACCGCGACCGTGCTGGAGGACATCACCGACCGACAGAAGGTCGACACCGCGTTGAAGGACGTCGTGATCCACGACGAGGACGCGATCCGCGGCAACATCACGCTGCCCGCCAAGGGCGCCCACGACGTCACGTTCACCTGGCAGAGCAGCGATCCGCGGGTCGTGACCGCCACCGGCGAGGTGACCCGCCCGCCGCACGGATCGCGGCCCCGCACCGCGCGTCTCTCGGTGCGGGCGACGAAGGGCTACACCAGCGGCACCCGCTACTTCACGCTCACCGTGCTCCCGTTGCCGAAGAAGGCGGCCATGGAGGGGTACCTGTTCGCCTACTTCACCGGTGAGTCCACTCAGGACACCGAGCAGGTGCACTTCGCGGTGAGCCGGGGCAACGACCCGTTGCACTGGGACGAGCTCAACGGCGGCCGGCCGGT
This sequence comes from Lentzea kentuckyensis, assembly GCF_002150765.1. Lineage (GTDB taxonomy): Bacteria > Actinomycetota > Actinomycetes > Mycobacteriales > Pseudonocardiaceae > Lentzea > Lentzea kentuckyensis. The sequence continues at coordinate 30,033 of NZ_MUYM01000035.1, forward strand.
GCTGAGGTCGAAGTACGGCGAGACGGGCGTGCGCGACCCGTTCGTCGTCCGCAGTCCGGAGGGCGACAGGTTCTTCCTCGTCGCGACCGACCTGCAGATCAACGACGGCCGCGGCTGGGACGCGGCGATGCGGCGCGGCAGCAGGTACCTGGAGATCTGGGAGTCGACGGACCTCGTGACGTGGTCGGACCAGCGACACGTGCTGGTGTCGGACGCCACGGCCGGCATGACGTGGGCCCCGGAAGCGACGTACGACCCGTTGATCGGCGCCTACGTCGTCTACTGGGCGTCCAATGTGTACTCGCCAGGCGACCCGGACCACACCGGCTCGACGTATCCGCGGATGATGTACTCGACCACCCGTGACTTCCGCACCTTCACGACGCCGGAGGTCTGGAACGACCCGGGCCGGGGCGTGATCGACTCCACCGTGCTCAAGGACGGCGAGTACTACTACCGCCTCACCACCGACGAGCAGGTGATCGGCTCCTGCCCGCGCGACATCGTGCTGGAGCGCTCGAAGGACCTGCGCGCGGTGGACCTGCCGGGGACCGAGCCGCGCAACTGGGAGCTCGTCGACGACTGCGTCCGCGGCCGGCTCGGCACCAGCTGGGTCGAGGGCCCGACGGCGTTCAGGTCCAACGACGGCAGCAAGTTCTACGTGTTCGTGGACGAGACGCCGCGCCGCGGCTACCTCCCGTTCGTCACCGACTCGCTGGCGAACCCGAACTGGTCGATCCCCGCGGACTACCAGCTGCCCGCGAAACCACGTCACGGCACGGTCCTGCCGGTGTCGAAGGCCGAGCTGGAACGCCTGCGGCAGGGCCCGCCACCGCCGCGCGCCACCAAGAAGGGCGTGCTGGCCGACTACGACCTGATCGGCGGTTCTGGTCCGGTCGTCGCCGATCTGTCCGGAAACGGCCGTGCGGCAACGATCCGCGGTGACGTCACCCGCTCGTCGGCCGGGCTGGTCTTCGGCGGGAGGGACGGCCGGCTGGACCTGCCGGACGCCCTGTCGACCGGGCTGGATCAGCTCACCGTGTCCGTGCAGGTGTGGCTCGAGGATCCGCTGAGGTCGTTGCCGAGCGGGAATTGGCACACCGTCACGGGCACGTTGTCGAATGGCAGCGCTCGATTGTTCGACGACGCTGTCGAATCCGCACGCGTGGACGGTGTGACCGGAAAGCTGGACGATCTCGTCGCCATCATGACGACGAACTCCGCCGGCGCGCGCTTCCAGGGCAAGATGCGCAGGTTGACGGTGTGGAACAGGGTTCTGACCGGGCAGGAGGTCCTCGCGGCGCAGCCGAGGTAGCCGGGTTTGTCCGCACCGGACAGGTTGTGCCAGTGGGCCACTCGGCGGTGTGGCCGCGGATTTCGAGGTGGTTACAGTCCGATTTCTGGGAGCGCTCCCAATAGTCGAATTTCCCCTGTTAGCCATCCTCAGGAGGTCGTTTTGACCTGGCGATTTCTCCGGGCGGTGATGGCCGGCCTGTTGCTGGCGGCCTGCGCGGTCATCGCTCCGGCCCCGGCCAGTGCCGCCGCGCCCGCGCGGATCATGGCCCTCGGCGACTCGATCACCGGCTCACCCGGCTGCTGGCGGGCCCTGCTCTGGAAGCACCTGCAGGACACCGGGCACACCGACGTCGACTTCGTCGGGTCGCTCCCGGCGCCCGGTTGCGGGTTCACCTACGACGGCGACAACGAGGGCCACGGCGGCATCCTGGCGACGAACATCGTGCGGGACAACCAGCTTCCCGGCTGGCTGTCGTCGGCCCGCCCGGACGTCGTGCTGATGCACCTCGGCACCAACGACGTCTGGAACAACATCCCGGCGGCCACGATCCTCAACGCCTACACCACGATGCTCGGCCAGATGCGGGCGAGCAATCCCGCGATCAAGCTGATCGTGGCGAAGATCATCCCGATGAACCCGTCCAACTGCTCGGCCTGCGCGCAACGGGTGGTCGACCTGAACGCCGTGATCCCCGGCTGGGCACAGGCGAACAGCACGGCCGCCTCGCCGGTCACCGTGGTGGACCAGTGGACCGGGTTCAGCACCTCGGCCGACACCACCGACGGCGTGCACCCCAACACGACCACCGGCATCCAGAAGATCGAGAGCCGCTGGTACCCGGCGGTGGTCGCGGCGCTCGGCGGCGGCACCCCGGAGGTCGGGCTGCACGTCGAGGGCACGAAGGTCGTCGAGGGCAACGGAAACGCGTTCGTGATGCGCGGTGTGAACCACGCCTACGTCTGGTATCCGACCCAGAACAGGGCGTTCGCGGACATGAAGTCCTTCGGCACCAACACGGTCCGCGTCGTGCTCGGCAGCGGCCAGCGCTGGGGACCGACGCCGGCCGCGGAGGTCACGAACGTCATCTCGCTGTGCAAGCAGAACAAGATGATCTGCGTGCTGGAAGTCCACGACACCACGGGGTTCGGCGAGCAGAGCGGCGCCGCGTCCCTGGACCAGGCGGCGACGTACTGGATCGGCGTGGCCAATGCGCTCAAGGGCCAGGAGAACTACGTCATCATCAACCTGGGCAACGAGCCGTTCGGCAACAACGCGTCGGTCAGCGCCACGTGGGCGAGCGCGACGAGCGGCGCGATCAGCCGGTTGCGCGGCGCCGGTCTGCAGCACCTGATCATGGCCGACGCGCCGATGTGGGGCCAGGACTGGGGCAACATCATGCGTGACAACGCGGCTTCGGTGTTCAACGCCGACCCGCAGCGCAACACTGTGTTCTCCATCCACATGTACGGCGTCTACGACACCGCGGCCGAGATCAACGCCTACTTCGACGCCTTCCGGACCGCGGGCCTGCCGTTGGTGGTGGGGGAGTTCGGGCACAACCACAGCGACGGCGACCCGGACGAGGCCACGATCATGGCGCAGGCCCAGGCGCGCGGCCTCGGCTACCTCGGCTGGTCGTGGAGCGGCAACAGCAGCGATGTCGCCTACCTCGACATGACCAACAACTTCAACCCGGCGAGCCTCACGCCGTGGGGAGAGCGGTTCCTCAACGGGGTCAACGGCGTCCGGCAGACGTCGAAGGAAGCCACGATCTTCGGCGGCGGTGGCGGCGGTGACACCCAGCCTCCGTCCACTCCGGGCACTCCGGCCGCCTCGGGCGTGACGTCGACCGGCCTCACCCTGACCTGGAGCGCTTCCACGGACAACGTCGGCGTCACCGGGTACGACGTCTACCGCGCGCTGGGCAGCGGGTCGTTCGCGCTGATCGCTTCGACGCCGTCGGCGACCTACACCGACAGCGGTCTGAGCCCGTCCACGACGTACCGCTACCAGGTGCGGGCCAGGGACGCGGCGGGCAACGTCTCGGCTGTGTCGGGCATCGTCACGGCGACCACAGGCGCGGGCGGCGGCACCGGCACCTGCAAGGTCGGCTACGCCGCGCCGAGCTGGGGCGGTGGCAACGGGTTCACCGCGAGCGTGACCATCACGAACACGGGCACGAGCGCGGTCGACGGCTGGACCCTGGCCTTCAGCTACGCGAACGGCCAGAAGGTGACGCTGCCCGGCTGGGGTGCCACGTTCGCCCAGACCGGCGGTGACGTCACGGCCACCAACCTGACCTGGAACCGCACGTTGGCACCCAACGCGTCGACCAGCATCGGGTTCAACGGAACGCACAACGGCTCCAACCCGGCGCCGGCGTCGTTCACTCTCAACGGAAGTACCTGCACCACCTCCTGACCGATCGCCGGGCGGTGACGGCGGTGACAGCGTTGACAAGTCACCTCGCGTCACCGCCTGGTGCGGTGGGAGTGACCAAAACGGCCGAAAGGCGGGAAAGCGTTTTCTGCCCGAACAGTGCCGAAGTTCTTACCAAGGTGTGACGCGGAAATCTCGATTAATCCGGACGGGCTCCTGGCACGTACTCCTGATCATGCAGGGCATGAGCGAGGAGGACGTATGACACACCGCGAAGCGGACAGACGGAAGTTCCGCCTGATCGCCACGATTTCGGCGGTGGCTGTGGTCGCCGCGGGTACCGCCACCGTGGCCCTGGCTGCCAAGAACGGCGACCCGGCGCCGGTCGGCGCGTTCGTGCCCATCGAGAAGGTCGCCTCCAACGTGGTCAACCCGAAGGTGCAGAAGGCCGGCTCCAGCGGGACGTTCTCGGTGGACTGCGGCACGAACGAGAACGGCAAGTTCAGCGCCGACAACCCAGTCGCCCAGCCGGGCCTGAAGCACGGCGCCCAGCACGTCCACGACTTCGTCGGCAACCTGTCGATCAGCGCCGAATCGTCCGACGAGAGCCTCGAGGACTCGGAGACGACCTGCAAGAACGGCGACAAGTCGTCCTACTTCTGGCCCGTCGTGCGGATCAACCCGAAGGCCAACGTGAACTCGTCCGGCTCCAGCCCGGACAAGGTCAAGGAGGCGGGCCCGGCCGAGGTCGCCTGCCCGTCGGTCAAGGACCGGTTGCCCGCGGTGCCCCAGCAGGCCAAAGACGAGGTCAACAGGAACCTCGAGCTGCTGGACAAGCAGGTCAAGGAAGCCAACGACCGGGTGGCGCGCGACGAGAACCCCGGCGACCCCAACTTCGTGAACAACGCGATCCTCGGCCCGCTGCGCAGCAAGCGGGTGGCGACGCTGGACCGGATCTCGATCGCCATCGGCCGTTCCGCGAAGAAGCCGAACCTGACCTCGCTCGTGGACTGCGACGTGCGCTTCGGTCACGGCGGCGCCGGCCACGGTGACCACAACCAGGCTCCGCGCAAGTTCTCCGGCCAGCCCCTGGCCCAGCAGGCTCAGGGCCAGCAGCGGGACGGCGCCACGCCGACGGTCAAGTGCCCCTCGGTGCGCGGTGAGCTGCCCGGCGTGCCGGACCAGGCGGTCGACGAGGTGGACCGCAACCTGGCGTTGCTGGACAAGCAGATCGCCGAGGCCAACCAGCGGATCGTGACCACCAAGGGCCAGGGCGGGCCGAACTTCATCAACAACGCGATTCTCGGGCCGCTGAAGGACAAGCGGGTCGCGACGATCGACCGGATCGCCATCGCGATCGGCCGCAACGGCCAGAAGCCGCAGGGGCTGGAACGCCTCGCGCCGTGTGCTCTCAACGAGGACGGCGGCAACAACGGCGGTGGCAACAACAACGGCGGTAACAACGGGAACGGCAACAACAACGGCGGGAACAACAACGGCGGTAACAACAACGGGGGCAACAACAACGGTGGCGCCACGCCGCCCCTCGCCGCTCCCTCCGGCAAGGACCTGGAGCTCGTCGGCAACAACGGCAAGATCGTCCAGCCGGCCCAGGTGAAGATCGAGTACCTCGGCAACGCGACCAGCAAGGTCACCGCCATGCCGAAGTTCCTGAAGATGGTCGTCGGTGACGCGAAGCCGACCAGCCGCGGCCCCGCCAACGCCCGCAACACGTGGACCTGCAGCGGGTTCGAGGACCGGCTGTCGGACAAGTACGTGATCTGCCCGAACGGCAGCAAGGTCACGCGCGTGCACAACTTCGCCGGTTGCTGGGACGGCAAGAACACCGACAGCGCCAACCACCGCGACCACGTCGCGTTCGCGGACAAGCAGAGCGGCGCGTGCCCGAAGGGCTTCAAGGCCATCCCGCAGCTGCGGATCAGCATCTCCTACAACATCCCGCGGGACGTCCAGGAGAAGGGCCAGTACCAGCTCGACGCGTTCCCAGAGGAGAACCACAACCCGTTCTCGGACCACAACGACTTCGCCAACGTCAACTCCGAGCAGACGATGGCGCAGATCGCGAAGTGCGTGAACGAAGGGCGTAAGTGCTCCTGAACGTCGTGAGGTGGCGGTGCGCTGCTCCGCACCGCCACCTTGACGCACCGGTGCTCACCGAGAGGTGAGCACCGGCGTGTCCAGAGTCGATGCCACGTAAGGCGTCTCGGTGGACGGCGGCGGCGTCCGGCCGAGGAGAGCCCTGCGCCACACCCGCATCGCGTCGAGGATCACCACGATCACCAGCAACGCGAACACCGCGGCCAGCACGCCGTCCACAGTGGAGTTGGTGATGATCGCCTCCATCTGGTCGGTGTTCTTCGCGGGCGCCAGCAGCTTGCCCTGCGCGAGCGCGTCCGCGTACTTCTCCCGTTGCGCGAAGAAGCCGAGCTTCGGGTCGGCGCTGAACACCTTCTGCCAGCTGGCCGTCAGCGTCACCGCCACGTCCCACGCCAGCGGCACGCCGGTGACCCACGCCCATTTGACCCGGCCGCTCTTGATCAGCAGCGTGGTGCACACCGTCAACGCGATGGCCGCCAGCAGCTGGTTCGCGATGCCGAACAACGGGAACAGCTGGTTGATCCCGCCCAGTGGGTCGCTGACGCCGGCGTAGAGGAAGTAGCCCCACGCGAGCACCACGGCGGCGCTGCAGATCCACAGCCCCGGCCGCCAGGACACCCGCGCGAACGGCTTCCACACGTTGCCGAGGCCGTCCTGCAGCATGAACCGGCCGACCCTGGTGCCCGCGTCCACCGTGGTGAGGATGAACAGCGCCTCGAACATGATCGCGAAGTGGTACCAGAAGGCCTTCATCGCGTCACCGCCGAGGAACTCCGAGAAGATCTCGGACATGCCCACCGCGAACGTGGGCGCGCCACCGGTGCGGGCGACGAGCGTGCTCTCCTGCACCGCGGCCGCGGCGGCCTGCAGTTCGGCGGGAGTGATGGTGAAGCCGAGGTTGCTGACGGCCTGCGCCGCCGACTGCGCGGTCGTACCCACGACACCGGCGGGAGCGTTCATCGCGAAGTAGATGCCGGGGTCCAGCATGCACGCGGCGATCAGCGCCATCACCGCGACGAACGACTCGGCGAGCATCGCGCCGTAGCCGATGAGGCGGACCTGGGACTCCTTCTGGATCAGCTTCGGGGTGGTGCCCGACGCGATCAGGGAGTGGAAGCCGGACAGGGCGCCGCACGCGATCGTGATGAACACGAACGGGAACAGGGACCCGGCGAACACCGGCCCGGTGCCGCTGAAGGCGAACTCGGTGAACGCCTCGGTGCGCAGCACGGGCGCGGTGACGAAGACGCCCACCGCGAGCAGCACGATCGTGCCGATCTTCATGAACGTGGACAGGTAGTCGCGCGGCGCGAGCAGCATCCACACCGGCAGCACGGACGCGACGAACCCGTAGCCCACCAGCCACAGCACGAGCGTCTTCGGTTCGAGGGTGAAGAACCCGGCCCAGCTGGAAGTCTGGACCCAGCCACCCGCGACGATGGCGGCGATCAGCAGGACGACGCCGATGACGCTCGTCTCCGCCACCCGGCCGGGCCGGAAGATCCTCAGGTAGAAACCCATGAACAGCGCGATGGGGATGGTCATGGCGATCGAGAACGTGCCCCACGGCGACTTCGCCAGCGCGTTCACCACGACCAGCGCCAGCACGGCCAGCAGAATGATCATGATGGCGAACACGCCCACCAGTGCCGCGGCGCCGCCGATCGGGCCGATCTCGTCGCGGGCCATCTGCCCCAGGCTCTTGCCGTCGCGCCGCATCGAGAAGAACAGCGTGACCATGTCCTGCACGGCCCCGGCGAAGATCACGCCGACGATGATCCAGATCGTGCCGGGCAGGTAGCCCATCTGCGCGGCCAGCACCGGACCGACCAGCGGCCCGGCGCCCGCGATCGCGGCGAAGTGGTGTCCGAAGAGGACTCGGCGGTCGGTGGGCTGGAAGTCCACGCCGTCGTCGAGCCGTTCCGCCGGGGTGGCACGGGTGTCGTCCACCTTCAGCACCCGCTTGGTGATGAAGCGGGCGTAGAAGCGGTAGGCGATCGCGTACGAGCCGAGCGCCGCGGCCACCAGCCACACCGCGGACACGTTCTCGCCCCTGGACAGCGCGAGCACCGCCCAGGCGACCGCTCCCACGGCGGCGACGACCGTCCACACCAGGACTGATCGCAACCTGGTCTTGTTCATGGAACTCCTTGTCAGCGTTGAAAAGGGTGCGCGGAACCGCCCGGCGCGCCCAGAGCGAGCCGGTTCGGCGGGGTGGTGTCAGGTCAGGCCGGTGGCAGGCGTCCCATACAGGCGCGCAGGCCGGCGTCCGGTGGCAGGTCGGTGGTGAACCAGCGCACCGGGCCGATGCGGCGGCAGCTCACCGTGACGTCGCGGGCGGCCAGGTGGGCCCAGGCGGTGGGGTGGGCGTACACGGCGCCGTGCGGTGTCGCGTCGACCGCTCGCAGGCCTCGGTGGAGCCGGCCGCGGGGCAGGGCGCGCACGGAGAACTCGCCGGAGTCGGCGCAGCACAGTCCGGTGACGTGCCAGTCGACCACGACGACCTCGTGTGGACGGAGTGCGTTGCGCGCCAACGTGTCCAGCAGGAACGTCACGGGGTCTCCCGGTGCAGCCGCAATGCCACGGACAGGCACAGGACGGTTACCAACAGGCAGCCGAACTGGTACCAGTAGAAGAAGGGCACGCCGGCCAGGCGAGGTTCGGCTCGTGCGTACAGCGGCACCGCCATCGCCGTGAGGCAGGGCAGCACCAGCAGGATCACCGTGAGCGCGGGCCGCGAACGTCGCACCGGGCGCACCTCCTCCTGAGCGGGTGTTTCCTATGAGTTGCGCGAGTGACGCGTTCGGTTTACCGGGACGCGGACTTTTTTCGTCGCGTATGTTGCGCCGGTGCCCGACGAGGAGGACGAGTCGTGACCGGAGTCGACGTGCCCGCGCTGCTGACGTTCGCGGCCGTGCTCGTGCTGACCTCCGCGGTGGCGGTGGCGGCCCGCCGCTTCTACCGCGCCGACGTGCTGCCGACGCCGACGGACTGGGCGGTGGCGGGGCGCCGGTTCGGCACCATCACCACCTGGTTCCTGATGGGCGGCACGATCTACACGGCGTACACGTTCGTCGCCGTGCCGGGCGTGGTCTACGCCGAGGGCGCGATCGGGTTCTTCGCGCTGCCGTACACGATCATCGTGTACCCGCTGGCGTTCTGGCTGCTGCCCAGGCTGTGGCGGGAGGCACGCGACGTCGGCGCGGTCACGATCGCGGACGTGGTGCGGGTGCGGTACGACTCGCCCGGCCTGGCGCTCGCCGTGGCGTTGACGGGGATTCTCGTGACCATGCCGTACGTGGCCCTGCAACTGCTGGGGATCCGCACGGTGCTGACCGTCCTCGGCGTCTACCCGGCGGGCGTGACCGGTGACGTGATCCTCGGCGTGGTGTTCGCGGTGCTGGCGGTGGCCACGTACCGCAACGGACTGCGCGCGGCGGCGGTGATCGGGTTCCTCAAGGGCGTGCTGGTGTTCGCGGCGATCGTCGTGATCATGGTGCTGCTGGGGCCGCCCGACCGCCTGTTCGCCGAGGCGGAGAGGCGGTCGACCGGTCCGCCGGACCTGGTGTCGGCGGGCGTCGACGGCGGGGTGGTCACCACGCACCTCGATCCCGGCCTGTCGACCGCGTACGTGACCCTCGCGGTCGGCTCCGCGCTGGCGTTGCTGATGTACCCGCACGTGCTGACGGCGGCGTTCGCCGCGCGCGGTGAGCAGGTGCTGCGGCGCAACTCCGTGGCACTGCTGGGCTGGACGGCGTTGCTCGGCCTGTTCGCGTTGCTCGGGGTGGCCGCGCACGCGCTGGGGGTGGTCGTCGCGCAGGGCAGGGCCGAGCTGGCCGTGCCGACGATGATCACACAGCTCATGCCGGGCTGGGCGGCGGGCGCGGTCTTCGGCGCGCTGGCGATCGGTGCGCTCGTGCCGGCGTCGATCATGTCGGTCGCCGCGGCGATGTTGTTCACCCGCAACGTCTACGTGGAGTACGTGAACCCGAACACGACTCCGAAGCAGCAGACGTCGATCGCGCGGTTCGTGTCGTTGCTGGTGAAGTTCGGCGCACTCGGGTTCGCGCTGCTGCTCGCCGCGCAGGACACGATCAACCTGCAGCTGCTCGGCGGGGTGTGGGTGCTGCAGACGTTCCCCGCGGTGGTGCTCGGCGCGTTGACGCGGAGGCTGTCGCCCGCGGGCATGCTGGTGGGCTGGGCGGTCGGGATGCTGACGGGCACCCTCCTGGTGACCTCCGGCGGGTTCTCGTCGGTCGTGGTCGTCGGCGGGTTCCAGATCTACGCGGCGGTGATCGCCCTCGCGGCGAACCTGGCGGTCGCGTTCGCGGTGAGCGCGGTGTGGCGGCGGTGAGCGACGACCTGCCGGACACCGTCGAGGCGCTCGCCGCCCGTGACGCCGACCGGGAGGCCGCGCTGGCCGGCCTGTTCCACCGGCACCACCTCGAACTGGTGCGGCTCGCCACCCTGCTCGGGGCGGAGTCCGACGCCGAGGACGTGGTGGCCGACGCGTTCTGCGAGCTGCACCGGGGCTGGAAGCGACTGCGCTCGGAGCAGGCGGCGCTACCCTATTTGCGTGCGGTCATCGTGAACCGGGTCCGGATGCGCGTCCGGCACCTGCAGGTCGTGCGCAAGCACGTCGAGTGGGTGCGGGAGGACGTGGCGTCCGCCGAGTCCCAGGCCATGGTGCGCGACGACCAGCGCGCGTTGGTGGCGGCGTTGCGCGACCTGCCGGAACGGCAGCGCGAGGCGCTGGTGCTGAGATACTGGCTGGGGCTGAAGGAGGCCGAGATCGCCGAGGCGATGGGCATCAGCGCCGGCGCGGTCAAGGCGCACACCGCGCGCGGCATGGCGAAACTGGGCAAGACGCTGGAGGCGCAGGATGACGACTAGCGAGCAACGGCTCGAAGCAGCCCTGCGCGGCGTCGCCTCCGAGGTGACGGTGTCGCCCGATGCCTACCGCGAGGTGCGCTCCCGGTGGCGCCGCAAGGAACGCCGCCGCCGGCTGATCGTCGCGGCACTGGCCACCGCGGTCGTTCTCGCCACCAACGGGATCGCGCTCTGGGCGCTCAACGACGCCCGGCCCGACCAGCACATCATCTTCACCGACCCCACCCACGCCCGCTGACCCACCCGCTCGCTCTTCGGCGTCTGCAAGTACCACCAACTCATGATCAAACCGCCTTCAACTACACCCAACCTGTTCGGCAATCGACGAACAGGTTGGGTGTAGTTGTGCGCCTGTTGATGTTGGGTTGGTGGTACTTGCAGACGCCATCAGCAGCAGGGCGCGAGTGGGATTGAAGCGTTTCAAATCGCTGTCCGGTTGTGGACAGGCTTGTGTTGTAGGTCTTGACGTGCCTTGGTGTGCCCAACACGCTTGCTGTCGCCTCAGGAATTGAAACGTTTCATCCAGCGACGAAGGTGGAGACGACGTGCGGCGACGGGTGTTCCTGAAGACATCGGCGGTCGGGCTGTCAGCGACGGCGCTGCCGGTAGGGGTGGCGGGGGCGACGGAGGAGCGAGCGAGCGGGTTGCGGGTGGTGCGCACCACGGTCGAGTACGCGGAGACGTTGCTGGGCACCGACGTGACCGCGCCACGGCTGGGCTGGGTGCTCGCGGCGGGTGGTACCGGCGCACGTCAGACGGCCTATCAGGTGGAGGTGGGCACCGCGCCCGGACGGGCGGACGTGTGGAGCTCCGGCCGGGTGAAGTCCGACCGCACCACGGGGATTCCGTTCGCCGGCAAGGAGTTGCGGCCGCGCACGCGCTACCACTGGCGTGTCCGGGTGTGGGACGGCGCGGGCCGGTCGTCGGACTGGAGCACGAACAGCTGGTGGGAGACCGCGTTGCTGGGCACGCCCTGGCAGGCGCGGTGGATCGGCGCACCGGACACGTCGATCGGTTTCGCCGGTGCCTCGTGGATCTGGTCGGCCACGACGCCGCCGGAGAGCCGGTGGTTCCGCACGACGGTCGACCTGCCGGCGGACGCGGTGCGCGCCCGGCTCGTCGCCACCGCGGACGACGACTTCATCTTGTACGTCAACGGATCTGAGACGGTGCACGTGCCGGAACAGGTCGACGTGTGGAAGGTCGGGCAACGCGCTGACGTGACCCGTCTGGTGGGCAATCGAATCGTGCTGGCCGCACGCGCAACCAACAGATCGCCGGGACCGGCGGGATTCCTGCTGCGCCTGCTGGTCGACCTGCCGGGCGGTCAGCAGGAGATCGTCACCGGGCCGGGCTGGAAGGTGGCCGACACCGAGCAACCCGGCTGGCAGACGCCGGACTTCAACGACTCGGCGTGGACGCCCGCGACGGTGCTCGACCCCTATGGGCAGGGGCCGTGGGGATCGAACGTGACAGTCCGCGAGCAACCGGCGCCGTTGCTGCGCAAGGAGTTCACGATCGGCAAGCCGGTCAGCCAGGCCCGGCTCTACGTCAGCGGGCTGGCCTACCACGAGACCGAGGTCAACGGCCGCCGCGTCGGCGACCGCGTGCTCGACCCCGGTTTCACCGACTACGACAACACCGTGCTGTACGCGACCCACGACGTGACCGGCCTGGTTCGCCGCGGCCGCAACGCGATCGGTGTGACGCTCGGCCGCGGCTTCTACGGCATGAAGACGCCGAACGTGTGGCGCTGGGAGCAACCGCCGTGGCACGACGAGCCGAAACTGCTGGCGCAGCTGGAGATCGACCACCCGGACGGCACCCGCACGACGATCAACTCCGACGAGTCGTGGCGGCTGACCGACGGTCCCACGGTGTCGAACTCGCTCTACACCGGCGAGACGTACGACGCCCGGCTCGCCCCGCGCGACTGGACGAAACCGGGCTTCGACGACTCCAGGTGGCAGACCGCGCCGGTCTGGCCCGCTCCGAAGGGCACGCTGAAAGCCCAGGAACACGAACCGATCCGCGTGGTCGAGTCGGTCACGCCGACCATCACCTCACCGAAGCCCGGCGTGTTCGTCGCCGACATGGGCCGCACGATGTCGGGGTGGACGCAGCTCACCGTGAACGCGCCCGCCGGCACGTTGGTGCGCCTCAAGCACGGCGAAACGCTGAACTCCGACGGCACCGTGCACATGGAGAACGGGCACGTGACCGGCGGCCGAATCCAACTCGACGAGTACATCAGCGCGGGCGGCGACGGGACGTGGGAACCGAAGTTCTCCTACAAGGGTTTCCGCTACGTCGAGGTCACCGGCCTGACCGCGGCGCCACGACTGGTCGGCAGGGTCGTGCATTCGGACGTGTCGACGGCGAGCACCTTCCGCTGCTCCGAGCCGTTGTTCGAGCAGTACGACGCGGCGATGCGCCGGACCGTCCTCAACAACCTGCACGGCATCCCCACCGACACTCCGACGTACGAGAAGAACGGCTGGACGGGCGACGCCCAGGTCGGCGCGCCGTCGATGTTGACCGAGTTCGGCATGGCCAAGTTCTTCACCAAGTGGCTCGGCGACCTCGCGGACAGCCAGGACCAGGCAGGCCAGCTGCCGGTCATCGTGCCGAGCGGTGGCTGGGGCTATCGAGAACTCGCACCCGCGCCCGAGTGGACGACCGTGTATCCGTTCGTGCTGCGGGAGATGTACCGGATCTACGGCGACGACCGGCTACCCGCCCAGCACTGGCCGGTGCTCACCCGGTACCTGGACTGGGAGATCGCCAGGCTCCGGGACGGTCTTGCCGTCACCGCCCTCGGCGACTTCCTGCCGCCCAACTCCGGCGGGATCCCGCCCGAAGACACCCGGCTCACCGCCACGGCCTATCTCTACCGCGCGCTGCTGCACACCGCCGAACTCGGTGACGTGATCGGCAAACCGGTTCCGCGCTACCGCGAGGTCGCCACGAACCTGCTGGCAGCCTTCAACAAGGCGTTCCTGGACGGCTACTACCGCACGGCCAAGGACGACGGCTACCGGCAGACGTCCAACGCCATCCCGCTGGCGTTCGGCATGGTGCCCGCCGGATCCGTCCAGGCCGTCGCGGACCGGCTCGCGGCCGAGGTGAAGGCCAACGGCAACCACGTCAACGTCGGCTGCCTCGGCGCAAGCGTGCTGCTGAAGGCGTTGAGCGACAACGGACATGCCGACGTCGCGTACGCCATGGCCACCGAGCGGTCGTACCCGAGCTGGGGCCACTGGTTCTCCAACGGCGCCGACACCATGTGGGAGATGTGGGACACCGGCACCCGTTCCCGCAACCACTACTTCAAAGGCACTGTGGCGCAATGGTTGTACGAGCACGTCGCCGGACTGGTGCCGGGCGACGCGGGCTACCGGACGTTCACCGTGCGGCCCCAGGTCACCGCGGGGTTGTCCTGGGCCCGGCTGGAGTTCGAGAGCGTGCGCGGCCGCATCGGGGTGGCGTGGGCCAAGGTCGACGGCGTGGTGCGGCTGACCGTCGACGTGCCGGTGGGGTCCACCGCCCAGGTGCACGTGCCCGGTGCGGGGGTGAAGTCGGTGCCGCACGGGCGGTGGACGTTCACCGGAAGAGCTTGAGCGGCACCGCCTCGGCGAGCATGCGGTAGCCGGTGGGGTTGAGGTGCAGGTGGTCGCCGACGTCCGCGACCGGCAGCAGTTGCCGCGGGGCTGCCGGGTCGCGGACGGCGGCGTCGAAGTCGATGACGGCGTCGAACCGGCGGCTGGTGCGGATCCAGCGGTTCACGGTCTGCCGGGCCTCCTCGCGGAAGCCCTCGTCGTAGAAGCTGCCGCCGTACGGCAGGATCGTCCCGCCGTACACCTTGATGTCGTGGGCGTGGGCTCGCTCGACGATCTGCTGGTAAGCCGCGATCAGGTCGTCCGCCACCTGCTTCTGGGCGGCCTCGGTCGTGGCGGCCGTGCCGATGTCGTTGACGCCCTCGAGCAGGATCAGCCACCGGACCCCGCTCTGCGCCAGCAGATCGCGGTCGAGGCGGGCCAGCACGCTGGGCCCGAGGCCGTCGTTCATGACGCGGTTGCCGCCCGCGGCCTGGTTCAGCACGGCGACACGGCCCTGCAACCGATCGGCCAGCTGGTCGGGCCAGCGGTTGTTGCCGTTGGTGGTGGAGCCCCGGCCGTCGCTCAGCGAGTCACCGATGACGACGAGGGCCGGCACGGCCGACCACACCTCGATGCCGCTGAGGAAGTACCAGTGGTCGACGGGCGTGGCGCCGGTCAGGTCCGCGGCGTCGGCGTGGTTGCCCGCCAGCAGGTGGGACGTGGTGCGGGAACCGGGGTGCGAGGTGATCTGGTTGGACGCCTGCCCGCGGGCCAGGTAGGTGGTCACGGTGAGGATCGTTCCCGGTGTCAGCGGGAAGTCCAGCGGGTCGGAGACGACGAGCGCGCCGACCGGAACGTCCACTGAGGACCTTCCGGAGAACGTGACCCGGCGCAGCGTGGCCGGTTGGATCGCGCTGACGCCCGCACGGCCGCCTTGGGGGAGTGCGACGGTGACCGCGGTGATCGGCAGCACCGCGCCGCCGAACGCGTTGGAGAAGCGCAACCGCATCCGCCGTCCGCCGGTGGTGACCCGGACGGTCTGGCGCAGTGTGGCGTCGGCCAGCACCAGACCGTCCTGGGTGAAGGGCGGAGGCGGCATGTTGTTCGGCTCGGTCAGCTGTGGCATGGACGTCCAGGTGTTCACCCAGCCGATTCGCGCCGGAGTTCTGGCTTGCGCGACAGCCGGGGTGAGCACGCCGGTGGCGGCCAGACCGAGGAACAAGCGCCTGCGCATCTTCCACGCCCTTTCGGCAAAAGGAACCGAAAGATCAACCTAGGAGGGCGTGCGAATGAGCGTCAATCGCTGACGGTTTCGAATCCTTTTCCGAAACATCTAGGGACAGGCCCTAAGCAGGCTGCCAGAAGTTGTGTCCGTAACCCGATCGAGCACACCCCCACCTTGCGTTGATGGCGTCTGCAAGTACCACCAACTCAACATCAACAGGCACTTACCTACAACCAACAGGGCAATCACGCCAGGCACGCCGGTCCGGCGCACGGCGACCAGGTTGAGCGTCGTATCGCGGTCATGGTCGACTCGGCGGCAAGCAGATGTGCATCTTCATGTGGCGCGGGCGGGGATCGGACATACCGGGCGGTGCCCATCTGTCCGCTGGACGTTGATGAGGGGAGCTTTCATCAACCTCAGCACAGCGGGCACACTCGGACATGCTGAACAACCCCGGCTCCAGCTCCGGGTCGAGCGCGATCAGCCAACAGGGTCCCTGCAGGGCTCATGGCACCAACGGAGGCCACGCGGTTTCGGACAGGACTTCTGGCCAGTTGCTTAGCGCGCGGACAGCGGTGCGACCGTCACGTAGTCGATTTCGGGGGCGAACTTCGAGCGTTGGCCGTACTCGTTGTACGTCTTTCCGTCCCAGTTCGGCAGTTCCTTCGAGGTGAACTTGATCGTGTTCGCCCCTGCGGTCAGCCACACGGGCACGGCCAGGTCGCGGAACTGGTTGGCGTGGAACGTGGTGGGGAAGTCGACCCGGTTCGGCGGCATCCCGTTCACCGACACGTCCGCGTGCCGGGCCACCGGGTCGGGGTTGTAGTGGGTGGGAATGGACTCCTGCGCGTTGGCGTACCGGACCACGAGCAGGTGCTGTCCCGACCGCGTGGCGTTGACCTTGAGCGTCAGCGCGTTGGCGGGGCCGTCGCCGACACCGGTCACCACGCCGCCGGAGGCGAACGGGAAGGCGGTGCTGACGCTGGCCGCGCCGGTCACCGTGCCGCTCTCCGCCTCCACCTTCGCCGGTGCGGGTTGCAAGGCAGGAGAGGTGCGCACGCGGTCGAGCCGCAGACCGCCCACGGTGCCGGTGACCTGGAGCTGGTTGATGCCGGCCGACAGGAACAGCGGCACGGACAGGGTCCCGTTCTGCGCGCCGACGGCAAGTCCGTCGACGTTGCGTCCGTTCAGCCGCACCGACGCGAGACCGCCGCCGGTGTGGTCGAAGGACACGGTCGAGTAGCCGTCGCGGCCGGCGTGGACCCAGAACGTCGCCGACTGTCCAGAGCCGAGCCTGGCGACACCGGGACCTGACGCGTTCTGGACGTCGTACTGGATCTTGGCCTTGTCGAGATCGGCGTACTCGGCCTCGTAGATCGACCGACCGTCGGTGTTCGCGTCGACCGCGGTGAGGTCGATCTTGTCGATGATCGCGTCACCACGGGTGGTGCCGAGCTGCGGGTCGGACGCGGCGAGCGTGATGGTGTGCTTGCCCGCGGCAAGTTGTACGCGCGTGTCGGTGTGGTCCCACACCACCCACTCGTACGACACCGGCAGACGCAGCTCCTGCGGCCGTTCGCCGTCAATGCGCATGAAGACGTTGGTCGGGCCCTGCTGCACCACGCTGGCGTACTTGTTGTGCGTGCTGGAGAAGACGCTCATGTCGTAGACACCGGTGCGCGGCACGTCGACGTCGAACGACAGCACGACGTTCGAGCCGGTGCGCAGGCCACCGACGTTGTAGTTGCCGGAGGTGGCGAACTTGCTGACGTTCTGCGGGCTGCCTTCCGGGCCGTTGAGGCTCCAGCCGGTGCCGGTGTGCCGGGCGTTCTCGGCCTCGTAGGTGCCGCTCCACGGCACGGAAACCGCGCTGGTGGTGCCGCTGGCGCCAGGGCTGAGGATCACCTGGTACGCCGACATCTCCTTGAGGCCGGTGAAGGGGAGCACCACGCTGCCGTCGGCCGCGACCGCGAGCCTGGTGTCCAGCAACGGGCGGGGTTCGGGGGAGTCGCCGACCTGGCCGGTCCACGGGATCTCGCGCACGCTGGCGTGCACCGTGCTGCCGAACACCTCCCGGTCCACGTTGGTGAACTTGACGTCGGCTGCTCCGTTCGCGCCGCCGAAGATGGTGCGCGACTGGCGCTTGTCCTTGTCGAGTGTGGCGATGCCCTGCAACGTGTACTGCTGGCCCGGCGAGGGCGGAGTCACGCGCACCGTGTCACCGGTCATCTGGCCGTAGGCGTTGAACAGCCACCACTGGCCGTTGCCCTTGTTGGCCTCGACGGTCGAGTCGTTGAGGTTGCCGTCGATGTTCCAGTACGCCAGGTCGGCGTCTACTTTGGACTCCTCGATCGCGGACATCCACTGGATCATCTGGCCGGGCACGGAGAGGTGGTAGCGGTAGGCGTACTCGTCGATGTTGATCGGCAGCGGGGCGATGCCGAGTTCGCGTTCCCAGCCGCGGTACTTAGCCACGCTCTTGCGCACGACGTCCGGTGACGACAGCTCGTGCCAGGTCGTCACCTCTGGCAGGCAGTTGTTCGCCTTGCAGTACTGCAGGAAGCCCTTGACCTGGTCGTAGAGCAGTGAGGTGTTCGGACCGGCGATGCGGGCCTTCGGGTCCAGGCTCTTGATGAGGTCGTGGATCTGCTTGTACTCCTCGAAGAAGTACTTCGGGTCGTTCAGCCAGCTGATGTTGTTGTAGCTGTACTGGCCGGTGCCGTACCAGTTGCCCTCGGGTTCGTTGAACGGCACGTAGACGATGTGGTCGCGCTGGCCGGAGCTGAGCACCTGACGCACCTGCGACTCGACCTTGGCGCGGAAGTCGTCCCGGCCGGCCTGGCCCTGCGCGCGCTGGTAGGGAAAGCCCCGGTAGATGTCCGTCATGTAGATGTAGACGTCACCGCCGCCGTTGGCCACCCACGGACCGGCTACCTCGAGCGCGTCCGCGCCGGGGTGCTGGGGGCCGTCCTGGGCCTTGGTGGCGAGCGTCTTCGGGTAGAACCCGGCGAGTGCCGCGTTGCTCGGCACGCCGGGGCCGTACACGCCGTAGAGCGAACCCGCCGCGCCGCCGTGGAACGCACCGGTGCTCGCGGCGAGGTCGACGGTGAGCGTGCTGGTGGCGGCGGCACTCGTGGTCATGGGGAGCAAAGCGGCCGAGACGAGCGTCGCGGCGAGCGCGAGCACAGTTCCTCGTTGAACCATGGGGACTCCGAACGAGACGGGGACACGGTGACTCGAACCGGTTCGATCAGATCGAGAAGTTACGCGTCAGCAATCCGCGAAAGCAAGGATTTCCCGTATCGAACCGGTTCGAGTCGTTAGCCCCTGCGGCGCGCTCCGGTGCTCGAACGCAGCGTGATCGGCGGTGCGAGCATGCTGTGCCGCGGCGCCGCCGACGGGTCGCCGATCTGCTCCAGCAGCAGGTCGACGGCGAGCCGGGCCATCTCACCAGCGGGAACGTCCGCGGCGGTCAGTGGTGGGTGGAAGTCCTCGGCGAACCGGTCGGCGATCACGCCGGTCAGTGAGAAGTCCCGCGGCACGTCGAGCCCGGCGCGGTGCAGGGCGCGTTGCACACCGGGCAGCGCGGCCTCGTTGATCGTCACCGCTGCCGTGACCTCCGGCCAGCGGGCCCTGATCTCCTCGACGCACGCCATGCCCGCGGCCGGCTCGTCCGCGCAGCACACCGTGTGCGCCGTGATGCCGCACTCCTCGGCGGTCTCGGCGAACGCCGTCGTCGCGCGCAGGGCCGGGCCGTAGCCCGCCGCGACCAGCTCGTCGGAGCGGTTGATCAGCACGACGTCGGAGTGGCCGAGGTCGGCGAGGTGGCGCACGCAGCGGGTGATCAGCCCGGCGTAGTCGACGTCGATCCACCACGAGGCGGCCGGGTCCTCGACGTGGCCGATCGTGACGAACGGCAGCTCGGCGCTGTTCAGCCGGTCGACCCTGGGGTCCTGCAGAAGGATCTCCATCAGGATCACGCCGTCGACGCGGCGGCCGGTGACGATCCGCTCGAACGACCGGTCGTGGTCTCCGCCGCTGGGGGACAGCAGCACGTCGTGGTCGTGCGTGGCGGCCGCCTCCACGACGCTGGCGACGAACGCCAGCTGAACGTCGGTGAGCCGGGCACTCGCGGGCGGTATCACCAGGCCCAACGTGCGGGTACGTCCCTCGGCGAGCGCGCGGGCGCTGGCGTTGGGCCGGTAGCCGAGCTCGGCGATGACGTCGTTGATCCGCTGGGCGGTCGCCGTGGACACCGGCCGCTTCCCGCTCAACGCGTACGACACGGTGCTCCGGGACACCCCGGCCCGCTTGGCGATCTCTCCGATGTTCATGCGCACTTCCCGTCCCCGGCTACTTCCTGAGAACCGGTTCGACTGCGCGTCATCGTAGAACTTTCCCTCTTGCAAGACACCAGAACGGCTATTACGTTGACGCCCACTTCCAGAAGTCGAACCGGTTCGACCTCTTGCCGTCAGCGCAGCCGCAAGGAAGGACCCCCATGTCTCCCGGATCTCTCCCCACCAGACTGCTGGCCACGTTCGGCCTGGTCGCGTTCGTGGCGGCCTGCTCGTCCGCGCCGACCACCACCGCGACGCCGGACACCTTCTCCGTCTGGGACCCGTACCCGCAGTTCACCGCCGAGTCCGAGTGGGCGAAGACGATCGACAAGTGCGGGACGGAGGCCGGCGTGAAGATCCAGCGCCAGGCCTACGACACCACCGACCTGACCAGCAAGGTCCTGCTCGCCGCGCAACAGGGCACCGCGCCGCACGTGCTGGTGCTCGACAACCCCGTCGTGTCCACGCTGGCCGAGGCGGGGGTGCTGAAGACGAACGAGGAGGTGGGGCTCGACGCGTCGCAGGTCTCGCCGAACCTCGCCGCCGCCGGGTCCCTGAACGGCCAGCACTACGGCACGCCGATCGGTGCGAACACGCTGGCCCTCTACTACAACAAGGCGGTGCTGACCGCCGCGGGCGTCGACCCGGCGGCCGTCAAGGACTGGGACTCTCTGAACGCGGCGCTGGCCAAGGTGAAGGCCGCGGGCAAGAAGGGCATCACGTTCTCCGCCATCGGCACGGAGGAGGGCACCTTCCAGTTCCTGCCGTGGTTCTGGGGCGCGAGCGGGTCGCTCACCGACCTGCCGTCCGGCAAGGCGGCGCTCGAGCTGTGGAAGTCCTGGCTGGACAACGGTTACGCGCCGAACTCGGTCGTCGGCAACACCCAGACGACCAGCTGGCAGGAGTTCGCGACCGGCGAGTACGCGTTCGCCGAGAACGGCACCTGGCAGCTGGCCAACGCGAAGAAGGCCGGCTTCGAGTACGGCGTCATCCCGATCCCCGGCCGCACCGGCGGCACCGCGCCCGCACCGACCGGCGGTGAGTTCGTCACCATCCCGGCGCAGAACAACAAGGACACCGAGACGAAGGCCGGCCGGATCGCGAGTTGTCTCACCGCCCCGGACAAGGTGCTGGCCTCCGACACCGCGCTGACCTACATCTCGGCGGTGCCTTCCGTTCAGCAGCAACAGGTCTCCGCACAACCGGAACTCGCCGTGTGGGTCGAGGCCGTCAAGAACGCCAAGGGACGCACCGGCGACAACCTCGGCACGAAGTACCCGAAGATCTCGCAGCCGCTGTGGGGTGCCGTGCAGGGCGCGCTCACCGGTGCCAAGGCGCCGGAAGCGGCGTTGCGGGACGCCCAGGCGTCGGCGAAGTAGGTATCGGTGCGTTCGAGGCTCGCCGGCTGGGCGTTCCTGCTCCCGCTCGTGGCGTACCTGGCGGTGTGCTACGCCTATCCGTTGTTCACCAACGTCGACCTGAGCATCCGCGGGTACACCGTCCGCTCGTTCGTCCACGGCGGTGCGCCGTTGGTCGGGTTCGCCAACTACGCCACGGTGTTCGGCGACCCGACCTTCCGCACGGCGTTGCTGAACACGGTCCTGTTCACGCTCGTTTCATTGTTCTGCCAGTACACGATCGGACTGGCCGCGGCACTGTTCTTCGCGCGCGGCTTCCGGTTGTCGGCGACGCTGCGGGCGTTGTTCCTCGTGCCGTGGCTGCTGCCGCTGATCGTCTCGGCGTCGACCTGGGCGTGGCTGCTCAACAGTGAGTCGGGCCTGGTCAACACGGCACTGAAGGTCGTGGGACTGAGCCCGGTGAACTGGCTGACCTCGCCGGCGTGGTCGCTCGTGTCAGTGACGATCGCGAACATCTGGATCGGCATCCCGTTCAACCTCGTGGTGCTCTACAGCGGGCTGCAGAACATCCCGCGCGAGGTCTACGAGGCGTCCGCTTTGGACGGTGCGAGCGGCTGGCAGACGTTCTGGCACGTCACGTTCCCGCTGCTGCGCCCGGTCTCGGCGATCACCCTGCTGCTCGGGCTGGTGTACACGCTGAAGGTGTTCGACGTCATCTGGATCATGACGAAGGGCGGGCCGAGCGGCTCGTCCACGACGCTCGCGACCTGGTCGTACGAACTGGGGTTCGGCAACATGCTGCCGCGCTTCGGGCCCAGTGCCGCGGTCGGCAACGTGCTGATCCTGATCGCCGTGGTGGCCGGACTGCTCTACATCCGGACGCAGCGCAGGCAGGAGCTCGCATGAGGTCCTGGCGCACCCCGGTCGGCGTGCTGCTCACCGCGCTGATGCTGTTCCCGGTCTACTGGATGATCAACGTGTCGTTCACGCCGCTGAGCGACATGCGCAAGACGCCCAGCCTGTTCCCGGTCAACCCCACCACCGAGGGGTACGCGCGGGTGCTGCGCGAGCAGGTGCCGTACCTCGGTACCAGCCTGCTCGTCGCGGTGGGAACCGTCGTGCTGACACTGGCCCTGGCGGCACCCGCCGCCTACTCGCTGGCCAAGCTCCGCCCCGCCGGTCGGCAGACGCTCAGTTTCCTGCTGCTGGTGGCGCAGATGATCCCGGGCATCATCATGGCGCTGGGTTTCTACGGCATCTACGTCAAGCTCGGCATCACGAACACGGTGTGGGGACTGGTTCTCGCGGACTCGACCATCGCGGTGCCGTTCGCCACGCTGATCCTCACCTCGTTCATGGCGTCCGTGCCCGACGAGGTGCTGCAGGCGGCCAGGATCGACGGTGCCGGGCCGTGGCGGTCGTTCGTCTCGATCGTGCTGCCGTCGAGCCGCAACGGCCTGATCACCGCCGCGTTGTTCTCGTTCCTGTGGGCGTGGTCGGACTTCCTGTTCGCCGCGACGCTCGACTCCGGCGGCCGGCTGCAACCGCTCACCCTCGGCATCTACCGCTACATCGGCAACAACAACCAGGAGTGGAACTCGATCATGGCCACCGCCGTGGTCGCGTCCGTGCCCGCGACGGTGCTCATCGTGGTGGCCCAGCGGTACGTCGCCGCCGGCGTCACCTCGGGTGCCGTCAAGGACTGAAAGGAACCCCCTGTGTCCACCGAGTTCTCCGTGCGAGAGATTCCGTTCAGCCGTTCCGGCGCGTGGTTCGGCCTCTCGCCGGTGGTGGGACTGGCCAGGTACGCGCAGGACGTGCACGTGGTCTCGCACCGCAACGGCATGCACGCCGTGCTGTCCCTGGTGCCCTCACGGCCCACCGAGATCATCGCCGACCCGGCGGTGCTCACGTGGCGCAGCGGCGAGTCGCGCATCCAGGCCGTCTACTCCTCGCCCGGCACGCTCCGGATCTCCGGCAACGGCCTGGGGATTCGCGTCGCCGCCGCCGAACGGACGCTGACCCCGTTCACCGGCACGTACTTCTTCGCCGACCCCTCCGGCGGGGCGGTGTTCACCTCGTACGAGACCGGGCACCGCTTCCGCGTGACCGTCCTTTCCGGACACGCGGAGCACGTCGGCGCGGAGGGTCTCGCGACGGCGGACCGGGCGGTCGTGCTGGGCGAGGAGCCGTGGGAGCTGGTGATCGAGGAGCTCACCACGGCGAAGAAGCCGTTCGGCGGCGGTACCGCGTTCGCCGACGAGGTGAGTGCCGCACGCGCCGAGTTCGGCCGGTTCGCCGAGGCGGTGGCCCCGTCGGGCGCTCCTGCCGCCGAGCTCGCCTGCTACGTGATCTGGTCGGCCACCGTGGCACCGGCGGGGTTCGTCACCCGGCCGGCGGTGCTGATGTCGAAGCACTGGATGAACAAGGTGTGGAGCTGGGACCACTGCTTCAACGCGCTGGCCCTCGCGCCCGGCGCGCCGGAGCTGGCCTGGCACCAGTTCCAGGTGGTGTTCGACCACCAGGACGCGCAGGGCGCGCTACCCGACTCGATCACCCACTCCGAGGTGCTGCGCAACTTCGTGAAGCCGCCGGTGCACGGCTGGACCCTCAGCCGCCTGCGCGAACGGCTGCCCGGCGGTCTGCCCGACCCGGGACTCGCCTACCGGCAGCTCGCGGCCTGGACGTCGTTCTGGCTCGACCACCGGCGGGCACCGGGCAGGCGGCTGCCGTACTACGAGCACGGCAACGACAGCGGCTGGGACAACTCGACGGTGTTCCGGGAGGAACGCCTCGTCGAGTCGGCCGACCTCGCGGCGTTCCTGGTGCTGCAGATGAAGGAACTGGCCGTGCTCGGCGCCGAACTGGGTGACAGCAGTCCCTGGAACGAACTCGCGGACGCGATGCTGGAGGCGATGCTCGAGGAACTGTGGGACGGCAACAGGTTCGTCAGCAGGGGAGTGGTCTCGGGCGAGTTGCGGTCCACCGCGAGCCTGCTCGACCTCATGCCGGTCGTGCTGGGCGAACACCTGCCGAAGGAGATCTTCGACCGGCTCTGTGAAGGCGTCGCCGAGCACCTGACGTCGGTAGGACCGGCCACGGAACTGCCCAGCTCGCCTCACTACGAAGCCGACGGCTACTGGCGGGGCCCGGTGTGGGCCCCGGCCACGGTGCTGATCGAGGACGGCCTGCGCCGGGGTGGCGCGGTGGAGCTGGCCGGCGAGGTGAGCGCGCGATTCCGGGCGACGTGCGAGAAGTCCGGGTTCGCCGAGAACTTCGACGCGCTCACCGGGCAGGGCCTGCGCGACCGTGCCTACACCTGGACAGCCAGCGCCTACCTCCTGCTCAGTGACTCAAGGGGGACGTGAGCGAAACGCCGACGCCGACCATGAACGGCGCTTTCGTGGACTCCAGGTCCACAAAAGCGCCGTTCATGGCCAGCCTCAGCGGGGGAGATACCGCCGCAGCGGCTGGGACTCCCGCACCAGCGTCCTGAGGTCGGCGAGCGTGCCGTGGACCGCGCCCACGGCACGCGCCTGCACCAGCACGTTCCCCAGCGCGGTCGCCTCGGCTGGCCCTGCCACCACCGGCAGCCCGCACGCGTCCGCGGTGAGCTGGCACAGCAGTTCGTTGTGCGAACCGCCACCGACGATGTGCACGACCTCGACCTCCTTGCCGGACAACCGTTGCGCGTCCGCGACGGCATCGCGGTGCGCCAGCGCCAGACTGTCCAGAACGGACCGGACGATCTCGGGCCTGGTCATGTCCCTCCCGCACCGCTCCTGGATCCGCGCGGGCATGTCGCCCGGCGGCAGGAAGACCGGGTCGTTGGGGTCGAACACCGAACCCTTGGCTTGCGCGGCTTCCCGCAGCAACGGTTCGAGACCGGTGTCCCAGCGGCGCAGGCATTCCTGCAACAGCCAGAGGCCCATCACGTTGCGGAGGTAGCGGATCGTGCCGTCCACGCCACCCTCGTTGGTGAAGTTGGCGGCCTGGCTCTCCGCGGTGAGCACCGGCGCGTCGAGTTCGACGCCGACCAACGACCAGGTGCCGCAGGAGATGTACGCGAACCGGTCGGTGTCGGCGGGCACCGCGACGACGGCGGACGCGGTGTCGTGCGAGCCGACCGCGGTGACCGGGACGCCTTCGTACGTGCCCGCTGGATCGCCGGGGTGGCGCAGGTCCGGCAGCAGGCCGGGCGGGAGGTCCCGGGTCAGCTCGGGCGACCACTGTCCTGTTCGGACGTCGATCAGCCCGGTCGTGGTGGCGTTGGTGTACTCGGCGCCGCGTTCCCCGGTCAGCCAGTAGGAGAGCAGGTCGGGGATCAGCAGGAGCTGGGACGCCCTGGGCAGCAGCGGTTCCGCCATCAGCTGGAACATCGTGTTGAACGGCTGGAACTGCAACCCGTTGACCTGGTACAGCCCGTCCGCGGGGGTGATGCCGTCGGTGCGGGAGTCGCGGTAGTGCACCGGGTCGTCCAGCAACGTGCCCCGCGCGTCGAGCAGGCCGTAGTCGACCGCCCAGCTGTCGATGCCGATGCTGTCGATCTTCCCTGCCCGCCCGAGCCCCGTGAGGACCTCGCGGTAGAGGCCGGGCACGTCCCAGTGCAGCGTGTCGCCGTGGTGCACCGGCCCGTTGGGGAACCGGTGCACCTCCTCGATTCGCAGATCGCCGTCTCCGACGAACCCGCGCACCACGCGGCCGCTGGACGCGCCGAGATCGACGGCGGCGACCGTTGCCGTCATCGCAGGAACGCCGCGGCCACACCGGCGTCGACCGGCACGTGCAGGCCCGTGGTGAGCGACAGATCTCCCGCGGTCAGCACGAACACCGCCGCTGCCACGTGCTCGGGCAGCACCTCGCGCTTGAGCAGGGTGCGCTGGGCGTAGAACTCGCCGAGCTTGTCCTCCGGCACGCCGTACACGGCCGCGCGCTGGGCACCCCAGCCGCCGGCGAAGATGCCGGAGCCGCGGACCACGCCGTCCGGGTTGATGCCGTTGACGCGGATGCCGTCCTCACCCAGTTCGGCGGCGAGCAACCGGACCTGGTGGGCCTGGTCGGCCTTGGCGGACCCGTACGCCACGTTGTTGGGACCTGCGAAGACCGCGTTCTTGCTGGAGATGTAGACGATGTCGCCGCCCATCTTCTGAGCGCGCATGGCTTTCGCCGCCTGCTGCGCCACCAGGAACGACCCCTTGGCCATCACGTCGTGCTGCAGGTCCCAGTCCGCCTCGGTGGTCTCGGCGAGCGGCTTGGAGATCGACAGACCGGCGTTGTTGACCACCAGGTCCACGCCGCCGAACGCGAGCGCGGCTTCACCGAACGCGCGCGCGATGCCTGCCGCGTCGGTGACGTCGACGGTCACCGGCACCGCGACATCCGTGGAGCCGATGCCTTCCGCGACCTCACGCGCGGCGTCGGCGTCGCGGTCGGCGACGACCACACAGGCACCCTCGGCGGCCAGCCGCCGCGCAATGGCCTTGCCGATGCCTGAGCCACCACCGGTGACGAGCGCCACGCGGGTGGCGAGCGGCTTGGGCTTCGGCATCCGCTGCAGCTTGGCCTCTTCGAGCGCCCAGTACTCGATGCGGAACTTCTCGCGCTCCTCGATCGGCGCGTACCGGGAGATCGACTCGGCGCCGCGCATCACGTTGATGGCGTTGACGTAGAACTCGCCGGCCACGCGCGCGGTCTGCTTGTTCCTGCCGAAGCTGAACATGCCGACACCCGGCACCAGCACGATGGCCGGGTCCGCGCCGCGCATCGCCGGGCTGTCCGGCTCGGCGTGCCGTTCGTAGTAGCTCTGGTAGTCCTCGCGGTAGGAGTCGTGCAGTTGTTCCAGCCGTGCCACGACTTCTTCGAGCGGTGCGGTGGGCGGCAGGTCGACCACCAGTGGCCGGACCTTGGTGCGCAGGAAGTGATCGGGGCAGGACGTGCCGAGCGCGGCCAGTTCGGGATGCCGTTCACGGGACAGGAAGTCCAGCACGACGTCGCTGTCGGTGAAGTGGCCGACCTGCGGGGAGTCCGTGGAGGCCAGCCCGCGGATCACCGGCGCGAGATCGGCGGCCTTCCGCCTGCGTTCCTCCGGGGACAGCGGCTCGTGGACCACCGGGCCGAACGGCTCGGCGCGGCCGTGCTCGTCGAGGTAGCGCTGCGCGGTGTTGATGATGTCGAGGGAGTTGGCCTCGCACTCCTCGCTCGTCGCGCCCCACGCGGTGATGCCGTGCCCGCCCAGGATCACGCCGATGGCCTGCGGGTTGTCCCGCTTGATGGCCGCGATGTCCAGGCCCAGCTGGAATCCGGGCCGCCGCCACGGCACCCACGCGACGCGGTCGCCGAAGCAGGCCTTCACCAGCGCCTCGCCGTCCGCCGCCGTCGCGAACGCGATGCCCGCGTCCGGATGCAGGTGGTCGACGTGCGCCGCGTCCACGAGACCGTGCATCGCCGTGTCGATGGACGGCGCCGCGCCTCCCTTGCCGTGCAGGCAGAAGTCGAACGCGGCGACCATCTCGTCCTCGCGCTCGACCCCCGGATACACGGACGTCAACGCGCGCAGCCGGTCGAGCCGCAGCACCGCGAGCCCGGCCTCGGTCAACGTGCCCAGGTCACCGCCGGAACCCTTGACCCACACCAGTTCCACCGGCTGGCCGGTGACGGGGTCGAGCTCCTCACCCTTGGCGGAGGTGTTGCCGCCCGCGTAGTTGGTGTTGCGCGGGTCGGCACCCAGCCGGTTGCTCCGTCCCAGCAGTGCTTCGACGTGACTCATTCTCAGGCACCCCATCCGGCGGCCTCGCCACCGACTCGCTCACGAACGATCTGCTCGGCGTACCCGGATCGCCGGTACGCGGCCATCGGGTCGGGATCGAGCCCCATCTCCTCGCGCAGTTCACGCAGGAGCGGCCGCACATCGGTGTTGTAGGCGTCCATCAGCACGGCGTTCGCGCCGAGCACGTCACCGGCCTGCTGCGCCTGGTCGAGTTCCTGGTGGTCGACCAGCAGCGCCTTCGCGGTGGCTTCCTGGACGTTGAGCACCGAACGGATGATCGCCGGGATCTTCGGCTCCAGGTTGTGGCACTGGTCCAGCATGAACGCGATCCCCGCCGCCGGCGTCAGCGCGTCGGCGAGCACGATCTCGTGCATGATCCGGAACAGCTGGAACGGGTCCGCCGACCCGACCATCAGGTCGTCGTCGGCGTAGAACCGCGAGTTGAAGTCGAACGCGCCGAGCTTGTTCGCCCGCAACAGGAACGACACGATGAACTCGATGTTCGTGCCCGGTGCGTGGTGCCCGGTGTCGATCACGACCTGGGCGTTCTCGCCGAGCTGCAGGCAGTGCGCGTACGCGGTGCCCCAGTCCGGCACGTCGGTCGTGTAGAACGCCGGCTCGAAGAGCTTGTACTCCAGCAACATCCGCTGGTCGGCGCCGAGCCGGTTGTACGTTTGCTGCAACGCCTCGGCAAGCCGGTCCTGACGGGCGCGGATGTTGTCCTGGCCGGGGTAGTTGAGCCCGTCGGCGAACCACAGCTTGAGATCGCGCGACCCCGTGGCGTCCATGATGTCGACGCACTCGAGGAGGTGCCCGATCGCCTTGCGCCGCACGGAGGCATCCGGGTGGCACACGCTGCCGAGCTTGTAGTCGTCGTCCTGGAACACGTTCGAGTTGATGGCACCGAGCGCGACCCCGCGATCACGCGCGTAGGAGGCCAGCTTGCCGTAGTCGTCGACCTTGTCCCACGGGATGTGCAACGCGACCGTCGGCGCGACGCCGGTGAGCCGGTGCACCACCGCCGCGTCGTCGATCTTCTCGTACGGCGTGCGCGGAACTCCCTGCTGCGCGAACACCTTGAACCTGGTGCCCGAGTTGCCGTACGCCCACGACGGCGTCTCGATCCGCTGCTCGCGCAACGCGTCCTTCACGCTCATCTGTTCTCCCCAAAAACTCAGTCGAGGTGGAAAACCTCGTCGAGGGGCCGCATCCGTTCGTCGGCGTTGCCGTCACCGACGAAGAACTCAGCCATCTCGGCCTGCCAGCGCGCGTTCACCTCGGTGCGCGCCATCTCCGCGAGCGCCGCGTCGAAGTCGTCGCATTCCAGGTAGCCGATGAGCAGGCCGTCCTCGGCGAGGAAGAGTGAGTAGTTGTGCCAACCCGCCTCGCTGAGGGCAGCCCGCATCTCCGGCCACACCTCGCGGTGTCGCGCCCGGTAGGAGTCGAGACGATCCGGGCGGACCCGCAAGGTGAAGCAGACGCGCATGTCAGAAGTCGAACTTGTCGATGTTGTCCTTGGTGAACACGGTCGGCGGGCCGAGGATGACCTCGCCCTTGGCGCCGATCGTGTAGTCGCCGAGGTCACCGGCCTTGTACTTCTCGCCCTCCGCACCGGTGATCTGCCCGGACGCGAGCGCGGCGGCGGTGTAGGTGGCGAGGTAGCCGAGCTTGCTCGGGTCCCACAGTGCGAACGACTTCACCGTGCCGTCCTGGACGAACTTGCGCATCTGGTTCGGCGTGCCCAGACCGGTCAGCTGGACCTTGCCCTTGTACTCCGACGAGCTGAGGTAGCGGGCGGCCGCCGCGATGCCGACGGTGGTCGGCGAGATGATGCCCTTGAGGTTCGGGTGCGCCTGCAGCAGACCCTGGGTCTTCTGGAACGACGTCTGGTCGTCGTCGTTGCCGTACGCGGTCTCCACGAGCTTGAGGCCGGAGTACTCGGGCTTCGCGAGCTCGGTCTTCATGACCTCGATCCACGCGTTCTGGTTGGTGGCGTTGGGGGTCGCGGACAGGATCGCGATCTCACCGCTGCCGCCGATCGCCTCGGAGATCAGCTTCACCTGGCCGGTGGCGATCTCGTTCGGGTTGGCCTGGTTGATGAAGACGTCGCGCGCGTCCGGCGCGGCGTCGGAGTCGAACGAGACGACCTTCAGGCCCTGGCCACGAGCCGACTTCAGCGCGGGCGCGACGGCGTTGGCGTCGTTGGCGGCGATCACCAGCGCGTCCTGCTTCTGCTGCGCGGCGGTGTTGATGTAGGTGACCTGCGAGGAGGCGGCGGCGTCGGACGGCCCGGTCGCCTTGACCTCGGCCTTGATCGCCGTACCCGCCTGCTCGGCGCCCTTCTGCGCCACCGTGAAGTACGGGTTGTTGACCTGCTTGGGCAGGAAGGTGATCTTCAGGCCTTCCTTCAACGGCGCGTTCGGGTCGGCCTTGGCGGCGTTGGTCGCGCCGCCGGTCTGCTGGCCCGCGCTGTCCTTCGTGGTGCCACCACCACAGGCGGTGAGCGCGACGGCTCCGGACACCACCAGAGCGAGCACTAGACGTGTGTTCATGAGGCGGCCTTTCGTAGGGTGGCGACGCGTTGGGTGATCGAGGGGGCGAGAACGCTCACCAGCAGCAGGAGGCCGGTGACGATGGTGAGCACCTCGGTGGAGGTGTCCTGCAGGATCAGCAGGTTGCGCAGACCGCCCAGCAACAGCACGCCCGCGAGCACGCCGAAGAGCGATCCCTTGCCGCCGAAGATGGACACGCCACCGAGCAGGACGGCGGCGACGACGGCCAGTTCGAGCCCCACGCCGTTGTCCGCGCGGGCACTGGAGAAGCGGAACGTGTAGACGATGCCCGCGATCGCGGCCACCGCCCCGGCGAGGACGAAGAGGGACAGCTTGATCCGCTTGACCCTGATGCCGGAGAAGCGGGCACCCTCTTCGTTGGCGCCGATCGCGTAGACCGAGCGGCCGAACGAACTGGCGTGCAGGGCGATGCCGAACAGGATCGCCAGGATCGCGGCCAGCACGATCGGGTACGGGATGTTGGTGCCGGGCACCGGGGTCGTCCCGAACGACGTGTAGCTCGCCGGGAAGTCCGCGACCGCCGTGTCGCCGAGCACCACCAGCGCGAGACCGCGGTAGAGCGCGAGCGTGCCGATGGTGACCGCGAGGCTGGGCAGGCCGAGCCTGGTCACGAGCAGTCCGTTGAACGCCCCGCAGAGCGCGCCCACCACGATGACGGTCGGCAGGATCGTTTCGAGCGACCAGCCGGCGTTCCACAGCCAGCCGATCAACGCGCTGGACAGGCCGAGCACCGACGCCACCGAAAGATCGATCTCGCCCGCGACGATCACCAGCGTCAGCGGCAGCGCGATCAACGCGATTTCGCCGATGTCGAGGCCGAGGTAGAAGAGGTTGCCGCCGGACAGGAACGAGCCGTCCGTGCTGACCTGGCCGGTCAGTGCCACGACGATCAGCAGGAACACCAGCGCGGTCTCCCACCGCAGGAGGTTACGCATGGCTGGTCCCTTCGGTCTTGCGCAGGGCCTTCGCGAGCCGCAGCGCCAGGAGCCGGTCGACGGTGATGGCGCTGAGCAGCAGCGCGCCGGCGATCGCCTGCTGCCAGAACGCGGGGATCTGCAGCACCACCAGGCAACTGGTGATCGTGCCCAGCAGCAACGCGCCGAGCGCCGCACCCGCCACGGTGCCGGAACCACCGAAGATCGCCACACCGCCGACGACGACCGCGGCGACGACCTGGAGTTCGAGGCCGGTGCCCGCCGCCGCGTCGACCGTGCCGTAGCGCGCCACCCACAACGCACCGGCCAGTCCGGCGATCAGTCCGGAAAGGACGAACGTGGTCAGCGTGCGCCTGGCGACCGGGATGCCCGCGAGGGTGGCGGCTTCCGGGTTCGAGCCGATCGCGTACAGCTCGCGGCCGGACCGGTAGGAGCGGAGGTAGACCGCCGCCACCGCGATGACCACGATCGTGATCAGCACGAGGATCGGGATGCCGAGGACGCGGCTGCTGCCCAGGTCCAGCAACGCGTCGGGGAGGTTCGCCGCGTTGACCTGCTTGCCCTGCGCCAGCGCGTAGTCGATGCCGCGGAACACGTAGAGGGTGCCGAGGGTGACCACGAGGCTGGGGACGTTGCCGAGTGCCACCAGCAGGCCGTTGAGCAGGCCGCATGCCAGCCCGACCGCGACGCCGAACCCGATGCCGGCGATGAGCGGGGTACCGGGGTGGTCGGCGAACTGTTGCGCGGTCAGGAAAGCGGACAGGCCGAGGACCGAACCCACGGACAGGTCGACGTTCCTCGTCACCACGACGAGGGTCTGACCGACGGCCAGCAGGGCGACGATCGAGGCGTTGAGGAGGAGGTCGCGCAGGCTCTGCGGCTGGATGAACCGCGGGTTCACGACCGCGGTGGGGATCACGACCAGGGCGAGGGCCACGACGATGCCGAGTTCGCGGACCCGGCCGACCTTGTTGCTCAGGCGGCGGGCCGCGGTGCGGCGCGCGGGAGCGACGGCGGTTGCGGTCATCGGGCCACCTGCCCGGCGGCCGCGAGCGCGACCCGTTCCTCGGTCGCGTCCGCCCGCGACAGCTCCTCGACCAGCCGGCCCTCGTGCATCACGAGCACGCGGTCGGCCATCCCGAGCACCTCCGGCAGTTCCGACGAGATCATCAGCACCGCCACGCCCTGGCCCGCGAGTTCCGACAACAACCGGTGCACCTCGGCTTTCGTGCCGACGTCGATGCCGCGCGTCGGTTCGTCGACGATCAGCACGGACGGCTTGCGGGCCAGCCACTTGGCCAGCACGACCTTCTGCTGGTTGCCGCCGGACAGCACGCCGACCGGGTCGCTCAGCTTCGCGAACTTCAGCCGCAGCTTGACCGCCCAGTCCTGGGCCAGCGCGCGTTCGCTGCGACGCCGCAGCAGCCCGAACGTCGACAGGCGGCCCAGCGAGGCGAGCGCGGTGTTGCGTTCGATCGACGCGTCCATCACCAGCCCCTGCTGGCGACGGTCCTCCGGCACGAACCCGATGCCCGCGGCCATCGCGGCTGTGGGGGAGCCGTACTTCAGCTTCCGCCCGCGCACCGTCACGGCACCGCCGTCGGGCCGGTCGATGCCGAACACCGCCCGCGCGACCTCGCTGCGGCCGGCGCCGACGAGTCCGGACAGCGCCACGATCTCGCCCGCCCGGACCTCGAACGACACGTCGGTGAACACGCCTTCACGGGTCAGCCGCCGCACGGAGAGCAGCACCTCGCCCGCGGTGGTGTCCTGCTTGGGGAACAACTGCGACAGCTCGCGGCCGACCATCCGCCGTACCAGGGAGTCCGGCGTTTCGCCGGACAGCTCGCCGGACCACACGAACTCGCCGTCGCGCAGCACCGTGGCCCGCTGGCACAGCTCGAACACCTCGTCGAGCCGGTGCGAGACGAACAGCACGGCGGCGTCGTGTTCGCGCAACGCCCGCACCACACCGAAGAGCCGCTGGACCTCGTGCGCGGACAACGCGGCCGTCGGCTCGTCCATGACGATCACCCTGGCGTCGAACGACAGCGCCTTGGCGATCTCCACGAGCTGCTGGTCCGCAATGGACAGTCCGCGCGCCGGACGGGCCGGGTCGAGCCGGACGCCCAGCCGGGCGAACAGCTCCGAGGTGCGCGCGTGCATCGCGGCGACGTCGATGCGGCGGCCGAGCCCGAGCGGCTGGCGGCCCATGAACACGTTCTCCGCCACCGACAGGTCACCGAACAGCGTCGGCTCCTGGTAGATGATCGCGATTCCCGCGGCCAACGCGTCCGCGGGGCCGGTGAACCGCTGCGGCGAGCCGTCGACCAGCACCTGGCCCGCGTCCGGGCGATGCACCCCGGCGAGCGTCTTGATCAGCGTCGACTTGCCCGCGCCGTTCTCGCCGAGCAGCGCGTGGGCCTCGCCGGGCAGCAACCGCAACGACACCCCGGACAACGCCCGGACGGCGCCGAAGGACTTGCTCACCTCGTCCAGGGCCACCACGGGAGGTCGGTCCACAGTTCCGTCTCCTCGATGTTGAAACGTTTTAACGGCTGAGTTACGTGCACTCTGGGTGCGTTGCGGCTGCGTGTCAAGATGTGCGGGGTACGATTCGTTGTCACGTTTCAACAAAGGAGCCGCCCGTGAGGCCGTCAGTGGGCATCCGCGACGTCGCGCAGCACGCCGGCGTGTCGAACGCGACCGTCTCGAACGTGCTGAACCGCCCGGACGTCGTCGCACCCGCGACGCGCCAGCGGGTCCTCGCCGCGATCGCGGAACTCGGCTTCGTGCGCAACGAGTCCGCACGTCAGCTGCGGGCGGGCCGCAGCAGGGTGCTCGCCTACGTCGTGCTGGACGCGGCGAACCCGTTCTTCACCGACGTGGCGCGCGGCGTCGAGGACGCGGCCAGGGAAGCGGGCTTCGCGCTGTTCCTGTGCAACAGCGCCTCCGACGACGGCCGCGAACGCGAGTACCTGGAGCTGCTGCACGAGCAGCGCGTCGAGGGCATCCTGATCACCCCGGTCGACGACGAGTGCGCGCAGATCGCCGAACGCGGTACCCCGGTGGTGCTGGTCGACCGCGAGGCGCTGGACGGAACGCGCTGCTCGGTGGCGGTCGACGACGTGCTCGGCGGCGAGCTCGCGATGACCCACCTGATCGAGAGCGGCCACACCCGGATCGCGATGATCGGCGGCCCGCTGTCGATCCCCCAGGTGCGGGACCGCCGCGAGGGGGCGTCGCGTGCCCTGGCGAACGCGGGTCTGCCGCCGGAGGCGATGACGTTCCTGGAGACGAAGGGCCTGCAGGTGGCGGAAGGTCGCGGCGCGGGGGAGCGGCTGGTGGGCCTGCCGGCGTCGCGCCGTCCCACGGCGGCGTTCTGCGCCAACGACCTGCTCGCGCTGGGCCTGCTGCAGTCGATGACGCAGCAG
Organism: Lentzea kentuckyensis; assembly: GCF_002150765.1. Taxonomy (GTDB): domain Bacteria; phylum Actinomycetota; class Actinomycetes; order Mycobacteriales; family Pseudonocardiaceae; genus Lentzea; species Lentzea kentuckyensis. Next base: position 64,950 of record NZ_MUYM01000035.1, read on the forward strand.
GGGCTGAAGGTGCCGGACGACCTCGCCGTGGTCGGCTACGACGACATCGAGTTCGCCGCGGCCGCGGCCGTGCCGCTGACGTCGGTGCGCCAGCCGCGCGAGCAGCTGGGCCGCACCGCCGCCCAGCTGCTGCTCTCGGAGAACGACCCGGACCACGAGCACCGGCACGTGCGGTTCCAGCCGGAGCTCGTGGTCCGCGCGTCGACCAGGACGCAGCGTTAGTCCGCCGCCCGCCTGCTAACGGACGAGCATCATTTCCCGTGCTTCTTCGACGGTGCTCGAATTGTCCGGCGGAAGGTAGACGTTCAGCGTGGCCGACGTGAATGCGACGCCCGGACGAAACGCTTTGGTGCGGGACACGACGGTCATGTCGACCTTGTGGAATTTACCGGTGCACGGAACACTCGGCGCGTATTTCTCGCCGATCGCGAGCTCGCCCCGCACGTTCTGGGTGACCTGCACCCACAACGACCCGGTCGCGCCGTTCTGGCACATCACCCGCGTCGGCACGGTCACAGCGGCGCCGCGCGCCTCCAACCGTCCCTGCGGCTGAATGACCACCGAGGCCTCGAGCGGCGGGGTGGCCGCCGCGGGCAATGCGGTGGCCACTATCGCGGCTGCGGTCAGCACGAACGTAGAAATCGCACGCATGATTCTCCACCTCGTTGTTGTTGGCGGTTGCGGCCGCACGCCGACATTAGCCACGAGGTGATCAACCGGGCGAGGGGCCAAATGATGGGACGAATTCAGGATTCATCGAACCATCGTGGTCCGCGATTCCCGGACGGCGGCTGACGGTTGGGTCACCCGTTCGGCGGGCACCCCAGACCATGCCGGACACACGTCTGCTCGCCAACCGCTACCGGGTGGGTGAACTGCTGGGCTCGGGCGGCATGGCCGAGGTCCGCCGCGGCAGGGACACCCTGCTCGCGCGCGACGTCGCGATCAAGCTGTTCCAGCCCGGCCACGACCCGGCGGACGCGCAGCGGTTCGACAACGAGATCCGCACGCTCGCGGGGTTGTCGCATCCGGGGCTGGTGGCGGTCTACGACGCGGATCCGGCCGGCGAGCCCCCGTACATGGTGCTGGAGCTGGTCGAGGGCCGCACGCTGCGCGGACGTCTCGCCGACGGGCCGATGGACGTCGAGGACGTGCGCCGACTGGGCGCGGCCCTGGCCGACGCGCTGGCGCACGTCCACGCGCACGGGTTCATCCACCGCGACGTCAAGCCCGCCAACATCCTGCTGGGCGAGGAGGACGTGCCGCGGCTGGCCGACTTCGGCCTCGCACGGCTGACCGACAGCGCCCGCCTGACGAGGGCCGACCAGGTCGTCGGCACGGCCGCCTACCTGGCACCGGAACAGGTGCGCGGCGCCGAGATCACCCCGGCGGTGGACGTCTACGCGCTCGGGCTGGTGTTGCTGGAATGCCTGAGCGGACGCCGCGAGTACGAGGGCGCGGAGATCGAGGCGGCGGTCGCGCGCCTGCACCGGGCGCCCGAGGTCCCGAACGGTCTGCCGTCCGACCTCAGGCGGCTGCTGACGTTGATGACCTCGCTGTCCGCCACCCGCCGTCCGACCGCGAGCGAGTGCGCCAGGGCGTTGCTCGCGGCGGACCCGCCCACGCTCGTCGCACCGCGCCCGCGCCCGCGCCGTTCGCACGGACTGCTCGCCGCGACCACGACCGCGGTGGTGCTCGCCGCCGTCGGCACCGGGCTCCTGACACACCACGACAACGCGACCCCGGCCGAGTCGGCGCCCCCGGCCACGACCGCACCCACCACCCCGATCCAGCAACGCACCGCCGAGTGGACCCCGGCACCCGTGGTCCAGACCCAGCCGCAGGTCGCTGTACAGCCACCGGTTCAGGCCGAGAAGCAGGGCAAGGGGAAGTCCGGCAAGAACAAGGGCAAGAACGGCCCCTGAGCTCAGCCCACGGGCAGCACGATCGCCGACGGACGGTCCGGTCCGAAGTGGACGGTCTGGTCGGCGGCGAGCAGCTTCGTCGCGGTGGCGCGCGACTCACCGGTGCCGGGATTGCGGGCGTAGCGCGGGAAAGCGCCACTCGACACCTGCACGCGGATGCGATGACCACGCTTGAAGCGGTAGGCGGTCGGCCACAACCGCACGGTGGCGCACTGCGGTTCGTCGGCACCGGTCAGGCTCACCAGCCCGTCGCAGATGTTCCACGACTTGCCGTCCGGATCGACGTCACAGAGCCGGACGAACACGTCGGCGTGCGGCAGGCTGGAGGAGAACCAGATCTCCGCGCTGACCTCGCCGATCACGTCGACGTCCTGGTCGAGCACCGGGGTGGTGTAGGTGAGCACGTCGGCCCTGGCCTCGAGCGCGGTGTTGTCGACGCGGCCCGCGGTCCCGGACAGGCGCACCCCGCCCTGTGCCGGAGTCGGATCGGCCGGGTCGTAGCGGTAGGTGTCCACTGAGGACTCGGGCGGCTCGGGCGTCAGCGTTCCCGCGGTGCCGAGGTGGAAGCGCCGAGGGGAGTGGCCAGGGGGCGGCCACGACGGGAACTCGCGCCAGGCCTCCTCGCCCATCACGTACAGCCGGACCGGCTCGCGGTGCGGCGGCTCCGTGCCGTTGGCGTGGGCGAGCCCGAACCCGACGGCCTCCTCGACCAGCGTGGCGCTGAAGTCCGTGTGCGTCCACGGGCCGACGGTCAGCCGCGCGGAGCGTCCGTTCTTCTGCAACACCTGGAAGTCGCGGAGCTGGCCCGGCAGGAAGATGTCGTACCAGCCGCCGATCGAGCTCACCGGCACCGTCACGTCGGCGACGCGATGGCTGTGGTCGAACCCCTCCCACCGCTCCGAATCAGCATCGTGGGCGAGGATGTCCTGGATGTAGTCCGACCGTTCGCCGAACGCGGCGACATCGGCGTCCACCAACGGAAGCGTGTGCAGCGCCCGCGCGGTCTTCTTGCCCTGAACGGCTTGGCGCAGCGTCGCGAGCGGACGCTCCTGCGTGCCGACCAGCACGCCCCATCCGAACGGCGTCTCCAGCGACATGCCGTCGGGGCGCAGGAACTCCAGGGTCAGCGCGGACTCGGTGACGATCGGGATCATCGCCTTGACCTGCGGCGGCAGCTGATCGGCGACCGCCCACTGCACGTGCCCGAGGTAGCTCAGCCCGTACAGCACGATGGCGTCGCTCCACGGCTGGGACACCAGCCAGTCGAGGGTCGCGAGCCCGTCCGCGCGTTCCTGCCGCATCGGGTCGAACGTGCCACCGGAACCGAACCCGCCGCGGACGCTCTGGATCACCACCTGGTACCCGCGCTCGGCCAGCGGCCTCGCGAAGATCTGGCCGAACATCCCGCGGCCGTAAGGCGTTCGGATCAACGCGGTCGGCAACCCGTCGCCACCGGACCGCGGCAGCCACCGGTCCGCCAGCAGCTCGACGCCGTCCGGCATCGGCACCCGCAGACCCTTCTGCACCACGACGCTGCGGGTCAGCGGCGGGGAGAGCTTCATCATGCGCTGGATGAGATAGCTGATCATCGGAGCTCCATCATCAGTGAGATCACGCTCAGCAGCCGGTCGGTGAAGGCCTCCGGCTCGGGTGCGCCGTCGACCACCCAGGTCGTGACGAACGAGCCCGCGCCGCCGGTGACGAAGGCGGCGAGGTCGTCGATGGCCTGGGGAGAGAGCCGGTCGCCGTACCGGTGGGCGATGGCCTGCCGGTTGACCGGCAGCATCAGGCTGATCAGGCCGCGGTCCAGGGCGAACGCGCAGGATCCGGTCAGCAGGGCGCGGTAGAACACCCGGTTGTCGGCGAAGTGCCGGGTCATGACGAGCGTCTCCGCCCGCCCGTCCACGGGTTCGCGGAGGTCTGCCAGGCAGGGCAGCAGCTCACGTCGCGCGAGGTCCAGCCCGGCCTCCAGCAGCACCGTGTCGAGGTCGGTGAAGTGCTGGTAGATGACCCGGCGGCTGACGTCCGCGGCCTCGGCGATCTCGGAGATCGTGACCGCCGTCGTGCCGCGCGCGGTGACCAGGTCGAACGCCGCCCGCAGCACGGCCGCACGGGTGCGGCGCACCCTGGGGTCGCGCGCGGGCTCGTCCTGATGCAGGTCCATGCCCAGATTATGCACACGTGTTACTAAGTGCACAACTGTTACTTATCTGAGGAGATGACGACCGTTCGGCGCGGTGATCCAGGCCACGAGGGCGGGTTCGGGTGCGTGCCGCACCTCGACCTCGGTACCGAGTGCCCGCAGACGTGGCGTGATCAGGGCCGGATCGGGGTGCTCGACGTGCAACGACTCCAGGATGAGACCGGTCGGCGCCGACAGCGCCGGCGACGGCGTGCCGCCCCAGCTGATCAGGAACGGCACCACGCCGCCGCGCAGGGCGTTGCTGGTCAGCCGCCACCGCACCACCTCGCCGGACGCCGTCTGCCGCTGTCCGTCGATCACGTCACCGGGGTCGAAGCCCTGGGCGACCGCCGCGGCTCGGGCCCCGTCGATGTCGTCGTGCGCGACCGCCCAGCCGACCAGGCGCGGTTCCGCCACACCGTCCACTCCGAACGGACGGGGCGCGGCCGGCGCCGGCTGGCCCGGATCCGGGGCGATGATCTCCAGGTACGTCCGGGGCCCAAGTGCCAGCAACCTGTTGTGCGTGCCCAGACCGACGTGCTGACCACCGCCCGCGGCCCGCACGCCGAACCGTTCCTCGAACGCGTTCACCGCCGCGTCGAGCTCCGGCGCGGCGTAGACCAGGTGATCGATCACGCGCCGCGTCCCAGGTACTTCTTGATGCAGTGGACGACACCGAGACGGCTGGCGAAGGCGTTGAAGTCGGCGAGCCGGACCACCGAGAACCCGAGGCCGGTCCACAGCCGTTCCATCGAGTCGTCGATCACGGCGAGGTCGGCTTCCGGACCGTGCCCGAACGTGGGCAGGTAGACGGTGCGGCCGCTGGAGCTGTTCTCCACCAGGCAGTTGTTCCAGGTGATGTGGTGCCACGACCGGACCTGGATGACGGACTCGGGTTGTGCGCCCGCCGCCGTGAACTCGGCGACCACCTCGCGCAGTTCGGCGCCGTCCGGGGTGCCGGCGAAATCGCGCAACGCCGCCAGCGTGAGCCGCTGGGTGATCTGGGGCCGATGGACGAGCGGGTTGCGTTCGACGGCGAAACCACGCCGGTCGAACTCGGCCGCGATCTCGTCGTACGCGGTCTGCAGGGCGAACGGCGACTTGGTGCCCAACGCGTCGTCGGCGAGCTGGGGGCTGCCCACCAGCACGCGGAACCGGCCGTCGTCGCCCGGACCGGCCAGCGTCACGAACATGTCGATGTGGAAGATCGGCTGGAGGTCGCCGGTGCCGCCACCGGGCAGGTCGAGCAGGTACTCGCCGCCCTCCACGGTCGCGTAGTACCGCTTGAGGCCCAACGGCCGTTTCGTGCCGACGAGCTGGAGCTCACGCGCGCTGTCGACGTACCTGCCGAACAACTCCCGCACGAACTCGGTCTCCGTCCGGCCCTCCGGCACGCTGACCGGGAGCTCACCGCTGCGGATCAGCTCCAGGGTGTCGAGGAAGTAGTCCGTGCCCAGCAGCCAGAAGTCGTCGCCGATCAGGCAGTTCCCGCCCTGGAACACGAGCGGGGCCTGACTCGCCCGCACCGAGCTGTACTCCTCGACGTTGTCCGCGATCAGCGAGTCGCCCGAGCGGGGGAACGACCACGGCTCCACCAGGTAGGTCGGGCTCTCCCCGGCGTCGGCCGCGTCCACCAGCGCCACGTAGCCGTCCTCGGCCCAGTCGGTGAAGTCGACGTAGTCCGGCATCGGCACGTACGACACGTTCCCGGCCGGATGCTCGCCGAACCACCCCTCGACCGTCTGCCGGTCGCTCTCGTGGTGCACCACGACGAACCGGGTCCCGGGACGCATCGCGTCGATCACCGAGCGATAGCCCGCCGTCAGCTCCGGTGTGCGCACCCCGTAGGACGGGAACGAGAGCAGCAAGCTGTCGATCGTCCCCGACCACGACGAGATCAGGCTGGGGCGCTGCACACCGGGCCTGGCGCGGAACACGTTCAGCGTGGCGGCACGGGTGGAGTCCAGGGCGGGGAACAGGTCCCGGTCCGTGCGCTTGTGGTGCGGCGCATCGGGAACGAGGAAGCGGTAGGCAGCGTCTCCGTACGTGCCGGCACCCAAGGTGCACCTCCAAGATCGGCGGTTCGCGTGGGCAGCGTCCCACAACCGCTTGCCATGAACGGCGCTTTCGTGGACCTGGGGTCCACGAAAGCGCCGTTCATGGCTTTTCGTCCTCCTTGTGGGCGTGCAGAGAGCCGGGGTGTGCCTTTGCCGTTGGGTCGTTGCGGGTCTTGATCAGGCTCGCGACCGTGACGATCACCAGGATGCCGATGATCACGCCGAGGCTGAGCGGGGTCGGCACCTCGGGCACGCTCGCGGAGATGTCGACGTGCGCCCAGTGCAGGATCAGCTTCACGCCGATGAACGCCAGGATGACCGCGAGGCCGGCCGACAGGTAGACCAGCCGGTCGAGCAGGCCCTTGACGAGGAAGAACAACGCGCGCAGGCCGAGCAGCGCGAACGCGTTGGCGGTGAAGACGATGTAGGGCTCCTCGGTCACGCCGAACACCGCGGGGATCGAGTCGAGCGCGAACAGCAGGTCCACGCCGCCGATGGCCACCAGCACGACGAACAGGGGAGTGGCCATCCGCTTGTCGTCGATCCGGGTGAAGATCTTGCCGCCGACGTAGTCGTCGGTGACCGGGAGGAGCTTGCGCGCGGTCTTCACGACGACGTTGTTCTCGACGTCGGGGTCCTCGTTGCGGTGCCGGAACAGCTGCACGGCGGTGTAGATCAGCAGCAGGCCGAACAGCAGGAACATGAACGAGAACAACGACAGCAGCGTGGCGCCGACGGCGATGAAGATGCCGCGCATGATCAACGCCAGCACGATGCCGAAGGTCAGCACCTTGTGCTGGTGTTCCTCAGGCACCAGGAACGTGGTCATGATGATCACGAACACGAACAGGTTGTCGACCGAGAGGCTCTTCTCGACGATGTACCCGGCGAAGTACTCCGTGCCGAACTCGCCGCCGTGCGCGCTGGCGAACCACACGCCGAACGCGATGGCGACGAGGATGTAGAACACCGACCACAGACTGGCTTCGCGGAAGCCGATCCGGTGCGGTCGCCAGGCGGCGAGCACCAGATCGACCGCCAGCAGTGCCACGATCACCCCGATCGTGATCGCCCACGTCAGTCCGCTGATCTCCAGCACGGAGTCCTCCTCCAGAAGTCCTGTCCGTCTTAAAAGGACGTTACCGGACCGGGCACGGGTGATCGTTCACGGAGAACCCCGTCGGCGCCGGGTTGATCATCCGGTAGGAGGCGGTGAAGCCGACCACCTGGGTGGCTCCGGCGGGGATGTCCGCGGTGTAGGAGACGTTCGTGGCCCGCACGTCCTGGCCGGACTGCTGACCCGTCGCGTTCCAGATGTCGGTCATCACCTGGCCACCGGTGAACTTCCAGCGCAGCGTCCACCCGGAGATCGGCGCCGTGCCCGTGTTGGTGATCGTGATGTCGGCGTTGAAGCCGATGTCCCAGCGATGGGTCACGCGGTAGTTCACGGCGCACCCGAACACCAGGGGAGGTGTGGTCGTCGTCGCAACGGGCGAGGGCACCGCGGCGGCGGGTGGTGGTGTCGTGGTCGAGGCGGACGGCTTGGCCTGCCCCTTGCAGGGTGCGCCCCACAGCCCGAGTCCCGCCCTGGTGGCGGCGGCCTCGGCTTCGACGAAGGCGGGATCGTGCGGTGCGTCGCCGCGCAGTATCCCCTGGCTGACCGCGAGCAACGCGTACTCGGTGCCGTCCTCGAGCCACAGCGGCGCGTCGTCGACGACCGTCGGGTCACCCGGATCGACCTTGACCTGTTTGTCGAGCAGGAACGCCTTGGCGAACGCGGTGGCGGCGCCCGCCCAGCATTCCTCCGGAGCGGCGAGCCCGGCCATCCGGACGCGCGTGCCGTCGGACAGCAGGACGGTGCGGCCGTCCTCCACGCCCTGGACGGTCAGCGTGTTGGTCAGGGTCGGCGGCGCGACGAGGCGGTGCTCCGACGGCGGACCGGACGCGATCGGCGTGGGCGTGCCGGTGCATCCGGTGAGCAGGAATATCGCGGTCATCACCTGAACGGTCGATCTGGATCTCATTGTTCCCCCGGTACTGCGGTAGTACGAGTGGAGCTGGGCAATGGCGGGGAAAGCTAGACCAAACGGCGGCTGCGGTCAATACGAGACTGATCAGTCTCGTTCGATGAACCGGGTGTCGAAGAGCATCGAACGACCTGGTCATGGCGTCGAAACGTCGTTCGACGAGCGGTCGGATCGTAATGCGTACGTCACACCGCTGCTACCTCGTGGCCCGGAAAACGAATTCGATCCGTTCGAATCGAACCCCAGTCGAATTCCACGTCGAATTGTCGAACAAATTCATTTCGTTGACGCCCGGCGCACTCGTTCGTAATATCCGGTTCACGCTCGTGGACGGTGTTCACGAATATGAACAACCATTCGAAGGGTATTGCGCCATGCGATTGTTCGTACGTGCGCTAGTGCTGGCCTGTGCCTGCACGGGGCTGGCGAGCGCACCCGCGCTCGCCGGCCACGACCCCGCGCGGCAGGTGCTGCCCGCCGGGGACGGATGGGCGTCGAGCGGACCGGGGACGACCGGTGGCTCGGCCGCGCCGGCCGATCACGTGCACACCGTGCGCACCCGCGCCGAGCTCGTCGCCGCGCTGGCCGCGCCCGCCCCGCGGATCATCCGGGTCAGGGGCGTGATCGACGCGAACACCGGGCCCGACGGAAAGCCGTTGAGCTGCACCGACTACGCGACCGACGGCTACACGCTGCCCGCGTACCTCGCCGCCTACGACCCCGCCGTCTGGGGTCGTGACCGCAAGCCGCAAGGACCCCTCGAAGACGCACGGGCGGCCTCCGCGCGCAACCAGCTGGCGACGATCGGGTTCGAGGTCGGCTCGGACACGACGATCATCGGCGTCACTCCCGGCGCTGGGATCACCGGCGGCAGCGTCCGCATCCACGGCGCGCGCAACGTGATCGTGCGCAACCTGACCTTCCGCGACACCAGCGACTGCTTCCCCGCCTGGGACCCGACCGACAACAGCCCCGGCGCCCTGCCCGGCAACTGGAACTCCCTCTGGGACTCGGTGTCGTTGCAGAAGTCCGAGAACGTGTGGGTCGACCACAACACGTTCACCGACGAACCGAACCCCGACAGCACCCAGCCGCTCTACTTCGGCAGGCCCTACCAGGTGCATGACGGCCAGCTCGACATCACCGCGGCCTCCGACCTGGTCACCGTGTCGCGCAACGTCTTCGCCGACCACGGCAAGACCATGCTGATCGGCGGATCCAACACCTCGACGACCGACCCCGGCAAGCTGCGGGTCTCGGTGCACCACAACGTCTTCCGCAACTCGCAGGAACGCGCGCCGCGGGTCCGGTTCGGCCAGGTGCACGTCTACAACAACCTGTACGAGGGCACGCAGGTGTACAGCTGGGGCGTCGGCGTGAAGTCCCAGATCTACGCGCAGAACAACTACCTCCGCGGCATCGCGCCGGAGAAGGTCGTCTACAACTGGGGCGGCACGGCGATCACCGACACCGGCAACCTGGTCGACGGCAAGCCGGTCAGCCTGGTCGACGCGTTCAACACCGCGTTCCCGGAGAAGAAGCTCGGCACGGACGCAGGCTGGACTCCCACGCTCAACCGCGGGCTCGAACCCGCCCACCGCGTGGCGCACCTGAAGGCCGGGGCGCCACCGGCGGGCCGGCACCTGAGGGTCGGCGCGGACTTCGCGACCGTGCAGTCCGCGATCGACGCGGCACCCGCCGGTGCCGTGATCACGCTGGCGAAGGGCGTGTACCGCGAGGTCGTCAAGATCCCGGCGAGCAAGAAGGGGCTGACCCTGCGCGGCGCCACCGGACGCGCGCAGGACGTCGTGATCGACTTCGACAACGCCAACGGCACCAAGAAACCCGACGGCACCACCTACGGCACGTCCGGCAGCGCCACCGCGACCATCGCCGCGGACGACTTCAAGGCGCGCGACCTCACGTTCCGCAACTCGTTCGACCGCAAGAAGCACCCGGAGATCACCAACACCCAGGCGGTCGCGGTGAAGGCCACCGGCGACCGGATGTTCTTCGACCGCGTGCACTTCGAGGGACACCAGGACACCCTGTACGCCGACTCGCCGAACGTGACCACGCGTTCCCGCCAGTACTACCGGGACTGCGCGATCACCGGCGACGTCGACTTCCTGTTCGGCCGCGCCACCGCGGTCTTCGAACGGGCCACGATCACCGCTTTGAACCGCGGCGGTGACCCCAACGGCTACCTGACCGCCGCCAGCACCCAGCGCGCCAACCCGCACGGCTTCCTGATCGTGAACTCGGAGGTCCGCAGCGACGCCCCGGCCGGCACGTACTTCCTGGGCAGGCCCTGGCACCCCGGCGGTGACCCGGAGGCGATCGCGCAGGTCGTCATCAGGAACACCAAGCTGCCCGCCGCGATCAAGGCGGCGCCGTGGACCGACATGTCCGGCTTCCCGTGGCGTGGCGCCAGGTTCGCGGAGTACCGCAACACCGGACCGGGCGCGGGCACCGGCGCGGACCGGCCGCAGCTGACCGACGAGCAGGCGAGGCAGTACACCAAGAGCGCCTACCTGGACGGGTGGAACCCCGCGTGAGGACCCGCACCTGGGCGCCGTACGCGCTCATCGCACCGACGCTGGCGTTGATGGCGGTGTTCCTGGTCTACCCGATCGCCTCGGTCGGGTGGTTCAGCCTGCGCCAGCACACCGTCACCCAGCCCTGGAAGAACGGCTTCATCGGGTTCGAGAACTTCCGCCGGATGCTCTTCGACGACCCGTTGTTCTGGCAGAGCCTGATGTTCAGCGCGAAGTGGGTCGTCGTCGAGGTCGGTCTGCAGCTCGTGCTGGGCCTGTGTCTCGCGCTGATCGTCAACGAGACGTTCGTCGGCCGGGCGATGGCGCGGTCGCTGGTGTTCTCGCCGTGGGCGGTGTCCGGTGTGCTCACCACCGGCATCTGGATCCTGCTCTACAACCCGTCCACGGGCATCTTCCAGCAGCTCGCGCAGTGGGGCATCGGCGATCCCGGCACGTCGGTGCTCGGCGACCCGGCGACGGTCTTCCCGGCCACCGTGGTCACCGAGCTGTGGCGCGGCGTGCCGTTCTTCGCGATCCTGTTGCTCGCCGACCTGCAGACCATCCCCAACGACCTGTACGAGGCCGCGTCGGTCGACGGCGCCGGACGGTGGCGCCGGTTCGTCAGCGTCACCCTGCCGCACCTGCGCGACGCGATCGTGCTGTCGACGCTGCTGCGTGCGGTGTGGGAGTTCAACAACGTCGACCTGATCTACACGCTGACCGGCGGCGGGCCGGCGAACCAGACCACGACGCTGCCGTTGTACGTGGCGCGCAAAGCCGTGGACTCGCACGACTTCGGTTACGGCTCGGCGCTGACGATGGCCGGCTTCGCGATCCTGCTGTTCTTCTCGATCCTCTACCTGAGGCTGTCCAAGTTCGGGAGCCGGGCATGACCCAGACCCTCACCCGCCCGGCCACCGTGACGTCGCCACCGCCGGCGCCGCCGCGCCGCAAGAAACACCGTGATCCCAGCAGGTTCGTGCGCCTGCACCTGCCGTTGGCGCTCTACCTGCTGTTCACGCTGATCCCGTTCTACTGGATGCTGGTCTTCGCGTTCCGGCCGACGGGAGAGACCGCGCTGATCCCGTGGCCGATCACGTTCGAACACTTCGACACGGTGTGGAACGGCATCGGCTTCGGGTTGTTCTTCCAGAACAGCCTGATCATCGGGATCGGCACGCTGATCACCGTCACGGTGTTCGCGCTCATGGGCGGATACGCGCTGGCGCGCTTCAAGTTCCGCGGTCAGCGGGTGTTCCTGCTGGCGTTGCTGTGCACGCAGTTCATCCCCGGCGCGATGATGCTGATCCCGCTGTTCGTGATCTTCAAGAGCGCCGGGCTGCTGAACAGCCTCACCGGTCTGGTCATCGCGGACACCGCGTTCCAGCTGCCGCTCGCGTTGATCCTGATGAGCGGGTTCGTGCGCAACGTGCCGGTGGAGCTCGAAGAGGCCGCGATGGTCGACGGCTGCTCGCGGCTGCGGGCGTTCTTCGCGGTGACGCTGCCCCAGCTGCGGCCCGCGCTCGTGGCCGTCGGTTCGTTCGCGTTCATCGGGGCCTGGAACAACTTCCTCTTCGCGCTGATGTTCGCGAGCAGGCAGGACAAGTTCACATTGCCGGTGGGGTTGAGCTACGCGCTGGGCGAGTTCAACACCGACTTCGGGGCGCTCGCGGCGGGTGGAGTCGTCGCCGCGGTGCCGGTCGTGCTGGTTTTCGCCGTGGTGCAGCGGTTCCTCGTGCAGGGACTGAGCGCGGGCGCCGTCAAGGGATGAGGGAGACATGAGGAGACTGCTGGTCGCGCTGGCACTCGTGCTGAGCGCCTGCTCCGCCGGGGGACAGGACGGTCCCGCGACGATCACGTTCTGGGACAACAACGGCGGCCCCGGCCGCACGCCCATCTACGAGGAGCTGATCAAGCGGTTCGAGGCGGCGAACCCGAACATCAAGGTCGAGTACGTCGGCATCCCGAGCTCGTCCGTGCAGCAGAAGTACGACACGGCCATCGCGGGCGGGTCCACCCCGGACGTCGGCGGCGTCACGACCTCCTACCTCGCGCACCTGGTGGGACAGGAGGCGCTGGAGCCGCTGGACGAGCGGGTGGAGTCGGGGCCGCTGAAGGGAAAGCTGCTGCCCGGCCTGCTGGAGACGGTGCGCCAGACCGCGATGGACGGCAAGCTCTACGCCGCGCCCGCGTCGGGCAACCTCGACGTCATCTGGTACCGCTCGGACCTGTTCGCCGAGCAGAAGATCGCCGTCCCGGACACCTGGGACCAGCTGGTCGACGCGGCCGCCAAGCTGACCAAACCGGCGGACAACAAGTACGGGTTCACCATCCGCGGTGGCGCCGGCTCGGTCTTCCAACTGCTCGCCGAGGCCTACTCCTACTCGGGCGTGGACAAGTTCTACGACGGCGGCAAGAGCACGGTCTCCGACCCGCGCAACGCCGAGCTGGTCAGCAAGGTCGCGGGACTCTACAAGAAGTCCACTCCGGAAGCGGACGTCAACAACAGCTACACGCAGATGGTCGCCCAGTTCACCGGCGGCACGGTGGCGATGATGCACCACAACCTGGGCTCCACCGCCGACGTGATGAAGGCTCTCGGCGCCCAGAAGGTGAGCGCCATGCCGTTGCCGAAGGGCCCGTCCGGCAAGCGCACCGTCGTGCCGAACCCCACCGACGGGTTCGCGGTCTTCAAGGGCAGCAAGAACCCGGACGCGGCCTGGAAGTTCGTCGAGTTCCTGACCTCGGCCGAGAGCAACGGGTACTGGAACGAGAAGGTCGGCCAGATCCCCGCCAACACCGACGTGCGCGGCGCCGAGTGGATCCAGAAGAACGCGGCCGTGAAGATGGCGCTCGGCGTGCTGGAGGACCCGGCGACGGTGCTCGTGCCCGCACCGGTCTACCTGCCGGAGTACTCGTCGATCACCAAGACCGACACCGAACCGCTGTACCAGAAGGTGTTGCTCGGTCAGATGTCCGCGAAGGACTTCCTCGACCAGCTCGCGGGCAAGCTCACCGCGGCCCAGCAGGAATGGGAGAAGCGGAAGTGATCGAACGCGTCGCCGTGCGCACGTTCACCACGACCGCGTGCACGGCCGTGGACCCCGAGGGGCACCGGCATCCCGCGCCCGAGCACGAGGTGACCGAGGCACTGCTGGAGATCACCGACACCGACGGCGCCACCGGGTACTGCCAGATCCAGGCCGACCACCTCCGGCCCGCCGTGCTGGACAAGCACGTGCGGCCGGTGCTGCTCGGGCAGGACCCGTGGGACCGCGAACGGCTGTGGCGCCTGCTCGGCCGCCGGCAACGCGGCTCCGGCGGCGGGTTCACCGACCGTGCGCTCGGGTTCGTCGACACCGCGCTGTGGGATCTGGTCGCGCGCAAGGCAGGGCTGCCCGCGTGGAAGCTCGCCGGCGGCGCCCGCGACCGGATCCCGGCCTACGGCAGCACGATGTGCGGGGACACCGACGGCCTCGCGACACCGGGTGACTACGCGGACTTCGCCAAGCACCTCGTGTCGATCGGCTATCGGGCGATCAAGCTGCACACCTGGATGCCGCCGGTGCCGGGCGCGCCCAGCGTGTCACGGGACATCGAGGCCTGCCAGGCGGTGCGCGAGGCCGTCGGGCCGGACGTGGAGCTGATGCTGGACGCGAGCCACTGGTATTCCAGGACCGAAGCGCTCCGGCTCGGCAAAGCGTTGGAGGAACTGGACTTCTACTGGTTCGAGGAGCCGATGGAGGAGGCCTCGATCAGCTCCTACCGGTGGCTCGCCGAACAGCTGGCGATCCCCGTGATCGGGCCGGAGGTGGCGTGGGGCAAGCACCTGACCCGCGCCGAGTGGATCACCGCCGGCGCGTGCGACGTCCTGCGCGCCGGACCGGTCGGAGCCGGCGGGATCACGCCGGTGCTCAAGACCGTGCACCTCGCGGAGTCGTTCAACATGGACTGCGAGATCCACGGCAACGGCTCCGCCAGCCTGACGGTGCTCGGCGCGACCGACGCGGGCCGGTGGTACGAACGGGGTCTGCTGCACCCGCACGTCGACTTCGACCGGGTGCCGCCGCACCGGAACTCCATCGCCGACCCGCTCGACGAGAACGGGCACGTCACGTTTTCGCTCCAGCCTGGAATCGGGGACGACTGGAATTTCGACCACGTGGGTTCGCATACCGTCGAATCCTGGTGAGAAAAGGCCCCGGACCGCTGTCCCGGGGCCTTTTCAGTACTGATTCACTACCGGTAGGTGACATCCGATGTTTTGTACAGGCAGTTCGTGCTGTCCGGGCCGCTGCCGACCTTCGTCGGCTCACCGCTCGTGACGCCCTTGTACTTCTCGCAGGCGACGATCTTCTTGTTCGTGTCGCCGACGATCGTGATTTTCGACAGTCGCGCGGTGTCCCCGTAGTTGGTGTTGATGCCCACCAGGGACTTGCCGGGGGAGAACGCGGTGATGTTCTCCAGGACGACGTTGCGCTTGTGCTGGGTCTTGCAGTTGCCGCAGGACCGGTAGAGCTTGCCGAAATCGTCCACCTGGAAGTTGCGGATGATCATCGTGCCCGGTCCGTTGTGCTGGAACACCTTGTCCGACGCCTTGCGCGCGCCACCACCGTTGACGGTCATGGTCTGCCCGGAGGACGTGCCCTTGAACGTGGCCGCGTCCTCGCCGACGTCCTCCCACCACACGTTGGTGAGCGTGCAGGTGCCGAGGCAGTGCACTCCGTCGGCGGCCGGAGCACCGAGCACCACGTTCTTCAGCGTCGCGCCGTCGGCGAGCTGGAAGATCGGGTCCTGGTTCTCGTTCTGGCCGCCGGAACCGAGGTTGCCGGTGCCGTAGAACCGCTTCATGCCACCGTCGTAGGAGCCAGCGGGCACCTTGATGGTCGCACTGACGGGTTTGGGTCCGGTCGGTGTCGGAAAGGTGCTGCCCGCGGCCTGGGCCTGGGGTGCGAGAAACGCGGTCAATGCCACGGCCAACACCGTTGTTGCCAGTTTCTTCATGTGCGCTCCGCATGCAGGGGATGCGCGGCGGTAATTTCGATCGTAGGGCGGAAGCTTTTTCTGTCAACTATTGTCGATGATTCGATTCGAATATTGTCGAATTGGTTGACCGTTTTGTTCTGAACTCGCTACCTTCGATGCACCGCCGCTACACAACTTGGAAGGCTTGGAATGATTCCAAAACGTGCAGCATTGATTTCCGCAGTGGCACTGGTCGCCGGTGCCGTTTCTGTTCCGCAGGCCGTCGCGGCACCGTTCGGGCTGGTCGGCTGGGCCACTCAGGGTGGCGGCACGACCGGTGGCGGCAGCGCCTCACCGGTCACCGTCACCACGGCGTCCGCGTTCGTCGCGGCCGCGAAGGCCTCTGGCTCGGCGGTGATCCGCGTCTCCGGCACGATCTCGTTGCCGAGCATGACGAAGGTCGCCTCGAACAAGACCATCGAGGGTGTCGGCTCGTCCTCGGCGATCACCGGGCAGGGTCTCAACATCGCCAACGCCTCGAACGTGATCGTGCGGAACCTCAACTTCCGCAACTGGGGCGACGACGCGATCAACGTCCAGTACTCCACCCGCGTGTGGATCGACCACAACAGCTTCTCGAGTGGCTACGACGGCGCGGTCGACGTCAAGCGGGCGTCCGACTACGTCACGGTGTCGTGGAACAAGTTCTCCAGCCACGACAAGACGATGCTGCTGGGCCACAGCGACGACAACGGGTCAGAGGACCGGGGCAAGCTCCGGGTGACCTACCACCACAACTGGTTCGCGGGCACCAACCAGCGGCACCCGCGGGTGCGGTTCGGCAACCCGGTGCACGTCTACAACAACTATTACGGCGGCGTTACCTCGTACGGCGTCGCGTCGACGATGGAAGCCGGTGTCCTGGTCGAGGGCAACTACTTCGAGAACACCTCGGACACGTTCCACCGGGGTGAGGGCAGTTCGCCCGCTGGCGCACTGGTGGCCCGCAACAACCACTTCGTGAACTCCGGTTCGGGGCAGCAGGGCGGCTCCGTGAAAAGCATCCCGTACGCCTACCCGCTGGACGCCGCTAGCGGCGTGAAAGGCGTGGTCACGGCAGGTGCGGGTGCCGGTCGCGGCTGACGCGGCCAGGGGGCGTTCCCAGTGGCGTGGGACGCCCCCATCTCGTATCTGGGAGCGTTCCCAGGATTCCACTCGAAGGGAGCAGTAAGAGGGTGGTATTAGGAACGAGCGGGCGAACACTCCCTGGCCTTCACGGCCTAGTGCCGAGCGCTGGGTGGCGGAACGATTACGCTCCGTGCCTCCACTTGGCCCACGTGACCCACGTTACAGTGCCGTGAAATCTGGGAGCGCTCCCAGGTGTCGAGAGGGCGGCGGCATGACTCGGCGAACAACGGCATTGACGGCTGCGGCGGTGATGATGATCGGTGGGGTGCCCGCGGTGGCGGCACCCCAAGCGATCGCCTGCACCGTCGCCTACCAAGTCACCAACGAGTGGGACAGCGGTTTCGGCGCCTCGGCGACGATCCGCAACGACGGTGACGTGCTGAACGGATGGAAACTCACCTGGACGTTCCCCGACGGCCAACGGGTGACGCAGGGCTGGAACGGCGTCTTCAGCCAGACCGGCGCGGTGGTGAGCGTGACCAATCCGGACTGGGCGCGCACGATCCCGGCGGGTGGCACGGCGCAGGTCGGCTTCAACGGCAGCAAGGGCTCGGCGAACCGGCCACCGACCGACTTCGCGGTCAACGGCGTGGCGTGCACCGGCCCCAACCAGCCGCCGTCCGTGGCGCTGACCGCGCCTGCCACGGGCGGCACCTACACCCTGCCCGCCACGATCCCGCTGGCGGCGACCGCGCAGGACACTGACGGCACCATCGCCAAGGTCGAGTTCTACGCGGGCGACCAGCTGATCGCGACGGACACCTCGGCTCCGTTCGACGGCAGCTGGACCACGGCACCGGCCGGTGACCACAGCATCACCGCGAGGGCGTACGACAACCGCGGCGCCGTCACGACATCCGCGCCGGCGGGGATCAAGGTGCTGGCGGGACCGGCGGTGCTGGCCACGCCGAGCACCCTGACCGTCCGGCAGGGCCAGACCGCCACCTTCGACGTCTCACTGGCGACCGCGCCGTCCCAGCCCGTCACCGTGACGATCGGTAGCAGCGGCAGCGCCGATCTCACGGTGACTCCCACCACGCTGACGTTCAGCGGCACGGCGAAGCAGACCGTCACGGTCACGTCGGCGAACAACGGCGGCGACCTCGCGACGGCCACGTTCACCGCCACCGCGACCGGACACACCCCTGCCTCGGTCGCGGTCCGGGAGATCTCGTCGTCCACATCGGACTTCAGCAAGGCGTTCCTCGACCAGTACGCCAAGATCAAGGATCCGGCGAGCGGCTACTTCCGCAAGTTCGGTGATCTGCTCGTGCCGTACCACTCGGTCGAGACGCTGATGGTCGAGGCACCGGACCACGGTCACCAGACCACGTCCGAGGCGTTCAGCTACTACCTGTGGCTGGAGGCGAGCTACGGCCGCCACACCGGCGACTGGGCGCCGTTCAAGTCCGCGTGGGCGTCGATGGAGAAGTTCATCATCCCGGCCAAGGCCGACCAGCCCACCAACGACAAGTACAACGCCTCGAAGCCCGCGACCTACGCGCCGGAGCACCCGCGGATGGACCGCTACCCGTCGCAGCTGGACTCGGGCACCCCGGTCGGCTCCGACCCGATCGCGGCCGAGCTGAAGTCCGCGTACGGCACGGATGACATCTACGGCATGCACTGGCTGCTCGACGTCGACAACACCTACGGCTTCGGCCGCTGCGGCGACGGCACCACGGCACCGGCGTACATCAACACCTACCAGCGCGGTTCGTCGGAGTCGGTGTGGGAGACCATCCCGCAGCCGTCCTGCGACACGTTCAAGCACGGTGGCCCCAACGGGTTCCTCGACCTGTTCACCAAGGACTCCTCCTACGCCAAGCAGTGGAAGTACACCAACGCGCCGGACGCGGACGCCCGCGCGGTGCAGGTGGCGCTGCTGGCCCAGCAGTGGGCCACGGCGCAGGGCAAGGGTGCTCAGATCGCGCCCGAGATCGCCAAGGCCGCGAAGATGGGCGACTACCTGCGCTACGCCATGTTCGACAAGTACTTCAAGCGCATCGGCAACTGCACGAGCCCGAGTTCCTGCCCCGGCGGCACGGGCAAGAGCAGCGAGCACTACCTGATGTCCTGGTACTACGCGTGGGGCGGCGCGACCGACACGAGCGCCGGCTGGGCGTGGCGCATCGGTGACGGTGCCTCGCACCAGGGCTACCAGAACCCGCTCGCGGCGTACGCGCTGTCGAACGTCCCGGCGCTCAAACCGCTCTCCGCAACGGGACAACAGGACTGGACCACCAGCCTGAACCGGCAGATGGAGCTGCTGCAGTGGCTCCAGTCGGCGGACGGTGGCCTCGCCGGTGGTGTCACGAACTCCTGGGAGGGCCAGTACGCCGCGCCTCCCGCGGGCACGCCGACGTTCTACGGCATGTTCTACGACGCCCACCCGGTGTGGCGCGACCCGCCGTCGAACCGCTGGTTCGGCTTCCAGGTGTGGGGTCTCGAGCGCACGGCGGCGCTCTACCGGATGACCGGGGACGCCCGCGCGAAGAAGATCCTCGACAAGTGGGTCACCTGGGCGCTCGCGAACACCACGACGGGCACGAACTTCCAGATCCCCGCGGACCTGGAGTGGACGGGCGTGCCGGACACGTGGAACGCGACCAACCCCGGCGCGAACGCGAACCTGCGGGTGCGCGTGGTCAACAAGAACCAGGACGTCGGTGTGGCCGCGTCCTACGCCAAGGTGCTGCTGAACTACGCGGCCAAGTCCGGGCACGCCCAGGCGAAGGCCACCGGTGAAGCGCTTCTCACCGCGTTGCTGTCGCACCAGGACAGCGTCGGCATCGCCACGCCGGAGACCCGCACGGACTACAACCGCTTCGACGACGTCTACAACGCGTCGAACGGCGAAGGCCCGTACGTGCCGCCGGGCTGGACCGGGAAGATGCCCAACGGCGACCAGATCGGCCAGGGCAGCACGTTCCTGTCGATGCGGTCGATGTTCCGCAACGACCCGCAGTGGCCCAAGGTCCAGTCCTATCTGGACGGTGGTCCGGCACCGACGTTCACCTACCACCGGTTCTGGGCCCAGGCGGAGATCGCCACCGCATTCTCCCTGCACACCGAGCTCTTCGGCTGAGGAGTACCGACATGAGGAAACGCTTGGCCTTCCTGACGGTGGCCGCCTGTACGGCCGCGGTCCTGGTGAACACCGGCGGCACCGCGGTGGCGCACGGTTCGATGACGTGGCCCGGCAGCCGCACCTACCGCTGCTACGAGGACGGCCGCGCCGGTAGCGGTGGCGGCGACATCCAGCCCACCAACCCCGCGTGCATCGCGGCGGTCGCCCAGGGCGGGAAGCAGCCGTTGTGGGACTGGTTCGGCAACCTGATCAGCAACGCGGCCGGCCGGCACCGGGAGATCATCCCGGACGGCAAGCTGTGCGGTCCCACCACGAAGTACGACGCCTACAACCTCCCCCGCGCGGACTGGCCGGTCACGCAGCTCACCGCCAACTCGACGGTGACCTTCCGGTACAACGCGTGGGCGCCGCACCCCGGCACCTGGGAGCAGTACGTGACCAAGGACGGTTTCGACGTCACGAAACCGTTGAAGTGGTCCGATCTGGAGCCCTTCGACAAGATCACCAACCCGCCGCTGGCGAACGGTGAGTACAGCTGGCAGGTCAGGCTGCCGAACAAGTCCGGCCGGCACATCATCTACTCGACCTGGACGCGTTCGGACAGCCCGGAGGCCTTCTACAGCTGTTCCGACGTCATGTTCGGCGGCGGCGTGCCGGACGCGCAGCCGCCCACCGCGCCGGGGACACCGGTCGCGTCCGCGATCACCGGCAGTTCCGTGAAGCTCGACTGGCCGGCGGCCACGGACAACGTGGGAGTCACGAGCTACCGCGTGCAGAACGGCAGCCAGGTGGTGGCGACCTCGGGCACCAACTCCGCGACGGTCACCGGGCTCACCGCGAACACCGACTACAGCCTGAACGTGGTCGCGGTGGACGCGGCGGGCAACGTCTCACCGGCATCGCCGAGCGTGGCGGTGAGAACCGGCACCGTCGGGACGTGTTCGGTGGCGTACACCAAACCGAGCACGTGGAACGGTGGCTTCACGGCGAACGTGAAGATCACCAACGCCGGTACGTCCGCGATCTCCGCCTGGCAGCTCGTCTGGGACTTCCCAGCCGGGCAGACCCTCGCGCAGGCCTGGTCGTCGACGGTCACCGTGGCCGACGGCAAAGCGACCGCGAAGGGCGCGTCGTACAACGCCGACGTGCCGGCCGGTGGGTCGGTGAACTTCGGGTTCAACGTCAACACCACCGGTGCGGTGACGGACCCGGCGTCGTTCACGCTCAACGGCTCGGCCTGTTCCACAGGGTGAAGAGGGCACTGATCGCCCTCCTGGTGGTGGGTTCGGTCGCGTGCGCCCTCCTCGTCGCACGCGCCGACCCCGCCCCGGACCTGACCAAGGGCGTCGACGGGATCGCGGCGTGGCTCAACGACCTGACCGGTG
The DNA here is from genome assembly GCF_002150765.1 of Lentzea kentuckyensis. Classification (GTDB taxonomy): domain Bacteria; phylum Actinomycetota; class Actinomycetes; order Mycobacteriales; family Pseudonocardiaceae; genus Lentzea; species Lentzea kentuckyensis. The sequence goes on from NZ_MUYM01000035.1 coordinate 86,307, forward strand.
AATGCGTGAAAGTCCAGCGGGACAACGACTTCACGTCGTTCGCCGGACCGGTCAGGGCGAAGGTCTACGAGCCGTTCGTCGCGGAGTGGGGCACGTGCACGAAGGAGCCCTACCAGCGGTTGGGACTCATCGTGCTGCGCCCCGGGATCGACGAGGCCTGGCTCAGGGCGTTGACGAACGGCGAGGTCCGGGGAGATCCGGACCTCGCGTTCGGCGACGGGTTCGCCCTCACCGGCTCGATCGGCATGGAACACCTAGGACTGCGACGGCTCGAGTGCACAGCTGGTGCGTGCTCGTTCGTCCAGATAGAACACCATTAACAGAAGGAGATCCGGGACAATGACGTTCATCGGACGAAGGCGGTGGGCCACTGCGGGAGTGGTGGCCGCCACTGCCGTCGCCACAGCGGGGATCGCGCTGAGCGCGCCCTCCGCCGGCGCCGCACCCGGCTGTCGCGTGGACTACACCGCGAGCAACTGGGGTGGTGGTGGCTTCGGCGGCAAGGTGAAGATCACCAACCTCGGTGACGCGGTGTCCTCGTGGACCCTGAAGTTCACGTTCCCGGGGACGCAGAAGGTGTCCCAGGGCTGGAGCGCCAACTGGTCCCAGTCGGGCGCGGACGTGACCGCCACGAGCATGTCGTGGAACGGCAACCTGGGCACCGGCGGGTCGACCGAGATCGGCTTCAACGGCAGCTACACGGGTTCCACCAACACCGACCCGGCGTCGTTCTCCTTGAACGGCACGGTGTGCACGGGTCAGCAACCGCCGACCTCGACCACGACGACCACCACCACGGGCAACCCTCCGAACCCCGGCAACCGCGTCGACAACCCGTACGCGAACGCGAAGGTCTACGTGAACGCGGACTGGTCGGCGAAGGCGAATGCCGAACCGGGTGGCTCGCGGATCGCGAACCAGCCCACCGGCGTGTGGTTGGACCGGATCGCGGCGATCAACGGCACCACGGGCGCGCGCGGACTGGTCGCCCACCTCGACGACGCGGTGCGCCAGGCGGCGGGCTCACCACTCGTCATCCAGCTGGTGATCTACAACCTGCCGGGCCGGGACTGCTCGGCGCTGGCGTCCAACGGTGAGCTCAAGGCCACCGAGATCGACCGGTACAAGACCGAGTACATCGACCCGATCGCGGCGATCCTCGCCAGGCCCGCCTACGCGAACCTGCGCATCGTCAACGTGGTCGAGATCGACTCGCTGCCGAACCTGATCACCAACGTCACGCCGCGGCCGACGTTCACGCCGCAGTGCGACGTGATGAAGGCCAACGGCAACTACATCACCGGTGTCGGTTACGCGCTCGCGAAGCTCGGTGCGGTGCCGAACGTCTACAACTACCTCGACATCGGCCACCACGGCTGGCTGGGCTGGGACGACAACTTCGGCCCGACGGCCGAGCTGCTCTTCCAGGCGGCCAACGCCCAGGGCAGCACCAAGGCCAACGTGCACGGCTTCATCGCCAACACGGCGAACTACGGCATCCTGAAGGAGCCGTACTTCAAGATCGACGACAACATCAACGGCGAGGTCGTCCGCGAGAAGGCCAAGTGGGTCGACTGGAACCGCTACATCGACGAGCTCGGCTACGCGCAGGCGTTCCGGCAGCGCGCGGTCCAGGCGGGTTTCGACGCCGGGGTCGGCATGCTGATCGACACCAGCCGCAACGGCTGGGGCGGCGCGGCCCGACCGACCGGACCCGGCCCGCGCACGACGGCGGACGCGTACGTCAACGGCGGCCGGCTCGACCGGCGCATCCACCTCGGCAACTGGTGCAACCAGTCCGGTGCGGGCATCGGCGAACGCCCGAAGGCGGCGCCGGAGAGCGGCATCGACGCCTACGTGTGGATCAAGCCGCCGGGTGAGTCCGACGGCGCGAGCAAGGAGATCCCGAACAACGAGGGCAAGGGCTTCGACCGGATGTGCGACCCCACGTACACCGGCAACCCGCGCAACGGCAACAGCATGTCCGGCTCGCTGGCCGACGCCCCGCTGTCCGGCCACTGGTTCTCCGCGCAGTTCCAGGAGCTCATGCGCAACGCGTACCCGGCCCTCTAGAAAGGACAGACGCGCACATGCAACGTCTCTTCTGTGCGCTTGTCCTGCTGCTGTCCGCCGTCGTCGTCGCCTCCCCGGCGGCGACGGCGGCGGCGGAGCCGGGCGGGCCGTGCAAGGTCGCCTACAGCGTCCCGAGCGACTGGTACTCCGGGTTCACCGGCGCGGTGTCCATCACGAACACCGGCAGCACACCGATCAACGGGTGGACGCTCACGTTCTCCTTCCCCGGCAACCAGAGGATCACCCACGGCTGGAACGCGACGTGGAGCCAGACCTCGGCCACCGCGCTCGACTGGAACAGGACCATCGCACCCGGAGCGACGCTGAGCGGGCTCGGGTTCAACGCCACCTACAGCGGCACGAACAGCCCGCCCGCCGAGTTCCGGCTCAACGGCCAGCTGTGCAACGGGACTGCTCCCGTCGCGAAGCCGCTGCGGGACTTGGCCGCGGCCAAGAACAAGTACTTCGGCAGTGCCATGACCGTGTCCGAACTGGAGGACACCCAGAACCGTGAGCTGACCGCACGCGAGGCCGGCGTCATCACCGTCGGAAACGAGATGAAGTGGGACGCCACCGAACCCTCTCGTGGTCAGTTCACGTTCACCGGCGGCGACCGCATTTCGGCGGGTGCGGTCGCCGCCGGCCAACGCCTGCGCGGGCACACCCTGGTGTGGCACAACCAAACCCCGCAGTGGGTGCAGAACCTGCCCGCGGACCAGTTGCGGCAGGCGATGCTCGACCACATCAGCGCCGTGGCGGGTCACTACCGGGGCAAGGTGTTCGCCTGGGACGTCGTCAACGAGGCGTTCGAGGACAACGGCACGCGTCGGCAGTCGTTCTGGCAGCAGAAGCTCGGCGACGGTTACATCGCCGAGGCGTTCCGCGCGGCGCGGGCCGCCGATCCGGACGCCAAGCTGTACTACAACGACTACAACACCGACGGGCTCGGCGCGAAGAGTGACGCCGTGTACGAGCTGGTGCGGTCGTTCAAGCAGCAGGGCGTGCCGATCGACGGCGTCGGGTTCCAGGCGCATCTGCTGTTGGGCGGGGTGCCGTCCTCGATGCAGCAGAACCTGCAGCGGTTCGCGGACCTCGGCGTGGACGTCGCGATCACCGAGCTGGACGTGCGCATGAACCTGCCGGCGGACTCCGCCAAGCTCGCGGTTCAGGCCACGGACTACGCGGCGGTGGCTCGTGCCTGCCTCGCCGTGGCGCGGTGCGTGGGGATGACGACGTGGTCGCTTTCCGACAAGCACTCGTGGATCCCGTCGGTGTTCCCGGGGGAGGGGGCCGCACTGCCGTTCGACGCGGCGTTCGCTCCCAAACCGGCCTACCAGGCGCTCGTTACGGCCTTCAGTTGACCGTGTGATGTGAACGTGCTCACGCTCCGTGTCGGCCACGATTTCCGGCCCGGAGCGTGGGCGCAGGCCCGTTGAGCTGCACAGGGCTTTTGTTCAGGAACTTTACCAAAGCCGTGATTCGTCTGGACCACGGAAAACAAACAATGTTAACGCGAACATTACCCTTGAGTTCACCTGAACGTGCTCCCTATCGTGGCGGGACACATCGGGTGAAGTGGGTTCGCGAGAGGGGTCGGTGTGGTCACCATCGCGGACGTCGCACGACACGCGGGTGTTGCCCCGAGCACTGTCTCGTACGTGCTCACGGGCAAGCGGTCGATCTCGGCGGACACCAAGTCGAGGGTGCGCGAGAGCATCAGGGCGCTGGGCTACCACCCGCACGCGGGTGAGCGCACGCTCAGCGCGGGCCGGGCGAACGTGATCGGGCTGGTGCTGCCTCTGCGCGCCGGCCTGCACCTCCCGGTCATGATGCGGTTCGTCACCGCGGCCGTCACGGCCGCCCGCAGACACGACATGGACGTGCTCCTCATGACCGCCGAGCACGGCGCCTCCGCCCTGCGCAAGGCCGCGGACGGTGCCCTGGCCGACGGCTTCCTGGTGATGGACGTGGAGATGGACGACGACCGCGTGCCACTGCTGCGCGAGCTCGCCAAGCCGTCCGTCCTCATCGGACACCCAGCGGCCACCAAGGGCCTCACCTGCGTGGACCTGGACTTCGAGGCGGCCGGCGCGAAATGCGTCGACCACCTCGCCGACCTGGGCCACCGCTCGATCGGCTTCCTCGGCGCACCGAGCGCCGTGTACCGCCGCAACACCGGCTTCGCCCACCGCGCGATGGCGGGCTTCAGCGCCGCGGCCATGCGCCGCGGCATCGCCACCACCGCCATGCCGGCGGACGAGGACTACGAGTCGGTGCTGAGGTCGGTGCAGGCGCTGATCCGTGCCCATCCGGCCATGACCGCCCTGGTGGTGCACAACGACGCCGCGCTGCCGTGGGTGAGCTCCTGCCTGCGCGCGTCCGGCCGAAAGGTGCCCGGCGACGTGGCCGTGGTGGCGATCTGCCCGGACGAGCTGGCCGAGCAGGTGTCGCCCCCGCTGAGCTCGGTGCGGCTGCCGGTGGACGAGCTGGGCCGGCACGCGGTGGAGCTCCTGGTGGGCAAGCTCGAAGGACGCGCGGTGCCGCCACTGCTGTTGCTGCCGCCGCGCTTGCTGCGCCGGGTGAGCACGCCGGAACTGCCGTCGCCCCGGCTGGGCGCGGCGTCGGGCTGACCAGTCAACTCGCTGGTCGTGGCGGCCGCGACTTCGGGCTGACCGTAGAATCGCCGGGGTGGAACTGAGGAACGCCTTGGCGCAGCGAGTGGTCGTCCTCGACGGCGGCATGTCGACGGCACTGGAACTGGCCGGGCACGACCTGTCCGACGCGTTGTGGTCGGGCCGGCTGCTGCTGTCCGATCCGGACGCCGTGCGTGACGCGCACCTGGCGTTCTACCGCGCCGGCGCCGAGGTTGCCATCACGGCCAGCTACCAGGTGACGTTCGACGGGTTCGCCCGGCACGGCATCGGCGCCGAGGAGACCGCGCGGCTGTTGCGCGCCAGTGTGTCGCTGGCTCGGTCCGCTGCCTCCGATGTGGACGGACAGCGCTGGGTCGCGGCCTCGGTCGGGCCCTACGGCGCGATGCTCGCGGACGGTTCGGAGTACCGCGGCCGCTACGGGTTGAGCAAGCAGGAGCTGGTGGAGTTCCACCGGCCGCGCATCGAGGTGCTGGCGGAGGCGGAGCCGGACGTGCTCGCCGTCGAGACCATTCCCGATGTCGACGAGGCCGAGGCGGTGCTGGAGGTCGTCCGGGGCAGCGGCGTGCCGGTGTGGCTGTCCTACAGCATTCGTGGCGACCGCACGTGCGCCGGGCAGTCGCTGGAGGAGGCGTTCGAGGTGGCCGCGGGCATCGACGAGGTGGTCGCGGTGGGCGTGAACTGTTGCGCGCCCGAGGACGTCGCGGCCGCCGTGACCGCCGCCGGGAAGACCGGGCTGCCTGTGGTGGTGTACCCGAACAGCGGCGAGGAGTGGGACGCGCACGAGCGTGCGTGGACCGGCGACGGCACGGGGTTCACCGCGCTGGCGGCGGAGTGGGCCGGCGACGGCGCCAGGCTGGTCGGCGGATGTTGCCGGACCGGCCCGGACGCCATCGAGGTGCTCGCACGAGCCCTCACCAGCTGAGCAGCGGGGGCTGAGGGCGTCTGCAAGTACCACCAACCGGTGGGTTGGTGGTACTTGCAGACGTTGTCACCGGTGCGTGGGCTTGAACAGCGGTTCGGCTGAAGCAGCCACCGCGGGCAGGAACGGGTTCGGGTTCGCCGGGCACACGGTGCCGACGGGTGGCAACGTGCCGTTGAGCAGGTATGCGTTCGTGTGGTCGGTGGCGCACTTGCTCACGCCATACGCCGTGTGTCCCCAACCCGCGTAGGAGAGCAGGCGGCTGCCGGCGATCTGGCGGTTCACGGCCTGTGCGCCGCGATAGTCCGTGACGCCGTCGAAGTAGTTGCCCACCACCAGAACCGGCGCGTTCGTGCGGGTGCGCCACGGGCCGTTGTAGCGGTCGTGGTTCACGGGCCAGTTCGCGCACGCCGCGTTGCCCCACCACCACGCCGGGCCGAACTCCGAACCCGCTGCGGCGTAACGGGCAGTCGCACGGTACGCACCGAAGTCACGCGGGAACTCGATGTCCGCGCACACGTTGCCGTTGTAGGCGTCGAACCCGTTGGGGTAATCCGGTTCCGCCGCAACGGAAACCGAACGACCCTCCACCGCGAGACCCGCGGCCGCGTCGGACAGCTGGTCGAAGAGCACCGCCGCGTCCGGCCAGTCGCCCGGCGAGTACATCGCGCCGAGCGCGGCGTTGATCACCGCGTCGTAGGTGTAGACCTGGTCGCCGAGCTGGATCGGCTTGGCCCGCACAGAGGCGAGCAACGCGTCCCAGCGCTGCTCCGACCGCGGGCCGAACACGCACGCCGCCTCGTCGCAGTTGCGCAGGAACTCGCGGAACTCCTCCTTGGTCGCGATCCGGTCGGACTCGATCTGCCGTCCGCTCGACCACAGCTCGGGGTTGAGCACGCCGTCGACGACCAGGGCGCGGATGTTGTTCGGGAACATGTTCGCGTAGGTCGCGCCGAGGAACGAGCCGTACGAGAAGCCCAGGTACGAGATCTTGCGGTCACCGACGGCGCGGCGCAGCAGGTCCATGTCCCGCACGACGTCCGCGGTGCTCATGTGCTGTGCGATCGGCTGGTCGTCGCGGCACTCCGGGCCGAGCGAGCGGTAGCGGTCGAAGTACGGCCGCTCCTGCGCCGCCTGGTACGGGAAGCCGGGCACGCCCTCGAAGAACTTGTCGAGGTCCGCCTCGCTGGCGAAGCAGTGCAGCGGATCCGACCGCCCGATCCCGCGCGGGTCGAAGCCGACGATGTCGAACCGGCCTTCCAGGTTCGCCGACAGCCTGGTGCCGGCGCCGAGCGCGAAGTCCACCCCGGACCCGCCCGGTCCGCCTGGGTTGAGGAACAACGACCCGATCCGGCGGGCCTGGTCCGTCGCGGGTTTGCGCGCCAGCGCGACGGAGGTGGTCGCGCCGCGCGGGTGGTCGTAGTCCAGCGGCACCTCGACGGAGGCGCACTCGAAGCCGGGGTGTTCCGGTCCGCACGCCTGCCAGTTGATTCGCGGCACCCCGTTGTCGGCCAGCGCGACGGGCGCACCGGTGAGCAGGAGTGCGGCCGCCGCGGCGAGCACGGTGATTCGCATCGACAAGCTCCCCTCTTGTCCGCAGACGCGCCATTCCTACCTGCTGACGCGTCCCGGCGTCGACCGACGAAAGTCGCGTTCGGCCAAATGGGACGCACGGTCGGAGAACGGGTTCGGGTTCGCCGGGCACACGGTCCCGACCGGTGGCAACGCGCCGTTGAGCAGGTACTCGTGGATGTAGTCGATGGAGCACTGACTGCGCCGGTACGCGATGTGCCCCCAACCCGCGTACGCCAGCAAACGGCTGTTCGGCAACTGCTCAGCAACGGCTTGTGCGCCTGCGAAGTCCGTCGAGCCGTCGTAGTAGGTGCCCACCACCAGTACAGGCGCGGAAGTGCGGGCACGCCATGGTCCGGTGTAGCGGTCCTCGTTCACCGGCCAGTCCGCACACGCACTGGTGCTCCACCACCAGTAGGGCCCGAACTCCGAACCCGCTGCGGCGTACCGGGAGACCGCCCGGTACGCGCCGAAGGTGCGCGGGAACTCGATGTCCGCGCACATGTTGCCGAGGTTCGCGTCGAAGAAGTTGTCGTAAACCGGCTCAGCAGCGGCCAACGTGCCCGCGGCCGCGTCGGACAGCTGGTCCAGCAAGGAAGCCACGTCGGTCCACCTCTCGGAGGCGTACCCGGCGAAGAGACCCGCCTCGATCACACGGTCGTAGGTCCACACCTCACCGTTGAGCGTGATCGGCTTGGTGCGCACCGAGGCGAGCAACGCGTCCCAGCGCTTCGAAGACTGCGGGCCGAACACGCAGGCGGCCTCGTCACAGAGCCGGAAGAACTCGTCGAGGACCTTGCGAGCCGCGACCCGGTCCGACTCGATCTGCCGCCCTCTCGACCACAGCTCGGGGTTGAGCACGCCGTCGACGACCAGGGCGCGGATGTTGTTCGGGAACATGTTCGCGTACGTCGTGCCGAGGTACGAGCCGTACGAGTGGCCGAAGTAGGTGATCTTGCGGTCGCCGAGTGCGCGGCGCAGCAGGTCCAAGTCGCGTGCGACGTCCGCGGTGCTCATGTGCCGTGCGATCGGCTTGTCGCACTTGGCGGCCAGCGAGCGGTACCTGTCGAAGAAGGGCCGCTCCTGCGCCGCCTCGTACGGGAAGATCGGCCCGGCCGCCAGGAACCGCGCCCGTTCCTGGTCGTTCGCGAAGCACCGCAACGGATCCGATCTGCCGATCCCGCGCGGGTCGAAGCCCACGACGTCGAACCGGCCCTGTGTGCCCGCCGACATCCTGTTCCCGAAGAACCAGGTGGCCTCGACACCGGACGCGCCGGGCCCGCCGGGGTTGAACAGCAACGACCCGATGCGCCGTGCCCTGTCGGTGGCGGGCTTGCGCGTCAACGCCACCGTGGTCGTCGCACCGCCCGGTTGGTCGTGGTCGAGCGGCACGGTGAACGTCGCGCACTCGAAGTCAGGACGTTCCGGCCCGCACGTCGACCACTCGATCGACGGAGTCGCGTGGGCCACCGGTACGGGGACGATCAGGAGCGCGACCACGGCGCCGAGCAGGGGGAGACGCATGCGGCCTTCATATCCGCTGTCAATCCGGCCGTCGATGCTTTTGGCGAACTCCCAGGCGGTCGGCGATCTGGTCGTGGATGGGAGTGCTCATCACGATCGGGCCCGGAGGCGGTACCGGCGGTGTCGGTCCGGGGGTGTCCTGGTCTGCAGGCATGTGAGGAGGGTAGGCATGGTCATTGACCCCTCAAGCACGCTGATCAAGAAATCACACTCGACATACCCCATGAGGTGAATCGGAATCAGCCGATCTATACCGAGGGTACGAGTCAACCCCTGCTATGTGACTACCTGTGGGTGTGCCCGATGTGATTACACAAATTTCCCCAGCAACGTGGAATCTCACCGGCCGGACACGCCGTTGCCTGATCTCGTGGCAATGCTGAACGATCGGGTTCATCGCCGGACGAACCTGGAGCGTGGACGATGGTCAGCGGCAAACCGGGAGTGGCCAAGCGCCAGCTCATCCTGCTCACCGGCAGGGCGCACCCGGAACTCGCGGAGGCGGTGGCCAAGCACCTCGGCGTCGCGATCACCCCGCAGGCGGCCTACGACTTCGCGAGCGGCGAGATCTTCGTGCGGTTCGAGGAGTCGGTGCGGGGCGCGGACGCGTTCGTGATGCAGAGCCACACCGCGCCGGTGAACGACTGGCTGATGGAACAGCTGCTGATGGTCGACGCCCTCAAACGCGCCTCGGCGAAGCGGATCACCGCCGTGGTGCCCTCGTACCCGTACGCGCGGCAGGACCGCAAGTACGCCGGCCGGGAACCCGTCTCGGCCCGGCTCGTCGCGGACATGTTCAAGACCGCCGGCGCCGACCGCATCGTGACCGTCGACCTGCACACCGCGCAGGCGCAGGGTTTCTTCGACGGCCCGGTGGACCACCTGCACGCGATGTGGCTGCTCACCGACCACGTCCGCGCGCACTACCAGGGCGAGAACCTCGCGATCGTCTCGCCGGACGCTGGCCGCACCCGGCTCGCCGAGAAGTGGGCGGACCTGCTCGGCGGCTGCCCGATCGCCTTCATCCACAAGACGCGGGACCCGTTGCGTCCCAACGAGATCATGGCCAACCGGGTCGTGGGCGACGTCGAGGGACGCACCTGCGTCGTGGTGGACGACATGATCGACACCGCGATGACGAGCACGACGGCGGCGAGGCAGCTGCTGGAGCAGGGCGCGAAGGACGTCGTCCTGGTGGCCACGCACGGTGTGCTGTCCGGCGACGCCCACGACCGGCTCGTCGCCAGCAAGGCGCGCGAGGTGATCCTCACCGACACCCTGCCGATCCCGCCCGAGAAGCGGTTCCCCGGCCTGACCGTGCTGAGCATCGCACCGCTGCTCGCGCGGGCGATCCAGGAGGTCTTCGAGGACGGGTCGGTGACCAGTCTGTTCGACGGCAACGCTTGACGCGGGAAGCGATGCCCGCCGTCCCGTGTTGGTATGTGACATGGGCGACGACATGGGAAACACCGCGCAGCGTGGCCGGGTTCGGGTCGAGAACTCGGCGAAGCGAGTGCGCACGTACTTCGGTGGCGAACTGGTCGCGGACGCGACGACGCCACGTCTCGTCTGGGAGATCCCGTACTACCCGGCCTACTACCTGCCGCTGTCCTCCGTGCGCGTCGAGCTGAAGCCGACGGGGGAGACCAAGCACTCGCCGAGCAGGGGCGACGGCGTGCTCCACGACGTCGTCACGGCGGGAGGCACGGCCGAGGGCGCGGCGCTGGTCTACCCGGACTCGCCGATCGAGGAGCTGCGCGACCTCGTCCGGTTCGAGTTCGCCGCCATGGACGAGTGGCTCGAAGAGGACGAGCCCATCTACGTCCACCCGCGTGACCCGTACAAGCGCGTCGACGTGCTGAACAGCTCACGGCACGTGCGCGTGGCGCTCGACGGGGTGACGCTGGCGGCGTCGTCGCAGCCGCGCATCCTGTTCGAGACGAGCCTTCCACCGCGGTTCTACCTGCCCTTGAGCGACGTTCGATTCGATCTGCTCAGGCCGTCTGACACCCGGACGGAGTGTCCCTACAAGGGCACGGCCACGTACTGGTCGGTCGAGGTGAACGGCGTTGTGCACGACGACCTCGTGTGGATCTACCGGTCACCGCTGCCGGAGAGTCAGAAGGTGGCGGGGCTCGCGTGCTTCTACAGCGAGCGCGTCGACCTCTTCGTCGACGGCGAGCTCCAGGCGAAGCCGAAGACGCCCTGGTCGTAGCCACTCACAGCGAGTCGTACTTCACAATCTGCAAACTTGCAGTGACTGCAAAACGATCCTGTACTCTTCCCTTGTGAACCAGCCGGAGGAGAGCCTTCGCGACCGCAAGAAGCGCCGCACGCGTGCCGCGCTCGAGCGGGCGACCGTGCGTCTTTCCGCCGAGCGGGGCTACGACCACGTCACCGTTGAGGAGATCGCCGCCGAGGCCGACGTCTCGATGCGCACGTTCTTCAACTACTTCGCGAGCAAGGACGAGGCGCTGATCGGCGCGGACCCCGAGGCGGGGCCGCGGATGGCCGAGCGCATCCTGGCCGCGCCGGACGAGGTCTCGCCCTTCGAGGCGTACCGGCGGTCGGTGCTCGCCGAGATCACCGACGAGCTGAACAACGCGCGCGATCTGTGGCTGCTGCGCAAGGAAGTCCTGATGCAGCGGCCGGACCTGCTGGTCCGGGCCTTCGCCAACAGCGCCGAGTCCGAGCAGCTGCTCGCGAGCGCGGTGGGGCAGCGGGCCGGGCTGCCCGAGTCCCACCTGTACCCGCGCCTGCTGGTGGCCGCCGGCAGCGCCGCGTTCCGCTGTGCGGTAACTCGCTGGGCCCTCGACGACAACGTCGCGTTGGGTGACCTGGTCGGCGACGCACTCGACCTGTTCGGCACCGGGTTGGTTCACGTGCCGCAGCACCACCACGAAGGGGGATCATGAGCACCGAGACCGAAGTGGCACCAATCCACAGCAGACGCGACGTCGTGCAGGCCATGTGGGGCCTGATGCTGGGCATGTTCGTCTCGATCCTGGCCAGCACCATCGTCTCGACCGCGCTGCCGCGGATCGTCGCCGAGCTGCAGGGCTCGCAGTCGATCTTCGCCTGGATCGTCACCGTCGAGCTGCTCGCGATGACGGCGACCGTGCCGTTGTGGGGCAAGCTCGCCGACCTCTACAACCGCAAGCTGCTGATCCAGGCGTCGCTGAGCCTGTTCGTCGTCGGCTCGCTGATCGCGGGCTTCTCGCAGAACATCGAGATGCTCATCATCAGCCGCGTGGTGCAGGGCCTGGGCGCCGGCGGCGTCACGGCGCTCGCGACGGTCGTGATGGCCGCGATGATCCCGCCGCGTGAGCTCGGCAAGTTCTCCGGCATGTTCGGCGCGGTGTTCGGCGTCGGCACCGTCGCGGGCCCGCTGATCGGCGGCCTGCTCGTCGACACCTCGTGGCTGGGCTGGCGCTGGTGCTTCTTCATCGGCATCCCGTTCACCCTCGCCGCGATCTACCTGCTTCAGCGCACCCTGCACCTGCCGGTCGTGCGCAAGACCGACACGAAGATCGACTACCTGGGCGCGATCCTGATCGTGTCCGGCGTCTCGACGCTGCTGATCTGGTCCTCGCTGGCCGGGCAGAAGTTCGAGTGGGCGTCGGGCTGGACCGCGATCCTGGTGACGCTCGGCGTCCTGCTGCTGGCCGCGGCCGTCCGCGTCGAGGCCACCGCGCACGATCCGATCGTGCCGCTGTCGATCTTCCGCAACCGCACGGTCGCGCTGGCGACCATCGCCAGCGCCCTGGTCGGCGTCGCGATGTTCGGCGGCACGGTGTTCCTCTCGCAGTTCTTCCAGCTGTCGCTCGGCAAGACGCCGACCCAGGCGGGCCTGCTCGGCCTGCCGCTGATCTTCGGCTTGCTGGTCTCGTCGACCGTCGCCGGTCAGCTGATCACGAAGTACGGCAAGTGGAAGGCGTTCCTGGTGTCCGGCGGCGTGGCCATGATCGGCGGCCTGCTGCTGCTGTCCACGATCACCGCGCAGACGACCGTGTTCATGGTGTCCGTGCACATGTTCGTGCTCGGCGTCGGCGTCGGTCTGATGATGCAGAACCTGGTGCTGGCGGCGCAGAACGACGTGCCGGCCAAGGACCTGGGCGCGACGACGTCCACCCTGACGTTCTTCCGCTCACTGGGCGGCGCGATCGGCGTCTCGGCGCTGGGCGCGGTGCTGGCGAGCAAGGTGTCGTCGCTGGCGGCCGAGAAGTTCGGCCCGATGGGTGGCGGCGACGGCGCGGTGCCGGACATCTCGGTGCTGCCGCCGGAGATCAAGGCCGTGATCGCCGACATCTACGCGACGGCGACCGCGGAGATCTTCCTGGTGGGTACGCCGTTCGCGGTGCTGGCGCTGCTCGCGGTGGTGTTCATCAAGGAGAAGCCGCTCAAGGAGCAGAGCGGCGACGACCGGCTGGCGGCGGAGATGGCCGCGGGTCACTGACTCGGTTCGTCCTGACCGGACCCCTGACTTTCGTCAGGGGTCCGGTCTGTCTTTCGGGTCGGGTATCCGGCCGCCGCGCTCTTTACGTTCTCTCCCATGAACATCATCTTGGGGGCGGCAGTCGCGTTGTTCGTTTCCACCTACGCGGGCGAGGCCTCGTATCCGGGGGTGGCGGTGGCGATCACCAAGGGGGACCAGGTGATCGCGGTCGAGGGGTACGGCCACGACTCGGCGGGCGCGCCGATCACGGCGGACACGAAGATGGCGATCGCGTCGGTCAGCAAGTCGTTCACGGCGCTCGCCGTCCGGCAGCTGTCCGACGAGGGGAAGCTCGACCTGGACCGGCCGGTGTTCGACTCGCGGATCACGCCGCGTCAGCTGCTCGAGCACAAGTCCGGGATCAGCGATCGCACGTTGCCGGAGAAGAGCCTGCCGCAGCCGGACAGCACTGCCGCGGCGGTGGAACGGGCTCGCGACGTGTTGCGCGACGCGGTGCCCGACGGCCAGTTCCGTTACACGAACACGAACTACCACCTGGCCGCGCGGCTGGTCGAGCTGGCGTCCGGTGAGAAGTTCAACTCCTACCTGCAGAAGCACGTCTTCGAGCCGTTGGGCATGCGGGACACCGTGGCGATCGACGTGACGCCACGCGATCTGCCGCCGGACTACCGCAAGGGTTACGGGTACGCCTACGGGTTCTCGGTCCCGCTGACCGAGCCGGACCGGTTCGTGACGGGGTCCGACGGCGTGATCACCACGGCGGCGGACATGGCGAAATGGCTCGCGGCACAACCGAAGCTCGCGCCGCGGGACGGCATGGGGTGGCAGGCCGACTCTCAGGGACAGCTGCGGCACAGCGGGATCTGGTTCACCGCCACGGCCGGCCAGCTGCTGACCTCGTCCGGCTACGGGATCGCGGTCATGTCGAACAGCGGGATCGGGCTCGGCAACGAGGGCACCTACGGGCTGGAGAACGGCATCGCGGACGTGCTCGACGGCAGGACTCCTGCCGAGCCCACGTCGTACCGGTTGATCACGGATCTCGTGCTGGCCGGGCTGACGCTGTTGTCGCTGGCGCTGGGGATTCGTGCGTTGCGACGGCCGCGAAAGCTGCACAAGGCGTGGCAGGTGCTCAGGTTCGTGCCGCTGGGTGTGCTGGTGGCGTTGCCGACGTTGATCGGGCTGCTGTACGGCGGCGGGCGGGACATCTCGTTCTACCAACTGATGCACTATTCGTTGCCGCTTGTGGTGTGGTTGGGGGTGTCGAGCGTGATGAACATCAGCGTGGCGGTCGTGAGGTGGGTGCGATGAGGATCCTGGCGCTCGCGGCCTGTGTCGCCACCGCCTTCGGCATGTCGTTCTTCATGACCGAGACCGTGCCGCCGTGGACGGTCGTGGTGTGCGCCGCGGTGTTCGTCGCCGCCTTCCTGCTCGGGCGGCGGATGGCGCCCGGCTGGCCCGTGATCCTGTTCGTCGCGGCGGGACTCATCAACCTCACCGGGCTCATCGTCGTGGCGCTGGCCGCGGCCCTGCCGTGGGTGCTCGGCCGGGTCGCGGGCCAGCAGGCCGCGCTGGCCGCGGCTTCCGTTGAGTCCGCTCACCTGCGCGAACGCACCCGGATCGCGCACGAGGTGCACGACACGCTGGGGCACGAGCTCAGCCTGCTGGCGCTGCAGGCGGGCGCGCTGGAGATGAACCTGCCTCCTGAGCACCAGGCGGCCGCCGCCCAGCTCAGGGAGACCGCCTCGGGTGCCACCGAACGGCTGGCGGACCTGGTGTTCCTGCTGCGTGACGGCGAGCCGCCGGCCGTGGTGGGCCTGCAGGACCTCGTGGATCGCGCGGTGGCGGCCGGGTTGCGGGTCGAGTTCACAGTGGAGGGTGCGATTCCGTCCACTGTGGAGCAGACCGTGCATCGCGTGGTGCAGGAGGCTTTGACGAACGCCGCCAAGCACGCGCCGAAGTCCGCGGTGGTGCTGAGGGTGACCACGGCCGACGCGACCACGGTGGTGGAGGCGCACAACGACGCCGGGTTGCGGCGGGGCGCGGGCAGCCGGTTGGGGCTGGTCGCGTTGCGGGAACGGGTGCGGCTCGCGGGCGGTACGCTGCGGATCAGTCGTGGCGGCGGCAGGTTCGAGCTGGTCGCGACGCTGCCGCACTCGGGGGACCTGTGATTCGCGTTCTGCTCGCCGACGACGAGGCGATGGTGCGCGCGGGCGTGCGCGCCATCCTCGGCTCCGACCCCGGGTTGGAGGTGGTGGCGGAGGCGTCGGACGGTCGCGAGGCGATCGACCTGGCGTTGAAACACCGGCCGGACGTCGTGCTGCTGGACGTCCGGATGCCCCGCCTCGACGGCCTGGAGGCGGCGAAAGAGCTGGCGCGCCTGGGGTTCGGCGTCGCGATGCTGACGACGTTCAACGACGACGGCTACCTGGAACAGGCGCTGGACGGCGGCGCCCGCGGCTTCCTGCTGAAGTCGGGCGATCCGCGCGAACTCATCGCGGGCGTGCACGCGCTGGCGTCCGGCGGCGCCTACCTCGCACCCAAGGTGGCAGCACGGATGATCACGCGGTTCCGCGGTGGCCGGGTCAGCGAGGCCCGTTCCCGCGTGGCGTCGCTGACCGCGCGGGAACGGGACGTGCTGGCGTTGCTCGGCCAGGGGCTGTCGAACGCGCAGATCGCGCGGCGGCTCGACCTGGTCGAGGGCACCGTCAAGGGGCACGTGAGCGCCATCCTGACCCGCCTCGGCGCGGAGAACCGCGTACAAGCGGCCATCGTCGCCCACGAAGCAGCCCTCTAACCCCCGTTGGCCGGCGGTCACGCGGGGCCCCTTCGTTCCCTCCAGGGAAACGCGGGGTCCCCGCGTGCCGAAAAATGGGGCTGGTGGGGTTTGTGTGGGTGAACGGCGCTGCGGGTGAGGGTTTAGAGCGGGAAGTGGCCGTGGCCTCCTGCCACGGTGACCCAGCGGGTCGCGGAGAAGGCCTCCAGGCCCCACCGGCCGCCGAACCTGCCGTACCCGCTGGACTTCACGCCACCGAACGGCGCCTGCGGCTCGTCGTCGACCGTCTGGTTGCCGACGTGCACGATGCCGGTGCGGATGCGTCGCGCGAGGGCGAAGCCGCGGCGGGAGTCCTCGGTGAGGATGCCCGCGGTGAGGCCGTGCTCGGTGTCGTTCGCGATGGCCACGGCCTCGTCGTCGTCGGCGACCGGGATGACCATGACGGCCGGGCCGAAGATCTCCTCCTGGAAGATCCGCATCCGCGGCGTCACGCCGTCCAGCACGGTCGCGGTCCCGTTGCCGCCGGCCCGGACCTGGGCGCCCTCGGTGACCGCCTCGGCGACGAGCGCCGCCACGCGTTCGGCGGCGCGCGGGCTGATGACCGGGCCGATGGCGGTGCCGGGGTCCGCGGGGTCGCCGTGCGGCAGCGAGTTGACCTTCGCGGCCAGCTTCGCGGTGAACTCCTCGGCCACCGCCTGGTGCACCAGGATGCGGTCGGCCGACATGCAGATCTGGCCCGCGTTGAAGAACGCGCTGAACGTCGCCGCGCTCACCGCGTGGTCGAGGTCGGCGTCGTCGAGGACCAGCAGCGAGTTCTTGCCGCCGAGTTCCAGGACGGCCGGCTTGAGGTGTTGCGCTGCAAGGGTTCCGACGATCCGCCCGACCTCGGTCGACCCGGTGAAGTTCACCGCCTGCACGCGGGTGTCGGTGATCAACGCCTTGGCGATCTCGGCGGCGTCCTCGGGAGCGTTCGTCACGACGTTGAGCACGCCCGCCGGCAGCCCGGCCTCGTGCAGCACGTCGGCGATGAACAGCCCGGCCGCGATCGGCGCGTCCTCGCTCGGCTTGAGCACCACCGTGTTGCCGGCGGCGAGCGGCGCGGCGACGGCCCGCGTGCTGAGGATGACGGGGGCGTTCCACGGCGCGAACGCCGCGACGACGCCGAGCGGTTCCCGCACCGCGAGCGACAGCTGTCCCGGCGTCTCCGTCGTCAGCACCTCGCCCACGGGCTGGGTGACCGCGGCGGCCGCCTCGCGCAGGATGTTCGCCGCCAGCATGACGTTGAACCCTGCCCAGCCGCCGACGCCGCCGACCTCGGCCGCCATGAGGCCGATGACCTCGGACGTCCTGGCCTCCAGGCCGTCCGCCGCCTTGAGCAGGATCCCGCGCCGCCGCGACGGCGAGAACGCCGACCACTCCGCGAAGGCCTCCTGCGCCGCGTCGACGGCGCGCGTCACGTCCGCGACGCCGGCAGCGGCGACAACGGCGTGGACCTCACCCGTGTACGGGTTTAGGTCGTCGGTGGTGCGGCCGTCCAGCGCGGGAACGCTTTCGCCGCCGATGAATAGCTGACGCTTTTCGGTTGCCACGGTTGAAGATTCAAGCGTTCCGGACCGGAATCATCCAAGTCAGGCTTCCGGTGGGTGGAAACCCGGCTGCAACGTCCGGCCGATGCCGCTCGCCGCCACCTGCAACGCCGCCACCAGCCGCGCCCGCACGTTGCGCAAATCCGGCACCACGATCCCCAGCGCCGCCACCACCTGCCCGTCCACCTCGACCGGCACCGCCACGCTGCACGCCCCGAGCGTCATCTCCTCGAACGTCTGCGCGTACCCGTCCCGCCTGATCCGGTGCAGCTGAGCCCGCATCCGGCCCGGCTCGGTGACCGTGTACGCCGTGATCCGCGTCAGACCGTGTTGCAGTACCTCCTCCTGCACCTCCGGCGGTGCGTGCGCGAGCAACACCTTGCCCACGCCGGTCGAGTGCAACGGCAACCTGCTGCCCGTGGAGCTCACGATCGGCACGGACGCATGCCCCGACACCCGGTCGAGGTACAGGACCTCGGTCCCCTCCCGCACGGCCAGGTGCACCACCGCCCGCGTCGCGGCGTGGATGTCGTGCAGGAACGGCTCCGCGACCCGGCTCAGATCCACCTCGCCCGCGGCGAGCAGCCCGAGCCGCCAGATCCGCCGCCCGATGACGTACTCCCCGGACTCCAGCCGCCGCACCGCACCCCACGCCGCCAGTTCGGCCAGCAACCGGTGCGCCGTGCTGACCGGCAACCCGCTGCGCCGCGCGATGCCGCTGAGCGTCTGGCGGCGGTGGCGGGCGTCGAAGGTGCCGAGCAGCGACAGCAGCTTCGAGGAGACGGTGACGGCCATCCACGAATTCTGCCCACATCGATCTACCATCGGCGCGGTGGCCGGAACACCAGAGGGAAGACTCCGTGCGCTGCACCGGGCACTCGCCGCGCACCCCAACCAACCAGTGCTGTTCGCCGACCTGATCAACGCGGTCTGGGGCGAGCAACCACCCGCGGGCCCGCTTCCGGCGTTGCGCACGCTCGTGAAGCGCCTCCGGCGGTCCATTCCGGACGAGATAGTCACCGACGCGTCCGGTTACCGCCTCAAGGTCCGCACCCCCGGACCGTGCCAGCTCCCCGCGGACCTGCCGGACTTCGTGGGCCGCGAGCAGGAGCTGGACCGCCTCGAACGGCAAGAGGGCGTCATCGCGATCACTGGTGCGCCGGGCGTGGGCAAGACCGCGCTGGCCGTGCGGCTCGCGCACCGGTTGCGGGAGCGGTACTTAGACGGCCAGCTCTACGTGAACCTGCGCGCGTTCGCCTCCGGGCCGCCGGTCACCGCGGAACAGGCCCTGAGCGGCTTCCTGAAGGCGCTCGGTGTCCCGCAGCCGGCGATTCCGGCCAGCCTGGACGCCCAGATCGAGCTCTACCGCAAGAAGCTCGAAGGCAAACGGGTGCTGGTCGTGCTCGACAACGCCGTCGAGGACGCGATCGAGCCGCTCGTGCCGGACCAGCCCGGCTGCCTCACCATCGTCACCAGCCGGCACGACCTGCCCGGCCAGCTGAGGCTCGACGTCCTGGGCGATGATGCCGCGCACGAGTTGCTCACGAACATGCGTGTGGAAGGCACGGCTGACGAACGCACAGAGCTCGTACGCCTGTGCGCGCATTTGCCGCTCGCCTTGCGCATCGCGGGAGCGAACGTGGCCCACGGGCACATCGAGGACTACCTCGACGAGCTGCGCGGCGACCGGCTGGACGTGCTGGAGATCGACGGCGACGCGGCGGTGCGGGCCACGTTCGAACTGTCCTACCGGGCGTTGAGCAGCGCGGCCAGGCGCGTGTTCCGGCTGCTCGGACTGCCACCCGGCGCGGACATCGGGCTCGACGCGGCCACGGCGCTCGCGGGGAGCGACCCCGAACCGCAGCTCGACGAGCTGGTGCGGGCCGGACTCGTCGACCAGGTCGGCGTTCGCTATCAGCTGCACGACCTCATCAGGCTGTTTGCCGCTGACGCCGCGGACGACGACGACCGGGCGAGGCTGCTCCACGGCTACGCGTGGTACCTGAGGACGGCGTACAACGCCATCCTCGTGGTGATCCCCGAGCTGAGCCTGATCACCGACCCCGACCTCACCGGAGCCTGCCTGGAGTTCGAGGGCCGGGACGACGCCGCCGCGTGGCTCGAGGAGGAGCACTCGAACCTCGTCGCGGCCGTGCTCGCCGCGCCCTCGCCGTTCGCGCAGCAGCTCGCCGACGTCGTGCGGCTCTACCTGCACGTCGGGCGGTTCGAGATCGACAAGGCGCTGGTGTTCCGGGCCGGACTGCGGGCGGCGCGGGAGGCGGGCGACCGGGCCGGGCAGTGCGCCGCGTCGTTCGGGCTGGGCATGTCGGCGTGGGGGCGCGGTGAGTACCGCGACGCGTTGCACCACTACGGGACGGCGTTGGAACAGGCGGACGAGCCCGCCGCGATCGCGGCGATCAAGAACAACTTCGGGCTCGTGTACCTGGAGCTCGGCGAGGTGGCGCAGGCGCGGGCCAACCTCACCGAGGCGCTCGCGCTGCGGCGGCGGATCGGTGACGAACGCGCGGCCGCCAGCACCCTCATGAATCTCGGCATCTCCTACGGCGCCAAGGGAGAGCTGCGTGAGGCGGCGCGGTACATCGAGGAGTGCTACGAAGTCTGCTCGCGGCTCGGCATGAGCAACCAGAGCGCGCTCGTCCTGGACAACCTGTCCGTCGCCTACTTCGAGCTGGGCGAACTGGACCGGGCGCTGACCGCGAGCCTGGAGTCCGTCCGCCTGCACGTCGAGAACGGTCAGCAGCGGGCCCTCTCGAACGCCCTGGCGAGCCTCGCCCGCATCCGCGCCGAACGCGGGGAGATCGAGGAGGGGCTGGCGGTGGCCCAGCGGTGCTTCGAGGTCGCGCGGGAGGCCGAACATCCCAAGTCGCGCATCGACTGCCTGGTCGCGATGGTCGCTCTGGAGCCGGAGAAGGCGGAGCACCACGCGGGGGAGGCCGTCGAGCTGGGTCGCAAGATCGGCTACGAACCCGGCGTGATCACCGCGTCCATCCTGCTCGCCCAGGCCACGGAGTCGGTGGAGCTGATCGACGAAGTGCTCACCACGATCCGTGAGACCGACAGCCTCATGGACCACTCACGGGCGTTGCTGGCTCGCGCGCGCATCACGCGTGACGTCGACACGGCACGAGAAGCACTCAAGACGGCAGAGGAACACAGCCAGGCGAAAGTCGCTTCGGACGCACGATCGTTCCTGGTAACACTGGGTGCGTGACGTACCTGGGTGAGGGCTGGGACAGCACGGCCGAGCTGTTCGACGAACGGTGGGTGGAACGGCGGCCGCGCCGTCCGGAGATCGGCCCGCAGCTGGTGCGTGAGTCGGTGGTGATGCCCTGGCTCGCGCCGCGGTTGCCGTTGCCCGTGCCGGTTCCTGTTGTCGTGTCCCGGGAACCGCTCGTGGTGCGGCACGAGCTGATACCTGGCGAAGAAGTGCACGAGTTGAACGCGGTGCAGGGCCGGCAGCTGGGGGAGTTCCTGCTGGCGTTGCACGCAGTGCCGGTCGCGGAAGCCGTGCGGCGCGGCGTCGGGCGGAGGCCGCTGCCGGTCGAGCGCTTCCGCGCCGAGGTGCGGGTGCCCGGCGGCGAGGCGTTGCTCGCCAGGATCAGCGGTCTGCCCGCGGACACGCTCGTGCACGGCGACCTCGGCCCGGACCACGTGCTCGGCCACGACGGCGTGCTGACCGGCGTGATCGACTTCGGCGACCTGCACGTCGGCGACGTGGCGATCGACCTGGCGTGGGCGCTGCACTCCACACCGCCCGAGTTCGCTGACTCTCTCGCGGAGGCGTACGGCGTGACGAACGCACTGCGCGAGCGGGCGTTGATCTGGCATCAGCTCGGACCGTGGCACGAAGTGCTGTACGGCAACGACATCGGCGACCCGGCGGTGGCGGCGGACGGACTGGACGGAGTGCGTGAGCGGCTCGGAATCGGGGTAATCCCGATGTGAAAGCCACCCGTGTCAGGAGGAGACATGCCCTGGGTTCGCCGGCACCGCCGCAGCGCTCCGTACAGCTGGTTCCGCTCCACCACGGTCCGCAGCCACTACCGCAGGCCGGCCGGTGGGTTCCTGATTCCCGTGGTCGTGGCCATCGCCGTGATCCTGCTGCTCATCGCCCTGTTCTGAGCCGGGTGCTGAGCTGGGGCGGGTACTGTCGGGAACATGGGACAGTTGGGTGAGTTGTTCCCGGGACGCAAACTCCGCAGCGAGGCGACGGACTCCGGCACCGGTGAGGACTACGAGGAGACCGGACCGCTCGACCTCACGGCGGGCGCGGTGCGGTTGAGGCCGCGCCCGAAGCCCACCCCGGAGCCTGTTGGGGAACCTGACAGCACGGAGTGATCACCGGTATTACCCTTGGCCGGTGCTCGCCGCCCTGCTGTGCCTGATCCCCGCCACTTTCTTCGGCTACGGGATGGTGCGCGACCGACGCAGGCTGAGCAACGCGATCTGGCTCGGCATCACGCTGGTGATGCTGCTGCTGTTGCTGGCGGAGGCCGGTCGCGACAACCCGGTGCTGAGCCTGCCGCTCCTGCTGGCGTTCGTGCTGGCCGTGGTCGGCCTGCTGCTGCTCCCGCTCGCGTTGCTGGCCAACGGTTTGGTGATGGTCCGCCGGGAGGGCCGGTCGCTGGGCAACCTGCTGTCGTTGCTCGCCGGTCTGGCGTTGCTCGGCGAGATGGTCTACTTCACGTGGGGCATCAGCCAGCCCAACGACTGGATCCGCGGCAGCGCGATCGGCCTGTTCCTGGTGTCGGCCTACATCGCCTTCCTGTTCGTGAGCCTGTTGCTGTACTCGGTGGTCTACGGCCGCACCGGGCGCCGGCACGGGTTCGACGGCATCGTGGTGCTCGGCGCCGGGCTCGTCGGCTCACGGGTGCCGCCGTTGCTGGCCTCACGGCTCGACCGCGCGCTGAGGCTCTACCGGCGCGATCTCGCCGCGGGACGGTCACCCGTGATCGTCGTGTCCGGCGGCCAGGGCGCTGACGAGGACGTCTCCGAGGCGTTCGCGATGCGGCAGTACCTGCTCGAACGCGACGTGCCGGACGCCGACGTGGTGCTGGAGGACCAGGCCACCACGACCGAGGAGAACCTCCGCTACAGCAAGGCGTTGCTGGCCGAACGCGGGCACACCGGCCGGGTCGTCGCGGTCACCAACAACTACCACGTGTTCCGCACCGCCGTGCTGTCGCGCAAGACCGGCCTGCGGCTGCAGGTCATCGGCGCCCCGACGGCCTGGTACTTCGTGCCGAGCGCGTTCCTGCGGGAGTTCGTGGCGCTGCTGGTCCGCAACCCGGTCGTGCACGGACTGGCGTGCGCGGTGCTGATGGCGGGCGGGCTGGCGTTGACCCAGATCGGTTAGCCGGATCGGTCAGCCAGATCGGTCAAACGACCGGGAAGATCCAGGACGGCCGGCCCCACTTCGCGATGAACGACTGAGCGTCCACTTCGGTCTGCGCGTTGAGCACCGGGTTCCCGTACGTGGAAGCGTTGCTGTACAGGTGTTCCACGGTCACGCCACCGACCCGGACGGTGCCGCCGGCGGCCTGGGCCTGCCACTCCAGGTCGTCGTCGCCGTACCACCAGCGGAAGCGTTCGTCCGCGCGCAGGTTCGCCTGTCCGTCCACCACGAACGCGTACCCGGTCATCCGGTGCGGCTTGAGCACCGGGCCCTGCTCGGTGTTGTGCCAGTCGGGGTTGTCGCCGGACCGGTCCGGGTAGGCGATCGCGGCGCCGTACCGCTCCAGCGCGCCGGTCATCGCGTCCAGGAAACCCGGCGGCAGCACCAGGTCGTCGTTCAGCACGGCCACCGCGTACTTCTCGCCGGCGGCCTGTTCGTGCGCCCAGTCCAGGCCGATGTTCCACAACCGGCTGATGTTCGGCGGCTGCTCCTCGTCGCGGACGACCTGTGCGGCGACATCGGCCACCGGCGGGGTGCTCGCGTTGTCGATGACGAGGACCCGCTCGGGCGGGAGAGCGAGACTCGAGATGGTCTGCCGCAGCTCGGCCGGGCGGTCGTGGGTGGGGATGACCGCGAACGTGAGCTTCATGGTCGCCATGATCGCACGGGCCGGGGGACCGCTTGCCGCTCATACCCCCTAGGGGTATGGTCGGGCTCGACCCTGAAGGAGGACGAGATGGACCACGCTCCCACGAGCCTGACCAGGCAGGCGATCTCCGCGACGCTGCACTGCCTCACCGGCTGCGCGATCGGCGAGGTGCTCGGCATGGTCATCGGCACGGCGCTGGGCTGGGGAAACCTCGCCACGATCGTGCTGGCCGTGGTGCTCGCGTTCGTGTTCGGCTACTCGCTGACCATCCGCCCGGTGCTGCGTTCGGGTCTCGCGTTCAAGGCGGCACTGGGCGTCGCGCTGGCGGCGGACACGGTCTCGATCGCGGTCATGGAGGTCGTGGACAACGCTGTGATGGTGCTCGTGCCCGGCGCCATGGAGGCCGGCCTCACGAACTGGCTGTTCTGGGTGGCGCTGGCGTTCTCGCTGGCCGTGGCCTTCGTGGTGACGGTGCCGGTGAACCGCTGGATGATCGGGCGCGGCAAGGGCCACGCGGTCGTCCACCAGCACCACCACTGACCGGTCAGGCCCGCACGAACCGCATTTCCCAGTTCTTCTCCCACGTTTCGCCGTCGTCGTAGGAGAACTGCTGCTGCCAGACGGGTTCCTCGCCGGCGGTCCAGTCGAACCGCACCTTCACCGCGTGTCCGCCGACCACGTCGTCACCGAGGAACACCCCGTGCCCGTCGCTGAACCGGCCCTCCAGCGGCGGGTCCAGGTGGCCGGGGGCGCGGGTCGAGGCCCACCAGATCCGCCAGACCTGACGTTCGGGGTCGTACTGCCGCAGCGTCATGCCCTCCCAGCCGTCCGCGTGCAGGCTGTCGATGTTCGCCGCGCCGCCCAGGATCGGCCTGACTTCGGCCTCCGCGTCGAACTCGACCCACTCGGTGCCGCGGCCGGGAATGTCGGCGATCTTGCGGTTGACCACTCGCCAGCGCCCGTGGAAGAAGTCGAAATCGTTCTCACTCATGGGACGGACGCTAAACCGGTATCACTGACAACGAATGTCAGTGATCGACTATTGACCTAAAGGTCTGGACCATTTTACCGTTCCTGGCAGGGCCGCCGCCCTAGCCAGGAGGTCCTTCCCTTGCGCCTGCTCGCCAGAGTGGTCCCGGTACTAGCCCTGCTAGCCGGGACCCTGATAGCTGTGACCACCGCGCCGACCGCGGCCGCGGCCCACGAGGACTGCCGGCCGGACGGGCTGTACAAGACGCCGGGCGTCGAGTCGCCCTACTGCACCGTGTACGACACCGCGGGCCGGGAGAACCTCGGTCCGGACAAGTCCCGCCGGGTGATCGGGTACTTCACCAGCTGGCGCACCGGCAAGAACAACCAGTCGGGCTACCTCGCCAAGGACATCCCCTGGACCAAGGTCACGCACCTGAACTACGCGTTCGCGCACATCGACGGGCAGAACAGGATCTCCGTCGGTGACAACAACGCGAACAACTCGTCGATCGGCATGGAGTGGCCGGGCGTCGCGGGTGCCGAGATGGACCCGTCGCTGCCCTACAAGGGGCACTTCAACCAGCTGACGAAGTTCAAGAAGCAGTACCCGGACGTCAAGACGCTGATCTCGGTCGGCGGCTGGGCGGAGACCGGTGGCTTCTTCAACGCGGACGGCACGCGCAACGCGTCGGGCGGCTTCTACAAGCTCGGCCAGAACCAGGCCGCGATCGACACGTTCGCGGACAGCGTCGTCGCGTTCCTGCGCCAGTACGGCTTCAACGGCGCCGACATCGACTACGAGTACGCGACGTCGAACAACCACGCGGGCAACCCCGACGACTTCTGGATCTCCAATGCCAACCGCGGCACGCTGTGGGCCGGCTACCAGGCGATCATGAAGACGCTGCGGGAGAAGCTCGACCGCGCCGGTGCCGCCGACGGCAAGCACTACCTGCTGACCGCCGCCGTGCCCGCGTCGGGCTGGTTGCTGCGCGGCCAGGAGTCCTATCAGGTCGTCAAGTACCTCGACTACCTCAACGTCATGAGCTACGACCTGCACGGTTCGTGGAACCACTTCGTCGGCCCGAACGCCGCTCTCTACGACGACGGCAAGGACGGCGAACTCTCCGCCGGTGGCGTGTACACGGCACCGCAGTACGAGGGCATGGGTTACCTCAACGCTGACTGGGCGTACCACTACTACCGCGGTGCGATGCAGGCCGGACGCATCAACCTCGGTGTGCCGTTCTACTCGCGCGGCTGGCAGGGCGTCACGGGTGGCACGAACGGGTTGTGGGGCAAGGCGGCGCTGCCGGACCAGTCGAAGTGCCCGCCCGGCACCGGTTCGTCGGTCGGCTCGACCACGCCGTGCGGCAACGGCGCGACCGGCGTCGACAACATCTGGCACGACGTCACCGCCGGTGGCGCCGAGGTGCCGTCCGGCGTGAACCCGTTGTGGCACACCAAGAACCTCGAAGCCAAGGTCACCGGTTCGTACTCCGCGCAGTACGGCCTCGACCCGGTCAACGACCCGACGGACCGCCTGACCGGCACGTACACGCCGTACTACGACTCGACGCTGAAGTCGCCGTGGCTGTGGAACAACGACAAGAAGGTGTTCCTCTCCACCGAGACCGAACAGTCGATCGCGGAGAAGGCCAGGTACGTCCGAGACAAGGGCCTCGGCGGCATCATGATCTGGGAACTCGCCGGCGACTACGGGTACGACTCCGCCAAGAAGGAGTACTTCATCGGCGACACGCTGCTGTCGACCATCAACAGCGGTCTCAACGGTGCCGCGCCCTACGGTGCCGCGAAGGCCTCCACCCAGCAGACCCAGTCGCTGGCGGTCGACGTGGACGTGTACGGCTTCGCGTTGGGCGACAACAACTACCCGATCACGCCGAAGATCAAGTTCACCAACCGGTCCACCGTCACCATCCCCGGTGGCACGAAGATCGCGTTCGACTACGGCACCAGCGCGCCCGGCGGCATGGCCGACCAGTCCGGGTTCGGGCTCAGGGTCGTGACGAAGGGCCACAGCGGGTCCAACGTCGGCGGTCTGAAGGGCGACTTCCAGAAGGCGGAGCTCACGCTGCCGTCGTGGCAGTCGCTGGCACCGGGCGCGTCGATCGAGATGACGGTCAGCTACCAGCTGCCGATCTCGACGCCGTCGAACTTCGTGTTCACGTTCGGTGGTCAGTCCTACGCGATCTCGGCCGACTACCCGCGGATCGGCGGCGGCAACCCGCCGACGTCGACCACGACCTCCACCACGACGACCACCTCGAACCCGCCGGTCTGCTCGCTGCCCGCGTGGGAGAGCGGCAAGGTCTACACCGGTGGCAACGAGGTGTCGCACAAGGGCCGCAGGTGGAAGGCCCAGTGGTGGACGCAGAACGAGGAACCCGGCACCACGGGTGAGTGGGGCGTCTGGCGCGACCAGGGCGCCTGCTAGCCCTTGTAAGTCAGCGATCTGTCAGGCGCGGGGCTTAGGCTGTTCGGTGTGAAGGACGCTGTGACCGCCCAGGACCCGCGCCTGCAGGAGCTGCTCCTGCTCCGCAAGGTGCGCGACCGGATCGACCGCGAGTACCGCGAACCGCTCGACGTCGCGGCGCTGGCTCGTGGCGTGCACCTGTCGGCGGGGCATCTGTCGCGCGCTTTCCGCGCTGCGTTCGGCGAGTCGCCCTACAGCTACCTGATGACCCGCCGAATCGAGCGGGCCATGACGCTGCTGCGGCGCGGCGACATGTCCGTCACCGACGTCTGCTTCGAGGTCGGCTGCACCTCGCTCGGCACGTTCAGCACGCGTTTCTCCGAGCTCGTCGGCATGTCGCCGAGCCAGTACAAGAAGGTCGCGGCCTCCGACGGCCAGGGCATCCCGAACTGCCTGGCCAAGGCAGTGATGCGGCCGATCAGGAATCGAGAAGCGGCGACCGGTCCGTCGGATTAGGTTGACCGCCATGTCAGTCATCATCGCCGCGGCGTTCCTGCCCGCAGACGACCCCGAGAAGTCACTCGGCTTCTTCCGCGACGCGCTCGGCTTCGAGGTCCGCCAGGACGTCGGGCAGGGCACCATGCGCTGGATCACCGTGGGCCCGCCCGACCAGCCGGAGACCGGCATCGTGCTGCACCCGCCCGCCGCCGACCCCGGCGTGAGCGACGAGGAGCGTCGCACGATCGCCGTCCTGATGGCCAAGGGCGTCTACACGGCACTCTCGCTCGCCACCAAGGACCTGCAGGGCACGTTCGACCGTGCGCGCGCATGGGTCGAGAAGTCCGGTGTGGGCGAGGTGCTGCAGGAGCCCGAGGACCAGCCGTGGGGCGTGCGCGACTGCTCGTTCCGCGACCCGGCGGGCAACCTGGTCCGCATCAACCAGCTCTAACGGGCTCGCGTGCCCTTCAGCTTCACCAGCTCGGACTCGAAGAGGCCTTCCTCGACCTTGAGCGTGCCGGGCACCTTGAGGTCCGGCCTGCTCAGGTACGACTGCGTCGCCGACGGCCGGCCCACCAGCGAGAACCGCAGCTGACCGGTGAGGCCCCTGGTGTTGAGGGCGTTCGTGTCGTGGAACGCCCTCAACACGCCGTCACGGCTGAGGTCCTTCTTCTCGCACGCCTTCTCCAGCACGGCGACGAACGCGGTCGCCACCGTGTAGCCGTGCACCGTGTTCAACGAGCCCTGCTCGCTCGGCCACCGTTGCTGGAAGCCTTCGCGCAGCTCGCGGACACCGTCCACGTCGGCGTTCCACGGCGCGACCGGCGAGGTGATCAGGACCTGCTTGGCGAACACCGGCGCGACCGGTGAATCCATGATCGCCGGGTCGTAGCTGACGGCGCTGGTCAGGATCGGCACGGTCCACCCGAGCTGCGCGGCGATGCCCACCGCTGCCGCAGTCTGCGGCGGGGTCAGGCTCAGCGTGAGCACCTTGACGTCCGCCGCCTTCAACGCGGTGATCTGCGCGAGGAGATTGGCCGTCGTCTCCGTGACGGCCTGCTCGGAGATCTTCATGCCCCAGTTCTCGGCGACGAACCTGCTGCCTTCCAGCGCGTTGTCGCCGAAGCTGCCGCGCAGGTGCAGGTGACCGATCGTGTCGCCGGCGTTGAGCGTGCCCTTGCGTTTGTAGTAGTCGAGGCCGTTGATGATGTCGAGGTCGTAAGTGGTGCCGACGACCATCATGTGCGGATTGCCGAGCAGGGAGGCGGCCCACGAGGCGGGCACGGTCAGCGCCCGCGTCTGCATCAGGTCTGGCTCGATGGCCGCGGTCATCGGCTGGCCGGTGACGTCGATGAAACCGAGCACTTGCGGTTCGAGCTCGAAATAGCCGGCGAGCGCCTTCTCCACGTCGTAGGCGTGGTCTTTCTGCTTCAGTTCCACCCGTCGACCGCACACGCCGCCACGTTTGTTGATCAAGTCCAGATAAAGTTCATAACCGCGAATGCGGAGAGTCGAAGTCCCTTTGAACGGTCCGGTCATGTCCGTCAGCACGCCGAGCGAGATCGCTTCGCTGGTGACGCCCGGACCTGTCCGAACGGCGGGATTTGCCTGGTCGTGCCCTGCGCAGGCGGTGAGCGTCGTCAGCAGCAGAGCGGTGGGCAGCAAAAGGTGACGAATGCGCATTTACCGGCCTTGTCGCAGGGGATTGGTCGCAGAGGTATCGGGAAGTATTGAGTAGGGGGTTGCGATACGTCCAATTTTGTGGGCGGGAACACCCTTCGGGCCTGAACAACTTCGATTACCGATGGAAAAGGCCTGCCAGGTACCTTGATCAGGTGGAAGAGCCCGTGTGGAACGAGTGGCGGCGGCCCGGCCCGACGCCCGCGCAACGGCGGCGCGACATCGGCATCGCGGTGATCGTGCTGCTGTGCGCGGTGGAGGTCACCACCCTGGTCAACAGCATGGGCGGTTACGTCTTCAAGGATCCGCCCGATCTGCGCGCGCAGCTCGCGTGGATGCTCGCGCTGTCCGTGCCTCTGGTCGTGCGCCGCCGTTACCCGCTGGCCGTGATGCTGGTGGTGTCCGCGTTGTTCATCGCCGCGCAGTGGAACAAGTCCGGCGACACGCTGGTGCCGTCCGCGATCCTCTTCCTCGCGATCTTCACGGTCGGTGCCTGGGAGCAGAACCGCGTCCTCGCCCGCTGGTCCCGCATCGGCGTCATCGTCGCGATGTTCCTGTGGCTCGGCTTCAGCCTCGTGCGGGCCCTGCTCGGCCCGAAGACGAGCTTCGAGAACGCCGCCGGACCGCTGGACCCGGTGCTCGCCACCGTCCTCTACGGACTGGAGTTCAACCTCTTCTTCTTCCTCTTCGCCTACGTGGTGGGGGAGATGGCGTGGTCGAGCGCCCGGCGCCGGGCGCAGCTGGAGTTCCAGGCCGAGGAACTGCGGCGCTCGCAGGAGCAGAGCACCCGTGGCGCGATCGCGGCCGAACGCATGCGCATCGCCCGCGACCTGCACGACGTCGTGGCGCACCACGTGTCCGTGATGGGCATCCAGGCCGGTGCCGCGCGCCGCGTCCTGGACTCCGATCCCGCGATGGCGCGCGACGCGTTGCAGACCGTCGAACAAACCGCGCGGACCGCGATCAACGAACTGCGTGGCCTCCTCGGCGTGCTGCGCGCGGACGCCCAGGAGGAGCTGAGGGCGGCTCCCAGTCTCGATGACCTGCCGGAACTCTTCGAACACGCACGCGCCGCGGGCCTGGAGGTCTCGCACGGCGTGTACGGCTCACCTAGAGACGTGTCGTCCGGTGTGGCGTTGTCCGCGTATCGAGTCGTGCAGGAAGCACTCACGAACGTGGTCAAGCACGCGGATGCGCAACACGTGGACGTCCGGATGCGTTTCCTGGACAGCGCTCTGGAAGTGGAGATCTCCGACGACGGCCGCGGCCGGGGCGCGCCCGGTGCCGGCTTCGGTCTCGTGGGCATGCGCGAGCGCGTGGCGGTGCACGGCGGTTCGTTGGAGGCGGGACCACGGCGTGACGCGGGCTATCTGGTCCGTGCATCGCTGCCGACGGCTTCGGAGGAGAAGGCGTGAGTTTGCGAGTCGTGCTGGCCGACGACCAGGACCTGGTCCGCGCCGGTTTCCGCGTCATCCTCGGCACCGAGCCCGGTATCGAGGTGGTCGGCGAGGCGGGTGATGGCGCCGCAGCCGTCGAACTGGTGGCGTCGCTGCGGCCGGACGTCGTGCTGATGGACGTGCAGATGCCGCGCATGGACGGCCTCGAAGCCACCCGGCGGATCCTTTCCGCTGGTCACGGCACCCGAGTGGTCATCCTGACCACGTTCGACCGCGAGGACTACCTGTTCGAGGCGCTGCAGGCGGGCGCTAGCGGGTTCCTGCTCAAGAACGCCTCGCCGGAGGACCTCGTCGAGTCGGTGCGGGTGGTGGCGCGTGGTGACGCGTTGTTGTCGCCTGAGGTGACTCGGCGGGTGATCGCTCGGTTCAGCACGGCGGGGAAGGAGCGGACTCGGCCTGCCTCGTTGACCGATCGTGAGTTCGAGGTGCTGGTCGAGTTGGCCAAGGGGGCTTCCAACGCTGAGATCGCTGGGGCGTTGTTCTTGGGTGAGACGACCGTGAAGACGCATGTTTCTCGGGTGTTGGCGAAGCTCGGGTTGCGGGATCGGACTCATGCTGTGGTGTTTGCTTATGAGCAGGGGATTGTTACGCCTGGGGGGTGAGGGCACGCCTTCGGCGACCCGGCACATGCCCTCCTTCGTCGGGCGTGTGCCGGAACGGATTTCTGTGGTTGCGTTGGTTGGGTGGTTGCGGGGCGTGGTCCATTTTCGTCGTTTTGGTTCCTGGGGCGTGCGTGGTTGCTAGTGGTTGCGTGTCGTAGAGAGAAAAACGACGCACGGGCTATACGACGGCATGCCTGAGCTGGGGTTTCACCCTATTGAGTGGCTGGATCTGGTCATTTTGGTTTTTGATCAAGAATAGAATTGAGGTATGGAAGCGGTCGAGGTACTCGATGCCCTGGCTTATCACGAGAGGGAAATCGCCTATCATCAGGCGCAGTCGTTGCGTGTGCTCGCCGACTATGCGATCGCATGTGAAGGCGAGGAGTTCTTCGACGCCGAGATCGCGGCCGCGATGCGCTGGACGTCGCGATGGACCACCGATCAGATCGCCCTGGCGCTTGACCTTGCCTCCAAGCTGCCGCGGACGCTGGACGCCCTGGAGAAGGGCGAGATCGACCTCTACAAGGCTCGTGTCCTGCACGACAAGACCGGGCCGTTGTCCGCTGATCTCGCGACCGAGGTGGAGGAGCGGGTGCTGGCCAAGGCTCCGGGGCAGACCGGTGCGCAGATGCGGCAGCTCACCAGCCGGGTCGTGATGCGGGTGGACCCGGAAGGGCACAAGGAACGGGCCGAGGAGCGCAAGAAGCAGCGGTGCACCGGCATCGATGCCATGGAAGAGGACATGGCCCGGTTCTGGGCTTATCTGCCCGCGCACCTCGCTACCGCCTGCTACGCCCGCGTCGACGCCATCGCCCGCCAGACCAAGACCCCGACCGATCCGCGCACCCTCGACCAGGTGCGTGCTGATGTGGTCGCCGACCTGATTCTGGCGACGCCGGACAAGTCCAGCGCGGTCAAGGTCGAGCTGTATGTCGCGGTGTCTGCGGCGACGTTGATGGGGGTGTCCGACCAGCCTGGTGAGCTGGCCGGGTACGGGCCGATCACCGCTGATCTGGCTCGTGAACTGGCTGGGGACTCCACGTGGCGCCGCCTGCTCACCGACCCGGCCACGGGTGAGGCTCTGGAGTTCGGCACGTCCACCTATCGTCCGCCCGCCGCGCTGCGCAGGTTCGTCTGGATGCGGGATCGGACCTGTCGCTTCCCCAGCTGCATGCGGCCCTCGCACAAGTCGGATCTCGACCACACGGTCCCGTTCCCGCTGGGCTCGACCTCGGCCGACAACCTGGGCGCGTTCTGCAGGCGCCATCACCGCGTGAAGCACCGCACCGCCTGGCAGGTCAGCCAGCCGAAGCCAGGACGGTTCTGCTTCCGCAGCCCGGCCGGAAGGACGTATCACCGCGAACCGGAAGCGGTGCTGGGCGATCCGCCGCCGTTCTAGTAGTGCTTTGTCGGGTCCGGAGGGACTTCCGCGACAGCGGGCACAGGCAACCCCGGTGGTCGCGCTCTCACGATGCTGCACCTGCAAGTTGGTTGTAGTTACGAGCCGATGTAATCGATTGCAGATCACCTCAACTACCACCAACTGCGCTGGTAGTGGCCATACCTCCGAAGCCTGCTGGCTGCG
>NZ_MUYM01000036.1 GCF_002150765.1 Lentzea kentuckyensis
GCGCTAGCTTGAGGTGCTAGTCCCCGAAAGGGGGTGGGGGTTCAAGTCCCCCCTCGGACACAAACAGTACGCCCACGGGTGGTTCAGGTTGAGATTCGACCAGAACCACCCGTGTTTTGTCGTTGTAGGTCAATTTCACGCCGAGCTTCCGATAGACGTCGAGCTTGTCGTCCCTCTCGGCGGCGTTGAGGACCTTCAGCAGGCCACCTAGGTTGCCGACGAGTTCCTTGATCTCCGCGGGCCGCATCCGTTCGGTCGCAGCCGCCTTCGCGCCAAGCGCCGCGAGTCTGCCTTCCAGCAGCGCCTGCTCGCTCTGCACCTCGCGACTCCACCCGGCTACGAGCACCGGATCGGCACCCGCCTCGAGCGCCGCACGGTGCCGTGCCAGTTTCTTGCGGCATTCCTCGAGGCCCCGCTGAATCTCCGCGTTTGCCGGAGCTGCGTCTCGTTGAGCATCTGGTTGTGCATCTGCCATCGCGGTCAGCGAGTGCTCCACCCGCGCCGGGTCGAAGACCTGCGACAACCATTTGTCGAGCGGCTTGGTGAGTTCGTCCTCGCGCAAGTAGACGCTCAGTCCATGCTCGATCTGGTTCGCAATGGCGTACTCGTTCGGGAATCGGCAGCGGTAGTACGGGCTGCCGTGATTCCACGTGCCCTGCATCCGCCGCTCGCACGACTCATGGAAGACCAGGCCCTTCAGCGCGTAGCCGTGCACCTTCCGCGCGACGGCTCGACCGGTCGACTTCGGCCCTCGAGATGCGAGCCGAGCGCCCACCAGTTCGAAGTCAGTCTTCGACACCAGCGCGTCGTGCACCGGCTTGTCCGAGAAGACCCACTTCTCCTTGCCATTCCACTTCATCTTGGTCTCGTGGCCGAGCGCGACGTCGTCGACGTCGATCAGCGACTCCTGCTTCCGCTGCTTGTTCCACACCTCGTGGCCCGTGTAGCGCGGGTTGACCAAGATCGCGCGCACCGCGCCCTTCGACCATGCGATGCCGGACCGGTGCAAGTTCCGCTTCCGGTCGTAAGCGGACGGGCACAGCACACCCTCGTTGGTGAGCCGCTGCGCAATGGAGAAGATGCCGTACCCACCGAGGTACTCGCGGAAGATCCGGGCAACCACGGGTGCCGTGATCGGATCTGGCGCCAACCCGTGGAGCCGCTTGCCGTCCGCAGCCTTCGCTGGGTTCGGATGGGGACCGAGGTCGATGATCTGGTAGCCGTACGGCGGACGGCCTCCGAGGAACCTGCCCTCGACCTGCGCTTGTGCAGCCATCGCTGACCGCACGCGAATCTTGATGCGGCTCCGCTCCCCCTTCGACATGCCGCCGAACACCGACATGATGAGGTCGTGCGCCTCGGACTCCGGGTCGATCGGCCCGCCGACCTCGGGCACCCAGAGCTCAACGCCGTAGTGCGCGAACACCGGATAGGTCAGTCCGTACTGATTGCCGTAGAACGCGCGTTGCGGCTCACCGATCACCACGGCGTCGAAGCCGCGGTCCGGGTCCTTCAGCAACTCCAGCAGCTTCGCTGCCTCGGGCCGCCGCTTCCACGGAATCGACCGGGACTGCCCCACGTCAAAGAACTCGACGACGATCTCGCCGTGCCGTTCGATCAGCCCGCGCGCCCGCCCCAGCTGCCAGTTCCGCGACGCCTCCGGGTCCTGCTGGTCCTCGGTGGACACTCGTCCCGCGAACGCGAACCGCTTCATCACGACGCCTTCTCCTTCCCCGGCGCCAACGGACATTGGGATGCGGCGCCATCTCGTCGAGCCGCCACGTTGAGCACGAGTCGCAGAAGCGCGGCAGCGGCATCCGGGTTCAATATGGGCGGATCGCTCGGTACGTCTACGCGCATCGGGTCGTCGCTCGCCTCTGTCATCTGCCCGGCCGTTCGACGCTAGCACCGACGAACCCATGATCAACAATTCTACGAATGCCGCTCACCATTCTGGGTGAAATCGTCGGGGTACCTCTGCCCCGAACCAACACCGCCACACAGACCTGCCAGTACCCCTTGGGGCCTGCACTGCAGGGCACAATGCCTGCATGAAGGCGCCATCGCCGTTGTTCGCGGATCGACCGCTTCGAGACGAACTCGACCAGCTGTGGCGGGACATAAGCCAGTGGATAGGCAGGCTCTCGCCTCGCGCTCTCTTGAACGCCACCGACGCCGATGTCGTCGGCCAGTTGATCAGTTCGGCAGCGTTCGAGTGTCCAACTCTTCGAGAGCCTCGCTTCGATCGCTACGACCCGATCGAGGTCATCCAGCACATCCAGGACATCAACGGGGCGAGAGATGTCGCAGTCACACAATTCACGTTGACTGTTCCGTTCGACGGCGACTACCGGGTCTTCCAGCTGACACCCACCTCGGGGTCCGCTGATGCGCCCCAAGCAGTCCTCGAACCTTCCGAACTCCGTGTTGTCACAGACCGCTCTGCCGATCAAGACGCCACTGCGATGCGTGCCGCCTTCGACGACCAGCTCAACAGGATTCGTGAGCTCCTCGCCGACGCTGAGTCCGACATTGCCAACCACCGAAGCATGGTCGAAGCGGAACTGCCCCGGCTTGTCGCCGAACGAAGAGCCAAGTTGCTCGCAGATCGCGAACTCCAAGCGAGCATCGGGTTCCCGATCAGCCAACGCGAAGACGCCAATGCCCACGCGGTGCCGATCCGGCGTCGGCAAGTCAACTTCGAAGCCGGCGTAGGTAAGCCGACCGGCGAAGGTGACGGACCTGAGCCGACACTCCTGTTCAAGGACTACGAGGCGACGCTGACAGTCCTGCACCACATGCGCAGCGCATTGGAACGCAGCCCATCGACAGCACGTCACCTTCTTGAGGAGCAGGTTCGAGACGTTCTTCTCATCGGTCTCAACGCGCAGTTCGAGGGTGCGGCCGCCGGCGAGGTCTTCAACGGTGCCGGCAAGACCGACATCCTCATCCGAGTCGACGACCGCAACGTGTTCATCGGTGAGTGCAAGTTCTGGAAGGGCCCGAAGACGATCCCGGACGCGCTCGAGCAGCTTCTCGGCTACCTGGTGTGGCGCGATACCAAGGCAGCACTGCTCCTCTTCATCCGCGACGCCGACGTCACCTCCGTCATGGCGAAAGCCGTGGCCAAGGTCGAGGAACATCCGAACTACAAGAGGAAAGGCAAGCACGCGAACGACGAGCGCCATGACTTCGTGCTGCATGCGTCCGGTGACCTGACCAGGGAGATTCACCTCGCGCTTCTCCCGTTCGTCATCGGAGCGAAGGAGTAGCTCACGCTGGTTGACGCTCATGCCGCTCGCGCCCGCCCGGAGCACTCGACACCGCTGACGGCGGTGCGAGCAGCTTCCTCTGAAGCCAGCCTCCAGTCGACAGCGCCCGCGACCGCGAGTTCGGCGTCGTGGGCGAGCTGGAAGGCAAGCACCTCATCATGTGCATTGACCGCCCGCAGCAGACCTGCGCCTCGGGCGCGAGAAACTGCTCGGCGCTCGGCAGCCGAAGTGCGTGTCGCGACACGATCCCCACGCACGTCTGCGGTGAGTGCGATGCAGCGCTCGACCGGTACAAGCCCGGCGTTGCTTCCTGCACCGATGAGCGGGGTGGTCAGGTCGATCAGCGCACCGTCTGGGCTGCGGCGAGGGCGTGCCACGATGACGACGTACCCGCCTGGGCGCAACAACGGTTCGCAGTACCTCATCGTCCTGGCGAGCTCACCGATGGCGGACTCGGCGCGAGCGCTATCCGGACCTGTGCGCAGTGACATCAGAACGAGTCCGACCCGCCCGATCAACCCAGCTGCTCGGATCGTCGCGAGCATCTTCGGCCGAGCTTCGAGAACGGAGCCGTCGCACCAGGCGCCGGCTGCCTTCGTGGCGGTGACGTTGGCTCTGGCGAGAGTCCACCACTGCTTGCGGGCCGTGAGTCCGAGCGCGTGCCGACCGGCGCGCAGCGCTTCAGTCAAGACGGTGCCCGCGCCGCAGTTGGGGTCGAGTACGAGGTCGCCTGGGCGCGTGTATGCGGCAATCGCGTGAGCGGCGGTGGCAGGTGGAACGCGCTCGCTGTCGAACTCGGTGCCGAGTACACAACCGGCCTCACGCAACTGTGCACGCGGTCCGCGCTGCCCTGTAAGCCACACCGACGTGGCGCTGTCATTCATCGACGGTCGCCTCCCGGCTCAGCAAGGGCAGCCGGGCTGGGCGACCGTCCAAACACGAGAAGGTCGTCGTGTACCTGGGAGTGCCAGACCGGCCCTACGGCAGCGCGCTGGAGCTCCCGAAGAGGTACACGCAGCAGCGCGATCCGGTCGAGGTAGCGCAGTCCCGCATCGTGTGCGGCGCGCACCAACCGCTCTGCGGGGTCGATGAATCGGCCACCGGAGCGAGCACCGCGAGTGATGACGGCCAAGGTGCCAGCGGGATCGAGCATGTCGACCCAATTGGACGGGCAGAACCAGTCGAGCATGCTCGGATCGGCCGCGGCGAGTACGAGGTCGTAGCGGTCCGGTGTGGATTCAGAGTCGACCGGTCCGACATCGTGTTGCTCAGCGCTAGGCGCGATAGCCGTGTGCGTCTGAACGCTGCGGCCGAGTCGGACGACGGTCCAGCCCGCCTCATGGAGTCCGGCGTAAGGACCAAGCTCGGACTGCCTACGGACCGATGTCACCGACGACGTGAGGTGCGGCGCTGGCTGGAGCAGGAGCACGCGTTGACCCGGTTGCGTGTAGGTCGTCACGGTCTTGGCGACCGCGGTCAGCAACCAGTTGGCCAGCAAACCGGTGCCTTCGCAGAGGTCATCCTGGCCGCATGGCCAGATGGTGTTCGGCTGCGCCGGTCGAGCGGAACGTCCACCGCGACGTAGCGATGGTCTGCGCACTTGGGAGTTGCGAGCCGAAATCATCGCCTATCTCCTTTGCCGAGCGATCCCAGGTTGTGACACGCCTTAACTCCGCTATCCACGCGGATTTTGGACAGTCGAACCCGACGAGATTCACGCGAATCAGGACAGCGCCCAGATCCGCCACACACCGAGGCACATCGCTACTAGAACCGAACTAGCAGCGGACCAAATCTGCTGGTCAAGCCATGATTGACTATCAGAGCCAGCGCTGACCGCAGGTGCTGGCCGAAACCTTCGTCGCGGAGAAGTCGAGCAATCTAGCCAAATATTAGTAGCATTCCGCGACCTTCTAGTCAGCAATTAGCAGCGCCGTGGTATTTGCGTGGTACCGACCGTGGCGTCATGGCGTCGTTGTTTCCGCATCGACACCACAGGAGCCACGTCATGGCACCGAAATCTGTCATTCGCAGCAGCGACGACTACACGTCCAACTCGCTGGACATCGCCCGCGACACCTTCACCTGGCTGGTCACCGGACCGCATCCAGTGTCGCTCGACGGTCGCGACTTCGAGGGACTGCCGAACCGCGAACTCCCGCTGGACGAGGTCCGCGACCACCTGCTTGCACGCAGTTGTTCTCAGTCGACGAAGGACGCGGTGTGGGCGCACCTGGTGCTGCGCTCCCGCACTGAAGGAGCCACCTGGACGGTCGCCGCGGTCGGGGTCGCGTTGCCCGCGCTGACCTCCGTCGCGGCCACGCTGTCCGCTCGGTTCGCCGGCGATCCGGCTGACGTGCATGCCGAAGTTCTGCGCGGCTTCCTCGCCGCGCTGGCGACCATCGACCTGCATCCGCCACGAATCATGCTGCGACTCCGCTGGGCGGCTTACCGGTCCGGGTACGACGCGGTCACCGAAGCGCTAGCGAGTCCGATTCCGGTCGCGCAGGGGTTCCGTTCCGCTCCACCACACGCGCCTTGGGGACACCCGGACCTCGTCCTCGCCCGCGCCGTTCGCGACGGAGTCCTGACTCAGACCGAAGCCGCGCTCATCGGTGCGACCCGGCTGGAAGAGGTGTCCGTCCGCGACTGGGCAGCGGCGCACGAGGTGAGCGAGTGGGCGGTCTACAAGGCTCGCAAGCGCGCCGAAGTCCGGCTCGTCGCGTACCTGCGTGATGACGGCACCGAGACCGAAGCGGAAGAGAAGTCCGCTGCGCGCGTGTCCAAACCGGACGCGAAATCCGGAGTTCAGGGCTGCGGGACAGACCCGCGTTCAGCCCCGTCTTCGGAGGTGCCCCGATGCGCCTGATCGAACGATCCACCGCGCCGACACGCTCGCACCGACAGGCGCGCGTACTGCTCGTCCAACTCGTCGCCATCGCGCTGCTCACGTCAGCCTCGACGGCTCACGCCGACACCTCGGCCATCGCCCTGGCCGGGTCCGTCGGCGACGTCCTCAACAACATCCGGAACTGGATCATGGGCATTCTCGCGGGCCTCGCGACCGTGTTCCTGACCATCGGCGGCGTCCGACGCGTCGTCGGTGGCGGCGATCCCGGCGAACAGGAGAAGGCCAAGGAGTGCTTCAAGTCCGCGGCTTGGGGCTACGGCCTCGCGGCGCTCGCGCCACTCGTCGTGGAGATCCTCAAAGGGATCGTGGGGGCCTGACCAATGGCCGCCGGCACCCCG
Organism: Lentzea kentuckyensis; assembly: GCF_002150765.1. Classification (GTDB taxonomy): domain Bacteria; phylum Actinomycetota; class Actinomycetes; order Mycobacteriales; family Pseudonocardiaceae; genus Lentzea; species Lentzea kentuckyensis. The sequence goes on from NZ_MUYM01000036.1 coordinate 6,522, forward strand.
TCCACGTTCCGGCTGCGGCGCTGGCGTGTGGCCTTGTTGCTCAGCATCGTCGCCGTGTTGCTCGGCCTCGCGACGGCCACCGCCGTCGCGCAGCCGACCACTCCCCCGACGCCGTCTCCGTCACCACCGTCTACGACGTCTCCGCCGCCAAGCGTCAACGTGCCGCAACCGGGAAAGGCTGACTCCGAGTGCGGCATCACCGACCTGAGCGCGTGTGTGCGCGACGGTTTCAGCTCGTTCGTGAACATGTTGGTCGGCGAGTCGCTGAACTGGTTGCTCCGGTTGCTCGGCGACACCTTGCTGTCCACTCCGACGCTCGACCAGTTGCCCCGCATCGGCGAGATCTGGGAGCAGTCGCGGCTGCTCGTTGTCGCCGTGTACTCGCTGCTGGTGTTGGTCGCCGGAATCCTGGTGATGAGTCACCAGAGCGTCCAGACGCGACACTCGATCCGCGAGATCGCGCCACGAGTCGTGGTCGGCTTTCTCGCGGCGAACCTCAGCCTGTTGCTCGCCGATCAGGCCATCAGGTTCGCCAACGCCGCCTCGTTGGCGGTGCTCGGAGACGGGTTGGATCCGGAGAGCGCCGGGCGAGCGCTGTCCGAATTGCTCGTGGCGCTGGTGGCCACGTCGTTGGTCGATGGCGGACTTTTCGCCGGACTGCTGTCGCTCGCTCTGGCGATCCTGTTGATCGGCCTGCTGATCGGCTACGTCGTCCGAGTCGGGCTCACGGTCCTTCTGATTGCAGGCGCACCTCTGGCCCTGATGTGTCACGGACTGCCCCAGACCGAAGGCGTGGCCCACTGGTTCTGGCGCGCGGGAGCAGGCGTGCTCGGCATACAGGTCGGGCAAAGTCTCACGCTCATCTGCGCGCTGAAGGTCTTCTTGCAACCAGGCGGCTTCAACTTCTTCGGCAGGCCGAGCTCCGACGGCATCGTCAACCTGATCGTCCTCATCGCGCTGGTGTGGATCCTGGTGAAGATCCCCACCTGGGTGATGCAGCAAGTCAAAGTCGGTGGTGGCGGCCGTTCGTTCCTCGGCGGGCTGGCGCGTGCGTTCGTCTTCGGCAAAGCCATGGCGCTGATAGGTGGTGGACGTTTCGCCGGCGTTGCTGCTCACGCCGCGAAGCGCTCGGCCGGGACCGCACGTGCTTCGGCGGCAGATCCTCCGTGGCCACCTCAGCCTCGCTTCCCTTCCACCCCTGAGGTGGTCACCAAGCGCCTCAAGGAGGCATACGACGCAGAGCGGCTACGCGCTGCCCGACGGACACGGGTGCCGTCCCAGCAGCCGACGTTCCTGCAGCCGCAGCCTCAGCAAACCGTTCATGAACCCGCGGTAGTGCCCGCAGTTGCAGGGCCGACGAAGCCGGAGTTCAGCTCGGCGCCTGAGCGCGTAGCAACCGGGCCGCGAGGAGGCTCGCGGCCGGGATCGCAACCGCTGTTCCAGGCCGCTGGAGGTCCACGCCGACGCGGTGCCGTTCCGCCGCCGGCACGCCCGATCCGAGTGGCGTCCGTGCCGACGCAACTTCGGTTCCAGCCAGCGGTCAAGCCCGCACCGCAGACGCCTCCACGCCCTCAAACGTCTGCTCCCGCCGCGCCCGTGTTCCAGCAGGCACAGCCGGAACCTCGGATCGGCGACGCCCGTCAGCGCGTCCACTCCGTTCCGCCTCCGCTGTTCCGTGCGCCGAAACCAGCGCCTGCAGGTGAGAAGAAATGAGCCATCCCGTGAGGATTCCCGCCGACGTCGACCGCGAAGACCGGGTAATCGGCCCCCTGACCGCACGCCAGCTGCTCATCCTGGTTGTCACCGGGATGGTGTTGTACGGGACGTACACGTTGACCCGCGGACTCGTTCCTCCCGCGGTTTTCCTGGTCGTCGCGGTTCCGATCGGAATCGCATCGGCGTTCCTCGCGCTGGGACAACGCGACGGCATCTCGCTGGACCGGTTGGTGCTGGCGGCACTGCGGCAACGGCTGAGCCCACGGCATCGGGTGTCCGCTCCCGAAGGCGTTCTGCAGGTGCCCGAGTGGCTGGATCACGTATCGGACGAGCGGCAGTCGACTGCTCAGCCCGCCGAACTCCGGCTGCCTGCCGAGGCGGTCACCGACACCGGCGTCATCGACCTCGGCAAGGACGGTGCTGCCGTCGTCGCGGTCTGCTCGACCATCAACTTCAGCCTTCGCACACCGGCCGAACAGGAGTCGCTTGTCGCGTCGTTCGGACGATACCTGCATTCGCTGAACGCTCCGGTTCAGGTGTTGGTGCGCGCGGAACGGCTGGACCTGTCCGGGCAGATCGCCGAGCTCAGGGACCAGGCCGGCGGTCTGCCGCATCCCGCTCTGGAACAGGCCGCGCGCGAGCACGCCGAGTACCTCGACCAGCTCGGCCGTGCGACCGAGCTGCTGCGCCGCCAGGTGCTTCTGGTCCTGCGCGAACCGCTGGTCACAGCCAATCAGGTCGACGACGGCGCCCGCCGAGCTGCTGAAGCGAGGCTGATGCGCAGGCTCGGCGAGGCGGTCGAGCTGCTCTCGCCGTCGGGGATCGTGGTCACCCCGCTGGACACCGGACAAGCCACCGCGGTGCTCGCCGCGGCGTGCAATCCCGACAGCTTCCTGCCACCGAACTCCGGTCTCGCGGGTTCGGACGAAGTCATCACGAGCGTTCCGGACGAGTGCTGGAACAACGACCTTGGGCCGAGGTGGACCTCATGAAGACCAAAGCCAAGCGCCGCAGCAGTTCCAGCTCGTTCACGCCGGACGCCCTGTCGGTCCATCCCCGAGCCCTGGAAGTCGGCGGCGAGTGGGTCGCGTCGTTCGCGGTCGTCGGCTACCCGCGAGAGGTTCACCCAGGATGGCTCCAGCCCCTGCTCACCTACCCCGGCCGGGTCGACGTCTCGCTGCACATCGAACCTGTCGACCCCGTTACCGCCGCCGACAGACTCAAGAAGCAGCTGTCGAAACTGGAGTCCGGGCGTCGGCACACCAGCGAGAAAGGACGGTTGCTCGATCCTCAGGTCGAGGCGGCGACCGAGGACGCCTACGACATGGCAGCACGAGTCGCCCGCGGCGAGGGCAAGCTCTATCGGTTCGGCCTCTACCTGACCGTGCACGCGGCGACCGAGGACTCGCTCGGCGACGAGGTGGCCGCGGTCCGGTCGCTCGCAGCGTCGTTGCTCCTGGACTGCAAGCCGACGACCTACCGCAGCTTGCAAGGCTGGGTCACGAGCCTGCCCATGGGGCTGGACCTGGTCGGCATGCGCCGCACCTTCGACACCAGCGCTCTGTCGTCGGCATTCCCGTTCACCTCACCGGATCTGCCACCACCGGACCCGACTTCGGTCGGTGCGCCGAGCGGCGTGCTGTACGGCTTCAACATCGGAAGCCAGGGACTCGTGCACCACGACCGGTTCGCATTGGACAACCACAACTCGGTGATCCTCGGACGATCTGGTGCAGGCAAGTCGTACCTCGTGAAGCTGGAACTGCTGCGGTCTCTGTACCGCGGCATCGAAGTCCACGTCATCGACCCTGAAGACGAATACTCCCGGCTCGCTGGCGCGGTCGGCGGTACGTACGTGCAGCTCGGTGCCGAGCACGTCCGACTCAACCCCATGGACCTGCCGGTCCACACCCGGCCAGACGGCCGACGCACCGCACCTCGAGACGCGCTCATCCGCCGCAGCCTGTTCCTGCACACCGTCATCTCGGTGCTCCTCGACAGCGAGCTCACCGCGTCCGAACGCGCCGTGCTGGACAAGGCCGTCGCGTCGACCTACCAGCGCGCTGGCATCACTTCTGATTCACGCACCTGGACCCGACCAGCACCACTGCTCTCCGACCTCGCCGACACCTTGACGAACAGCGGCGATCCCACCGGAGTCGACCTCGCCGCACGATTGCACCCGTACATCACAGGTGCGTTCTCCGGATTGTTCTCCGGCCCCACCACAACGCGGCCTGAAGGACACCTCGTCGTCTTCTCACTGCGGGATCTCGCCGACGAGCTCAAGCCGATCGGCACCCTGCTGACGCTCGACGCGGTCTGGCGACAGGTCTCCAACCCGGCGATCCGCAGACCACGCCTGGTCGTGGTCGACGAGGCCTGGCTGTTGATGAAGCAACCCGCCGGCGCTGAGTTCCTGGTCCGCATGGCCAAGGCTTCGCGCAAGCAGTGGGCCGGCCTCACGGTGGCAACACAGGACACCGCCGATGTGCTGGGCACCGACCTCGGCAAGGCGGTCGTCGCCAACGCAGCAACGCAGATCCTGCTGCGCCAGGCCTCCCAGGCGATCGACGAGATCACCCGCACGTTCGACCTCTCGATGGGCGAACGCCAGTTCCTGCTCTCCGCCGACCGCGGTCAAGGGCTGCTGAGCACCGGCACGCAACGGGTGGCATTCCAGTCCATCGCTTCACCGGTGGAGCACCACCTCGTCACGTCGGACCCAGCGGAGCTCGCCGAGTACGCCGAGGCCTCGCCCGACCTCGAGAACTCCTTCGTCGACCTCGACGCCGCCTAGCCACCTGGGGATGCTCATGTCCGCTCGACTGCTCACCCAGAACCGCGAGATGCGCCAGATCGGCGTGTGGAACTGGTCCCTCCCAGCGTGGGCAGGTCGGCTGCCTGACGGCCGCACCTACAACACCTGTCCGAGCGCCGGAATCTGCGCGCAGGTCTGCTACGCCCGCCATGGCACCTACACCTGGCCCGTCGTACGTGCCAAGCACGAGGCCAACCTGACGTACGTCCTGGACGACCTGCCCGGCTGGAAGTCAGCGATGCTCTCGGAACTCAACGCGCCCAAGTTCCGCGGCCGCTGGATCCGGATCCACGACTCCGGCGACTTCTTCTCCGACCTCTACCTGCAGGCGTGGCTGGACATCTGCAGGGCGCGCCCGGACACGAACTTCTACGCCTACACCAAGAGATTGCGCGATTCCGCGCGCTCGTCGAACCGGATCCGCCGCCGAACTTCCTGTGGGTGTACTCGTACGGCGGCACTCAGGACGGCGCGCTCGACCCGGCTGTTGACCGCGTCGCCGACGTCTTTCCCAACGAGGAAGCCATCGTGGCTGCCGGGTGGACGTCGCAGGAAGCAAGCGACCTGTTGGCAGTGCTCGGTCCACGGTTGGTGGGTGTGCCTGCGAACCGCATTCCCTTCTACCTCAAGCGGTTGGCAGGCCGCCGGTTCTCCGAGTGGCAGGCCGAAGTCGATGTCGAACGGACGTCTCGCCGTCACCTGAAGCTCGTCGTCGACAACACCCGTCCACCGGCGCAGGCAGCCTGAGGAGGCTCCATGTACCCCGTCCTGCTGATCACTTCACCGGTTGGCGACTACCTGCGGGATCCGCTCGGCGCGATCCACAGGCTGTTGGACGACCTCCGCGACACCGCCCTCACCTGGGGACCGATCCTCGGGCCTGGGCTCGCAGGTCTGCTTTGCGCTGTCGTGGTGGCACGGCGCTGGTGGCTCCGACGGCACCACGCGCGCTTGATGGCCAATGCACGGCTGATCACCGTGCTCGCTCCTCCAACCGTCGACCCGGCAGGAGCTATCACGGTCTGGTCGAACCTGGTCGGGCTGCTGCGACCAGGCTGGCTGCGCCGCTTCGCCGGGCAGCCGCACGTCACCTTCGAGTTGACCTTCACCGACGACGGCGTCCAGATCGCCCTTTGGGTTCCCGGCGTGGTGCCGCCCGGCATGGTCGAGCGCGCAATCGAAGCCGCCTGGCCCGGTGCGCACACGCGCACCACTCCGGCCAAGCCTCCGATTCCGATCACCCCACCTGCAGGGCAGCACATCGAAGCTGTCGGTGGCGAGCTGCGGCTCGCGAGATCGGAGGCGCTGCCGATTCGCACCCAGCATCCAGCCGATCCGATCCGCGCGATGCTGGGTGCTCCGGTCGGGCTCGGCGCGCACGAACGAGCCTGTGTGCAGATCCTCGCTCGTCCGGTCGCCGGGCACCGGGTCGCCAAAGCCCGCAGGGCAGCAAGGCGCGTGCACGCCGGCGGATCCGTCCACATCGTTGGCCGCCTGCTCGACCTCATCACGCCGGGCCGAACCTCGAAGCCGTCAGGCTTCGGGCACCAACGAGGCCTGGATCGGCAGTCCACTCTGGAACATGCGGCCCAGGACCGCGCTGTCGTGCAGAAGCTGCGGGCGAACCCGTTCGAGACCCGCATCCGGTACGCCGTGGCCACCACCGTCACCGAAAACTCCAGTGCCAGCAAGATTCGTGCGGTGCGGGAAGTCCTCCGTGGGCGCGGTCACGCCATCGCCTCAGCGTTCGCCGCCTACTCCGAGCACAACTACTACCGCCGGGTCCGACTCGGCCGTGATCCCGTCGCCATGCTGGCCGAACGCAGGCTCGGCAAGGGCGACCTGCTCTCGGTCCCAGAGCTGGCCGCGATCGCGCACCTGCCGATCGACGACGCCACGCCAGGACTCCAGCGAGCAGGCGCGAAGGCAGTCCCACCTCCGCCAGGCATCGCAACGGCCGGCGACCAGATCAAGCCTCTGGGACGGTCCGACTCGGGCCACTCGCGTCCAGTCGGCCTGCACGTCGCCGACGCCCGGCATCACCTACACATCCTCGGCGCCACCGGCTCCGGCAAGTCCGAGCTGATGGCCCGCTTGATCCTGGCGGACGCCGAAGCCGGCCGTGGCGTGGTCGTCATCGATCCCAAGGGCGACCTCATCACGGACATCCTGATGCGCCTGCCCGAAGAGCTCGGCGAGAAAGTCGTGCTGTTCGACGCCGACTCGCACTCCCGGCCGCCAGTGCTGAACCCGTTGGAAGGCGAGGACAAGGCTCGCGCAGTCGACAATCTGGTCAGCATCTTCTCGCGGATCTACGCATCATCGTGGGGGCCGCGCACCGACGACATCCTCCGTGCCGGACTGCTGACCTTGACCGCGATGCGGGGCACGCAAACCCTGGCCGATCTGCCGAAGCTGCTGACCGTGCCCTCCTTCCGCCGGATGGCCTGCGACCAGATCGGCGACGAGGTCCTGAAGGGTTTCTGGACCTGGTACGACGACCTGTCCGAGGCCAGCCGTGCACAGGTGATCGCACCGCTGATGAACAAGGTTCGCGGCTTCCTGTTGCGTCCGTTTGTCCGCGCCGCCATCGCAGGCGGTGAATCCACGGTGGACATCGACGAGGTGCTCAACACCGGCGGCATTTGTCTGGTACGCATCGCCCGCGACGCTCTCGGGATGGAGACGGCGAGGCTCGTCGGCTCGATCATCGTGGCACGCACCTGGCAGGCGGCCACCCGCCGAGCTCGCGTTCCACAGCGTCAGCGTCGCGATTGCAGCTTGTACATCGATGAGTGCCACAACTTCCTCAACCTCGCCTACCCGCTCGAAGACATGCTGGCCGAGGCACGTGGCTACCGGCTCTCCATGACGCTGGCGCACCAGTACCTCGGCCAGCTTCCGACGGAGCTGGAAGAAGGCATTAGCACGAACGCCAGGTCGAAGATCTTCTTCAACGCCTCACCAGAGGACGCCAGGCGCTTGGCCCGGCACACCACGCCTCGACTGAGTGACCACGACCTTTCCAACCTCGGCGTCTTCCACATTGCGGCACGGCTCGTTCTCGGTGGTGAAGAGGCCCCTCCGTTCACCGCGATCACCGAGAAGCTGCCGCCCGCGATACCTGGGCGCGCAAAGGCGATCCGCAAAGCGGCCAAGGTCAACACCCGTCCGCGTTCATCTGACAACGCCGCTGACCATTCCGCGCCGCCTATCACCGATCCCCGTCGCGCTGCATAGCGAAAGGCGTACCTGTGATCACCAACCCGACTCCTCAGCGAGCGTTGCGCGGCCACATGCCGAAACGGCCCACCCCGCGAGCGGCAACTACAGGGGAGCACCACGCACGGCTCGCCAACCGGCTCACCTTCCGAGACCGGTGGTTGGCCCGGATGCTGTACGAGCACAAGGTCTTCACGACCCACCAGATCGTCGAGCTCGGCTATCCAAGCGTGCGTGCGGCCAACCACCGGTTGCTCGACCTGTTCAAGTGGCGGGTCGTCGACCGGTTCCAGCCGTTCGTCGACCTTGGCACCGCCCCTATGCACTACGTGCTCGACATCGCTGGCGCCGTCGCCCTGGCCTACGAGGACGGCATCGATCCGAAGGCACTCGGCTACCGCCACGAGGACGCCATCGGCATCGCTCACTCGCTGCGGCTGGCCCACACCGTCGGGACGAACGGCATCTTCACGAGCCTGGTTGCCGTGAGTCGGCAACCAGGCGCTCATGGACGTCTGACGGCGTGGTGGTCAGAACTGCGCTGCAAGCGCCTGTTCGGCGACATGGTCCGCCCCGACGCTTATGGCCGGTGGCGCGAGAACGGGCACCAGATCGAGTTCTTCCTCGAGTTCGACTTCGGCACCGAGGACCTAGACACGCTCGCGAGCAAGCTCTACGGCTACGAAAAGCTCGCTCTGGCAACGGGAATCACAACGCCCGTCCTGGTGTGGCTGCCCACGAACCGACGAGAGGCCAGCGCCCGGAAAACACTCGCGAAGGTCCTGTCAGGGCTGGATCGGCCAACGCTGGTACCGATCGCGACCAGCACCGCGCAGGCGACAAGCGTGGTCAGCGAGAACACACCGGCGGCTGCGCGATGGTTGCCGGTCGCCGAGTCGGCGACGCGACGCCCCGGCCGGCTTCGTCTCGCCGAGCTCGCTCAGCTGTGGCCGTACGCAGAACCACCTGGCGCCGCAACGCCGACGGTCCTCGCCCGGCAAGAACTCGCCCTGCCCGATCCCCTTCCACCTGCACCAACGGCCAGCCAATTCCGGAGGTGACAGGTGAAGATCGCTCTCGCCGCAATAGCTGCCGTCCTCGCACTTCCATTGATCCTCGGCGGCATCGGACAAGCCGTCGTGAAGGCCTTTTTCGGCGCCAGCAGCACCCAACCAAGCTCAGAAGCGCTCGCCGACATCCCTCCCGACTACCTCGCCCTCTACCGAGCGGCGGCCCCTGCATGTCCAGGCCTCGACTGGTCGATCCTCGCAGCCATCGGCAAGATCGAGAGCAACCACGGCCGCAGCACCCTGGCCGGCGTCGCCGACGGAACCGAGAACTTCGCGGGTGCCCGCGGACCGATGCAATTTCTTCAGCCCACGTTCGACGCGGTCGTAAGGCGACACCCGCTTCCGCCCGGAGGCAACAACCCGCCCTCGCCCTGGAACAAGCACGATGCCATCTACGCCGCTGCTCACTACCTGTGCGACTCCGGAGCGCCGAGGGACGTCCGCAAGGCGATCTTCGCCTACAACCATGCGGACTGGTACGTGAACGACGTGCTCGAACAGGCGAGGAGGTATAGCGACGCGCTCGTTGGCATCGGCGACTGCAACAACGTTCAGGCACCGAACCGCGCCGCCATCATCGCGATCAAGTTCGCGTGCGAGCAGCTCGGCGAGCCGTACGTGTGGGGAGGCAACGGCGAGACGGGCTGGGACTGTTCGGGGCTCACCACAGCCGCCTACGCCGCCGCAGGGATCCATCTGCCCCGCCACACCCAGGCTCAGTACAACGCTGGGCCGCTCGTTCCGCCTGGACAGCCGCTCATGCCCGGCGACCTGGTTCTCTACGGCACGCCTTACAAGGTCCATCACGTTGGCCTCTACATCGGCGCGGGCAGGATGATCCACGCGCCGACGTTCGGCCAACCCGTCCAGATCAGCCCTTATCGATGGGATGGCGACGACTACCTCGCGGCGTCCCGCCCGACCAACGCCACTGATGCTGTGGTTTCCGCCCACTCTTGAAAACTTTCCCGCCTGCAGAGAACTCCAAGATTGGCCTGGTGGTCCCGGCGTCGTACCCGTCCTTCACCGGCGCTGCCCCCTTCGTCCGGGCTGGAGGCGGGGCCCTGATTCTGCCGCTGCTACTCCAAGAGTGCGGCGAGGTCGTCAGGGCCGAACCCGGCATCCAGGAGCACCTGGCGGTCGTCTTCGGTGATCCAGCCCCACAACTGGGCGTGAACCACGACCTCGCGCTCACGCGGCTGCGGCAGATCGAATCCGGTGAGCGGTGCATCGTCGGGGTGATGGAACAGGAACCGGCGGGCGCTGTTCACAGTGCAAGAGTTGCTGTAGAGCGCAGTGGCGGCGACACCCGGCCAGCGAACATCGCGCCCCATGGCGGCGAGTTCTTGCGGCACAGTAGACGGCAGGTACATGGCAAGCGAGTGGTGGCGGGTCATCGGGATATGTATTGCCATCGCATTCTCGATCCCCGTCCCTCTACCTGTCCTCATCATCTCCTCGTTTGGAACGAGGTAGACCGGGTGGTCGGAGGTCGCGAGCGCCTTGCGCTCGAACACCGTCAGAATCCACCAACGGTCGAGGAGTGATTGTGTGACTCGAGGCAGCATCGTGCCGAGATGCTGCATGTGATGGTTCGCGTGTGCTTCTGCGCGAATCGGGTTCTTGAAGAACCCAACCCACTCCCGGTTCACCGTATCGTCGTCACAGGGCTCTCCGGCTGCGCTCAGCGCCTCTCGCAGCCTTGTCCGGCCGCCGAGGATCACTTCCAGCAGGAGGTGGTGCGTCGCCAACTCACTCATGGAGTTGCGAACTTTGCTCCCGCGCAGGAGTTGGAGCGCGACCCACGCAGCCACGCTCTCTCGATGCTCATCGCCGAGCGGCCATACCCCTGCCGCTACTTCCCGCCACGCCGCAGCCGCCTGACCTTCCACAAGTGAAAGGGCTCGCTCTGCCGCGTCACTCTGCTGTCCCGCTTGGTCGATCACGGTGTAGAAGTCCGTCTGAACGGACGCGTCGCCGATACTCTGCGGAAAGCTGCGGTCGCCGGGGAGCATGACGGTCGTGAGCCGCTCGTTGTCGTTCGCGAAGTAACGCAGATAGAACTTCGACACGACGTGGTGCCGTCTCGCTTGCCCTGGCATTGTGCTCGCCTCATCTCGAATATCACCTACCAGCCGAGTCGAGGCTAATCCGTTCACCGACAAAAGCAGCCACGGGCCGGACGTTGATCGCGTTCACGCGTCCTTAAGCACTCTGGTGACGCACTCACATGCCGCTGACCGGTGACGTCGGCCCACCGCCACGCACAACTCGTCACCACTTGCTGTGCTCGCGCAACCACCTGGCCTCAACCTTAGGAGCCAGTTCCTCACGGAGATCGTCCTCAGTTCGACCGTGCTTCGCCGCGAGCGCGACCAGGATGAGCCTTGCGTCCTCCTGGTATTCAGCGATCGTGTCGCGGTGGTACGCCACGTTCCGCTTGGCCAGGTACCTGGCATAGCTGAGGAGTCCTGTGTAGGAGCGGCGAGCAGAGAACTCGGTCGCGATCGCTCCGCCATGCTTGGTGCGCAGAGGAGTTCCATCAGGCGCCGTGATCGCCTTAGCGGCCTTGACCTTCGCGCGCTCGGCCTTCTCCGCGATCCGCGCGAGCTGCTCCGGGGTCTTGATCTGGCTGGGTCGGTTGCGCACTTCCACAGGCGCGCTCGGGTAGCACTCGGTGCACGCGGTTTTGCCCGCCAGCTCGACGATCTCCGTTTCATCATGCCCAGACAGGTGTGTCAGCCAAGCGAACTTCGTGGTGTCGAAACAGGTCCTGCACTCCATGGTGCGGTGCACATGGCCGCCAGCGTTGAGGACGAGCCATGCGCGAGTCCATCCGCCCCGGCGGTCGAACTCATCCTCCAGCGGCCCGGCAGCCACCTTGCACTCCATGACGGTCTGAGAAGCGCTCTCAATCTGGGGTTCCAGGCCCGCCGCGAGATCGGCCGCGTGGGCTTCCAGCCAGTCCTGGCGACGCTTCGTGAGCATGCGGACCGTGTGCTCCGCCTTTGCGCGCTCAGTGTTCAGACGGTCGAGTTCGGCGTCGATCTCGGTCGGGTTCGCGGTGGTCAGGTCTTCAATGGCCATGATCGGTCACCTCAACTTGGTTGTGTCACACGCATGCCGCGTGGACGAGGACAAACGGAAGGTTGATGAAGTACGTGCGCGGTCATCCGCCAGCGGGCCGTTCGGTGATCCGAATCAGCTCAGCCATGCAACGAATTGCGTTGGCGAGTTCCATAGGCTCGCGGCGTTCGGCGACAGCACGCGGCATCCACTCGTCGGTGAGGCCGCTGCCGACGCCGAGCACGACTTTGTTCCCGAGGCCCCACAAGACCGCGTTGACTGCGAGACACGCCACCGCGAGCTCGTCCACGTCAACCGCCCACCACTCCACAGTGGAGGGATCACGGTCGAGCTCGCGCATGGCTTCAGCCGCAGCACGAAGGAGGGCACCCGTTCCCGCCGTCGGTTCAAGTACGCGCTCGCCCTCGCTGGGCACACCGACCATGCGAGCCATCGCCTCCGCGACGCACGCCGGTGTGTAGAACTGCCCGCGCGCACTCTTCGCGGTGCGCGAGCGGAGCACTTCGAGCAGGGCGCCGAACAAGTCTGTCTCACGTCGCCGGTCAGTTCCGGTGAGGTGGAGCTGTCCCGCGCGTAGTGCGGCATCCGCCACGCTCTTGGCTGCCGAGACCACCTGATCGCCGAGACGCGATTCGCTGTGCCACAACGAGATCAGCGGCCATGCTCGGTTGAGGAGATCTGGTCTCGCCTTTACGAAGATCGCCCACTGCATACGAGCAAAGTCCGAGAAGTCGCTAGCCGACAACGAAAGGAGGTAACGCACCACGTCGTCGCGCTCGTCGTCCGGCGGAGCCAGGAACGCCAGCGCGCCGACGACTGATACAGGGACTTCGAGTCGTCCTGAGCCATGGGCACGGTGCCAGGTCTCGTCAACTGCTTCCGCGATCTTCACCGCGTGTTGGTGCGGATCTGCGGGCACACACCCAGCCTGCGATTGCTTTTGTGAACACATGACAGCGCTCCGGGCCGCAACGGGCCGAAAGATCGAGTTGCTCATCCAGGAGCGGCACGCCGGAGAAGGCCGGTGCGGGCCGACGGGGCACCTCACGGTGGAGGTGTCGCACCCCCGCCGGCCACCACACAAACCCGCCTGCGAACAGGAGGGCATCCGTAGCGTAGCCCCGTTCTGAACTCCGCGTTCGTGCCGCATGCAGCGGTGACGTGCCGTCCGTCGGCACTTCCGCATAGTGGGGCGAACGGCGCTCCGAAGACTGCGAGACCTTGCGGAGCGCCGCTCGGCCGAAGTCAGCCGACGACGAACGCGCCAGGATGCAGCGCCGTCAACTTCCTGTGCGGGCTGGACTCACCGGGGTGCGGGACCTGCAGCACCAGACGGCCCGCAAGATCACCGCCCGCGTCATCCGGCACTCGTCGCACGGTGAAACAGAACGCTCCACGCGGGTCACCGACGCTGATCGACACGGTGACGGAGTCGTCAACCTCGTCCGCGTCGATCGTCGCGGAGTTCACCCACGACAACGGAGCTCGTTCCGGTACGTGCGCAGTTGGCTCGTCACCGTCCGGGGAGCACATCGCCTCGCCGGACTCAGTTTCGTAGCCGCTGGCCGTCTCGACGATGTCCTCACCGCACCGGGTGCAGTGGTAGCCGGAGTCCGTTTCCCAAGGGAATTCAAGAGAGACAGTCACCGAGTCGTCCTCGACGAACCGCAGTTGGTCCTGATCGACAGAGAGCATGGCAGACATGGCACACCTCACACTGAGGGAAGAACGAGGGTTCGGGAGTCGGCTACTCAGGCCGTGAAGCGGAGCGACTTGCGGCACTGCGGGCATGCGATGTACGCGCGCTCGCAATCACCGAAGGGCACTCGCGCTTGACCGCTGATCGTCGGGGCGCCGTCGAACAGCCCTCCGTTGACGCAGTGCAGCCGGTAACCGTCGCAGGTCTCCCACTGATGGCCGTTCGCGCAGCAACCGACCGCGTGCGCGTAGTCCGCCCAGCAGACCGCGTCGGTGGTGGTGTCGCGGTAGACCTCGGGTTGGCCGTAGAGACCCCCGTCACCGCTCATCGTCACCATCAGGTCGCCCAGCTCACCGCCGGCCGAGAACACCAGGAAGCCGAGATCATCCGAGAGGATGTTCTCCACGTTGCAGGTGTTGTGCGCCCAGAACAGCCCGTCACCGTAGAGGCCGACCGGGTCTTCCCCGGTGCACTCCTTTGCCCAGAGCACCAGCACACGTGCTGTCGGATCCCGGTGCCCTCTCTCATCCATCCACTCGCGAAGCTCGTTCGTGAGCTCTCCGCAGAGTTCCGCGCGCTCGGCGATCCACTCAGCGGTATCAACGCTGAGCCAACCATCGCCGTTGCTCCACGCGGTGACCATGACATCAGCCATGACGACCACTCCTGGCGGTTATTGGGTTTGTGTGGTTGCGAGATATGCGGGGTGCGAACCCATCTCGCCATACATCAAAGATAGCATCGAACCAATCGGGACACAATGGATTCCCGTGCGAATTTCCATGATTCTTTAGCGCTTCGCGAGTGATCACGATGTGCAGGATTCGGGCATTCAAGGCCGGGCATGAGACAACCGGAGTACAAATAAAGCACGCCAGACCAGGTCACCTATTGAGCGAAATGCAGTAAATAGGAGATGCGTCAATGCAGGGCTTTCTGATGCGAAGGCCAGCCACCCACAAGGTAGATGGAAACGAGGACCACCGCCGCGCCGGTCGACTGCTCAACTGCCTGCCGGCTACCGAGTCGGGCGTCACACAGGTAGCCATCACACCACTGCTGACCAGCGGATTCACGTAACCAAAGGGGCTTCTGCCCTAGAAGGCACCTGGCCAGGAAGGTGACACAGACTCTTCATGGAGCGATCCAAAGATGCGGCGCTTTCGTAGCCAAGCCACGAAAGCACCGCATCCAACGAAAATCAAGAAAGTACGTGTACGTCGACCCGCGATCCGACCGGAGTCTTCCATGAAGGATATGGGCACCCGAAACGTCTACAGTGTCGCATGACCCATCTTTGTCTGCACGCAGTATATATCTATCAGACCCTAGGTTGCGACAACGAGCACCATTCCCCGCCGGGCGGTCCGCTGAGATTCGGAGGAGTAGAGACGTAGTAGGCGTTGACGACCACGTGTGCGCCGTCGCGATAAAAGGGAACCTGATACCAAGGAGGCACGCACGATGTCCCAGTATTCCCTGTGTCCCAGTGGAACTTGATGAGGATGAAGTTGCCGGCGCAGTGGAAGTAGCGACCGGTGAGTTCGCCAACGGGTTGAGGCAGCGGGACGAAGCCGCAGCCCGGCGGTGGCCAGATTCTCGTAGCCGCAGCCGCGTTCGGAGTGGCGGCCGCAGCGCAGGCGACCAGCATGGCCGCGGCGCTGAGCACGCTGCCGAGTCGTCGGTTCATGAGATGGCTCCAATCTCGGAGTTGGTTGATACAGCTGGAAACCTGGAGGACCGACGTCAGCTCACGACGCCGCTGCGCGGCCGGAGGAACCGACATGAGGTCCACTGCGGCGCTGGAGGAGCGCGGCGATGGCCTGGGTGTCAGGGCTGGGTTCTTCGTCGATTTCGCCGAGCGTGGCTGTCAGCAGGGCGAGCGTCCGAGGAACGGCGGCGAGCTGTCCGAGCTGAGCCTGGGTGCTCATGATCTGGCGGTAGACGCCCTCGTTGTAAGGATCGAGCTGGCGCGCCCGCTCAAGGAGGACGAGCACTCTCTGCGGGTCCGCATCGCCGTACTCGTTGATCAGCGCGCTGAGTGCGTCCAGGACGTCGCGCCGCGCGGACTCGCGAAACGGCTCGATCCATGGCGAGAGAACGTCTTCAGCGAGATCTCCGGCGTAGAGGTCAACAGCACGCTGGAGGCACGACTTCCGGTCGGCACCGGTCACCGCTACGTTCCCAAGCAGCTGTTGCAGCTTCCAGAAGTCCACCTCGACGAACTCGCGGTTCAGTTGGTAACGGCCATCGCTGTTCACAACGAAGTTCGCCATGGGGCCGCTGGTGGCATCGGCGACCACGCGTCGAAGCACCGACAACGTGTTGTGAAACGAGTTGTACGGCCGCGGCGGCCTGCTGCCGGGCCACACCGCCTCGTTCAGGACCTCTCGCCGGACGCCCTGCGGATGGAGCGCCAGGTGAACCAGCACCTCGCGCTGCTTCGGGGTGAGCAGGCCGCTGAGATCGACAGCCTCGGACCCACCTGGCGCGAACACGAATTGAAAGCGACCGAAGACCTCCACGGTCAGGCGAGATGACACCGCAGCGGGTGCCGAATCCGCGGTTGCAGCATCGGCAACGGTGCTCGCTCGCGGCTCGGGGAGCCTTGCGTCCGGTATCGAACGGACATCGTCGTTAACGCCGTCAGATCCTCTTTGAACTTCAGCCTCGCGGAGGACGGCGAGAAGGTCCGCGGCGTCGGCGGCGGGCAGGTTGAACAGCCTCGCGCCGGAGAGTTCGTCTCCAAGGCCAGGGCTGGTCGCGCTTACCGTTCCGTCGGCCCGAACGATGACCGTCGCGCCCGGACGCCATTGGCCTAGAAGGATGCCGGCAAGGCCGAGAGCAGATCCGTTGTCGAGCACAGCTTGTAGCCGACGCGCGGTGTGTCCGACGGAGCGAGCGACGAGGACCACGGCGTCCGATGCCCTCAAATGCTCGTCGAGGGCTTGCCGGGCACGGGTGAGCAGGAGCGCCTCCATCTCGTCGAGCGCGGCGTCCAGCGAGGCAACGACCTCAACGGTGTGTGGCAGGCTCTGGGCCTCTACCTCACCGAAGACCAGGTGGAGATCGTCAGCCGGCACGAGCACGCGACAGGTGGCGTCCGTCTCTTGCGCAGTGAGCAGGTGCAGGAGGAGCGCTCGCGCAGCCGCAGCGGCGCCAGCCCCGGACAAGCCGAGGCCGCGCGTGCTGGCGAGGTCCACCGCGAACTCGCGCCCGCGTCTCGTGCCTGCCGCCGCAGCTAGCCGTGACGGCTTGCTCGGCTCCAGCACACCCTCCGCGGTCAACTGAACATTCGGCCGGCGTGGGCCGAAGTGAACGAACTCGGTTTCATCGCTCTGCCGGTCCTGCGTGGTCTCGTGCCCAACACGCAACGCCTGAACCACGGGAGCAACCGGGCGATGGAGGTCGGACCGCTTGCCGCTGCCGATCCGGTACCGGCACCTGCGCCGCATCTGCATCGCCACTACGGCGGCCGATATCGCTCCCGCAAGACCAAGGCTCACGTATACACCGGTCATCAGATTCAGGCCTGGCTCACTCAGATCTTCGCGAGGTTCGGCCACTTCCTCCGACGGGGCAGGATTCGGGGGCGTGGGCCGCACTTCAGTCAGCGGTGGCGCTTCAGCTGGCTCCGGAACGTAGGCGGCGATCTGCCAGCCCGGCCGCACGAGGTCGGGATTGGAGAGAGAACGGCCATCTGCCTGTTCAACTCCGCGGTTGAGCTGGTAGAGCTCAGGCCACCGATCACCACCGCCAGGTCCGTAGATCCGTTCGGCGATCCGCCACAAGCTGTCGTAGATCCCGTTGTGCGGTAGGCGGACTTCATCGACAACACGCACGAGACCGGGCGGGGCGGGTGCTGCACGGTCTACGACCAAAGCAAGGGCCGCAGGGTGTTCCGCGGCGCCAGGAGTCAAAGGCGCAACCGCAACGGCGGCAGTCGGCTCGTGCGCGCGGTTACCAGCTGCAGGCGCGGCAAAGGCCCGATTGCTCAGCAAGGTCAGCACCACGGCGCCGATGAGCGTGGCTGTCAGCGCCTGGAACGGTCCGCGCCCTTGACATGGTGTCCAAGCGATTCCGCGCGCGACGTCGACGACGGAGCGCAGCACGGACAAGACGAAGAAGAACCATGCGATCCAGCAGACGATCGCCAGCGCGTCGATGAAGAACTGGCCGCCCATCGGACTGAGCAGCGCTACCCGAACCTCGTCCCAGGTCGGCACATGGTCAGGAAGCGGCCAGCCAACGAAATGCACCAGCCCCCACGGAAGACCCGCCGTCAGCGCCGAAAGGACACCTAAAGCCAGCAGACCTCGCGCTGCTCCAACGCCGACCGACAGCGCCGAGCGGCGATCCGCCCCAGTCATGGCGTGCCTATTTCCTTCTCAGCAAAGGATTCTTCCGCTGTGGAACCCTCGTGTGTTTGCGGCTCGGGAGTATCCAGGGTTCGGTTACGTCCCCTGCGGCCCGGTGGTGAGCCAGCGCCGCTCTTCCTGCGCCTTCCGCGGGAGCTCTTGCGCGAGTCGAGGATCTGCGCCAGATCAGCCGCAGATACGCCGGTGAACTTGGCCAGCTCGTCCACCGTGATCACATCGCCGCTCTCGACGATGGCATCACCGATCTGCTGATCGATGTCTGCAAGTCGTTGAACCACTGCGACGCGTTCATGCGCGAGTTCACCAACGAGCTGGGCGGCCTTGGTCCGTCGTGCACTGCGGGCCGCGTCAGCGTCCTCCACGCGCCGCGCGATGTCGTCGATCGTCGTCATCTCCGGATTT
Organism: Lentzea kentuckyensis; assembly: GCF_002150765.1. Lineage (GTDB taxonomy): Bacteria > Actinomycetota > Actinomycetes > Mycobacteriales > Pseudonocardiaceae > Lentzea > Lentzea kentuckyensis. The sequence goes on from NZ_MUYM01000036.1 coordinate 24,918, forward strand.
CCTTCCTGCTAAGAGATTCCGCGTTGCGGCTGCGCTTCACCGCGTCCCGTCACCGTGATCGTGTCGACCGCAACCAATCCAAGGAGCTGCGTTCGTTGGTTGATCGTCACGCTGACGTTGACGGTGTTGCCGCTAACGGAGACCGAGCCGGTGTGGTGCGCGGCAGCGAGGTAGTTGTGCGCGGCGGCGACGGCCCGATCCGGCTGCAGCCTCAAGGTGCCGTTAGCTCGGTAGGCAGTCAGGTCGATCTCCTGCGCGCCGGCCCGAGCTGCTTCCTGCGCCTGCCCCATCGCGCGAACCTTGGCGGCCAGCGCGAGTCCACCGTCGAGTACGAGCCCTCCGAACGCCAGCACCGCGGTCGCGGTGATCACCACGTACGCGCTGACGCGACCGTGCTGATCACGCAGCCGCTCTGACAGGTTCATGGCCGAACTCCTCGCCATAGATCGACGACCGAGGAGAAACTGCTGCTGAGGGTGCGACTTCCGGGAACGCCGAGCGCTGTTAGGTCCTGGAGGCCGACAACGCACGAGACGGTCACGGTCACCGTGGCGCCAGGCCGAAGATCGCCGGAGTCCACGAGCACCGACAGCGACTGGCAGGTGATGCCCGCGGCGTCGAGTGCTGCCTCGGCGGTGGCAAGGGCCGCAGCGCTCGCTTGCGCCGGAGTCCGGGCCGCGGTCGCCGCGCGAACGGCCTGATGCGCTACGTCGCTGATCCGCACTTGCGTCGTCGCCAGACGCCCGCAGAGGACCACGAACAACAGCAGGAGAACTATCAACGGTGCGACCAACGCCAGCTCGGCCGCAGCTGAGCCTCGGTCATCGCGCAGTACCTGGGTCAACTTCATGGCGACACCGCCGATGAAAACTTCTCGACGGGACCGACGGCTTCGGCACGAACCGCGAGGGTGACGAACGGAATCACGCTGACCGCCTTTCCTCGAACCTGCACGGATGCTTGATCAGCGCCGCGTTGTGCTCGTACGGATGACTCGCGAAGCGGTCCCCTGCCGAGCTGTGCGAGCACCTGCTGCCCTGCCGCAGTGCCGGCTCCCGCACTTCCACCGGAAACACGGGCCGCGGACAGCGCTTGGGCGGCAGCGGCTTGAGCGATATGCGCCGCGTGCATGTACAGCGCGAACTGCACGATCGACAGGAACAGCAAGAACAGCACCGGCATGACGATCATGAGCTCGGCTGTACCGCTCCCCCTCTGGTCGCGGCAAACGCGTCGAATGAGCCGAAGCATCGCCATCACTCGATCGGAATGCTCTGTGCCTTCTGGATGATCTTGGCGACGATGAAGGCGACCGCCGTGATCGTCGCGGACACCAGCAACGCGGTGCCGACAACGAACTCGGTCGAGTAGCCGCGGTCGTCACGGCGGATCTTCTCCAGACCGGCCTGGACGTAGACGACGAGAAACTGAACCTCGATGAACATCGACCTCTCCTAACTGCCATAACTGGGTACGCGGGCCGGTCAGAGCCCTCCGAGCACGTTTGCCACTGCAGGGAAACCGATGAAGATCAGGAAGCCGGCGCAAAGCACCACCACGGGGACGCTCATCCGTTCCGTGGCGGCCTGTGCCGCGCTTTCGGCGAGGGTCAGCTCCCGCGTTCGGAGTGCGGTGGCTTTCGCGGCGAGGCTGGCGCGAACGCGAGCGCCCTCAGTGCCCGCGAGACTTACCGAGGCGGCGAGCTCGGTCAGCGGCTGCACGCCCAGCTCCACACCGAGCTGACGCAGGGCGGACCACGGGGTGCTTCGGGTGAGCCTCGATGTGACGAGAGCGTGGCGAAGCTGGTCGAAAGCCCATCCCTTGCCGACGCTGACCGCGTACTTCAGTGCGCCGTCAACTCCGGCTCCACCAGCCAACAGGACACGAATCAGGTTGAGGTAGGCGGACAAGGCGTGCCGGAACGTCGAGCGGCGCCGTTCAGCCTCTCGGCGGACGTTAATGTCTGGGACGAAGAAGCCACCGACGCCGGACAGAACGCTGGCCGCGAGCAAGATCTCCCAGGTGAGACCGGCATCAGCAACGACAAGCACGAGTTGTACGAGCGGAGGCACCAGCATCCCGGTCAAAGTAAGGACTGCCTTCTCCGCAAGGTGGTGGTCGACGCTCTTGCCGATGACCGCGAGGTCATCCCGGAGCGACTTGCTCGGCATGCCAATAGAACCCAGGGTGCCGACGAACGGCCTCCCCACGCTCAAAGCCCAGCCCGCCGAGTTCGCGGTGAGTATCGGAGCCGACGGAGGATCGGCCTGCAGCTGGTCCACCAGGGCGCGCAGCGACGGTCGCGGAGGGAAGGCGTACACCGCGAGCATCCACAGCCCAATGCCCAGACCGATTCCCCAGAACGCCGTGGTGATCACCGTGTCGCTCCCTGGTCCGTGCTCAGGTCGGTGAGGAACCGCTCGGGCTCGCGGAACCGCGCGATCCTGGTCAACCACGCGAACGCCGTCACGAACAGCGCTCCGACGAGCAGCAGCACGACCTGGCCGAACACCGAGTCGAACGGACTGAGGTAATCGCGGTTGAAGACCACCAAGCCGGCAGCGAACAAGAGGGTGGTGATCACGATTACTCGCACGCTGGTCCGCGAACGAGCTCGCCCGGCGTCGACCCGCATCCGCATCGTCGCTTGTTCGCGTGCTTCGACGGCGAGCTCGCCGAGCAAGTCCGCGAGTTGTCGCGCCTGATGCTCGGAAGCCAGCATCAGCGCCGAGACGACCAGGTCCGCAATGGGGTCTTGAAGCTGGTCGGCGAGGTCGCGAAGTACCGACCCGAGGCGCTCACCGCGTTCCAGCCTCACCGCAAGCTCGGTGACCTCGTCGCGGATCGGTTCCGGGCAGGTTGAGGCGGTGGCGAGGATGGCCTGTTCCAGACCGGCCGCGGCTACGAGCGTGTCGCGCAGCATCTCTGTCCAGCTGGCGATCGCCTCGATGCGTTCGACCTGACGCTGGTGGCCGACGTTCGATCCCAGTATCCGCGGGAGCCCCAGCACCGCGAGCAGGCTCAGGACGCCGCCCACCACCCAGCCGGTGAACATGCCGACTCCGAGCCCCACGAGCACTGCAAATGCAGCATGACCAAGGTGCCTCTGGTCGAGCCTCAGGGCGGGTACGTCTCGCCGACGTGGCTTCGTCTCGGTGACGGGTCGTCCACGCCAGCCAGCGATGACAAGCAGAACACCGGCAGCCAAACCGGCCCCGAGCAGTCCGAAGAGCAAGGTGGTCATGGCCTCCACCACCCGTCACTCCGGTCGCAGAGGTCGGGGTCGTAGCCCGCTTCGACGAGCAGGTCGACAGTGTCGGTCCGAAGGGGTGCGGCTGGAACAGCGCGCCGGTCCGGGCCAGGGCGCCAGCACTCGTTGCTGATGACCTGTGCGCCCTCGGCCCCGACCACCTCTCTCACCGACGACACGACGCGCTTGCTGGCGTCGTCGCGCGGTTTGTCCAGGTGGACGACGAAGTGCAACGCCGAGGCGACCAGGAGGTTGGTCGCCTCGATCGGCAACCGCTCAGGTCCCTGCACGGCGTACGCGGCGAGCTTGGTGAACGCGCCCTGACTGGAGCTGGAGTGCAAGGTGCCCATGGAGCCGTCGTTGCCCATGGACATCGCGTTGGTCAACGGGATGACCTCCGGGCCGCGAACCTCTCCGACGATCACTCTGTCCGGGCTCATCCGCAACGACTGCCAGACGAGGTCCGACATCGAGATTCCGCCTTGGCCCTCGATGTTCGGCTCTCGGGCCTGCAAGGGCACCACATCCGGATGAAGGTCGGTGTCCTCGTCCAGCCCGAGCTCGAAGACGTCCTCGATGGTGACGAGCCGCTCCCAGCACGGAATGGCCGAGGCAAGTCCGCGGAGCATCGTGGTCTTACCGATCGAGGTGCCGCCGGTGACCAGCACGTTGCGCTTAGCTCGAACGACGGCTGCCAGAAAGCTCTCCAGAGCCAGATCGATGCTGCCGAGCTCGCGAAGCTGCGCCAGGTTCACCCTGGAGAAGCGGTGACGACGAATCGACACGGACGGCCGCGTCGTCACGGCCATGACCGCGGACACGCGCTCGCCGCCGGGCAGCTGGAAGTTCACGATCGGCGAGCCACGGTCGAACCTGCGTTCCTCCACACCCGATCGGGCCGCGAGGTCGCGGATCAGCTCGACGAGCTCGGTGTCCGAACCGACGACAGGTGGCAGGCGCCTGCGAGTTCCGTCGGCGCAGCGGATGAACACGCGGTCGCCGTTGATGTTGATGTTCTCGATGTCGTGATCAGCCAGCAGCGGTTCGAGGCCGGCCAAGCCGAAGACCTCGTCGAGGACCTGCTTGATCAGTCGCTGCTCGACGTCCGGAGTGACCAGCATCCCGCCGTCCGCCGTGTTGTGGAGCTCGGCACGAGCGTGTGCTTCCGCGGCGTCGGTGAGTATCGCTTCGGCCAGACGCTGTCGCTGCTGCGCGTTCATCGGCGGTCGTTCAGCGGCCTCATCGCTCCGAATGCGCTGACCGAGCTGTTCTGACAGCGAGCTGCGCAAGTGTTGGCGCAACCGGTCAACCGCCGCTGCCTCTCCAGCCGCCTTGTACGGCAGCTCTGCCGGGCCTGCCAAGGCGCGAGTCATGACCCCGCTCCGTTCTGGCGCGGCTGACCGACCGAAGCGAGCTGGGGCTGCGAGCTGGCCTCCGGCGCAGACGCGATCAAACTCGCGCGAAGGCTGAGCGCGAGCTTGGCCGCTGCCCTACCCAGCGCCGACCTGTTCGGCCCGCTCCGGCTCGCTCCTTGGCCGGACAGGGATTCCGCGCCCTTTACGTCGTGAGGAATGTGTGCCATGACCGGGATGCGCAGCTCATGCGACACGTAGCCGACGCGGTGGCCGTGGCCCACCAAGACAAAACAGGGGCGTTGGGACCATCGCTGTGCAGCTTCCAGCTTGAGGGCAACGTGGGCGAGCTCGTCGTCGCGCGGACGTGCAACGAGCAACATCGCGTCCGCGCTGCGGATGATCGACAACGCCGGAGAGTCCGGGTCCACCCGGCCGCAGTCGGCGATCACGGCGGTGTCCGCCCGATCGCCGGCACGGCGCAAGGGTGACGACGGGCCGGTAGCCAACAAACCCAGTGCTGCACGGGCTTGCTCCGCTTGGACCGGTCCAGGCAGCACCCGCAACCCGTCTGGAAGGAACTGAGCGTGGTGCGCCAGCTGGTCCGCGCGGAAGCGGGTTGAAGCAGCCAGCCGAACCAACGTCAGCTCGGAGCTCAACCGGAATCGGGTCATCAGGTCGCCCCCAGCGGGGTCGGCCTCCACCACCACCGGAACCTCCGGCCCCGGCCACCGCGCACCCAGCGCCACCGCAAGAGTGGTGACACCTGGAGAACTCTTCAACGAGCAGACGGCGATGAGCATCAGCGGTTCCCTCCCGCGATCGCGAGCAGGCTCAGCTGGCCTGCTGGTGCCGACGACAACGCGCGACCATCCGATTCGGACATGCGCAACGAGACGACCGTGGTCTGCTCGTTCGCGCGCCCGGAGACGCCGAGTACCACCGCGGTCCAGGACTTGGGTGTCGACTCCGCCGACGTTCCCTGTCCAGGAGTGAGCAGAACGGCGACGGTCGTGCCCGGCGAGAGCTCCGGTGGGAACTGCCCCGGCTTGAGGCCAACGGCCGCGATCGCTTTGCCCTGCTCAGGAACTTGAGGAGCGCCGAGCACCGAACGTGTGACGAGCGAACCTTGGGGCAGGCTGAACGCGAGAGGCTGCCCGACGACCGTTGAGGCGGCCGACGCGACGATCACGTCCATCTCCGAGCCCGCCGCCAGTGCGACCTGGCGAAGGTCTTGGGCCGCAAGGACTTGGCCGGCCGCCACTGGACGGGCGAGCGCGAGGACGCTGTCTCTGTCTCCCAGTTCAGTCGCGAGAACCGCGCCCCCGACGCCGCAAGCGGGGACCAGCATGAGCCCCAGCAGAAGATGCGGAACGCGCCGACGACGGTTGCTCCATCGCGTCGGTGGTTTGCCGTCGCGCGACGTCCATCGAAGAGACGAGTTGGACTGCGGTTTCGTGTTGATCAGATCGCTGTTCGCGGTCATCACGGCCCCCTTTAGGCATGACTTCATCGCGGCACGTCGGTTCAGCTGTTCGACGTGCCTGGATCTAACGGATGTGTTGAGCGATCAGCCGGTGGTAATTCCTTGGCTCTCGGCGACCCGGAACGCGGCTGAAGCGTTGGTCGACAAGTTCGGGAAAGTCCCGCTCTGCCCCGCGCCGGACCAAGTCACCGTCCACTGCACGGTGGCGGTCACGGGGAAGGTCTCGGCTGGGTGCCCTGCCGACGAGGACTTGTACGTGTGCCCGCAGTCGGGCGATGTGCCCTTCGGGTCGCCGTCAGCCGGGAACGAGGTGCCCGCGCCGATGCAGGTGACCGAACTGCCGTCCCCCATGGACCAGATCACCGAGGTGGGTCTTGCTGTGGCGGTCACGGATACTCCGGGAACGGACGCCGTGGCCGAGACGTCAGTCCAGCTGCTGCGATCCAACCACATCCAGGTGGGCAGGTTGACCAGCTGGTCTCCAGCAGGGTTCGCCATGATCCTCGGCGTGGGCAGCCGCAGCTGCCTGCGGGCGATCTGCGCTACCTGCTCAGGTGTGAGAGGTGGTGGGGCGGCGGCCCCAGCGGGAACCCAGATCGGGCCGCGGGAGTCCGGATCCTTTCCGTCGGGCGAGCACAGCAACATGAACCAGCCGCCGGGTTCCTTCGGCGTTTCCTGGCCGGGCCCTGGCCCAGCAGGCACGTACCGACAACCGAAGCGGCCGTCGTCGTTCTGCTCCGTGCCGTTGACCGGGCGCTGACCGCTGGTCGTCGAATCGTCCGGGCGCGTCCCCGCCGATACCTCGCACAACGGGGAAGGCTCCTGACCACAGGTCGTCACGCCCCACGCGTCATCCGCCACAGCCGCCGGCGACGCTGCGAAGAAGCCCGTTGTCATCAGCGCCACAACAACAGTTGTTCGTCTCATCGCTCAACAACTCCCGACCTCGTGAACCCCGTAGTCGGAGACCTTCCACGTGCCGTCCGGCTGCTTCTCGACCGCGGCCTTGATGAGTCGCCGGCCACCGGGCACATCGTCCGCGAGCATGCCGTTGTCCTTGCGGTACTTGAGCCAGTTCGTCGAGTCGCCGCAGTCGGTGATCGTGATCTTCCGCGGATCACCGGCAGGATCTGCGGCCGACACCTTCGGATCGAGGACAGGCTTTCCCTTGCTGACCAATCCTTTCTCCCGGTCCGACTGCAGGCTCCGTTTCAGCTTCTCCAGCGCGGCACCGGCCGCGTGCTGCCCAAGCAGCGGAGAAGCCGCGTCCGCAGTGGTCCCTACGACGGAGAAGGCATCCCACATCCCTCGATACGCATCGATCGCGTCGGTGCGGGCTGAGTCGGCAGGCCGCACAGCGGAAGTCGTCTCAGGCGACGATGCGCCAGGCGCCTGAGCGCACGCACCCACCAGGAGCGCGCTTCCGACAAGCAGCAGCGTCTTCTTCATCGAGGCCTCCAAACTGGGAAGGTGAACGGTGGTGCCGAGGTGGCCCCGCTTGGGGGCGTAGGGGCCACCTCGACCGGCGCGCCCGGTGTGAAACTGACTTCCGGGCGAAGTTCGTCGGCGAGTGCGAGCTGCACGATCAACACGAAGAGTGCAACAGCGCGATGCAGTGCTCGTGGCGCCTCGTAGGCGATGACAGGATCCGTTTCCCTGAGCGGAAGGCACATCACGCAACCTCCCTCAGCCTTGCAACATCAGGCAGACAGCTCCGGCAAGGAGCGCTGGCCCGAGTGCGACTGGATCGTGACGACCGATTCGTCTCAGGATGAGCAACGTCGGCGTGACGAGCCCAGCAAGCATCAGACCTGTTATCAGTCCTAAAGCGACGCATAGCCAGCCGCGCGAGCCCAGGAAGAGAGCCAATGTCGTGGCGAGCGTGACGTCGCCGAACCCCAACTCGGCGCCAAGCCTCAGATAGAGGAGCAATCCGACTCCGAACACCACAGCTGAGGCGAGGCCGGCACGAACCAGCAACTCGACATCGCGCAGGGCAAACGCCATGAAGCTGAGCTGGATCAGGCCACCGGCGAACAGCGTGCCCACGACGTGGTGCGGCAGCTTGTGGCACGTCCAGTCGACGAGCGCGAGCACGAGGCCGACGATCACCAACCACGCAACGAGCGCGGCCGATCGAGGAGCCATCAAAGCTGCACACGCCAGCGCAGAACCCAGAAGCGCGCTCGCTGCAAGGGAAACCGTCCAGCCAGCAGAGGCGAGGAGGCGCCACGACAGCAGCTCGTGCCGCGCGATCGAGAAGCTGTAGAGCACCACCAGCGGTCCCGTAGCCAGGCCCAGCACCGAGTAGGACAGCACCATGAACATCGCGCCCTCCAGCAAGCGAATGTCCGACCGGCCGGATCCGCGCAGGCGAGCGCGACAGAGCGCTGAGAAGCGTCAAAAGATGGTTGCTGGTAGCTGATGGTCGCCGAGACATGTCGATCCCCGATCGCGTTCGAGGCCAGCCCACGGCTGCCTCACCACTGCGGTTTCAGGGATCAGCTCGATAGCGACAAAGCCAACCCAATCGGAATACTCCGATTGGCCTAGAGTAGACAGTGACGCCAATCACGTCAACCGGATCGCCTCCGCCGACGCCCGAGCAACCGCCCGACAGCCGGAACCAGGCCCTGGTAGTGCCCGCCGATAAGGCGCTCTAGGACGGCCACAAGACGCGCGTCCGCACCGACGAAGACCCGCGCACGACGGCGTTCAACTCCACTTAGGACGATCGTCGCGGCCTCTTCAGGTTCAGTGCGTGCGACACGCTTCTCGAAGCCTTGGACCACGGCGTCACGGTTCTCACCGCTCGCGAAACTTCCATTGCGGACGATCGAGGTCCGGACGCCCCCAGGGAACACGCACGTCACCGAGACGCCGGTGCCAGCGAGCTCCTGCCGCAGTGACTCGCTGAAGCCGCGGACAGCGAACTTCGACGAGTTGTACGCGCTGTACTTCGGAGTCGCCACCAGACCGTATGCGCTGGAGAACGTCACGATGCGGCCGTCCTTCGAGTGGGTGACAGCCGAAAGGTGCGCCTTGACGGTGTACATCAGCCCTCGCCAGTTCACCGCCATCACGCGTTCGATGTCCGCGATGTCCGAGTCGAGCAGGCTGCCGCGATGAATGGTCCCGGCGGCCGCGAACACGGAGTCGACGCCGCCCAGCTCGGCGTTGGCCGCGGCCGCGGCAGCCTGCATGCCGTCCCAGTCAGTCACATCGACGACTTGCGCGAGCACCTGCGCTCCGATCGCCTCGCAGCTGCGGGCCGCTTCCTCAAGACCGTCGGCATCGTGATCAAGCAGTGAAAGCCGAGCGCCACGGCGCGCGAGCTCCACCGCCAACGCCCGCCCGATGCCCGCACCAGCACCGGTGATGACCGCAACCTTGCCCTCGAAGCAGCTCAAGACCCAGCACCTTCCCCGCGGCCGGCCAACTGAGTCGACCTTCCCACGTTCAGGGCAGGGTGAGGGTGACAAGCGCTGCGGTGGTGTGTTGATCCAACGCCATGAGCGCCGCGGAGATGGCCACCTTCATCCAGCTTCCGTCCTCGGCGCGAAGCCTCAGAACACCACCTGTCCGCCCGCTCGACACCAGTTCCTTCGACAACCCGACCGCGCTGCGCAGATCCTCGCGGTGGATGGCTGGACGGTGCGGTGCGCCGAGCGTCCAGGCGACTCCGGGCATGGGGTTGTCGAGCCACTTCAGCAGCCTCATCGTGTGCAGGTCGACGATCGCCCGCCAACGTCCCGGCGTGGCCTCAGCCGCGAGGACCTGTTGCGCGAGCAGGACCGGCGTGGGCGGCGGAGCGGCCGGAACGCTCTCGGCAGGCCCTATGTCGTGGGTGATTCCGCGGACGATGAGCTCGACGCGGCCATTGGGCGTCTTCACCTCGACGCACCGGCATGCGAAATGCACACCCCGCCGCTCGCCGTCGTCCCGGTTGACGGTCCACGTAGCGAGGTGCTCCGCGCCCTCCTTCGCGTTGACGATGAGGGCCAGCGCCTTCGCCTCGTCCGCGTTCGTCGTCAGCCGCTGATAGGCGAAGAGCTCAGCGAGGTCGTGCTCGTTCCGCCATTTGTCGGCTCTGGTTCCGTAGAGCCTCAGCAGATCGTCAGACCTGCTGCTGACGTGCCGGGTGAGGTTGATGTGCCACGCGCCCGCGGGGTCCCGCGGCGGCGGATCCTCGTCCAGCGGTCCGACCCACAGGTAGACGCCGTGGACCAGACCGCCGTACGCGAGCAAAGGGTGACCGATAACGCGCCGCCTGCCAGTGGTCGTTCGAGCTTCGACCGACTGCCGGCTTTCAATCACGCGTGCGGTCACGCCCAGTGCGTCGGCAAGGAACGGTCCTCGTCCTAGAACCGACCGAAGCGGAACCATGTTCTTCGGGTTGCTTCCAACAGCCAGCACCGTCGGTTCGCACCGACTGCCGCCGAAGGTCTCGACCAACAACCAGTCAGCCGCCATCGCTCCGTCCCCCCGGTCGAAGATTGGCCTGCTCAGGCAGGCTAACTCCACCGAGGGCGCCGCGCTTGGAGCTTCTCCAAGACGCCGAGGGCGAGGTGCTCAAATCATTCAGTCGAGTGAATTCTTTGGTCGGCTCTGCGGTACATCACAAAGTCGAAGCTGCGCCTGCGATGAGTTCCATCGACTCGCCGTCGCTGAGCGCGAGGTCCTGCAACGCCATGAACCGCTGCGACACCTGCTCGATCTTGGAAGGTTCCTCCACGTACTCGCACCGCAGGAAGGTCTCGAGATAGACGACGTCGTCGTGCTGGCGGTGCGGGAAGCTCAACCAGGTGAAAGGGCAGGCCATCGCCGGAGACGCCTGTGGAACGATCCGAAGGCTCACGTACGGCTGCTCACTCACCTCCATGAGACGAAGCAGTTGCGCCTTCATCAGCCGCGGCCCACCCACGACCTGCCGCAACACCGCCTCCGGGAACACCGCCTCGACCGCCAGCGGATCGTTGCCCTCCGACCTCGATGCCCACGACTCCCGCACACGAGCCGTCACCGAGGCCTTCACCGGGTCGTCTCCGTACGTCGCTGCATCCGTGTAGCCGACGAGCTGGAACACGCTCGGCACCGTGTCCGTGGTGAACGTTCGGAGGAACGTTGCATCAGCTACGAGCTGGGGGAAGTCCTCCGCCGGGTCGAAGATCTCCGGCTCCGGTCGGGTGGCTGTCCTGAGCTCGGCAGCACGTTGGGATTGGGACAGCACGAACTGCCACTCGAGTGTGGGCACTTTGTAGACGTATCCCAGCGCCATGACGTCGAGTGGTGCGGAGGGCTGCATCGCGTTCTCCATCATGGACAACTTGGCGCTGCTGAACCCCACGCGACCGCCGGCTTCGGTGAGGCTGAGATCAAGCGCGTTGCGCCAACGGGCGAGCTTCCGCCCGACGGCTCGTTCAAGCGCTGTAGCCCTGAAGTCCTTAGGCATGAGGAGCTAGCCGTCGCACGGCTCATCCGACGCAGGAACGGCGGAGACGTACAGCCCAGCCTTGAGTGCGTCCTCCCGCCGCTGCATCAGCCGCACCTGGTCGAGGAGCATGACGCCAAGGATCATCAGAACCACAAAGAGAGCGCACTCCACCCAGTTCCGTGACGTGGCCGCCCAGAGAAATCCGGCTGTCCCACCAACCACGAACACGGCGAGGATCACGAGGGCCGACGACAGAGGTAGGTACCTCGGTCCGAAGCCAGTCCGTCGGTCGACCTCGTTTTGGACCGCTCGCCACAGCCTGCGGTCTTGATGGCGCCCCTTCTCGATCGCATCGCTCAGCTGCGTCGCCACAGCCTGCACGGCGGCGGCTTCCAACACGCGTGTTCCAACCTCAGTCATGGCTCGGTTCACTTTCGTACTCGGAATACTGCGAAGTGGCCTCTTGGAGGCGCACGCACCGGCGGACGATCAGATCCCTCGATTCGTCCTCGTCCAGGCTGACCTCGTCGAGCGCCCGGATGACATCCGCGTAGCCTTCGACAGCCTCCTTCGTCTCGATGAAGAGGCTGGAGTTCTCCGTCTCCGTCCACACCAACGACTGGTACTTCGGGAACGTCAGCTGAGTGAAGGGCCCCGCTATACCTGCATGTGCACCAACTGTCGAAGGCACGATCAGGATCCTGATCTTCTTCCAGTTCGACATCAGCATGAGGTGCTGCAGCTGGCCGATGTGCTCTTCTGGTTCACCGATTTGAAGATCGAGCGCGAGCTCGTGGATGTAGAAGGTGCAGTCCAGGCCACCGCTGAGCAGCTTCTGCATCTCGTGCAGCACATGCAACCGCTCCTCCATCTCGTCGGCCGACACAGTGGCGGACGCCGTCAACACCGCACGCATGTAGTCAGCTGTCCGCAGAAGCACTGGCATCGCATGCGTGTGCCAGCTGATAAGGGTTTTGGCTGCGGCGAGGTTGGCGAAGGCGGTACGCGGCCGTACCGGCGCGCACTTGCCGTGCAGCTGCCACCATCCCGACAAGTCGCGCTCCGGAAAGAGTTCGAGCAGGCGGTCACGCTCAGCGGCCTTGGCGCGGCAGACGCTCAGCAGCATCACGACTTCGAGCCGGCTAACACCGCCCTTACCGGTCACCACGTCCGAGACTTTGGCCTCCTGCCAGCTCAACACGTCGGCAATCTCTCGGGCGTTCATCCCCGAGTTGGCGATGACAGCTCGCATGCCCTCACCGAATTCACGGCCGCGCGCGGTGGAGAACCTCTTCGGCATGTCCGAATTCCTTGTACTGATAAAAAGATTGAGGGGCGGTCAACTCAGTCCACTGAGGACTCGTGAAGCCTGTGTCGTCTTGGGCTCCAGCACGTGCGGTCCCGCGTTGTCGCCGTAGCTGCTCCGACAGCGAGGTGAACCTTGATCAGCATCCGGCACGGTGCGGGGATGCGGCGCCAGAACGGTCCGCTGCGACATTTCCTGCAGCTGCCGTTCTCGTCCGGGAGATGTTCATCAACGAGCGCATGCACCGCTGCGACCAGGCCTGGGACTTCCCGCCGCATCATCGACAAAGCGGACGCGGCGTCGCCCTCAGCCGCGACTCGGGACACGAGATCGAGGTGAGCATCGAGGCGCTGCCGCAGCTCAGCGAACAAGACCAGGTTGCCCATCGCCGATCCCCTCCTGAACTAGCTCGCTCGTCGCGACTGATCGGCCACAGCCTCCGGCTGATCGACTACGGCTTGGGTCGGGCGCTGCCCCAGGGCCAGCCCCACTGCGGCGCGAAACGCAAGAAGCCCTTGCTCGGCTGCGTTCGCTTCTTTGCAGTCCAGGGCCGATGTGACGACCACAGCTGCTCGCGCAAGCACCGTGGCCTCCGCGAGGGCCAGTTCGACAATGACCCGAACCGTCTTCTTCGGCTGTGCCATCTGCACGCCTCTCGCCAAAGTCACCCATCACGGAAGCAGCGCCACAGCCCCGGTACGGCGTCGACCGTGCCGTGGCGCGCCCCGTTCGCCGGGATCGGATAGCGGCAACGCCGTGCAGCCGGAACGAGTGCCAGCAACAAACACCCAGTTCCCGGCCTGCCGCTCAGCCGGCGAACGCTCCCGAAGGGTGTGATCCGGAGATCGAGCGGCGGAGCCATGAAACTCGCATCGATATCAGTGATCATTTCTCACCCTCCTCGCCAGATGTCCCAGCTCACCTACTGATGAGCCAAGCGTATAGTCTGATATCAGAGTCTGATAATGCCCCAATCCGGTGAACGCCATCCTGCTACTCTCCGTAGCGTCTGCGTTGGGTTCGGTGACTTGTTCAGGAGGTACGTGCATGGCGTCCGTGGAGATGCCGGCCTTCATCCACAACATCCAGTGCGGCCGATTGCTCGAAGCGCTGCGCGGCGAGCGCACTCAACGCGAGATCGCGACTGCGTGCGGATGGAGTCAGCCGACTCAAGTCGATCTGGAGCGCGGTCAGAAGCTCTTCACGGCAGAGAACCTGCAGAAGCTCAAGGCTGCGCTTGGCGGGGATGCGGAGACCTGGACGCAGATCGCTTGGCACGCCGAAGTCGGATCCGTCTCGGTCCCGAAGGCTGATCTTCGGTGGAAGTTCAAGTCCGAGCCGATGCGCAAACTGGTCGACATGGAGCGCACCGCCACACTGATTCGCTGCAAGGCGAGCATGTTGCTGCCCGGAATGCTCCAGACGATCGAGTTGATGCGCTACCTCATGGAGGCCGCAGGAGTCGCCGCAGAGGAGATCGACCGGCTCATCAACCTCCGCGTTCAACGTCAGGAAGCGCTCGCGAACCCCGCTCAACGGTTCGAGTTCATCATCGACCAAGCCGCGCTCGCGCGGGTGAGTTTGATCTCAGATACCACAGGCATATGGGCCGGCCAGCTCAGGCGGCTGGCCGAAGTCGCGAAGCTTCCCAACGTGCACATCAAGTGGTTGCCGTTCAGCCACGGGTTCTACCCAGGTCAGGAAACCGACTACCACCTCGCCACATATGCGGCTGACCCCGCGCTGAACCTCGTCTACGTTGAGCGTTACGACGAGCAGGCGGTCCTGCACGAGCCGAAGATCGTCAAGAGGTACCTGGATCTGTGGGAGGCGCAGGACAAGGTCGCGCTTGGGTCGGATCAAGCAGCGAGCTTCCTTGCGTTCGTAGGCGGACCGCTGCCGTCGTGACAGTTGGTGACGGCAACAGCGGAAGGATCGGCTTACGAGATGAGCAAGCCATCAACAACGCCTGATATCGGATTCACGCCCTGGTTCAAGTCCTCCTACAGCCAGCCGAGCGAGAGCGCGTGCGTCGAGATCAGGTTCAGGGCTGGCCAAGTCGGCGTCCGCGACTCCAAGGCGCCTGACGAAGGCCGCCTGGCTTTCCGCGGAGGTGCTTGGTCCCAATTCAGGACCTGGGTGAGCGCCGGAAGCCGCTCAGACACAGCCGCATCCTGACTGCGTCGGCTCGGCCCGGTGAGTGACGGGCCGAGCCGCTCGCTCAGCCCGCCGGCCGGTCAGTCGGAAAGGTTGAGAGGCGTCGTGCTCAACGTGCCCGCCAGGAGGTCCTCAACCAACCTGGGGAGGCTGGCCGGAAGGAGTTTGGCCGTCGTCTGAACGAGTTCTGCGGCTGACCACCAGCGCCGTTCGATCAGTCCTGCTTTCTCGTTCTCGGTGGGCTGGAGCGCGACCTTCGGTGCCGTGTCGGTGATGCGGCCGAGGAAGACGTGATCAATGCGGTGATGGTCGCGTCCCTTGTAGTGGAACCGGGATTCCCTGATCCACAGCTTGCGCCCCAGCGACGGAAGAACGAGCCCGGTCTCCTCCGCCACTTCGCGGCGAGCGGCGTCGACCGGCTCCTCGCCCTCGTCCAAGCCGCCACCGGGCAGCTCCCACCAATCGTGGCCGCGGTCGTGCGGATCGCAGGCGTGAATGAGCAGCACGCGGTCCTGTGGGTCGATCAGCAGCACTCGAGCCCCGACGCGTGGGGTGAGGGTGGTGGACATCGTGCGGGAGTTCCTCGCGGTCGGCTACGTGGGCGGCAGCCTGCGCGAGTGGGGCCGGAGTTCAGAACAGAGTCGGTTCCGGCTCGTTGTGCGCGTCGACCGCCGTGGTGGGGTCCGACGTTAGCAGCGTCCTGTTCGCGCTCAGCGACAACCGGACGGCGAGTCCCGAATGATCGGTCAGCCGGGAGCCGCCCGGCGAGACTTCTCTGGTCTCGTGCAGGTATTCGCAGGCCATGAGCCGCTGGACGACCGCCGGTGAGCCGTGAGCGTGGTCGTAGCGGTAGCCGAGTTCCGGACGACGAGCCCAGCTGTGTTCGACCAGTTCGGGGTGCAGGTGCCGGAACAGGTCGGCGAGGTCGTACAGCTCGGTCAAGCTGGTGTAGAAGTCGTACTCGAACTGGGCGAACTGGCCACGGTGTGCTGGCTGATGACCGGGTTCGAGCACGTTCAGATCACCGAGCACCACCAACGACTGGTCGGACGCCGTCCGCTTCAGGGCTTCTCCGAACCTGGCGATCCACGTCTTCTTCCGGTCGGTCTTCTCCAGCGTCGAGTCGCGGGACGGCACGTACACGCCCACGACGCGAAGCGGTCCTTCATCGGTGTCGACCACGACGCCGGCAGCGCGTGCGGGCAGGTAGTCCAAGGCGTCGCCGAGAGGGTCCAGCGCAGTGGCGAGCTTGCTGACGATCATCACGCCCAGCTCGCCCGGTGCGTGCTCGGGGAAGGTGACCGAGTACCCGGCCGCAGTAAAGGCCTGAGCCAGGAACACGCTGCCCGCGGTGGCCTTGGTCTCGGTCAGCACCAGGACGTGCTCGGGGCGAGCGGCGAGCCATTCCAGCTGTCGACGAGCACGGTCGATCGACGGGGCGCCGACGTTGACGGTGAGCAGGCTCAGCTGCATACCGGGATCTTCTCCTCGAGCACTCGGTGGATCAGGGACACGATCCTCGCAGCGATCGTGGCAGCGTCGTCGGTGGTGCAATCCAGCGTCTCCACCGGCCATCCCTTGGCCTGCAGATCGACCACGGCGTGGACGTAGAGACCGGATTCCATGTCGCTGTTGTCCTCGGCGCGTTCGAAGCGACTGTGCCCGCCACGTGTTCGGAGCCGGTGGTCGATCACGGTGGGGTCGCCGTTGAGGATGACAGAGAGATCCGGGCGGTAGATGCCGTGGTTGAGCTGCCACACGGTCTCGGCGGACAGCCCGTCAAGCCCCTGCAGGACGAGCGAAGACGCGACGTAGCGGTCACAAATGACCACTTTCCCGTCGCGGAGTGCGGGCTTGATCTCGGCGTCGAGCTGGTGGTGCCGGTCCGCCGCACACAGGCAGGCCAGGGCCATGCCTCTATAGGTATCGGTGCCGTGCCGGGCGAGCTCGCCCAGCGGTGCTCGGGACGGTTGAGCTGTCGCGAGGACCGGTACGCCCGCCGCGACCAACGTGTCAGTGACCAGTTTCGCCGAAGTGGACTTGCCGACTCCACCAGGGCCATCCAGCGTGATCAGCGTTCCTGGGAGACGCCGCGGTTCGTCGAAGAAGGCGGTCATACCGGCATCAGTGGCAGCAGCCGACGTTCTCCCGCGACCTGATCAGCGGTCGTGACCGGGCACTGCTCGGCATCGACGTCGCCGATCCGGCCACCGGACGCGATCACGGCGGCCGGGCAGCCCTTGCCGCATCCTGCGTTCATCGAGCACGACGCGCACGTGTTGTTGGAGCCTGCCTGGTAACGGGCTTTGAACCGGTAGTCGTCGAGGCGTCGCGCGATGTCCGTGTCGGTGAAGATGTTCCCGACGATGAACTCGGTGTCGGCGTGCCGGGATGCGGGAGTGCGCGCGGCGAACACCAAGTACGGGCACACGGTGACCTCGCCAGGGGTGAACACGTAGATGATCGTTCCCGCTTCGCAGCCGGACAACGGCTTGCCCGTGGTGTTCGGGAAACGGATGTGCGCGATGTCGAGATCAGGGCTGTTGAACGGTTCGGTCAAAGCGTGGATCTCCTGCATGTGCAGGGTCGTCTTCGCGAGTCGCCCCTGCGACTTGACGCCGCGGCCCATGCTGCCCAGCGGGTTGAGCAGCACGTAGCGCGCACCGTTCGCGCGCGCGAACTCGCACAGCTCGACGTACTCCTCGTTCTGTGCCAATGAGTTCGGTGTGCACAACAAACCCTGCAGAATCCGAGCCGCGCCGAGCTTCTTCACGGTGGCCACGGTGACGTTGAAACTGGCTCGGTCGCCGCGGAACTTGCCGTGCGAGTCGGAGGCGAATCCGTCGAGCGACACGTTGCAGTGCACGCCCTGATCGGCGAGGTCACTGATCTCGAAGTCGCTCAGTGTGGTGGCGTTCGTGCAGATTCCGACGTCCATGTCGGCGGCGCGGAACGCGCGCACGATGGCCATGAAGTCGGGGTGGATCGTGGGTTCTCCGCCGGTGAGAGTGATTCGCTGAACTCGTGCCTCGCTCAGCTGTGGGATCACCTTGCCGACGATCTCCGTCAGCGGCATCTGCTTACCAGCGCGGGTCGCGGATACGAAGCAGTGAGCGCAGTGGAGGTTGCAGTCCTCGTTGATCTGCACCAAGGCTTTGCGATGCGGACTATCCACTGTGGTCCGGAAGTAGCAGGAGGCGGCGCGCGCCTCTTCGGCGATGCTGCGAGCACTAGTCATCGTGAACCTCCACGTCCACGGCACGCGGTTCGCCAATGCCGCCGATGATCGAGTGCCGGATCAAGCACCCCCGAATAGATGTTCGGAAGTACAGTAGCGCGACTTCAGATGTTCGAGTGGACATCTTTGGGACACTACGAGTACAACTGCGATCAACGACAACCCAACTGTTCGCACGGACAACACGCACGTCAGAGCAGGGTTCAGGGAGACCTGAAGAGGGAGGCGCTGGTGCCCGACATCGTGGACGAGGTCGACGCGGAGGAATTGCTGGCAACCTTGCTCGGCTGCCCGCCGGAGATGCTGGACGTCAGCCTCGATCAGCTCCGCACCCTCGCCGTCGTGCACACGACCGGCACCGCACAGCGCGCCGCTCGCATCCTGGGCCGCGAGCAGTCAAGCGTGCAGAAGCAGCTGGACAATCTCAACCGCACCACAACCCGTCTCGTCGGCGAGGCGCTGGTGCTGAAACAGGGCCGGGGCAAGGACTTCCTCTTCACGCCGTCCGGCGAAGAGGTCGTCGCACTGGCGATCCAGACCTTGGCATCGTGGACCGACAGCCTGCACCGCAGCCGGAGACGCCTCGGCTCCACCGTCACCTTCGGCACCACGGAGTTCACCGTCGAGTTCCTCGGCACCGTCTGGCCCTCCCTGCGCGAGGACTTCGAGCGCCGCGACATCCACCTCAACATCGAGCACGTCCGCACCCGCGACCTCTGGCGCAAACTCGACGCCAAGAAAGTCGACATGGTCTGCGGCAGCTTCGCCGCCCGGCCCGGACAACCACCCGAACTCGACTACGACTTCCTCGAATGGCACCGAGAACGCGTCGCCCTGCTCACGAACCTCACCACCCGCGAACTCCCCGACACTCCGGTGACCGCCGCGAAACTGCCAACCCTGCCACTGCTCGCGCCAACCGCCGGCTTGCTCGCCCAGTTCCTCGGCCGCTGGTACGGCCCCGACTACCGCGGCACCCTCAACGTCATCGCCGAGATCGACTCGCTCAACTACGGCCTCAACCTGCTCAACGCCGAACTCGCGCATGGATGCATGCTCACGACGGAACGAGTCGCCGATGCCGTCCTCGAAGGACGATTGCCCGGTCGTGGCCTGCGCAAGATCAACCTCGCTGACGACTACGCACCTGCGCTCGAAATCGTCACGGGCATCTTCGCCCGCAAGGGCGAGCGGAACCGCTACGCCGCCGACCATCCCCTCAACCTGTTGTGGCAAGCATTCGCGGCAGCAAGTCCAGCAGGCTCACTGCCCGCCACCCTGCCGGGTTAAGTCCAAACGCCACACGCGTCTAACCGAACATATGTGCGAAGACGGTGATAGGTTCTCGCGTCATGGACCGGCAGCTTCTTGAATCGTCCCAAATGGACGGCAACCTCACTTACAGGTACGACTCGACCGGGCGGCCGATCGCCCTTCTGCCGGCGCGATGCAAGCTCGGACGACACACCCTCGGCCACTCGGAGTTCCGTGCCGTTGTTCAGTATGGTGAGGCTCGCGTCAGCTGCCTGGCTTGCGCCACCGACACGGCCGACCACTTCTGGCGGCTGGCTGCTACTGCACCCACGCCCGAGCGAGCTGAGCTGTCCGAAGAGCTTTACTTCGATCTCGTCCTTCGCCGCTCCCAGCGAGCCATCACTGCGGCAGGTGGCCATGGCGCTTAGCAGTCCGTTCACCGCCTGGGAGGGCGATCAGATCCACGGCCGCAGACCCGTTCTCACGGGAGTCTCGGTGTGCCTCGACCGCCTTTTCGCCCGGCCGCCTGGCGCCGAGAGGCATGTCATTCCGATCGGCCTCGAGCTGACCGGCTCCGTCAACGGGAGGCTCCACGGGCGTTTTCCCAGTGTCGACGGCGACTGGCTCGGCGTCGTGAACTACGAGATCAGTTATGCCGACGGCCGCAACGACAAGCTGTATCTGGTCGACCAGTTGGTGCCGTTCCACGTACTGCGGAAGCTCTAGCCAGCCCGGTCACGCGGGCATGCACGGGCAGTCGCGCTCTCGCTACACGCAAGTCCTGCCCTGGTATCCGACGAAACGGTCTAACGTGCTCCGAACTCCGGCGGACGCTGCCACTCATCGCTGCCGGAGTAGTTCATCCACATGTCGAGGCCGTCGCCGCCTACCGTCACGAACCACGAGCCGTCGTCCTGCTTGATCAGCCGACGAACCCGCTTGCCCTCGACGAGCAGCAACAGCTCGAACGCCCACTCGTACCAGACCGGCTGCCGCGCCTCGGCCCATACGTGAAACACCTCAACGTCTCCGGCGGCCAGTTTCAACGCCAGTGGCCCTTTCGGCGATCCGTCCTTGCCGTGCCACGTGACGACCGGCGGCGATCCCCAGTCAAGATCGATGCTAAATCGGCGGGGCTCGACCGAGGCACCACCGGTGCCGCGGGCCAGGATCGCACCGCGGGTCACAGGCACTGCCCGATGTACGTGCACGAGGATGTTCTCGATGACAACCGCTGCTTCCACCCTTGCCTGCAGAGTGATTTTGAGCGGCGTCCGGTACGCGTCGAACGCGTTTTGCGCGCGAACCCATGTCGACCAGGTGTCGCGGTCAGGAGGGATCTGACCGCTCAGCCGCAAAGGGTCGTCGATGTAGACGACTTCACCGACCCAGTCCGGCATTCCAGCCCAGATGATCGACCTGTCGCGCTCGCAATGGGTGATCAGCGGATCGACGTTCCAAGCTCGTCGCGAATGCTTCTCGAGCCAGGCGATGTGCGGGCGCACCAGTGCTCCGAGCGGCGCGCCGACCGCAACTCCCAGCAACGCGCCGACGATGAGCTCCGGGACATTCATCCAACGAGTATGAGCCGGACCCGCTGCCTGCGACCTTGACGTCCTGTTGCAGAACGCGTCGCACAGGTGTTCGATTAGCTGCGTAAGGCCCAGGTCATTGGACAAGTCGTCCCCTGAGCGGGCACAGCTGGAGCCGATAGGGAAGGATCACGCCGTGCCAACCGCCCCCAGCCCACGCCCCGCAGCTATGAGCCGGTCGCGATGATGTCTCCGCTGGCTAACACGGTGCAGGTGAAGCCGGGCACGGCCCTTGAACTGAAGGACTCGCGCTCCTCGCGAGTACGGATCTTCGGCACAACCGCCACGATCGTTCATCGCCGTGACGATGTTGAGCACGAACGGCGGCGCAGTTGCGGCCTGGCAGACATCAAGTCGATGGAGCTGCTCGATGTGCTGTTGGATCTTCCTGTAGGCGCGGCGATACCTCGATCGTCGCTAAGCCCAGCCGTCCTTCGTGTGCTGCATCGTGCGCCGGACGGCGTTGTGCAGTTCAACGACACGTCGGTCACCCGCCTCGCAGCGCAGGCGGTTACGCCGGTGCTTGCCGTTGTGTACGCGTCGAGCTGGCGCGACGGCTTGGAACGCGCCTCGGAGTTCGCCTCCTATTTGCCGCGGATGTTCGTCGTGCCGGAGGCGCCTTCGAGTTCGGAGGAGGCGCTGGCGGAGGCTTCCTGGTACGGGGTTGGTGTGGCGGTCGGACCGCGATCCGCGCCCACGACAGTGCTCGAACCCGAGCCGCTCGCCGACTGGCAGCCCACAACCGCGTGGTGGTGGTTCTGCGAGCAGGTCTACCGGCACACCCTCAACGGCTGACGATCAGACCTGATCAGTGAGCCAGAGCGGCAGGTCGGCCCACACCGTTAGCGGCACCTGAGGCTTGATCGGCTTCGCCCGCTTGAGCTGTTTGGTGAACATCTCGTGATACTTCACCGCATTGCTGCAGACGTTCCGCCAGTACTGCGCCCGCAGCCGCATGGTCGGAGCGCCTATCAAGTTCTCCGCGTAGGGAGACCACGTCGCGACAGAGTGGGCCATGGCCTCGTTCCAGTCCGATCGCCTTTGGAGCCGGGACAACCGCTGGCCACCACACACGTCGCACGGGCACTGCGGCACCAGGTTCTGCCTGGCACCGAAGATCTTCATCAACTTGCTGCCCCTCCACCAGCACATCAGCTCTGGCACCAGGACGCTGGGCGACTGATCGCGGACGATGAACTCGTCGGGCTGTGGCGGTTCAACGGCATGACGTACCTTGCCTCCTGTGCCGACCGCTCCCGCGAACGCGCCGTGCGCAACGAGGTCGAACGCGTTGAAGTCGGTTCGCATTGGGAGGAGGTCGACCGTCGCAGCGAGCATCCGCAAGTTGGGGATGATGCGGCGCGCGGCCTGGTCCAGCGGGTCGAGCTGTCCGCCCAGGACGAGGCCGATCGGGCACTCCGCGTCGACGAGGATAGCCGTGACCTGACGGATGTACCTGCGGTCCAGCAGCGAGACGTCGAGCGGCACGGCGAAGATGACATCGTTGCGGCCGAGTGCCTTCACCTGTCGGGCGGCGGCCTTCAGCGAGTCGGTGTCGCCGGCCGTCACGAACTTGGTCGGCGTGATCGCGGCCGGAGCTCCAGCTATCAACTGCTGGTTGAGTTGCTCGTCGAGCGTCATGGGCAGCAGCTGGTCCTCAGGGAACCAGAACGGCGCCTCGGGGGTGGCGAGATGGTTCTCGTAGGCTGCGGGGTCCACGAGCACCACGCCGTTGTAACCGGAGTCCTCAAGTAGCCGCATCCGGCCGTTGGTGTTCGCGCCGGCCAGGATGAATCCGCCTCGGTCCAGGCTGACGTGCGGCTCCAGGTTCGGCACCTGGCTCGGACGCGCGTAGACCAGCATGCGGTTGAGCAAAACGCCAACGCTGCCTGCCGGGCGCCGCGGCGATGCGCGGTCGGCGAGCTGTGCGAGCGCGGTCTGCGCGTCGTCGCTCGACGGGGTGCTCATGCCCTCCACGTCAGTCATCGACAACCCCCAGGAGCTCGTCGCCCAGCATCGCGCGGAGCTTGACCGAGGTCGTGCCAGCCACCGCGGCCGCCGCTTCAACACCGCCCGCGGAGTCGATCGACGCCTTCAACAACGCCGGCACGAACGTCGCTTTCTCGGGCGGAAGCGGCTCGGGTTCGGTCTTCTTCCATCCCAACGCGGAGATCTGCGTGTTCAGCGTGCGGTAGCGCGAGTCGGTGATCACACCGAGATCGACCGCCCGACGCAACAACGCGGCAGCGGAGATCCGCCAACGCGCCTTCAGCTGCAGCAGCCGCGTCGGCGTGATCGGAGCGGACATCAGCTCCGGCCGAATCTGAGCAGCGGGAGCCAGGAACTCGCTCGCGAACGCCTGGGCCATCTCCTCCGCGTCCATGTCGAGCGCCGGCGTACAGGCGATATGGCCAAGCTCGTGCGCCTGAGTAAACCGCTGACGGTCCGCCGAAGCATCAGTGTTGATCACGAACAGAGGCGCCTCGCCAGGCGGGTGCAAGCTGGTCGCGTCCACCTCTCGCCCTCCCAGCGACATCGGCACCACCAGCGCGCCGACCTTCTCCACCACTTCGGTGACGGATGCGATCGGCCCATCCGCGAGCTCAAGCGAGCGTCGAAGCGCCCGCGCGGCGTCCTCCGGACTGTCGATGCCACCGACCTGCATAGGCGCCAGCGTGAACTCCCGTGGCTCCACGGTAGATCCGGACGCAAGCCTCCGCAGGAAGAGACGCAGCAGGTTGACCTGTGCGTGGAGCTTGCGAAGCGTCGATGCCTTCGTCGAAGCGCGGTTGCGGTGGTACATGCACCCGTCACCCAGCGCCCACAGCTTGGCGTCGCCCGCCAGGAAGTCCGGGGTGACTTCGAGTGCAGTGCCGAACAGCTCCAGGCGATCACCCGACACCGACAAGGCGCCCTTCTCCACCCGCGATACGTAGCCCTGGCTGATCTCCGGGTCGGCATTCGACAAGCGGGTCAGTTCCACGGCGAGCTGCTTCTGCGTCCATCCGAGTGCTTCGCGCGCGGCGACCAGGAGTTCCGGGTTACCGTCACCGGTCACGAGGTACGCACTCATGCAGGAAAAGATACGCAGAAATATTCCGAGTGTCCACAGATGGCTGGCAAGGGGGTCTTGATGAGCCGGTTCGTCAGCGACATCCGCGACGCCGTCAGCCGCGGTGACCTGCCGAGAAAGTTCCGCCCGAACGACGTTCGCCGAGCCTGTCCCGGCTGGGCCGACCACACCTACGGCGTCTTCCTGCCGAAGCACCGCCGAGGCAACCCCGGCGGCTACACGGCTTACTTCGAGAGGCACTCAGACGGGAGCTACAGCCTCATCTCCTGAGTTTCCGCGATCTTCACCGGCCCAATGGTCGTACCCGCTGCACCTTGCAGGATCGCCTCAGCGTCAGTGAGCGCACCAATCGCAGCTGTCGAACCGCTCGCCGCGACGAACCGGCGACACGCTTCGATCTTCGGCCCCATCGAGCCGGCAGGGAACGTCAACTGTTCCAGTTCTTCCACTGCGAGGTGGCGTAGCGGTTCAGCGTCGGGCAGGCCGAAGTCAGTCATCACGGCTGGCACGTCGGTGAGCAGGAGCAGGCGGTCAGCTTTCAGCGCGATCGCGAGTTCGGCCGAGGTGAGGTCCTTGTCCACGACCGCTTCGACGCCGTGCAGTTGCCCGTTGTCGACGACGGGTGCTCCTCCCCCACCAGCACAGACGACGACCGTGCCGCTGCTCACCAACTGCTCGATGGACTCCTGTTCGACGAGTCGGACAGGCTCGGGTGAAGGCACCACACGGCGCCAGTGTGAGCCGTCCGCGGACATGGTCCAGCTGTTCTGCTCGGCGAGCTCGTCGACCTGGGCGCGGTCGTAGATCGGACCGATGAATTTGGTCGGCGAACCGAATGCGGGATCTGTCTTGTCGACGACGGTCTGGGTCACGACGGCGAGGACCGGTTTGCGGACGCCTGCGTTGCGCAGCGACTGGGCCAGCCAGTAGCCGATCATGCCCTGGGTTTCGGCGCCGAGGGTGTCAAGCGGATACGGACGGGTCAACGACGGATCGGCTTCGCTTTCTAGTGCGAGCAGGCCGATTTGCGGGCCGTTGCCGTGGCACACCACGAGTTCGTGTTCGGCGGCGAGCGGCGCGAGGGCTCGCGCCGCTGCTTCGACGTGGTGGAGCTGGACGGTGGCGTCTGCACGTTCGCCGCGCATGAGCAGGGCGTTGCCTCCGAGTGCGACGACGATGCGCATCAGGAGGCCAGCCCGGCGACGATGACCGCCTTGATGGTGTGGAGGCGGTTCTCGGCCTGGTCGAAGACGACCGAGGCAGGCGAGGAGAACACCTCGTCGGTGACTTCGGCGCCGTCGAGGCCGTACTGGTCGTGGACTCGGCGGCCGACGGTTGTGGTGCGGTCGTGGATGGAAGGCAGGCAGTGCAGGAACTTCGTGTCGGGGTTGCCGGTGGCCTTCATGAGCTCGGCGGTGACGCGGTAGGGCGTGAGCAGGGGCACGCGGGTGTCCCAGGCCTCGGGTGAGTCCCCCATGCTGACCCAGACGTCGGTGTAGATGAAGTCGACGCCGGCGACGGCGTGTTCGGGGTCGTCGGTGACGAGCACGCGAGCGCCGCTTTCCGCGGCCAGTTCGTGGGCCTTGGCGATCACGTCGGCCGGTGGCTGCAGCTGGATGGGGGCGGCGATGCGGACGTCCATGCCGAGCAGAGCGCCGGTGGTGAGCAGGGAGCGGGCGACGTTGTTGTGGCCGTCCCCGACGAAGGCGAACTTGATGTCCTCGACCTGGCCGTTGAAGTTCTCGGTCATGGTGAGGACGTCGGCGAGCATCTGGGTGGGGTGCCAGGAGTCGGTCAGGCCGTTCCACACGGGCACGCCGGCGTGCTCGGCCAGCGTCTCGACGGTGTCCTGGGCGAAACCGCGGAACTCGATGGCGTCGAACATGCGGCCGAGGACCTTGGCGGTGTCCGGAATGGACTCCTCACGGCCCATGTGGGAGCCGGTGGGATCGAGGTAGGTGACGTGGGCGCCCTGGTCATGGGCAGCGACCTCGAAGGCACAGCGGGTGCGGGTCGAGCTCTTCTCGAAGACCAGGGCGATGTTCTTGCCCTTCAGCAGCGGGTGTTCGGTGTGGGACGCCTTGGCGCGCTTCAGTCCGCGAGCCTGGGAGACGAGGTCGAGGAACGTCTCCTTGGTGAGGTCGAGTTCCTTGAGCAGTGAGCCGGGGTGGCGCATCGGGGTGGTCCTTTCAGATTCCGTCGCGCTGGATCGGGCAGGTCATGCAGCGGGCGCCGCCGCGGCCGCGGCCGAGTTCGTTGCCGGGGATGGAGATGACCTCGATGCCGTGGTCAGCGAGCATGGAGTTGGTGACGGTGTTGCGCTCGTAACCGACGACGACGCCGGGTGCGAGCGCGAGGAAGTTGTTGGCGTCGTCCCACTGTTCGCGTTCGGCGGCGCGGGCGTCTTCGTCTGCGCACAGCACGCGCAGCCGGTCGACACCGAGCAGATCGGCGATCGTTTCGAACACTGAGGACCGCTCCTGCACCCGCAGGCCGGCCGAGCTGCGCTCGACGACCTCTTCCGCGTCGGCGGGGGTGATCACCCATGTCTTGAGCGTCTCGGGGTCGAGGCCGGGGTACCGGATGAAAGTCTCCAGATCGAGCATGGTCATGACCGTGTCGAGGTGCATGAGGGCGTGGGAGCGAGGAAGTTGCACGGCGATCACGGAACTCGCCTGCCCGGTGCGGAACAGTTCGCGCGCCAGGATTTCCACTCCCATCGAGGTGGTCCGTTCCCCCATGCCGATCAGCACGGTGCCGCGCCCGAGGACGAGAATGTCGCCGCCTTCCAGCGTTGCGGGCTGGTGGTTGGCGTCGTCGGCGCCGTAGTAGATCGGGAACATCGCGTCGGCGAACATCGGGTGGAAGCGGTAGATCGCCTGACAGTGCAGGGATTCGCGGCGGCGCGCGGCTTTCGCCATCGGGTTGATGGTGACGCCGCCATAGATCCACGCCGAGCTGTCGCGCGGGAAGAGTGTGTTGGGCAGCGGCGGCAGAACGAAGTCGTCCAGTCCGAGGCTGTTCCAGCGCAGGCTCGGCACGCCGAGTGGAGACAGGTCGGCACGGGTCACGCCACCGACGAGAAGCTCAGCGAACGTCGGGGCGTCGACCTTCTCCGCGAACTCCCGCACCGGGCCGGCAAGCGTCGGTCCGAGCAGCTCAGGGGTGCAGACGCGGTCCAGCACGAACGAGCGGGCTTCTGGCAGCGCCAGGGTTTCAGCGAGCAAGGTGCCGGTGTGGTGCACGGTGATGCCGCGCTGACGCAGTTTCGCGGCGAAGGTGTCGTGTTCCTCCTGGGCCTTCGAGGCCCAGAGCACGTCGTCGAACAACAGCTCGTCGCAGTTGCGCGGGGTGAGCCTGCTCAGTTCCAGGCCTGGGCGGTGCACGATCACCTGACGCAGCGCGCCGACTTCCGATCCAACTCCGAGGTTCATGACGTGACCTCGCCGTACTCGCGGCGGCCGACTTTGAGCCAGATGTAGAGCGGCACGCCCAGCAGCAGGCAGATGACGCCGTAGTAGACGGCCTGGTAGCCGCTGCCGGCCAGCGCCCAGAAGGCGAAGGCGAGAGCAAGGATCGAGACGGTGCAGTCGCGCACGAGGTGCGGCCACTCGGCCTTGCGGCCGCGCACCAGCAACCAGTACAGCTGCGCTGCGGCGCTGAACAGGTACGGGACGACGGCGGTGAACACCGACAGCAGCACGAGCGTGGTGAAGACCTGCTCGAAGTTGGTGTAGCTGACGCTCACCAGGGCCGAGGCGAGCACCGTGGAGCTGATGATGCCGAAGCTCGGGATGTCGCCACGGGTGCGCAGGAACGCCTTCGGGAACAGCTTGTCCTTCGCGGCGGCCATCGGCATCTCGCCGACGATCAGGGTCCAGCCGACGAGGCAGCCGATGCCGGACACGACGGCGGCGATAGCCACGGCCTGGCCGGCCCACTGGCCTCCGAAGATGGCGTTGGCGGCGTCGGTGAAGGGCGCCGAGGTCCCACGGAGGGTCTCGTTCGGCACGGTGCCGAAGACGGTGAGCGTGCCGAGGACGTAGATGACGGCGCAGCCGATCGTGCCGAGCACGGTGGCGCGGCCGACGTTGCGTTCGGGGTTGCGCACGCGGCCGGCGGCGACCGACGCGGTCTCGATGCCGATGTAGCTGAACAGCGCGATCGCGGCCGCGGCTGAGATGGCGCCGCTGATCGACGTGCCGCTGGCGTTGAAGGGGCCGAAGTTCGCCGACTTCACGAAGACCAGGCCGACGGTGGCCATGAACAGCAGCGGCACGATCTTTAACACCGTGAAGACGATCTGCGTGACAGCCATGTTCCGCAGCCCGGACAGGTTGACCAGGGCCGGAATCCAGAGGCCCGCCAGCGCGATGACGATGGACCAGCCGACCTGGTGCTCGGTGTTGACGAACACCTCGACGTAGCCGACCAGCGCCACGACGATTGCCGCGTTTCCCGCCCACGCCGTGATCCAGTAGCACCAGGCGTTGAGGAATCCCGCGAACTCGCCGAACGCCTCCCTGGCGTACACGTACGGGCCACCGGAGCCGCTGATGCGCTTCGAGAGCGCGCCGAACGTCAACGCGAGTGCCAGGGCACCGATCGACACGAGCACGAACGCCACGAGACTGACCGGGCCAAACGCCGCGAGTGCGGTCGGAAGGCCGAACACTCCGGTTCCGATCACGGATCCGACCACCAGCGCGGTCGCGGTGGGCAGACCGAATCTCGACGGTCGTGGTTGCTCACTTCCCGCGCCAGGCCGCGTCGCGACCTCCGGGCCGGCTACGCCTGTGCTCACGGTGAACTCCTGACTCCGATGTGGACTGTCTTACTGTGAGCAGCCTGCGCTTCGGCGAACTGATCTCCCACTACCTGACGTCTCGTCGCTCGCAGGACCTAAGTCCTCATCACAACGGGGATCGGCCCGACACCGCAAAGGCGCCGGGAGGGGGAGCCCAGCGCCTTTCGTTCTGTCCTTCCCTACGACCTCCTCCCCCAGCGGAAGTAGGACAGCGGCCCGATGAAGTTCACTGCAATCGCAAGCGCCCACCACAACTTGCGACCACGTACGAACTCCCTGGGCCGCATCGACAGGTCCGCCCACGCCGCCGCCGCGAACGTCACCTGCACGATGCCCAGCCAAGTGAAAGCCTTGCGCTGCACCGGAGTGAGATCACTCCACCGCTTCCTTACCATCGTCAGCTCCCCGCGGGCACGGGTTCGGTGGTGAACTCGACCTCGGTCACGCCCGCGATCGCGCGAACCAGCACCTCGGCCACGTGCCGTTCGGTGGCGCTGTTCCCCTTGTCGAGGATGGTCACTTTGCCGCCGGTCACCGCGATCTGCCATCGTTGCGCGCCACCGACCATGCCTAGCCGGTTGTGGATCTCGGCCTCGACGACCCAGTCTGCGCGGGTGATCGAGCGGAGCATGTCCCGGCGGGTCACGATGCCCGCGAGGTGGCCCTCGTGGACCACTGGCACGCTGCGCACGTTGTGCTCCAGCATCAGGCTGGCGACTTCGGCGAGGTCGGTGTTCGGGTTCACCCTCACCGGCGACTTCGTCATCACCTGGGCGACCACGTCCGCGGGCACCTGCCTCGGCTCGACGGGTTCGCCGTGGACGAGCCACCGCGGGTCCTGCGGCAGTCGGTCCTGGAGCAGGTCGGCCTCGCTGACCATGCCGACCAGCGCCCCCGAGGCATCGATCACGGGCAGCGCGGTTAAGCCACGTTCGGCGAGCAGCCGGGCGGCATCACGCGCCAGCGTGTCCGGTCCGACCACCACGACATCCGTCGTCATCACGTCTCGAGTCCTCATGACACTCCTTCAGCCGAGGATCGTGGTCTGGCGGGTGTGGGTGGTGTCGTTCCACCCGCAGCGCAACCGGTTGTGCACGTCCACCACGCCAGGCAGGACACGCACGAGGTGCTCCGCGATGTCGACTTCGCTCTGGCGCTCCAGCTCGCCCTGCAGTGCGACCACGCCCTCGGTGACCTTGACGTCGATGGTGTTCGGGTCCACCCACAGCGTCCGGCCGAAGATCTCGTCGCGAATGGTCGTGCGCAGCTCGTCGTCCTCACGGACGAAGAGCTTCAACAGGTCGCGGCGGGACAGCACGCCGACCAGTGCGCCGTCGGAGTCCATGACGAACAGCCTGCGCACGCCGGCGGCGGCGAGTTCGCGCGCTGCCGCGCTGGCCGCGAGGTCCGGCGAGATGCTCTTCACCGGTGACGTCATCACGTCGCCGGCGGTCACGCCGCTCGCCTGCTCCCAGCGGTGCTTCGTCGCGCGGCCCGCGAACACACCGGGTGCGTCCTCGGTGCCGCCGCGGAACTCCTCCTTGGGCATCAGGTCGGCTTCCGACACGACGCCGACGGGGTAGCCGCCGTCGAGCACGGGCACGGCACTGATCTTGTTGTCTTCCAGCAGCTGTACGAGTTCCTTGAACGAGCACTCGACGTCTGCGGTGATCACCTCACGTGTCATCAGCGAGGCGACTGTCGGTTCACGCATGACACCCTCCGGCGATCTTCGGTTCCTGTCTGCCTCAAGCCTTATCGGCGTACCAGCCGCCGCCCACCTGCCAAGGGTGTGGGTGAGCCGGGCGTTCCGACCCATGGCAAGAGGACCAAAGGGCCCTGCGGCTGAGCCTGCACGCTCAGCACGCTGAAGTCATGAGCGAAACGTCACGCATCGTCGTCGGGATCGACAAGTCGCCAGCGGCACGCGCCGCGCTGGTCTGGGCAGTACGGGAAGCGAAGCGCACCAACGCTTCTGTACTCGCTGTCAGCGTCTGCCAGCTGGGGATGGAGGTGCCGCACAAGGAGGACCTGCGAGCTGCTCTCGAATCAGTGGGACCGGAGGCCGACGGCATCGAGGTGGAGCTGCAGACACCACATGGCGCCGCAGGTCCGGTGCTGGTGGAGCTCTCGAAGCACGCGCCATGCCTTGTCGTCGGCGGAACCGGCTACCTGAAGCGGGACCTGCTGGTGTTCAGCTCCATCACAACCTTCTGCCTGCGTCATGCACTGTGTCCGGTCGTGGTCGTGCCGGTCGACGAGGAGCCGCCGCACGCGGGTCCGTTGATGCTGCGCTGAGTGCCTCGGGTCCCGGCCGGGCCGGGACGTAGGCCCCTCACCCACAGCCGTTCGTGCTGCGAGCTTCAAGACAGGACTTCGACGACGGAGGTGAGCGGGATGGACCGCGGTCAGCCTGACGAGACAACGGTGCGAGCGGCGGTGGCACTCGCCGGACGCGCGCCGTCGGTGCACAACTCCCAGCCCTGGCGCTGGGAAGTCGGCGCGCACAGCCTGCACCTGTACGCCGACCGCACCCGTGCCCTACCCGCGACCGACCCCCTTGGCGCTGACCTGGTCGTCAGCTGCGGGGCCGCGCTGCACCACCTGCGGGTCGGCCTCGGCGCACTCGGCTGGCGCGCGAAGGTCCACCGCCTGCCCAACCCCGCCCAGCCCGACCACCTGGCCGCGATCGAGTTCGAGCCGATCGAGCCGAGGGAGTCGCACGTGGCACTGGCCGCCGCGATTCCCCGCAGGCGCACCGATCGCCGTGCCTTCTCCTCCTGGCCCGCGCCGGATGAACTGCTGCAGCAGCTCGTCGAGGTCGCTCGCGCTGAGGGCGTCGACGCCCATGTCGTCACCGGACAGGCGCGTGACGAGCTCCTCATCGCGATCGGCAAGGCCGCCGACATCCAGGAAGCCAACCCGGCGTACCAGGCAGAGATCCGGCAGTGGAGCGGGGTCTATCCCGGCGCATCGGCCGGAGTTCCCGCCGCGAACATCCCTGTCGGGTCACGGCAGTACGGCAACCTCCGCATGCGCGAGTTCTCCCTGGGATCGCTGATGCAAGGCTGCCGCAGCGTGCTCGGCGACGACGCTGGAACGCTGCTCGTCCTGAGCACGTCGTCCGACGACGACCTGTCGCGGCTGCGGGCAGGTGAGGCGACCAGCGCGGTTCTGCTGGAGGCGACCGCCGCAGGGCTCGCCACCTGCCCGCTGAGCCAGCCGCTCGAGGTCGTCGAGACGAGAGACCTGGTGCGCGACGAAGTTCTCGGCGGCGCCACCTGCCCGCAACTCGTGATCCGCGTCGGCTGGGCCGGGTTCAACGCCGACCCGCTGCCCGCCACTCCCCGCCGCCCCGTCATCGACCTTCTCCGCGACCAGGAGCAGAAGTGACCACCTACATCCGCGACTTCACAACCCTCGGCAAGAACGACACCTCGATCGCCGGCGGCAAGGGCGCCAACCTCGGCGAACTCACAAAAGCAGGGCTACCGGTGCCGCCTGGTTTCGTGGTCACCGCCGAGGCCTTCCTGACATCCATGAGCCAGGTCCGCGACGACCTCACCGCCGAACTCGTCATCGCGCTCGACCGCAGCACCTCGCCTCAGCGACTGGAAGAGAGCGCTGAGCGAATGCGGGATCTGGTGCGCAAGGCCGGCGTCTCCGACGACGTGCGGCACGCGGTGCTGGAGGCCTACCGAGGCCTCGGCCAGGACGAGTCCGTGGCGGTCCGGTCCTCGGCCACCTCGGAGGACACCGCCGGCTCGTCGTTCGCCGGGATGAACAGCACGTTCACGAACACCCGAGGCGCGGACGGCGTGCTGGACCGGCTGCTGGACTGCTGGGTGTCGCTGTTCGGCACACGTTCGATCGCCTACCGCGCCGAGCAGGGCATCACCGACGAGCCCGCGATCGCCGTGGTGGTGCAGAAGATGGTGAACTCCGAGCGATCCGGGGTCATGTTCACCGCCGACCCCTCGACTGGTGATCGCGATAAGATGCTCGTCGAGGCCGCGTTCGGACTAGGCGAGGTCGTGGTCAGCGGCTCCGTCGAACCGGACACATACGTCCTGCGTCGCAACGGCGACACGGTGTCTCTTGTAGACACCCGTGTCGGCCGCAAGACGCACAAGATCGTGCGTGGCGCGAACGGCAACGACGAACGGGTCGACCTCAGCGCCGAGGAGTCGCACGCGCAGGTGCTGACCGAAGCCGAGGCCGTCGCTATCGGTCAGCTCGGCCAGCGCGTACAACGGCACTACGGCGAACCGCAGGACACCGAGTGGGCGATCGACGGCGGCAAGACGTGGCTCGTGCAGTCCCGGCCGATCACGACGCTGCCGGAGGAGGTCGCGCCTTCCTCCGGTCCACTGGTCGCTGGCCTGGCTGCCTCACCGGGAATCGCATCGGGCCGGGTCCGCGTGCTGAGCTCCCCGGACGAAGGGAACCGGTTGCGCGACGGCGAGGTGCTGGTCGCCGAGATGACCAACCCCGACTGGGTGCCGACGATGCGTCGCGCTTCCGCGGTCGTGACCAACGGTGGCGGAATCACCTGTCACGCCGCCATCGTGGCCCGCGAGCTGCGCGTACCGTGCGTGGTCGGTACCGGATCAGCCACCTCGATGCTGAAGGAGGGCCAGCTGGTCACGGTCGACGGCAGCGCTGGAGAGGTGCGCACAGGTGCTGCTCCGATCACCACGGCACCACGCATCGTCGCCCCGGTGGTGCAGGCCACCGAAGCCCTCGGTACGCGTGTGTACGTCAACCTCGCGCTGCCGGAGCACGCCGCTGAGGTGGCCGCGATGCCCGTCGACGGCGTGGGGCTGCTGCGGGCGGAGTTCATGCTCACCGAAGCGCTCGGTGCCGAGCACCCGCGCCGGTTCCTCGCGCAGCACGGCACCGAGGACTTCCTCAACGCCATGACGTCATCGCTGCTGCAGATCGCGCACGCGTTCGCGCCGCGTCCGGTCGTCTACCGGACGATGGACTTCCGCACCAACGAGTTCCGCGAGCTCAAGGGCGGCGACGCGTTCGAGAAGCACGAGCACAACCCGATGATCGGCTACCGCGGCTGCTACCGGTACGTCGACGACCCGATGCTCTTCGGACTGGAACTCGAAGCACTCGCGCGGGTGCGGGAGCAGACGCCGAACCTGCACCTGATGATCCCGTTCGTGCGCACCAAGTGGGAGCTCGAAGCCTGCCTTGAACAGATCGGCCGCAGCCCGCTCGGCCACCACCGCGGCCTGCACCGCTGGGTGATGGCCGAGGTCCCCTCGGTGGCGTACTGGATTCCCGAGTACGCGCGGTCCGGCATCGACGGGGTTTCCATCGGCAGCAACGACCTCACGCAACTGATGCTCGGTGTCGACCGCGACTCCGAACTGTGCGCGGACCTGTTCGACGAGTCCGACCCGGCCGTGCTGGACATGATCGGCCGGATCGTCGGCGCTGCAAGGGACGCGGGCATCACCTCGTCACTGTGCGGGCAGGCACCGTCCAACAAACCGGAGTTCGCCGAGAAGCTCGTCGAGTTCGGCATCACGTCCATCTCGGTCAACCCGGACGCCGTGCCGGCGGCCAGGGCGGCGATCGGATCGGCCGAACGGCGGTTGTTGTTGCGGCAGGAGCGTTAGCGCCAGAGCTGGACGGCATCGCGTAACGGGACGGAAGGCCCTGTCACGCGGAGAAACCATTGAGGACGCTGGAGAACGGCGGCGGCGCGCGGACGCAGATTGTCACGATCAACCGAACCCGCGTCGCCGCCACCTGCGGTGTCCTCCAATTTGGAGGAGTTCACCCATGACCATCCGAGTCGCCATCAACGGTTTCGGCCGCATCGGGCGGGATGTCCTGCGCGCCGCTTTCGACCGGCACGACACGGCCATCGAGATCGTCGCCGTCAACGACATCACCACCCCGGAAGTCCTGGCGCACCTGCTGGCTTACGACTCGACGTACGGCCCGTGGAGCAAGCACGTCTCAGTCGAACACGACACCATCACCGTCGACGGTCACAGCATTCTCGTGACCGGACAGGCGAACCCGCGGGACCTCAACTGGAGTCAGCTCGGTGTCGACCTCGTGATCGAGGCGACCGGCCGGTTCCGCACGCGGGAGGATGCGGGCATCCACCTCGAGCGCGGCGCGCGCAAGGTGATCATCACCGCTCCCGGCAAGGACGTCGACGCCACGATCGTCCTGGGCGTCAACGACGACGTCTACGAGGCGAGCAAGCACCACATCGTCTCGAACGCCTCGTGCACCACCAACTGCGCAGCGCCGATGACGGCCGTGCTCAACGACGCGTTCGGCATCGTCGAGGGCCTGATGACCACGATCCACAGCTACACCGGCGACCAGGCGCTGCTCGACCGTCCGCACAAGGACCTGCGCCGGGCACGTTCCGCCGCGGTGAACATCATCCCGACCTCCACCGGCGCCGCCCGCGCGATCGGCCAGGTGATCCCGTCGCTGGACGGCAAACTCGACGGCCTCGCCGTCCGGGTGCCCGTCGAGGACGGCTCGCTCACCGACCTCACCGTCCGCCTGGCTGAGCCGGCCACGGTGGGCCAGGTCAACCGCGCGTTCGCGGACGCGGCGGCCACGCACCTCAAGGGAATCCTGCGCTACACCACCGATCCCGTTGTCTCACGCGACATCATCGGTGATCCGTCGTCGTGCGTGTTCGACGCCTCGCTCACCAAGGCGCAGGGGCACGTCGTGAAGGTGATGGGCTGGTACGACAACGAGTGGGGTTACGCGAACCGGACGCTGGACCTCGCGGACCGCATCGCGCGGACCATGCCATGACCACCGTGCTCGACGGCTTACCGTTGCTCACGGGCCTTTCGTCGACCCAGCGCGCGGCCGTGGCGGGTATCAGCACGATCGAGACGTACGAGCCTGGGCACCGTCTGTTCGACGAGGGTGGCGTCGCTGATCGGTGCTGGGTCGTGCTCACCGGCTGCGTCATGATCGACTCGACGACGCCGGCCAGTGGCCGAGTGGCGTTGCAGAGCCTCGGCCACGGCGAGCTGGTCGGCTGGTCCTGGGTTGTGCCGCCCCACCGCTGGCACTTCGGCGCCACCGTCGTGTCTCCCACGCGAGCGGTCGTGGTCGACGCGGTGAAGCTGCGTGAGCTGGCCGAAGCTGATCCCGAGCTCGGGTACCGCGTCGCGCTGGTGATGGTCGGAGCGCTCGTCGAGCGTCTCCAGACCACCCGAATCCGGTTGCTCGACCTGCAGCACCACTCCTGACATCCAGGCATGACGAGAGCCGGACACCTCAGGGGTGCCCGGCTCTCGTCAGCGGCTGGTGGCTTCGATCTCGGCGAGCGCGTCGGCGATGGAGGCGGCCCACTTCTCGATCGCGGCCCAGTCCCGGAAATCACCGAACCGGCCGCCCATCAACCGGAACACCAACGCCCCGAACCAGCCGAAGGCACCCGGTGTGACGACACCGGCGAACAGCCGGTGCTCGACCGGCTCGACGTGGTCGAGCAGCGCCGCCAGCACGTCGGTTTCCCTGACCTCGGCCCATTTGCGCAGCGGACCACGCAGGGCTCCCGGCAGGCCGACGCTGAACAACCACACCGGCTTGCCGTACAGCGCCTCCCGGACTTTGGCCAGGAATGCCATGCCGACCGGCAACCACGCCTCGTCATGGACCGCGCTACCAACGACGAAGGCGTCGTAGTCCTGGATGTCGATGGTCTCGTCAACGACACGCACCGCGACCTCGTGCCCGTGGGCCAGCAACGCTCCCGCGATCCAGTCCGCCACGCCGGCGGTCGATCCCGCTGCGGTCGCGTACGCCACCAACACCTTCATCACGGCACCTCCTTCGAGGTGTCACCGCCTGGCTCGTCCCCGCCTACGTCGAGACGGAACGGCGGGTAAGCGTCGGTCATCAACCCGACGTAGGCGGCGAGCCGCAGCGCCCAGCGGTTCATGCCGAGCACCAGATCGAACAACCCCTTGGGGTAGGCGCCGGTGAACAGCAGGGCAACCCCGGCGAAGAACACCATCAGCCCGATCAGTCCGCCGGAGTGGTAGTCGGTCCCGCCGACCTCGTGCGCGACATAGCTGCCTCCCAGGAAGAAGCCCACGATCAGGTAGTGCGGGATGGCCAGCAGCCACCACTTCACGAGCACCAGCCCGCGGGAGAGCTGCTCGGGGTAGGCGACATCCAGCGTCGCCGGGTAGTCCGGTTCCGGCCCGAGGCTGAACGGCGGATAGCGGTCCGTTGACAGCGCGCCGTAGGTGTAGCAGGCGACGCGCCACGTCCAGCGCAGCACGCCGAGGTTGAAGTCGAACAGGGCACGGGGATAGCGCCCGGTGATCAGGACCGCGAAGAACACCACCACGGTGGCGATCGTGAACCCGAGCCACAGGAACGCGAGCACCAGGAAATGCGGGATCGCGAGGAACCACTTCACCAGCCACAGCCAGCGGCTCAGCTGCGAGTCGAGGCGCGCTTGCACCCGCACCGGATAGCCAGTCGATGTCGTCATGGGTACCTCCTCTGACAACCAGCCTCGCGCGCGCAGCGGGCCGGCACGAGTATCCGGCGACCCATCGGCGCTGAGCACTAGGGCTCTGTCCACACCTGAACAGCACAACGATGGTGTTGGTATGACTGAGATTCTCGTCGCCTACGCGACCAAGATGGGTGCCACCAAGGAAATTGCCGAAGCGATCGCCGCACGGATCCGCGAGGCATCGCACGAAGTGACCGTGCTGGACGCCGCGGACGTCGACTCCGTTGAGCCGTACAAAGCCGTCGTCCTGGGCAGCGCGCTCTACGCCGGCCGGTGGCGGAAGGAAGCGGTGAGACTGTTGACCCGTAACGAGAAGCTGCTCCACACCCGGCCGTTGTGGCTGTTCCACAGCGGCCCCCTCGGCAGCGATCTCTCGCCGCAGCAAGCGCCGCGCAAAGTGCGTGAGATCGCCGCGCGCATCGGCGCGGAGGAACCTTTCACCTTCGGAGGCAGTCTCACGCCACAGACCGCCGTCGGCTTCTTCGCCAGGAAGATGGCGCAGGGTTCCATGGCAGGCGACTTCCGGGACTGGGACGAGATCGACCGCTGGGCCTACACGATCGCCCAGCGGCTCGTCGCGGCGCGCTGACTCCTCAGTTGTGCATCTTCACCAGCTGCCGGTGCAGGTGGTCGCGGACGGCGTCGATCGCCTCCGTGGCCGTCTGCGCTTCCGCCTGCGCGACCACCGGAGTGCCGTTGACGTCGAGGTTCGCGTGCACCTCCACGGTGCGCGGGCCGGCGTTCACGATGCGGACGTGTGCGTAAGTCGTCGGTTCGGGTGCGAACCTGGCGAGCGGGGCGATCCGGTCGTGCGCGTATTCCTTCGCTGTCTGATCGACGGCCTCGACCACGACGTTGTCAATCTCCTGCTGTCCCGCGTTCTTCACCTGTGCTCCTGTTCAGCCGATGTCCCTGCGCCGCAACGTGGTGAGACCAGTCGCGGTGAGGACGAGGGTCGTGACGATCAGCCACAGCAACGGTGTTGCCGTGATCGCGCCGCCGGGCATGTGCGGCACATGGGCGAACGGCGAGAAGTCGAGCAGCCACTGGTCCAGCCCCAACAACGGGCCGAGGTCGCCCAGCAGCATGAAGGCCGCCAGCGCCGCCCAGCTCAGCGCGGCGATCCTCGGCACGGTGCCGACCAGCAGCACGACGATCCCG
This sequence comes from Lentzea kentuckyensis, assembly GCF_002150765.1. Lineage (GTDB taxonomy): Bacteria > Actinomycetota > Actinomycetes > Mycobacteriales > Pseudonocardiaceae > Lentzea > Lentzea kentuckyensis. The sequence continues at coordinate 63,570 of NZ_MUYM01000036.1, forward strand.
GTGAGCACCCAGGCCGCGGGCACCTGCACCAGTGCGCCGGCCAGTACCCGGCCGACCTGGCCCACGTCACCGGTCCGAGCCGCGTGCACGACTCCCGCTGACAGCCCGGCTCCGGTGAGGAGCAACGCGGTGCCGGCGAGCGCGACGCTCACGTGGCCCATCGCCCATCTGGCACGGCTCACGGTCGACGCGAGCACAGCATCTGCGCGGTGTTCCGCCTCCTCGCCGTGCAGGTGCAACGCTGCCTGCACACCGTAGCCCGAAGCCACCACGCCGAGCAGTGCGAACATCGCCGAGAGAACCGCGTCAGTCAGCACGTCCCGGCCGCCGAGCTGCTGGAACATCTGCTGGGCCTCTGGACTGCCGACCATGTCGCCGATGCTGCCCGCAACACTGCCGACCAGCAGGCCGTAGGCGACGAACCCCACCGTCCACCCCACCAGGGAGCCGCGCTGCAGCCGCCACGCCAGTAAGAACGGCCCGCCCAGCCATCGTGAGGCCCCAGCCGGCCCCACCCGGTCGGGCAGCAGGCCGGCGCCGTGGTCCCGCCGGGCAACGAGCCGGTACGCCGCCGCGGTCACCGCGATCGCGAAGACGGCCGCGATTCCGAACACCCACCAGCGGTCACCCGCGTAGGGCCGGAACTGCTGTCCCCAGCCCAGCGGCGAGAGCCACGACAGCCACTGCGGGCCGGCGGTGTCCCCGATCGCGCGGAGCACGAACACCACGCCCAGCACCGCCGTGGCGAGTCCGATCGCCGCGCGGCGGCTCGTCACGAGTTGCACGGCGACAGCCGCGACGCACGCGAACGCGATCCCGACGCTCATCCAGGCCAGCGCGAACGTCACCGACCCGGCGACCGGCAGCCCTGCAGCCGCCACCGATACCGCCGTGATGAGGCCCAGTGTCACGTTCGTGCCCACTGCGATCAGCAGGGCGGCGGTCAGCGGCGCTCGCCGGCCAACCACGCCAGATCCGACGAGCTCGAGCCTGCCTGCCTCTTCCTCGGCGCGGGTGTGCCGGACAACGAGGACGATGGAGAAGATCGCGATCACGACCGATCCGGTGCCCAGCGCCTTGAGCATCGCGAGCGCGCCGATCGACGTCAGGTCGTAGATGTGGCCGTAGACCGCGACCAGCGCGGGTGTGCCGTTCATCAGCGAGGCAGCCTGCACCACCGAGTCGACCGTCGGGAACAGGTCTTTCGTCGCCGCCGCCGAAGTCACGGCCAGCAGCACGAATGCCGTGATCCACACAGGCAGCAGGATCCGATCGCGTCGCAGCGCGAGGCGCACGAGCTCACGCGTGCCGTTCATCGATTCACCTCGTAGTGGCGCAGGAACAGCTCCTCCAGCGTCGGCGGCCGGCACGTGAGCGTCCGCACGCCGAGTTTGGTGAGGGCGGGCAGGATGGCGTCGAGCTGGTCGGTGTCCACCTGGCAGCGCAGGTGTCTGCCGTCGACGTGGGGCTCGTGCACGCCGGACAGCGAGACGAACCCGTTGGGCGGGCTGACGAGGTCGGCTTCGATCGTGGTGCGTGTGAGGTGCCTCAGGTCGGTGAGCGAGCCGCTTTCAACCAGCTTGCCGTGGCGGATGATGCTGACGCGGTCGCACACCTTCTCGACCTCCGCGAGCACGTGGCTGCTGAGCAGCACCGTCCGGCCCTCGTCTCGCAACTCGGCGAGGTAGTCCTCGAAGACGGCCTGCATCAACGGATCCAGCCCGGCGGTCGGCTCGTCGAGCAGCAGCAGCTCGGCGTCGCTCGCCAGCGCGGCGATCAGGGCGACCTTCTGCCGGTTGCCGGAGGAGTAGGCGCGGCCCTTCTTCGTCGGGTCGAACTCGAACCGCTCGATCAACTCCGCCTTGCGGGCCGGGTTCAGTCTGCCGCGGAGCCTGCCCAGCAGGTCGATCACCTCCCCGCCGGTCAGGTTGGGCCACAACGTCACGTCGCCCGGCACGTAGGCCAGACGACGGTGCAGGGTGGCCGTGTCGCGCCACGGGTCGCCGCCGAGGAGGGTGACGGTGCCACCGTCCGCGCGCAGCAGGCCGAGCAGGATGCGCAGGGTCGTCGTCTTTCCCGCGCCGTTGGGGCCGAGGAGGCCGTGCACTTCCCCTGCCGGGACGGTCAGGTCGAGACCGTCGAGTGCGCTGGTCCGGCGTACGACTTCCGCACACCGGACAGGGAGATGGCTGCTGTCATGGTTCGACGCTAGGTACCTGGAGGAGGCCGGAAGAGGGGCCGGCGGCACGTCCACGCGGAGCCAAAGGGCCCTGCCCAGCCGGGACCGTTCATCGGATGCTGGGGACTGACGACCGACGAACCGGGAGTGATGATGAAGATCGAGGAACTGATCGCCAGCGTCAAGAACTCCGTGGAGGCGAAGAAGGTCTACGCCGAGCCGTATGAGCGCAACGGGATCACTGTCATCGCCGCCGCGTCCGTCTCTGGCGGCACCGGAGGAGGCTCGGGCCGGGATGAGAAGGGCCAGGAGGGCGAGGGCGGCGGCGGGTTCGGGATCTCCGCGAAGCCGACAGGGGCGTTCGTGATCAACGGCAACGACGTGCGGTGGGTTCCGGCGGTCGACGTGAACCGGCTGATCGCCACCATGGGAGCCGTCGCTGTTGCCGCCATCTTCGTGGCCGCTCGGTTCTTCAAGTCGCGCAGTGATCGAGAGGTTCACGCGGCGATCAGCGAGCCCAGAACCTGTTCGCCGGATGAGGTGAGAACCGCGCGGACCCGTTGCCCCGACTGCGAGCTGTGTGCCGCCGCGACAAGACCTCCTCGGCACAGCTCGTTCGTCGCGGTGAAGTCGCACCACAGACCGTCGACGGCCAGGTTGGGGACGCTGCCACCGGACAGCTCGGCGCGGCCTTCGGCGACTGCCTTCAGCATGGACCGGTGCCTTGCGGTGTAACCGTCGATACCCATCTGACTTTCCCTTCCCTCAGCCGTTTTCGTGGTGAGGCAAGGCTGCTCTTCTTGCTGAGGTGTGACGCAGATCCCAACGCGGTGACTAGGTCGGGACCAACGCCGCGGCTGTGAACGCAGACCTATTGCTCACCTGACTTGCCCGTAGGTCCCTGGGGACGCTGCTACGCGCTGGTGATGCTCGAGGTCATGGCGACCACGACTGCGACCAAGCCCGACAGCGATCCGCGGGAACCGCTGGACCGGCTGTTCCGGGACCTGCGAACGAAGCGGACCGGCCTGTCCGGGCGCGAGGCAGCCCGGCGACTGGTCGCGCACGGCCCCAACGAGCTCACCCGGCACAAACAACGCGACTGGCCCAAGCAGCTGCTTCGGCAGTTCACCCACCCGCTCGCACTGCTGCTGTGGCTCGCGGCCGGGCTCGCCGTCCTCGCGGGTACGACGGTGCTCGGTATCGCGATCGTCGCCGTCATCGTCCTCAACGCCGCGTTGGCGTTCGTGCAGGAGCAGCAAGCAGAGAAGGCCGTCGAGGCGTTGGCCGCGTACCTGCCGGCGAAGGCCGCGGTCGTGCGTGATGGTGTGCGGCTCCCGGTCCCTGCTCGCGACCTCGTGCCGGGTGACGTGCTGATCATCGAGGAAGGTGACCGCGTCTCGGCGGACGCGCGGTTGATCGAGGGCGGTGTCGAGGTCGACCTCTCGACGCTGAACGGCGAGTCACTGCCGGCCTACCGTTCAGCCGAGCTCACGGATGTCGCCGGGCCGCTGCTCGATGCGCGTGACCTTGTGTTCAGCGGCACCAGCTGCACCGGCGGTGAAGCGAAGGCAGTCGTCTTCGCGACGGGCATGCGCACCGAGCTGGGCCGGATCGCGGCGCTGTCGCAGCGGGTCGGGCGGGACGAGAGTCCGCTGGAGCGTCAGGTGAAGCGGGTGGCGTGGCTGATCGCCGCGGTGGCGGTCGGTGCGGGGATCGCCTTTCTACCGCTCGGGGTGTTCGGGGCCGGGCTTCCGTTGCCGGACGCGTTCAACTTCGCGATCGGGCTGCTCGTCGCGAACGTGCCCGAAGGCTTGCTGCCCATCATCACGCTCGCCTTGGCCGTCGGTGTACGCGGTCTCGCGCGCCGCGGTGCGGTGGTGAAGCGGCTCTCCGCGGTGGAAACTCTCGGTTCGACCACGGTGATCTGCACCGACAAAACCGGCACGCTGACGCAGAACCGCATGACGGTCACCGACGTCTGGACGCCTGGTGGTGATCGCGCCGCACTGGCGACGGCGGTCTCCGCGTGCAACAACGCCGATCTGGACGCAGGCAGCGGCGACCCGACCGAGCTCGCTCTGCTCCAGGCCGCGGCGGACATCGGCACCGAGGTTTCTCTCGAGCGCCGCGCCGAGTACCGGGTGCACCAGTTCCACTTCGACCCGGCGCTCCGGATGATGTCCACTGTGGACCACAGCGACGGCGGCCTGGTGGTCAACGTCAAGGGCGCGCCGGAGGAAGTGCTGGCCAGGTGTACTCACTTCGACACCGCCGAGGCCGAGCGCGCGATCTCCGAGTACGCCCAGCGTGGTCTCCGTGTGCTCGCAGTGGCGCGACGCCGGTGCGACGCGATTCCCGAACACCGCGAGGATGCCGAGCGCGATCTGGAACTGCTCGGTCTGGTGGCGATGTTCGACCCGCCACGGCCGGAGGTCGCCGATGCCGTGGCGCGCTGCCACACCGCGGGCATCCGGCTCATCGTGGTCACCGGCGACCACGGTCTCACGGCGAAGGAGATCGCTCGCCAGGTCGGCATCGCGCGCAACGGAACGACGGTCGTCACCGGTGCCGAGCTGGACAACATGACCGAGGCCGAGCTGGATGAACTGTTGCGCGGTGACGACGAGCTGATCTTCGCGCGCAGCTCCCCCGAGGTGAAGCTGCGTGTAGCCGATGCCTTGCGCGCGCAGGGAAACGTCGTGGCGATGACCGGTGATGGCGTGAACGACGCACCTGCGCTGCGGCGCGCGGACATCGGCGTCGCGATGGGACTGGCTGGCACCGACGTGGCCCGTGAGGCCTCCACGATGGTGCTCACCGACGACAACTTCGCGACCATCGTCACCGCGGTGGAAGCGGGCAGGCGCGTCTACGACAACGTTCGCAAGTTCATCCTCTACATCTTCGCCCACGCCACCCCCGAGGTGATCCCGTTCCTGCTGTTCGCGCTGTCCGGCGGTGCGATCCCGTTGCCGCTCACGGTGTTGCAGATCCTGGCGATCGACCTCGGCACGGAAACCCTGCCCGCGCTCGCCCTCGGACGCGAACCTGCCGAACCAGGCATCATGAGCCGGCCACCGCGACATCGCACCGACGGCGTCATCAACCGCCAGATGCTCTGGCGCGCCTGGGGATTGCTGGGCGGCGTGTCGGCGTTGCTGGTGCTCGGCGGGTTCTTCTGGACGTTGCTGGCAGGCGGCTGGCACCTCGGAGACCCGGTCGGAGAAGGCACTCCCCTGCATCACGTGTGGGTGCAGGCGACCACCATGTCGTTCCTCGGCATCGTCGCCTGCCAGCTCGGCACGGCTTTCGCGTCTCGCACGCAGTACGCGTCTCTGCGCTCGATCGGTGTCTTCAGCAACCGGTTGTTGTGGTGGGGAGTCCTGTTCGAGGTCGTGTTCGCGGCCGCTGTGGTGACCGTCCCCGCTCTGCAACACGTCTTCGGCACCGCTGTGCCACCGGTGGAGCACCTCGCGCTGCTCGTCGCCTTCCCCGTGATCGTGTGGGGCGTGGACGAGCTGTGGCGCTGGTACCGCCGCGGCAGGTCGTGACGTCCCGACCGGGTCGGGACCTAGGACCGCGTACGCAAGCGGTGTCCGCGAGAAGACTCGCTGCAGAAGAACTTCCTGGGAGGTAAAGATGTCCGCTGTTCACGCTCCTGCTCGCACCCGAACCGAAACGGGTGTGGTTTCCCTCGCGGTGCTGCGCATCGCGACCGGGTTGTTGTTCCTGTGGGCGTTCGTCGACAAGGCCTTCGGTATCGGCTACGCGACCCAGCCGAAGAACGCGTGGTTCTCGGGTGGCTCGCCCACGAAGGGATTCCTGAGCCGGGTCGACGTCGGGCCGTTCGAGTCGGTGTTCCACGACATCGCAGGCACCTGGTGGGCAGACTTGCTCTTCATGGCAGGCCTGCTCGCGATCGGCGTGGCGCTCGTCCTCGGCATCGGCCTGCGGATCGCCGCAGCGAGCGGTGCGGTGATGATGGTGCTGATGTGGGCGGCTGAGTGGCCGCCAGCGCAGCACACCTCGTCCGGCGAGGCGACGATGTCGACCAACCCGATCATCGACTACCACATCGTGTACGCCCTGGTGCTGATCGCTCTCGCAGCTACTGCCTCGAGTGCCATCTGGAGCCTGGCGCGCTGGTGGAACGACCAGCCGGTGGTGAAGGCGAACCCTTGGCTGCGGTGAGAACCGAAGGAGGGAGGGCACCGCGACCGCGGCGCCCTCCCTTTTGGTATGCCCCGGTACCAAGCCGGCCCCTTCTGCGCAGCCAGCCCCGCCGCACCAGGAGCACGGGACACGGCGCGTACAGGCCCGCGGACCCCACGGGCCGCTGCGCAGGAGATCCATGCACCACATGGGTTTCAACCGACATCGGCGTGACGGCCAGCGCACGCGGAGAGCCTCTGCGCCACCAACGATCGGCCGATGGCGTCCAGCTCGGAACCATCGGAAACGCACCGATAGTGCACGCCGACCACCACTGGGCCGTCAGGAGCAGGTACATCGCCTCCCACGATGACGACCGGGTACTTCGAGCAGTCCGCTGTCGCGACGGCGACAGAGCCGAGCAGCAGGCCGCTGAAACCGCTGGACCCGCGTGAGCCGACCACGACGGGCGCGGCCGTCTCAGGCGCTTGCTCCAGAAGCGTGGCGGCCGTGTTCACCTCAGCTCATGCCTGGATTTCAAGACCAGGAGCAGTCTCTTTCGCGATTGCGACTGCGTCGTGCATCCACCCCATCGACATGTCGTGCAACGCATCACGTGCCGCGCCGGAAACGTCCAGCGCAGCGCCAGCCGCCCAACGGACAGCAAGCTGCGAGCACTCCGGATCCGTTCACACCGACCACTACGCTCGGATGACCAATCGGAACGGTGGTACGTCTCAACGCCCGGTCCAGTCCGGCGCGGTCAGCTCCCATTCGAGCTGCCACCAGCGCAGGCGGATCCTCATGCACGCGAACCGCACCAGCACGAACAACAGCGCCATCACACCCGCGATCAGTCCCCACAGCAGCAGGGCGGCGAAGATCGCGTTGAACGCGGCTCCCTGGTTCGTCATGGGAGGCTCAGTCACGTCACCGCCGAGGTTCACCCAGATCCGCACAGTGGTACCGGCCTCGGCACCGTATGGCGCTCGAACGACACCCCGCCGAACAGTTCCATCGGGCATTCGCCAGGACGCGGTCGCCTCGGTCGTCTCCACCATCGCTTCGCTGCTGGAGGCTCCACTCATCGAAGGCGCGTCCTCCACAAGCACCGCCTCCACCTGAGTCCGGCTCCTCTGCTCGACCTCGACGCGCGACTCGTGCGTCGCGTAGATCTCCGATCCGATCGCACCTGCCACCGGGACGGCGAACAGTGTCACCACGACCCCGAGCGCGAGCACCGCGCCCTCGATCCGGTCGCCGTACGTGGCGAGCGGATTGCGTCCGGGAAACACCCTCCGGACGAGTCGGGACATCAGGTTCGCGGTCATGGTCCACCTCCAGAATGAAGAATTCCGGGTGGACGCAGTCGTCCCCAGGGACCTTGGTCTCGTCACCGATGAGCCTCTGGTCTCGCTGAAACGAAGCCTGGATGCGGTGTTCCCGAAATGTGCCGCGGAGCAGCCTGGATCCAACGTCGCACCGCAGGAGAACGCCATGACCACGCCACTTCTCGTCGTAGACCACCAGCCCTACGCGGACGTCAAGGACCGCAGGCTCGCTGTGATGCTCGCCGAGGAAGACGCGGCGGAGGAGCTCGGGCTCAACCCGCTGGAGCGCGTCTCGTGCCGGCTGCACCGCCGGTGGCTGCACCACTGCGTGCACTCCGCGGACCACGTCATCAAGGTCACCGGCCACCGCTGGTGCCGCGACTGCTCCTCAACGGCCTCCGTTGGCGTCGACGAGCTCACCGGTGACGTCCTGGTGCGGTGCGAGTCGTGCCATCGGGCGCCCCGCACCTCAGCGACTCAGCAGATCGTCCGTGCGTGCCGGGCGAGCCTCGCCGCTGCGCAGGGCTTCTTCTCCGACGTTCAGACGAGCTTGGCGGCGTGATCGGGCACTTCTCGCTGCAGTGCGCGGTCCGTGCGCTGGTAGCCGCTGGTCGGTGGCCGAGCGGGCAGCTTGATCTTCGGTGCGGTGACCTCGTGGTAGTCGATCGTGCTGAGCAGGTGGGCGATCATGTTGATCCGCCCCCGTCGCTTGTCGTCGCCTTCGACCACGTACCAGGGTGATTCCTCGATGTCGGTGTGCACCATCATCTCGTCCTTGGCGCGCGAGTAATCCTCCCACCGCGTCAACGACTCGAGATCCATCGGCGAGAGCTTCCACCGCTTGAGCGGGTCGTCGAGCCGCTTGCGGAACCGGCGTTCCTGCTCGGCGTCGCTGACCGAGAACCAGTACTTGCGCAGCAGGACGCCGTCCTCGACCAGCATCCGCTCGAACTGCGGGCACTGCCGGAGGAACAACCGGTGCTCCTCCGGTGTGCAGTAGCCCATCACGCGTTCGACGCCCGCGCGGTTGTACCAGCTGCGGTCCAGCAGGACGATCTCGCCCGCCGCCGGCAGATGTGCCACGTAGCGCTGGAAGTACCACTGGGTGCGTTCGCGTTCGCTGGGCGCGGGCAGGGCCACGATCCGGGCGACGCGGGGGTTCAGGTGCTCGGTGATCCGTTTGATCGCCGAGCCCTTGCCCGCCGCGTCGCGGCCCTCGAACGCCACCACGAGCCGGGCGCCGGTGGCCTTCACCCACTCCTGCAGCTTCACCAATTCGGTCTGCAACCGCAGCAGCTCCTGCTCGTAGACCTCACGCCCCAGCTTCCCCATCAGCTCCCGTTCCCGTGGCGCTGCCGCCACTTCTCCAGCTCCACGACGACATAGGCCGCCGCACTCAGCATGAAGACCACCAGCCACGGCTGCCACCCGAGCGGAGCGGTGTGGAACAGCGTGTTCATGAACGGCACGTAGGTCAGCAACAACTGCAGCCCCACCGTCAGCGCCACCCCCACCCACAGCCACCGGTTCGGTCCGGTGCTCGGCCGCCACTTCTCCAGCGACCGGCAGTTGACCAGATACGCGATCTGGGCGCCGACGAACACGTTCACGGCGACCGTGCGCGCGACCTCCAGCGTGGCGCCCGAGGCGAGCTGCCAGCGAAACGCGCCGAACGAGCACGCGAGCAGGATCGCGGAGACGAACACGATGCGGCCAACGAGCTGCCGAGTCAGCAATGGCAACGACGGCGGCAACGGCGGTCTGTTCATCACGTCCGCTTCGCGCGGTTCGAAGCCCAGCGTGAGCCCCAGGGCGACCGCGGTGGTCATGTTGATCCAGAGGATCTGCACCGGCAGAATCGGCAACGCCGCACCGAGCAGGATCGCCGTGAGGATCACCAGGCCCTCAGCCATGTTGGTGGGCAGCGTCCAGATGATGAACTTGCGCAGGTTGTCGAAGACCGCGCGGCCTTCCTCCACGGCGGCGCGGATCGATGAGAAGTTGTCGTCGGTCAGCACCATGTCCGCGGCCTGCTTGGCCACCTCGGTGCCGCCCTTTCCCATCGCCACACCGATGTCCGCGCGACGCAACGCCGGGGCGTCGTTCACGCCGTCGCCGGTCATCGCGACGACCTCGCCGCCGGCCTGGAACTCCTTGACCAGCCGCAGTTTCTCCTCGGGCGCGACGCGGGCGTGGACGGAGGAGATGCCGAACTCCGCCGCGATCGTGCGGGCGGTGGCCGGGTGGTCTCCGGTGATCATCTTGACCTCGATGCCGGCGGCCTGGCAGGCGTGCACGGCCTCGATGGCCTCGGGGCGGGCGGGGTCGCTCATGGCGACGACGCCGAGGAACTCCACGTTGCCCCGCAAGCCTTCCTCGGACAGCTCCGCACCGGCCACACGTCCGATCGCCAGCACACGCAGTCCGGCCTGGGCCAGTTCCTCGGCTTCGGCGCAGTGGTCGAGCCCGGCGAGGGCGAGCACGCGTTCGACCGCGCCCTTGACGTACACGACGTCGTTCGCGTGCCGCGTCGCCATGAACAGCCGTTCCGAGCTGAACGGCAGCGTGTCCACTCGTTCCGGCACGTCGTCGTGGGAGAGCCCGGCCTTGCGCGCGGCTACGACAAGCGCGGCCTCGGTCGGATCCCCGACGGGCAGCCAGCGCTCGCCGTCTTGAACGATGCGCGCGTCGTTGCACGCCAGACCGGCCAGCAGGCACTCGCGCAACGCTGGAGTCGCCGTGGGCGTGACGGTTCCGCTCGGGGCGTAGCCGATGCCGGATAGCTCGAACCGCCTGTCCCCCGCGATCACCGTGCCGACGGTCATCGCGTTGGCGGTGAGGGTTCCGGTCTTGTCGGTGCAGATGACCGTGGTGCTGCCCAGGGTCTCGACAGCGGGCAATCGCCGGATGATCGCGTTGCGGCGGGCCATCCGGGCCACCCCGATCGCCAGCGTCACGGTGACGGCGGCGGGCAGGCCCTCCGGGATCGCGCCGACCGCGAGAGCCACAGCCGCGGTGACCATCTCGGCGAGCGGCTCGCCGCGCAGCACGCCGACCACGACGCTGACCGCCGCGAGCCCGAGGATCACCACAGTCAGGATCTGGCTGAACCGCGCGAGCTTGCGCGTGAGCGGCGTCTCGACGGTCGCAGTCGTGCTCACCAACCGGTGCACCCGGCCGATCTCGGTGTCCGTGCCGGTGGCGACCACGACACCACGCCCGCCGCCCGCGGTCACGAGCGTGCCGGAGTAGGCCATGTTGGTGCGGTCGGCCAGCGCGGTGTCCGAGGGCAACGCCACCGGGCTCTTCGCCACCGGCAGAGACTCACCGGTCAGCGCCGACTCGTCGATGCGCAGCTCCTTCGTGGTGACCAGCCGGAGATCAGCGCCGACCTGGTCGCCCGCCTCCAGCACGACCAGGTCGCCCGGAACGAGCTCCGCGGACGGCACCCGTGCGGTGAGACCGTCGCGCACGACGGTCACCTCGGTGCGTACCATCGCCGTCAAAGCGTCCAGTGCGCGTTCGGCACGCGCCTCCTGGATGAACCCGATGACGGCGTTGACCACGACGACGCCGAACACCACGGAAGCGTCCACGATCTCGCCTAGAGCCGCGGTGATGCCCGCGGCCACCAGCAGAACGTAGATGAGCGGGTGGTGCAGCTGTCCGAGCAGCCGCACCACCCAGCTCTGCCCGCGCTGGGCGGGCAGCTCGTTCGGCCCGAGCGCGGCCAGCCGGTCCCGCCATTGGGCGCTGGACAGGCCGGTGACCTCGTCGCTCTTCGCGATCAGGACGACCTCGGCCACCGGCAGTCCGTGATGGATGACGTCCTCGCGGTCAGCCGTGCTCAGCGGCATGGCCCACTCGCAGGTGCGGGTCGTCGTGACTGATGGCCCGCAGCACGTCGAGCCGGGTGACCATGCCGATGATCTGGCCGTTGTCGAGCACCGGCACGCAGAGAACCTCGTACCGGGTCATCGCCTCGAAGAGCGTCGCCACGTCGAACTCCGGCCCGACCGTCAGCACCGGCTGCGACATGACCCGCTCGACCTTGGGCGCGTCGTCCTCGCCGCGGCGGCAACCGGCTTTGGTCACCACACCGAGGAATACGCCCCCATCGACGACGGGCAGCATCGTCAGACCGAAGTCGTCCATCAGCCCCTCGGCGTGGCGGGCGAAGTCGCGCGGTCCGACGGTGACTAGTGGTCGGATCATCGCGTCGGCGGCCTTCATCGCGTGCTCTCCGCGAGCTCGCGGTCGTTCACCGGGATGACGACGATCGGCGCGTGCGCGTGCCGCACGACGTGCATGCTCGTCGAACCCAGGACGATCTGCCGGATCCGGTGCCCGGTGTGCGAGGCGACGACCAGCATCGCGGCACCTTCCGATGCCCGCTCGAGCGTCTCGGCCGCGTCGCCGCGCAGGCTCTTGCGGACGATCTCGGGCAGCTCCTGCCGCCTCGCCTCGGCCGCCTGCAGCGCCTTCTCGATCAACGCTTCCGACTCGGCCCGCACGCGCTGCTCGGTGGTCTCGGTCCAGTCGGACAGGGCCTCGAAGGTCCAGGCGTGGACGACGTGCACCGGGCATCCGCGCACGACGGCCTCGTCCAGCGCCCATTCCAGTGCTCGGTCCGACGCGGGCGTTCCGTCGATGCCCACCACGATCGGCTTGGTGCTCATGGCTGTTCTCCCTCGGTTTCGGCGCTTCTGGTCAGGTGGTGCGCAAGCGGCGCAGGAACGGATCGGTGTGCTCGGCCTGGGCAACGCGCACTCGCGCGTCCACGACCACGCATCCCGTGTCCGTCAGCACCAACGGGTTGATGTCGAGCTCGACGACCTCCGGCAATGCGCCGGCCAGTTCGGCCACTCGCAGCAGCACGTCCCGCACGGCCTGTTCGTCTGTCCCCGCGAGTACGTGGCCCGCGGTGCGGAAGCCGTGCAGGAGGTCGTCGGCGTCCGCTGTGGACAGTGGTGTGAGTGCGGCGGCCCGGTCGTCAAGCAGATCGGTGTCCACGCCGCCGAGCCCGGTGACTACCAGCGGTCCGAACTTCTCGTCGGTGACGACACCGACCAGCAGTTCACGGCCACCAGAAGCCATCGGTTGCACGAACACGCCGCGCAAGCGGTCGCCGAAGCGCTCCTGGAACGCGCGGAAGGCTTCCACCACCCCACCCGCGTCGTTGACGCCGAGTTCCACGCCGCCTCCCTTGCTCTTGTGCAGCAGGTCGTCGGCGAGGCCTTGAGCGCGACCGGGACGTTGTAGGCCTGCTGGGCGGCCACCGCGTGCTCCGCGGTCGTCGCGAGCGTTCCGCCGAGCACCGGCAGTCCGAACGCGGTCAGCAGTGACACGACCTCGTCCGGCGGCAGCCAGCCCTGTCCTTGGGCCACGATCGCCTTCGCCGCGTCGAGGTCGATCCGGCCCAGGCGGGCGAACTCCCTCGGCCGGGCCAGCCAGTCCGCGCGCTCTACCAGCCGTGCGAGTGCCGCGGCGGCGCGAGCGGGCTCGGCGTAGCAGGGCACTTCGCCCGCGAGCCGTTCGATCTGGCCGGTACGCGCCGCGAGCACCGGTTTGCCGGCGATGTTGTGCACGCCGCCGGTGGGATCGCCGAGTGCGGTCGGCACCGTCACGGTGATCACGGCGTCGACAGCGGGGTCCGCGCCGATGATGTCGAGGCATCGGGCGAAGGTCTCCTCATCGACGACCGCGGTGGTGTCGACCGGGTTGTGCACGCTGGCCGTTTGCGGGACCAGCTGGGCCAACGACTTGCGGGTCTCGTCGCCGAGTGTGGCCATGTGCAGGCCTTGGCGGACACAGGCGTCCGCGGCGAGCACACCGAGTCCGCCGGCGTTGCTCAGCACGGCGACCGACCGTCCACTCGGGAGCGGTTGCCAGCTCAGCGCCATCACGGTGTCGGTCAGTTCCGGCACACTGTCGACCGCGATCACGCCCGCCTGACGGAACAAGGCGTCCCTGGTGACCGACGGGGTCGCGGTGGACGCGGTGTGCGAGGCGGCGGCGCGCTGCCCGGCTTCGCTGGTGGCGGCGCGGATGGCGAGGACCGGCTTGCTCGCGGCGACCCGGCGGGCGATGCGGGCGAACTTGCGCGGGTTGCCGAAAGACTCCAGGTACAGCGCGATGATCGCCGTCTCACGGTCCTGTTCCCACCACATCAGCAGGTCGTTGCTGCTGATGTCGAGCTTGTCGCCGGTGGAGACCAGGTTCGACAGGCCGAGGCCGAGACGGCGCAGCTCCTCCTGCACGCCGATCGCGACGCCGCCGGACTGGGTGACCAGCCCGATGCGTCCGGCGAGCGTGCTGTGATCGGCGAACGTCGCGTTCATCCGCACACCGGGCGAACTCGTCGACACCCCGAGGCAGTTCGGTCCGACGAGGCGCATGCCGTGCGCACGGACCGGCTTCAGCAGTTCCTCCGCGTTCACGCCGGACGAGATGACGACCAGCGCACGAACGCCGCGGCGACCGCACTCTTCAGCAACGGCGGGAACAGCTTTCGCCGGTACGCACAGCACCGCCAGTTCGGGCGCCTCCGGCAGCTCGCCGACCGAGCTGTAGGAGTCGACACCGGCCACGGACTTCGCGTGCGGGTTCACCGCGTACAGGTCGCCGGTGAAGTTGCCGTCGACCAGGTTGTGCAGCACCGCGTGCCCGACCGAACCAGCCGATCGTCCGGCGCCGATCACGGCGATCGACGTGGGCCGCAGCACGTGGGTCAGGCTCGCGACGTCGGCGCACGACTCCCTGGCGCTCGTCGCGTCGAGGTAGGCCTCGCCGGGCTCGAGGACGAGCTCGACGTAGATGACCTCACCGTCGGGCACGATCGAGGTGACGAGTCCCATGTCGGTGAACACCCGCAACATCCGGCCGTTGATGGTGAGCACCTCGGCGGTGAAGCGGCGCACGCCCCGGCTGCGCGCCAGCGACGCCAGGTGCTCCAGCAGCAGGGTGCCGACGCCGTGGGCCTGCTCGGCGTGCGACACGACCAGCGCGACCTCCGCGAAGTCCGTGTCGCGCACCACCACGTAGCTCGCGGCGCCCAGCAGCCGGCCTTCGCGGTACGCGCCGAGCACTACGTGCCGGGGCGCGTCGGGCGAGACCATCCGACCGACGAAGTCCTCCAGCTGTCGTGGCGACGTGCTGAAGAACCGGAGATACTGGTCCTCGATCGGCAGTCCGCGGTGCAGTTCGAGCAGGGCCGACACGTCGTCCGGCCCCAGTTCGCGCACCGTCACGACCGATCCGTCCGTCAGCAACGCCGCCGCGTTCACAGCAGCGGTCCCGGTGTCAGCGGCACAGCCGCAGCAGCGGGCTTGTGCTCCTGCTCGACCTTCGGCTCACGGATCACGACGACCGGGCACGACGCGTGGTGCACGCAGTACGAGCTGACCGAGCCGAGGATGATCCCGGCGAGCGTGCTGTGACCGCGGTTGCCGACCACGAGCAGCTCCGCGTCCTTCGACGCCTTGGCAAGGACGTCCCTGGGATCGCCCTCGACCAGGATCGGCCGGATCTCCACGCCCTCGAACCCCTGCACCGCGGCGTCGAGGTTCTTCCGCGCCGTTTCCTTCATCGCCTGCGGCGACAACGCCATCAGCACCTCGGCCGGCACCGGGCCGATCATCACGCCGTAGTCCGGATGCCACGCCGAGACAACGTCGACCGGGCACCCACGCCGCCGAGCATCCTCGACGGCCCACCGCAACGCCGCCTGTGCGGCGGACGATCCATCAACTCCGACCACCACGGGCCGGGACTCGTTCTCGCTCATGTACTTCAGCCTCGCGGTCCGCGCCGCAGCGGGTGAGTGCCCGCAGTCCCGCACCGTTCGGGACCTTCGTCCCCGCCCTACCAGGCCATACCCAGCCCCACCGCCACGACCACCGGCGCGAGCCATGCCGCAAGTTGGAGCGCGAACCGCGGCCCGCCGGCCACCGTGGCCAAGACGAGCTTCACGACGGTGTTCGTCGCGAGCGCCGCACCACACGCCAGCACAGCGGTGTGCACCGAGATCGACTGCGGTGCAAGGGAAGCCGCCGCAATCGCCGCTGCGTGCGCGTCAGCCAGCCCACCCAGCGCTCCGGCGGCCACCACTCCCCCACCGCCCAGCCAGTCCGCTGCGGCGCGTGTGCCCACGAGGAACAGCACCAGGACCGCGGCCAGCGACAATGCCGCTTTGAGCGACATCGGCCTGCTCACCACAGCTTCGTCGTTGTCCATTTCAGCGGGCTTGGTGCGCCAGACCAGCCAAGCCACCTCGGCCAGCAACACGACCGCGCCTGCCCCGATCGCGGGCAGGAGTCTCAGTGCGACCAGTGGACTCGCGATGGCGGTCACCGCGACGATCTGCGCCAGCGTGGCCAAGTTCACCGCGACGGCGCCGGGAAACGCCGCCGCACCAACAGTTCGGTACTTGCGCGCCATCACCGCGGTAGTCGCCGATCCGGACACAAAGCCGCCGGCGAACCCGGCGACCAGCAGTCCCCAGCGCTCGCCGAACGCCCGCGCCGCGACGTACCCGGCCCAGCCGATGACGGTGACGGCGATGACCAGCCACCACACGCGGGCGGGATTCAGCACTCCGTATGGGCCAAGTGGCCGGTTGGGCAGCAGCGGCAACACGACAAACGCTACGACGAACAGGATCATCGCGTCGCGCACGTCCTGGTCGCTCACCACCTTGCGCGCGAACCGGTGCAACGGCCGCTTGGCCGCGAGCAGCGCGGCGGCCGCGACACCCATCGGCACCGCGAGTTCGGGCCGATGCCATGCGAGCGCGCCCAGCAGGAACGTGACGATGGCGGCGATCTCGGTCGTAGCGCCGGGCTCGGACGTGCGCAGGTACCAGGCGATGACGAGCGCGGCGACGGCGCCGAGAGCGACACCCAGAGCGACAGGCGACAGCGCCGCACTCACCGCTCCGGCCAGTGCGATCAGCGGGAACGTCCGTGAACCCGCTGGCCTTGTCGAGTCGTGGGAGTTGTCGTGCTCGCGTTCCACACCCAGCAGCAACCCGATCGCGAGCGCCGTCGCAAGGTGGCCCAGTGCGACAACGGTATCCACAGTTCAGCCTGCACGCCGACGCGCGGCCTCGTCTTCAGCCGTGACGATGTGCGCGTCCGGACCGGGGAACACGAGCGTCTCGTGTCCGGTGTCCAGCCACCGCACGAGGAACGGAGGTCTTCCGTCCTCGTGCTTGACCGCCGTGATCTGCCCACGACGACCGCCGGCTTCTACCAACCAGTCGCCCCGCTTCACCCTCATGACGTCCTCCATTCGATCGGTGTGATCGAGGGTTCGCCTCGCGCACGAACGTCAGCAGTGCGGATGGACTCGCCGGGCTCGTGACGTTGGTCCCTGCCGGCGCCCGAGGTCACACCGCACGCTGGTTCCGAGTGATGGGAGCAGCTATGAGGACACCTGTGATCCTGGTCGGAGTCGATGGTTCGACGGAGTCGCGCGTGGCGTTGCGGTGGGCAATGGAGGAAGCGTCGCACCGGGGCGCCAGGGTGGAGGCGATGCTGGCCTACCACCAGGAACCGATGATCGTGCCGGCCGTGCCGATGGGGCTCAATCCATACGGAGAGATGCCACAACGACACCCCGCGCGCGACCTCCACGACACCGTGCAGCAGGTACGCGCCACGATGCTCCGCGCGCCAGACGTCGCCGAGTGCGTCGTCGTCGGAGACGCAGCCGACCATCTAGCCGACGCCTCAAAGCACGCCGAGCTGCTCGTGATCGGCACACGAGGACGCGGAGCCGTCCGTGAATTCTTCTCGCATGGAGTCGCCGCGACCTGCCTGCGCAATGCCGAGTGCCCTGTCGTGGTCATTCCCCCAACGGCCACCTGGTAACAGCGGACCCGAACAGCAACCGCAAGAAATCGATTTCACGTCGTCGATTCCAACATCACGAGGCTTAATCAGCGCCGTCTAACCGCCTGTAACACGCGGCCTGATCCATACGACGTGTCCCAGGGCGCCAATCGACCCTATCTGCGACGAACGGTCGTTCTGCAGCGACGCGGACATGAAGCGAGATGCGTCCGATCAGTCACTCTGCGCAACTTCCCGCGAATTCTATACCTCAAATTGACCACTTTTTGTCAATCATCAGGCCTCCGACAAGGTTGTCAGCCTTATCTGGAAAGAAAGTGGACGGTTCTTACCGTCAACGTTTTGCGGAATGGACTGATAGGCGCGGAGTTCAGTCCCGCCAAACACGACCCACCGTTCGGCGACCGACGTCGACCACTCAAGGGTCTTGGGCGTGTCGGTTGCCGTGTTCATACGTGTGGGCGTGTCATTCTTGGATCACGTCCAAGGCGAACGTGCCCTGGACGTGCGAACGCGACCCCCTGTTCGAGCAGGAGGCCGCGTGAAGTTCCACCGGCAAGAACCTGGCCTCAGAACCAGAACAAGTCGGGAGAACGCGCGCCGAGTCTAGGGCTTCACAGGCGCGCAGGACCAGTCACGATCGTGTGACGTCGGCGTCCAAATGGGCGGCGTCACAAGGTGTCCACATCGGACCGTCACAGGCCTGCCGCACGGCTGTCCGGCTGCGCGCGTTCTCCCGCGCGCCCGTATCAGCCAGACGATGCATCCGCTGTCTTCACCTGCGTCGTCGATCGAACGACGAAAGAAGCCCCTACGTTGGCAAAGGCACTTCCGACCGGGGCGGCGACCGTGTATCGCCTCCCGGTCACGCACGAGAACCTCGGCGACTACCTCAAGAGCGTCGAGGGAGTCGACCTCAAATACCACGGCGAACTCCTGATCGCCGGAACCCGCACGCACGTCCTGGCCGGCGTCCGCAGCAGCGGCGAGCCGGACTGGGTCCGGCACCTCACCGGGGTCTCGGACCTCGAGAACCTGGGTCTCACGGGCAGCTCCCCGTTCGCGCTGATCGTTGTCGAGATCGACGACGAGTGGGTCTGCGCGGTCACCTGGGGCGCGTCGAGCAGGTTCATGCTCGACGAGATGCTGCTCGACGACGACTTCGGCCTGAACTTCGGGATCAGGCGGATCGACCCGGACAAGGTCCGCGTGATCCGCAGCAACCTCCTCGACGTGTCCGCACGTGGCATGGAGGTCTCCTTCCCGTCGGGCAGCTCGCTGTCGGGCTTCCCCCTGGAGCCTGCGGGCGAGCTCGTCACCGGCATCGAGGGACCGGCCGACCTGTCCGGCCTGACCTACGACACCGCCACCGACGGCAGGACCTGGAACATCAGGGCTGGGCGCGCGCTGAACATCCAGCTCGGCCGCACTCCCGAGACGTTCATCGCCGACCTGCGCAAGATTTGCGCGATCGTCGACGAAGACCTCGCGGGCGCGCCGCTGCGCCACATCGCCGAGATCCGTCCTGTCAGCCCCAACGACCCGGTCATGCCGAACCTGGAGCGCCAGTTCGCCGCAGCACTCGGCGGCGACGACCAGTTCGGGCCGTTGGGCGTCTGCTGGCCCTCCTCGGCGATCCGGGAGATCGGCCAGGCCCAGTCCTTCGCGTCGAGCCGGGTCGGCCCGACCGCCGCGCGGGTGCTGGAGCCAGGGTTCGAGATCCATGAGCTGGTGGAGCCGTTCGCAGCCGTCGACCCCGTGCTTCGGCTTGAGGTGCTGCGGAAGGCAGGCCTCGCGCCCTGTGAGGACGAGCTGGGCGTGGAACCGTTCACCCGGCCGATCTCAATGATCAAGTGGGTTGCGTTCCAGACCGTGGTGGAGGGCAAGACCTACGCCCTGCACCAGGGCAAGTGGTACGAGATCGGCGAGGGTGCGGTTGCGCGCGTCAAGGAGCAGGTCCGCGCGCTGCTGGAGAACAAGAGCTCACTGACGTTCCCGGTGTGGGTGCCGACGGGCAAGCGGGACGACGAGCACCGCTTCGCGGAGAAGGTGGCCAAGCAGGCCGGCTACCTGTGCATGGACCGCGGCCTCGCCTACACCCCGATGCACCTGCGGGGCTTCGAGATCTGTGACGTCTTCGGTCCTGGCGACGAGATCGTGCACATCAAGTGGCTCGGTCGCGCGACGGCGGCGAGCCACCTGTACACGCAGGCGCAGGTGTCGGCGTGGGCGCAGTACTTCGAGCCACAGGCGATGCAGCAGTTGCGGGACAAGGTCCGTGTGCTCGACAGCACGCGGGACATCACCGATCGCCCGACCGTGGTGGTCCTCGCCATCGCCGGCCGGACGTGGGACGTCGACACTCTGTTCACGCTGTCGCAGGTGAGTCTGCTGCGGCTGAGCCACGAGTTGCGCAACCTCGGCATCGAGCTGCAGTTCGCCGACATCCCCTTCATCGCGAAGACGAAGGGGAAGTCAGCGGGTAACGCGGCCTAGTCGGGTCGCACGATCGCCAACGGGCACGGCGCGTTGTAGACGAGTGCCTGACTCGTCGAGCCGAGCAACATTCCGGCGAACCCGCCGTGCCCGTGGCTGCCCACCACCACGAGCTGAGCCTCAGCCCCGAACCGCATCAACGCGCGTACCGGCCGATCCCGCATCACCACGGGATGTACCGACACGTCCGGGTACTTCTCCTGCCACCCGGCCAGCCGCTGCGCCAACAGTCGCCGCTCATTGGCCTCGACCTGTCCCCAGTCGACGGTGAACCGCGAGGCGGTGTAGGCGCTGTCCACCATGAAGTCGGTCCAGCACATCACCACGGTGAGCTGAGCGCCGCGCATCGACGCGGTCTCAAAGGCGAACGCGAGAGCGGCCTCGCTCGTCGGGGAGCCGTCGACGCCGACGACCACCGGGCCATCGGGAACGGCGGCGCCGTGAACCACGATGACCGGACTCTTCCCGTGCGCTGCCAACGCAAGTGCCGTCGAACCGACCAGCATGCCGGTCACCGTGCCGAGACCCTGCGAACCGACCACGACGAGCCGTGCGGACTTCGACTCCTCGATCAGGAGCGCGGTCGCAGCGCAGCACACGATCTCTGTTGCCACCTCGACGTCCGGTGCCGCTGCCCGCGCGGCCGCAGTCGCCTCCTGCAGCTTGTCGCGGCCGAGCTGCTCGAGCGCCCTGCGGATCTCGTTGCCGGTGAGGATCACCTCGGGATAGCCGCGCACGGGCAGCATGTAGGCGTGCACGAGCCGCAACGGCACTTTGTGACGTGAGCACTCCTGCGCGGCCCAGGTGACGGCGGACAGCGCCGAGGCGGAGCCGTCGACACCGACCACGATCGGAGCGGATGGGGCCTTCATCGTTGTCCTCCAGTCAGAACACGGGCGCGGAGCACTCCGGGCACCGCGTCGGCGAGTGCGAGCAGGACCCGTTCGGTGTCCTCATCTGTGGTCGTGGCGCCGATCACGGCTTCGCCGTCGTGGACGGTGACTGTCCACTTGCGACCGCCGCCGTACATGTCGAGCACGCGCTGGACTTCCGCGGTCACCGTCGTGTCGGCTCGTGCGAGCACGCGGACCAGATCGCGGCGGGTGACGACGCCGATCACCGTCGAGCCGTCGACGATCGGCACGCACCGCCTGCGGTCGTCGATCATCACGCGGGCCAGGACCTCGGCAGGTGCGGCGGCATCCATCGCCACCGCGGGGGTGGTCATCACGTCGGCGACCACGGCGGCGCCTTCTTCCAGGTACTCGCCGCGCACCAGGTCGGCCTCGGTCACGATGCCGACGAGATCCTTGTCGTCGTCAACGACAGGAAGCGCGGTGAACCCATGCGAGACCATCAACGCGGCCGCGCCCTTGAGCGGTACGGCCGGAGTCACGGTGATCACCGGGCTGGTCATGATGTCGCGAGCACGCATGGCGGAACTCCCTTTCTGGTTCGACGCTAGGAATCGGAACGGGCGGCGGACGCAGTCGTAGGTCCCGTGCCAACCGGGCCCTTGGCACCGACGATCGCCAGCGCCTGCGGGAAACCGGCGAGCTCGCGCCGTTCGATCAGACCTGCCCGCCACTCGCGCCGGTGCACCAGATGCACCATCGGCCGGACCGCCACCCCGGTGCTTCGACCGGCCAGCACCGCGGCTTGCAGCGCCGCACCGCCACGGATGTGGTCAGGACGGCGGTCATCGGTGGTGATCACGACGAGTTCGTGGTCGTTCAGAGCACGCAGCTCGGTTCCCGCCCAATGGTTCGCCCAGCCGAACCTGTGAGCGTCGCCCGCACCGGACGCGTCGGCGAGCCGGATCGCCCGGTGCAGATCGAGGTCCTGTGGATCCGCTGGCTGGCGGCGGTCCGCACGGACCACGGCGAGCACGCCGGGACTGGCTTGGTCGGTCAGGAACACGACGTGCGGGTGCCACCCGGCGTGTCGGATGGCGAGCACGACGTGTTCCAGCGCGGCACCGCAGGAGAGCAGCCGGTCGAAGCCGAGGGGGTCGTGCTCGGACCGTTGCCCTGCTTCGAAGAGGTAGACCGACCGGCCGTGCAGCTCCAGCGTCCACGGACGGTCCGCGCTGTACACAGGCGCCTTAGCGGCCGCCTCGACGATTTCGGAGGCCTCTGCTGGGTTCCATCGCATGCCTTGACGATTCCGCCGCGCCCCGTCTCCCGGACAGAGCGGACCTGCTCACCCCGGACGGGCACTTGGACTCTCCGCACGGCCAGGTCGACCGGACGACTCTGGGACCCGGAGGCGATGACGATGACCTGGTACTACGGCACCCCGATGGGCTGGGGCGGATTCTCGATGATGGCGCTGACCATGCTGGTGTTCTGGGGCGGTCTGATCGCATTGGCCGTCGTGCTGCTGCGCCGGCCCACGCACACCAGCTCCGCGACCCGCATACTGGAGGAACGGCTGGCCAAGGGCGACATCGACACAGAGGAGTTCGAGCGGGTTCGCAGGACCCTGGATTCCCGGTGACAGGGTCTTTGGTCCCTGTGTACCGCTGCGCGGCTGAGAGATCGTGATCTCGGAACGATCGAGAGAAGGTGGTTGCGGTGGTGTCGCGAGTCTTCCTGGTGGACGACCACGAGGTGGTCCGCGTCGGAATCAGGGAGCTGCTCAGCGCCTCCCCCGACCTGGAGGTTGTCGGTGAGGCGTCCTCGGTGACCGAGGCGCTCACGATGGTCCCTGCGACCAATCCCGACATGGCGGTGCTCGACGTGCGGCTGCCCGACGGCAACGGCATCGAGCTGTGCCGCGAGCTGCGCTCCCGCATGCCCGAGCTGAACGTCCTGATGCTCACGTCGTTCACCGACGACGAGGCGTTGTTCGACGCGATCATGGCCGGTGCGTCCGGGTTCGTCCTCAAACGCATCCTCGGCACCGACCTCACCACCGCGGTGAAGACCGTCGCGGCTGGACAGTCCCTTTTGGACGCCCGCTCCACCGCCGCGCTGCTGAACCGCATCCGCCGCGAGCGCGAGCAGGGCGACCCGGTCCGCGCGCTCACCGAGCAGGAGCGAACGGTGTTCGACTACATCGGCGACGGCCTGACGAACCGGCAGATCGCGGAGAAGATGTTCCTCGCGGAGAAGACCGTGAAGAACTACGTCTCACATCTGCTCGCCAAGCTCGGCCTCGAACGCCGCACCCAGGCCGCCGTGCTCGCGTCGCAGCTGCGCAAGCCCACTCACGACAACGAGACCGGCTGAGACCGATCAGTCCAGCGGAACCCGCCACGTCACCCGTGTGCCGCCACCTGGTTCCTCTCCGACGGTGAGTGCGCCGTTCAGCTCGGCCGCCCGCTGTTCCAGGTTGCGCAGGCCGCTGCGGGCGACTTCAGGTGGCATGCCCAGCCCGTTGTCGACCATCGTGATGATCAGCGCGTCGCCTGCCTCGACGGTGAGAGTCAGCTCTGTCGCGTGAGCATGACGCAGCGCGTTGGTGACGGTCTCGCGTACGACCGCCTCGGCGTGCTCCCCGATGTAGTCGGGCACCAGGCTGTCGATGGTTCCCGACAACCTGATCGCCGGGCTCAGCTCGGCGCCCTCGGTGATCTCCGCGACGATGTTGAGCAGCCTGCGCCGCAGTCCGGTGTCGCCGGAGTCGGCCTGCAGGTCGAAGATCGAGGTGCGGATCTCCAGCACGGTCTGGTCGAGCTGGTTGACTGCCTTCGTCACCCGCCTGCGCGCTTCGGGATGGGTCACCCAGGTCAGCGCACCCTGCAGACTCATACCGCTCGCGAACAGCCGCTGGATGACGTGGTCGTGCAGGTCGCGGGCGATGCGGTCGCGGTCCTCCAGCACGTCGACCAGGCGCTTCGCGTTCTGGTTCTCGGCGAACTCGATCGCCACCACCGCCTGGTCTGCGAAGGAGGCCAGCAGCGGCATCAGGTCCGCCCCGAACGGAGCCGCGTCCTTGTCCCGGACGGCGACCAGCACGCCGGTCACCGTGGTGCCGGCGCGCAGTGGCAGCACCACCGCGGCACCGGTCTGGGCAGGGAGGTCGCCGAACTGGCCGTCCACTTCCTCGAGCAGCGCCGGTGCGGCCGTTTCCAGCACCTGCGCGAGCACCGGTGCGTCGGCGGCGAACGTATCGGGAACAGTCTCGTTTCCGGCGTGCGCAGCCTTGCGGAGTTCGTTCCCGTCTCGCAGCAGCACCGCCGCCCATGACGCCGCCGCCAGCTCCACTGCCCGCTGCACGATCAGCCGTAGCGCGTCCTCGGCCATCGCGCCGCCGAGAAGCTGGGCGTTGATCTCCGCAGTCGCTTCCAGCCAGCGCTCGCGCATCCGTGAACGTTCGAACAGGCGGGCGTTCTCCACCGCGACGCCTGCCGCAGCGGCCAGCGCTTCCAGCACGACCTCGTCGTCGGCGGTGAAGTCGCCGCCGCCGAGCTTCTCAGTCATGTAGAGGTTGCCGTACGCCTCGTCGCGCACCCGCACCGGAACACCGAGGAAGCTGTGCATCGGCGGGTGGTTCGGCGGGAAGCCGACCGACGCGGCGTGCTCGCTGATGTCGTGCAGCCGGATCGCCCGCGGGTCCTTGATGAGCAGACCGAGCAGACCCTTGCCCTCGGGCAGGTGGCCCATGTTCGCGCGGACCTCGGGGGCGATGCCGACGTAGACGAACTGCGAGAGGTTGTGCCGCGAGCCCAGCACGCCCAGCGCCCCGTAACGGGCGCCCACGAGCTCCACAGCGGCCTGAACGATGCGCTGCAGCGTCGAGTCCAGTTCCAGGCCGGCACCGACCGCGAGCACCGCGTCGAGCAGGCTCTGCATCTTGTCCCGGGTCGACCCAATCTCGGCGAGCCGGTCGCGCATCTCGTCCAGCAGCTCGTCGAGCCGCAACCCACCGAGCAGGCTGCGGACCGGTCTCTCCTCGGGACCCACCATCGATCAAGCCTTTCACGCTGTCGCGACGACGCCAAGCGGTCCCTGCCAGGTCGGGACCTTCGATGGTGGGTCCGCGCTCTGGCGACGCGGAAAGTGGCAGAAGACGATCCACCAGGCAACACGATGGGGTGAAAGACATGGCTCAAGTGGCAGCAGCTCTGGGGCTCGGGCCCGCACAGATCGAGAGCGCGCTCACAGCTGCCTCGCTCGCTCCGTCCGTGCACAACACGCAGCCGTGGCGGTTCCGCGTCCGGCGCGACCGCATCGAGCTGCACCCGGACCCGAGCCGCAAGCTGGCCGCGACCGACCCCGAGGACCGCGAGCTGCGTCTGTCGTGCGGCGCGGCGCTGTTCAACCTGCGGCTGGCCCTGCAAAGCATGGGCGTGCGCCCATTGGTGTCGATGCTGCCCGGCCACGACGCGCCCGGTGCCCTCGCCGTGGTCCGCCGCGGCGGCACCATCAAGATCGACGAGGAGCATCGCGCCCTGCTCGAGGCGGTCCCCCGTCGCCGCACCAACCGACGGCCGTTCCTCGAGGCGACCGTCGACCCTCGCCAGCGTCACGCGCTGGTTCGCGCCGCCGAACTCGAACGCTCGTGGCTGCACGTCATCGTGACCCCTGAGCAGCGTGCCCAGCTCAAACGCTTCGTCCAGCAAGCGCACCAGATCCAGCTCGACGACGAGGCCGTGCAGGCCGAGATCGCCGCGTTCACCGGCCACCGTCCTGGTGCGACCGACGGGGTGCCGCCTGCTTCGGCGGGCGTGCGTCCGGAGATGCAGGACGAGTGGACGTTCCGCGACTTCCAGGGCCCGGAACGTCACCCCGGCAAGGACTACGAGTCCGACCCGCTGATCACGGTCCTCTGCTCGTTCTACGACGGCCCGCTCGGCGATCTGCAGGCAGGACAGGCGATGCAGCGTGTCCTGCTCATCGCGACCACGCACGGGCTGTCCGCGTCGTTCCTGTCCCAGCCGGTCGAGGTGCGGAGTGTCCGCGAGGAACTGCGGCGCGCGCTCGGAGGCATGCTCGTACCGCAGACCGTGCTCCGCGTGGGATTCAGCACGCCGGTACCGGCCACACCGCGCCGCCCCGTCGCCGAGCTGCTGCTCGACTCCGACGAGCACGCGCCCTGCTAGCAGTGCCTGGCACCGCTAGCAGGGCAAGACCGTCAGACCAGCACTCTTTCGCGGTCGGCGGGTACCACGGCGGTGTAGTCGTGTTCGGATTCGAGCCGCTGGGCCAGCGTGGCCGCGCTTTCCGCCTCACCGTGGACCACGTAGGTCGTAGCGGGGGCTGTGCCCGCGGTGGCCCATGCGACCAGCTCGTCCGCGTCGGCGTGGGCGCTGAACGCCTCGATCACCTCGACGTCGGCCTTCACCGGGACGTACCGGCCGTGGATCTTGATCTCCCGCGCACCTTGCACGAGCAGACGGGCGCGCGTGCCGGCTGCGGAATACCCGACGACGAGCACCGTGTGCTTGCGATTGGGCAACATCGACTTGAGGTGGTGCAGCACCCGGCCGCCCGTGGCCATGCCCGACGCCGAGATGATGATCGACGGCTGCCGCGGATCGTTGAGCTGCATCGACTGTGACGCCGTGTTCAGCTCGGACAGCCGGCCGGGATCGAACGCGTCCTCGCCGATACCGAGCTCCGGCCGTACCTCGGGCCAGCTCTTCGCGATCGCCTTGCGGTAGACCCGCAACGAGGCCAGCGCCATCGGGCTGTCCACGAACACCGGCAGATCCGGAATCTCCCCCGAGCGCATGAGCCGGGCGAGCTCGACGAGGATGACCTCCGTGCGGTCGACCGCGAACGCCGGGATCAGCACGCTGCCACCCCGCGCGGCCGTGCGGCGGATCGTGGCGGCGAACGTGTCGACGGCTGCGGCGTCGTCGTGCTGCCGATCGCCGTACGTGGACTCGATCAGCAGCGCGTCGCAGTCTGGACGTGGCTGGGGTGGCAACAGCACGCGGTGCGCGTCCCGGCCCAGGTCACCGCTCACGACGGCGGTGCGCCCACCGACGGTGAGGTGCGCCCATGCCGAGCCGAGGATGTGCCCGGCCCGTCCGAACTCCAGATCGACGCCCGAAGCGATGCGCAGGCCGGCGCCGAAGTCGAGAGGCCGGAACAGTCGCAGGGCGCGCTCGGCATCGTCGGTGTCGTAGAGCGGCAGGGCTGGAGCGTGCTTGGACCAGCCGCCTTCGTTGGCTTGCCGCGCCTCTTCCATCATCAGGTGCGCGCTGTCGGTCAGCACGATCGAGGCGAGGTCCGCAGTGCCTTCGGTGGCGAACACAGGGCCACGCCAGCCGTTCCGCACCAGCACCGGCAGATAGCCGCAGTGGTCCAGGTGGGCGTGGGTCAGAACGACAGCGTCGAGGCGGTCCAGGTTCATCGGTGGCGGGCGCCAGTTCCGCCGGCGCAGTAGTGCCAGCCCCTGGAAGAGTCCGCAGTCCACCAGGACTTGGGACCGGCCGGTGTCGAACAGGAACTTGCTTCCCGTCACGGTGCCCGCAGCGCCGAGGAAAGTCAGTGAGGTGTCCACGCTGACCACGCTCCCCGCCATCGCCGGTGCCAGGCAGCAGGCGGCAGGCCTGGCGACAGTGGGACTTTGGTCCCGTCGCAGTGGACTCTTCCCGCCCTGCTCCAGACGGACGCGACGAAGCATTGTCAATGCATGGAACCAGTCGTGATCGTCCAAGACGACGTCAGGCGTGACGAGAACGTGCTGCGGTGGGCCGCCGCCCATGCTCAGCTCGTCGGCACCGGCCTCGAGATTCACCGCCCGCAGGACGATTTCCGCGCCCGGCTGGTCGTCGTCGGCTATCGGGGTCCAGGGAACTCGGCGCTCGGCTTGGGTGGCCACGTCCTGCCGCTACTGGCCACGACGCGCTGCGACACGGTGGTAGTGCGCGGAACACCTGAGGCCATCGACAACAAGCACCGCCACGTCACCGTGTTGGTGAGCGGTGGTCCCGGTGATGGCCGGGTGCTGCGTCGCGCCGCCGACTTCGCATGGCGACGAGGCGCGGCGCTGCGCGTCCTCCACGCGGCACCTGAGCTGCCTGTGCGGTGCAGCGTGGAATCAGACCATACCCACGTGCTCGCACGCGCGGCCGCAGCCCTCGGCGGATATCCGCACCACGCGGTCCTGGTTCGCGCGCAACCACATGAGGCGATCGCGCGGTGCACCGACACCGACCTGATCATCGTCGGTTCCGGGGACACGCATGAGAGCGGTACCGTCACACGGGCGGCACTCCATCACGCGCCGTGCCCTGTTCTCGTGGTGCACCAACCGGTTCTGGAGGCACACCATGGTCCCGTCGCCGTCCCCGCTCCTCGCCGACCGGTTCGCACCCAGGCCTGAGTTCGGCCGCACCGACCACCTGCTGGTGGACGCGGATCCCGCGGCTACGTGGAAGTCCTTGCGCGAGCTGGATCTCACCGAACTGCGTGGCGGTCCCGCTGCATTCGCGGTGTGGTTCCGCGACGTGCCGGAGCGGTGGCGTACGCGCAAGGAAGGACCCGCTCGCGAGCGCACTAGGCTGACGTGGGATGACCTCGACGCCGGCACCGACTGGATGATCCTCGGCGAGAACCCCTGCCACGAGATCGTGCTCGGCGCTGTCGGCAAGTTCTGGCGCCCGGTGGTGAAGTGGTTCCCGTGCGAGCCGCGCGACTTCCTGGACTTCACCGAGCCTGGCTACGGCAAGGTGGTGTGGTCGTTCACGACTCATCCGTACGGCGAACGCCGCACGCTGGTCACCTCCGAGATCCGCGTGACGCTCACGGATCCGCAGGCATGGCTCAACTTCCGCCGCTACTGGCGCATCAGCACACCGGCCGTGTCGGTCATCAGCCGCGCGGTGCTGCGAACCGTCAAGCACAACGCCGAGGCCAAAGGCGTCAAGAGCTGAGCCGGCGCCCGGCTGCGGCGAGGTAGACCGGCGCGGGCATTCCCGCGAACAACCGCAACTCCTGCGACGGAGTCGTGGCCTCGTCGAGGAAGCGCAGCGCGGGTTCCGCGGTGCGGAACCGGAACAAGGCACCGAAGGCCCGCTCCAGCTGTGCGGGGTCATGGGTGACCACGTCCAGCAGCACGGCGTCGAACGTCCGGAACCGCCCAGACGGCGCGGGCAGGTCGAAGGGATGCCCGTTGCGACGCAACGACTCCGCGATCGCCTCGCTGTCGTGCTGGATCCGCTGGTACCCGAAGCCGGTGGAAGCTTTGAGCAGCCCACCCTCGGCACCGATCGTCAGCACATGGCCCCTCCGGCGCGGTGCCTGTCCGGGACGCAAGGGCAGCACCGCATGCTCCTCACGTTCGACCTCGTGACCGCCCGTGCATACGACGTCGTTCAGGTACTCGGTGAGCGCTTCACGTTGCACACGAGGAATTACGAACGCTCCGGGTGCGGTGAAGGAGGTGTGTTCGACGAGTGCGTGCTGCGCGTCGAAGGGCAGCACGTAGACGAAGCTTGCGCCATGCCGCTGCGGCGTGCGGAAGTCGAAGAACGTCGGTGTTTCCGCGTCGAACGCCGCCCGTTCACTCCGCACGTACCAACCGCGGAAGCTCAGCTGCGCGTCCGCAGGCGGTTGCACTTCAGGTCCGATCACGCTGTCGAACACCCACCTGGCACGCATGTGCTTGCCGTCGACCACGACCCCGTCCTGGTCGATCCGGTCCACGTGACCGCGTTGAAAGGTGAAGTGCGGCAAAGGATCGGTGTACCGACGCACTACCTCTCGCAAGTCACTGCCGCGAACTACGCGATATCGGTAGCGGCCCAGCGGTGTGACAGTCGTGCGGCCGTTAGCGTGCACACGGATCCGCTCGAACCACCGCGACGCGGCGGCGTCCAGCAAGCCCGGCCGATCGCTCCAGGACGCCCACGTCCTGTCGTCCAACGGATGCGAACCGTCGTCGACAACAACAACCGGGTGCCGGTGATCCGCTACCGCGAGGTGTGCGGCGAGACTGAGACCGCTCACGCCGCCGCCGGCGATCACAGCGGTCATGGTCCTGACTCGGCCGCGCACTTGGCTCCCCAGTTCCGGGCACGGTCCGGCTCACCTTCGATCAGCGGGCCTGCCGTGCCGTCAACGTAGAAGTTCTCCGCTTCCGTGAGCACAGGGAACTGGGCACGCCGCAACAACTTGATCGCGGCACGTGCAGCAGAGCCAGGCAGCATCGGCCGCTTGACCTTCGTGTCGAACGCGGCCACCGACGGACGCGCCGCACCCTTGCCGACCTGCTCGACCCATTCGCGCAATCCCCCCGCTGCGGCCGCGTTCTTGTCAGCTCCCTTTGTCGCGGCGTCGGCGCGGGTACTCGGCCTGCTCATGCTGAACGCGTGCGTCGGACCACCGACCACAAGCAGCCCGACCTCGTCACTGAGCACCACCGGGGCAGAGCCCACTTCGACGACCTCGACGGTCATGGCGGCGCGCAGCCCTTCGGCCACGGCCTCGGCGATTTCCTTGGTGTTGCCGAACATCGACTCGTACACCACAAGTGCGTGCTTCATGCCTCGACGGTAGGTCGGCGATACCAAGGACGTGGAGGTCCTTAGGTCCTCCACCGTCGGGGACCACGGGCTCTGCGCCGCGCCTTCCAGCCCGAGAACGCCGGGAAGCGACGAACCAACGAGGAGGAATCTGCGATGAAGGCGCTGGTCTACCACGGTCCCGGCAAGCGCGCGTGGGAAGACGTTCCCCAGCCTGAGGTCAAGGACCCGACTGACGCGATCGTGCGCGTCACCGCGGTCACGATCTGCGGCACCGATCTGCACATCCTCAAGGGCGACGTCCCCGAGGTCGAGCCGGGTCGAATCCTCGGCCACGAGGCGGTCGGCGTCGTGGAACAGGTCGGCACCTCAGTCACCTCGGTCAAGCCGGGCGATCGGGTGCTCATCTCGTGCATCACCTCCTGCGGCCGCTGCCAGTACTGCCGCGTCGGCAGCTACGGCCAGTGCCTCGGCGGTGGTGGCTGGATCCTCGGCCACACCACCGACGGCGTGCAGGCCGAGTACGTGCGCGTCCCATTCGCCGACACCTCCACGCACCTGCTGCCCGACGACGTCACGGATACCGCCGCGGTCGTGCTGGCCGACATCCTGCCTACCTCGTACGAGGTGGGTGTCCTGAATGGACGGATCAAGCCCGCCGACACCGTGGTGATCGTGGGCGCCGGGCCGATCGGGCTCGCCGCGATCCAGACCGCGCAGCTCTACAGCCCCAGCCACATCGTCGCCGTCGACCTTTCGACGTCCCGGCTCGACGCAGCGAAGCAGTTCGGCGCCGACGTCACCGCGTCCACCCCCGAAGAGGCCGAACGGGTCATCCGCGAGCTGACCGGCGGACTCGGTGCGGACGTCGCGATCGAAGCCGTCGGCGTGCCGCAGACGTTCGAGCTGTGCACGAAGCTCGTGCGCCCCGGCGGGCACGTCGCCAACGTCGGTGTGCACGGCAAGCCGGCCACGCTGCACCTGGAAAGCCTCTGGATCCGCAACGTCACCATCACCACGGGGCTGGTCGACACCAGCTCGACGCCCACCCTGCTCCGGATGGTCGCGTCGGGCCGGATCGACGGCGAGCGGTTCATCACGCACCGCTTCGCTCTCGACGAGATGGAGCAGGCCTACGAGGTGTTCGAGAACGCCGGCGACTCCGGTGCACTCAAGGTTGTGCTGACCCGGTGACTGCCACCGCCGAGCGCACGACCACCGCTGCCTGGCGGGACTTCCGCGCTGAGCGGTGGTGCGACGAGATCGACGTGCGCGGCTTCATCCAGGCCAACTACACGCCCTACAACGGCGACGCGGAGTTCCTGTCCTGACGAGCCTGTACCGAAGGGCCCTCAGTCCCGGCCTTCACCGGGACCCGCGCACTGTTCCGCAGTCGATCTGGACCGCAGCGTGGAAGGCAACAGACCCGAGTGAGGAGCGCGAGATGTCGAACGCCGACCTGTCGCTGGTCGACGCGTACTGGCGAGCCGCCAACTACCTGTCGGCGGGCCAGATCTACCTGATGGACAATCCGCTGTTGACCGAACCCCTGGCACCGCAGCACATCAAGCCTCGACTGCTGGGACACTGGGGCGCCACACCGGGGCTCAACTTCATCTACGCGCACCTCAACCGGATCATCCGGGAACGCAATCTCGACGTGCTGTTCGTGACCGGCCCCGGCCACGGTGGCCCCGCGCTGCTGGCCAACACGTGGCTGGAAGGCACCTACAGCGAGACGTACCCGGACGTGCCGCGCGACGCCAATGGGATGCACAGGCTGTTCCGGCAGTTCTCCTTCCCCGGCGGCGTGCCGAGCCACGTGGCACCAGAGGTGCCCGGCTCCATCCACGAAGGTGGCGAACTAGGCTACTCGCTGGCACACGCGTTCGGCGCGGCGTTCGACAACCCCAGCCTGATCGTGGCGTGCGTGGTCGGCGACGGCGAGGCGGAGACCGGGCCGCTCGCGGCCAGCTGGCACGCCAACAAGTTCCTCAACCCCGCGCGGGACGGCGCGGTGCTGCCGATCCTGCACCTCAACGGCTACAAGATCGCCAACCCGAGTCTGCTGTCCCGGATTCCGCACGACGAGCTGGACTCGTTGCTGCGCGGCTACGGCTACGCACCGTTCTACGTCGAAGGTGACGAGCCGAAGGCGATGCACGCCCGGATGGCCGAGGTCCTCGACCAGGTCGTCGACGAGATCGGCCGTATCAAGGGCACGCAGGACAGGCCGCGGTGGCCGATGATCGTGCTGCGCAGTCCGAAGGGCTGGACCGGTCCGTCCGAAGTGGACGGTATTCCGGTCGAGAACACCTGGCGTGCGCACCAAGTGCCGCTGGCGGGTGTGCGGGATAATCCCGAGCACCTGCGTCAGCTGGAGGCGCGGTTGCGCAGCTACCGGCCGGCCGAGCTCTTCGACGACGCCGGAGTGCCACGGCCGGAGCTCGCCGCGCTGGTACCGGACGGAACCCGCCGGATGGGCGCGACTCCGCACGCCAATGGTGGGCTGCTTCTGCGCGAGCTGAAGATGCCGGGCATCCGGGCGCACGCGGCCGAAGTCATCAAGCACGGCACTACGCACTCCGAGCCGACCAGGGTGCTCGGCCGGATGCTGCGCGACGTCATCACGCTCAACGCCGACGCCCGCAGCTTCCGGATCTTCGGACCGGATGAGACGGCGTCCAACCGGCTCGACGCAGTGTACGAGGTGACCGGGAAGCAGTGGCAGGCCGAGACGTTGCCGGTCGACGAGCACCTGGTGCACGACGGTCGCGTGGTGGAGGTGCTGTCCGAACACCTGTGCCAGGGCATGTTGGAGGGTTACCTGCTCACCGGGCGGCACGGGCTGTTCAACTGCTACGAGGCGTTCATCCACATCGTCGACTCGATGTTCAACCAGCACGCCAAGTGGCTCAAGACGCACAAGAAGCTGGAGTGGCGCCGGCCGATCGCATCGCTGAACTACCTGCTCAGTTCGCACGTGTGGCGCCAGGACCACAACGGCTTCTCGCACCAGGATCCCGGCTTCATCGACCACGTGATGAACAAGAAGGCCGAGGTGGTCCGCGTCTACCTGCCGCCGGACACGAACACGCTGCTCGCGGTGGCGGACCACTGCCTGCGCAGCAAGGACTACGTGAACGTCATCGTGGCCGGCAAGAACGAGACGCCGGACTGGCTCGACGTGGACGAGGCGATCCTGCACTGCACGCGCGGCGCGGGCATCTGGGAGTGGGCGAGCAACGACGACGGCGTCGAGGAACCGGACGTCGTGCTGGCGTGCGCGGGTGACGCGCCCACCGTCGAAGTGCTGGCCGCAACGAGCCTGCTGCGCCAGCACCTGCCATCGCTACGCGTCCGAGTGGTCAACGTGGTCGACCTGATGCGGCTACAGCCCGACACCGAGCACCCGCACGGCATGCCGGACCGCGAGTTCGACGCGCTGTTCACCGCCGACAAGCCCGTCATCTTCGCCTACCACGGCTACCCGTGGCTCATCCACCGCCTGACCTATCGCCGCACCAACCACCACAACCTGCACGTCCGCGGTTACAAGGAGGAAGGCACCACCACGACGCCGTTCGACATGCTGGTGCTCAACGACATGGATCGCTACCGGCTGGTGATCGACGTCGTCGACCGCGTGCCGGGGCTCGGCCCCAAGGCGGCACGGCTGCGGCAGCTCATGCAGGACCAGCGCACGCGCCACTACAACTGGATCCGCGAGCACGGCGAGGACATGCCCGAAGTGCGCGATTGGACCTGGCAGTGAACGTTCCCCGGACATATGTGCTTGTGGTGAACGCGGGCTCCTCCAGCCTCAAGCTCCGCGTGCTCGGCGAGGACGACAACACCGTGCTCGCCGAGACCACCGTCGAACGGTGGTCCGGCGGCGACGAAACCGGTCCGCTGGAGGACTTTCTGCGCAGCGCGCCGCCCGTGCACGCGGTCGGGCACCGCGTCGTGCACGGCGGATCCGCGTTCACCAGTGCCACCGTGATCGACGACAGCGTGCGGGCCAGGATCGAGTCGCTCACCGAGCTGGCTCCGCTGCACCAGCCTCGTGCGCTCGTCGGCATCGACGCAGTGCGACAGCTGTTGCCCGGCGTGCCCCAGATCGCGTGCTTCGACACCACGTTCCACACGACCATGTCCGCGGCCACCACGACCTACGCCGTGCCCGCGGCGTGGCGGCACAAGTGGAACCTGCGCAGGTACGGGTTCCACGGCTTGTCACACGCCTATGCCTCGCGCCGAGCCGCCGAACTGGCAGGAAAGCCCGATGGTCGCGTGGTCAGTTGTCACCTCGGCTCTGGAGCCTCGCTCGCTGCCGTCGCAAATGGACATTCGGTCGACACCACGATGGGCTTCACTCCGCTGGCGGGCCTGGTGATGGCCACTCGCAGCGGAGATGTCGACCCCGGATTGCTCGTGTGGCTGCAACGCGCCGGACTCACACTCGACGACCTCGAAGACGGTCTGGAACACCACTCCGGCCTCGCCGGCCTGTCCGGCACCAGCGGCGACCTGCGCGACGTGCGCAAGGCCGCCGAGAGTGGAGACGAACGCGCTCTCTTGGCGTTGCAGGTGTACGTACACCGGCTGCGCCAGAGCATCGCCGCCATGACCGCGTCCCTCGGCGGAATCGATCTGCTCGTGTTCACCGGCGGAGTGGGCGAACACGACGCCGCACTACGAGCGGACACCACTGCAGGCCTTGCCTTCCTCGGCATCGAACTCGACACCGGACGTAACACCGAAACGGCGGCGGACAGCCGCATCAGCCGCGACGCTTCGGCCGTCGAGGTCTGGGTCGTCGAGGCACGAGAAGACGTCGAGATCGCCACACAGACCCTCGGACTGCTGAACGCAACCGACTGGAGGAAACGATGACGGGCGTGGCCAGGCCAGTGGTCGTAGGGGTGGACGGATCGACGTCGGCGTCGCATGCGGTGCGTTGGGCCGCTGAGGAGGCGGCCAGGCGTAACACAGGGCTCGTGATCATGCACTCCTGCATGCTGGTCCCAGTCCACGCGCCACACGTGGCGGGACCATACGAGGGCTATGCCGATGCCGTGTTCGACCATGGCCGGGTATTGCTCGCCGAGGCCACCGCCGTGGCGAAGGAGGCAGCCCCGGATGTCGAGGTGAACACGGAGTTGACCAGCGGCGGTGCGGCCGAGCAGCTCGTCGGGCGATCCGCGTCGGC
Organism: Lentzea kentuckyensis; assembly: GCF_002150765.1. Lineage (GTDB taxonomy): Bacteria > Actinomycetota > Actinomycetes > Mycobacteriales > Pseudonocardiaceae > Lentzea > Lentzea kentuckyensis. The sequence goes on from NZ_MUYM01000036.1 coordinate 99,220, forward strand.
CCAGCTGGTGGCGCTGGGTTCGCGTGGTCTGGGCGGGTTCACCGGACTGCTCGTTCGCTCCGTCGCGATCGCGGTGACAACCCACGCCCGCTGCCCCACCATCGTCGTTCGCGACCCTGCCGCCGGCACAGTTCCTGACCAGGACGGGCCCGTAGTGGTGGGCCTGGACGGAGCGCCGGCCAGCGACGCCGCGCTGGCGTTCGCGTTCGAAGCGGCCGCACTGCGCGGTGCCGCCCTGCACGCGGTGCGCACGTGGTGGGACATCACCGCCGAGACAGCGTGGCAGCGAGGCCTGACTGCGACGAACCTCGCATCGATCGAGGCCGCGGAACAACGATTGCTGGCCGAACAGCTGACCACCTGCGCAACCGCGTATCCCGACGTACCCGTGCGCCAGATGCTCACCCGCGATCGCCCAGCACACACCCTTGTAGAGCAGTCCGCGGGAGCCCAGTTGGTCGTCGTCGGAACCCGAGGCCGCGGCGGCTTCCGCGGCCTGCTGCTCGGATCGACCAGCCAGGCGCTGATTCACCACGCTCGCTGCCCGGTCGGGGTGGTCCCGTCGCTACAGCACTGATTTCCGAGGACCTTGGTCCCTGCATTCTGAACCGCTGACAGCCCAACGTTGAGCCATGAGCGCACTCAAGGCTTCCCAGACCAACGTCACCGGCCCGTTGCGGGCGTGGTGGACGAACGGGGTCACGTGGCTGCTGACGCCCGTTCTCATCACTGCGACGTTGTACGGCCTGTTCTCCGACCGTGCCTACCGGTTGGACCGCACGGTGCACCTCGAGTCGATGGCGCAAGACGTGCTGACGCTGGCGATCGTGCCGGTCCTCATCTTGGCGGGCCGTCGCAGCAATGCAGGATCGCTTCGCGGACACCTGGTGTGGCTCGGACTACTCGGCTACATCGCGTACACCTACCTGATCTACGCCTTCGGCGTGCCACACAACTCCGCATTCCTGCTCTACATCGCTGCGCTGACGCTCTCGATTGCCGCGCTCATCGACGGCATCGCACGGATCAACGTGCGCCGGGTCCCTCTCCACGCCCACGCCGGCGTTGGCTGGTTCCTGATCGTGATCGGCCTTGCGTTCGCAGGGTTGTGGCTTTCCGACATCGTGCCGACCATCGGCGGCGGCCTGCCCGGCACGCTCAACGTCGGCGAGCTGCCGTACCCGGTCTACGTGGCCGACCTGGCCTTCGCGCTGCCCGCCGTCATCGCCACAGGTGTCGCACTGGTCCGCGGTCATGTGGCCGCACCCGTCCTGGGCGCGATCGTTCTGGTCAAGGTGTTGACCATGGGCCTCGCCATCTGGGCAATGGCGATCGCCTTGCTCATCAACCGCCAACAGCCCAATTGGCCGGTCGCGGGCCTGTTCGCTGTGATGATCACCGTGTGCGCGACCGTCCTGTGGCGCGGCGCCCGAGAACTCGAACCACCAGCTCCTGAGTGGCTTCGCCCGTCCCTCTGGAACTGAACCCAACGGCTCAGCCGAGATGAGGACGTTGGTCTCTCAACTTCGGACAGCTCTGCGCGCAACGTTGAAGCATGACAACCGATCTGGCCACACGCGACATCTGGCAGTCGTGGTTCCGCTGGACGACGGCGGGCGAGTTCGCAGGTTTCCTCGCGCCGGCACTCGTGGGCGCACTCACCTCATCACCGCAGCTGCTCGTCCTCGCGGGAATGGTCGAGGGCGCCATACTCGGAGCGGCTCAAGCCGTGGTGCTGCGCCGTGTGGACCGCACGCTGAGCAGCCGCGGCTGGATCGGCGCCACCGCTCTGGCAGCGGCTTTCGCGTGGACGGTCGCGATGCTCGCGGTGCACAACGGAGACCGCTTGAACACATTCCCGCTCCCCGCTGTGCTGCTCATCGCTGCGGTGGCAGGGATCGGCGTGCTTCTGTCATTGGGAACTGCGCAGTGGTTCGTCCTGCGCAACCACTTCCCCGGTGCTCACCAGTGGGTCTGGGCCAACGCACTCGCGTGGGGCGTCGGACTGCTGGTGTTCGCCGCCGTCACCACTCCCCTGTGGCAGCCAGGCCAGCCACCAGGACTCATCGCACTCATCGGTGCTCTCGGCGGCCTGCTGATGGCGGCCACGATGGCGGCCATCACCGGCGCAGCCCTGACCCGGCTCATGAGGAGGAAATGACGTGGTTGAAACTCTCGGCGAGGTGAAACGTCCAGCGAGCCGAACAGCACCTCCGGTGATCGACCGGACAAGTGCCGACGATCTGGTGTCGCTCGCCTCGGGTATGCAGGTCGGCGCAGTCGTCCTGCTCGAGCGGGACCCTGGCGACGTCGAATCCTTGCTCGCCGACCGCATCCGGACCGTTCCGCGGTTGCGCCGGCGCCTGGTCACGACACCGTTCGGATGTGGCCGCCCCATCTGGGTCGACGACCCCGGCTTCGACATCACCGAGCACATGAGCCGGGTGGTCTGCCCAGCTCCTGGCAACGAGGCAGCACTGCTGGACATCGCCTCCTCGCTGGTGACTCGTCCGCTGCCCCGCTCGTCCCCACTCTGGTCGGCGACGCTGGTCACCGGCCTGGAGGAGCACAAGGCGGCGCTGATCCTCGTGTTCCACCACGTGTTGTCCGATGGCATCGGCGGCCTCGCCGTGCTGGCGAACCTGGTGGACGGAGCACCTCACACCCAGATCGCACCATTCCCCGCTCCCGCGCCCGCCCGCCTTGAACTCGCGAAGAACGCCTGGACAGCCCGGCTGAGGCTCCCCAGCCACGTCTCGCTCGCCGGGTTGCAGTGGCCGTCGCGCAGTTCGCGCTGCTCCCTCAACCAACCGACCGGCCCACGGCGGCAGCAAACCATGGCACAGGCCAGCGTCTCCCGGTTGCACGCCGCCGCACACCGCTGCGGAGGCACCGTCAACGATGCCCTGCTCACCGCCGTCATGGGCGCACTGGGCACAGTGCTGACAAAGCGCGGTGACCACCTCGACCAACTGATCGTCTCGATTCCCGTGTCGACGCGTCGATCGACCACGGCCGCTCAGCTCGGCAACAGCACCGGCGTCATGCCCGTCGCGTTACCGACCGACGGCGACCCCTGGTCACGTCTGACACGGATCGCCGCCATCACCCGGTCACACAAGAAGTCGGTCAGGTCGGCCACGCCGATCTTCCGGACGTTGAAGGCGATCGGGATAGCGGACTGGTTCACAAACCACCAACGCCTCGTACACACCTTCGTGACCAATGTGCACGGTCCTGATCACCCGATGCGCCTAGGCGGCGCACCAGTCGTCGGTCTCATCCCGTTGTCGGCCACCACCGGCAACGTGACCGTGGCGTTCGCGGCCCTGTCCTACGCCGACGCGCTCACCGTCACGGTGGTCGCCGATCCCGATCACGTGCCCGACCTGCTCGTGCTCACCGCGGCTCTGCAGACCGAGCTCGACTTGTTTGAGCTGGGCTAGCGGCGATCGGTCGGACGTCGCACGTTCCCCAGCAATGCCGTTGTCTCGGCACCAGCAACTCGACGTCGTTGGCCGCAGAGGACCGGCTGAGCAGAACCAGCCAGCCACCCAGCTGGAGGTACAGCAGTCGCAGCGCCACACCCACGATCATGCCGACCGAACAATGGTGCCCGATCATCGCAGCTCAACGCGTGTGTACGGAGTTCTGGCACCCCACACCCTCGTCTGAAGTTGTGTCGTGGCGCTGCTCGCCGGGTTGCACAAATGACCTGTCCGGGCGCGTCCGGCCGACTGACGCTCTCGGCAGCAAGTCATCTCACCGTGAACTTGCCCTTGCTCTTGGCGGTCCCGAGTGGCGATTTCACCTCCACGAAGCCGGTCCTCGCAGCCGCGGGCACCACCGCGGTGATGCGCGAGCTCGAGTCCACGGTGAACGTGCTGGCCACCGCTCCGCCGACCGTCACCGAATTGACCCCGAGCAGGTTCGAGCCCTGAATGGTGATCGTTGTACCGGGCGGTCCCGAAGCCGGTGTGAAACCGGTGATCTCCGGAGGCCCGGAGCCCACCGTCACCACGGTGGTTCCGGTCAGGCCCCGATATGTCGCGGTGATCGTCACGGTACCGGCAGCGGCGCCCTTGACGACGCCCTTCGTCGAAACCGTTGCGATGGTGGTGTTTCCGGACGTCCATGTCGGAGTCACGACTGTTGCGGTCCCGTCCGTCATGGTCACCGTGGCGGTGAGTGGCACCGTCTTGTTCACCGCGATCAACGGTGCCGCCGGCGTCACGGCCAACGACTTGGGTACGGCGGCCGTGACCGTGACATTCACCGAAGCGTTGATCGTCTCGTTGGTCAGAAGGGCCGCGTTGATCGTGGCGTTCCCTGTGCTGACGGCCTTGACCGTCATCGTCTGGGGCTCCACCGACGCCACGGCGTTGTTGGTGCTCCAGACCTTGACGAGCGACGCCGCGTCACGGGTGTCCCCGTTTGAGTAGGTCGCTGTCACCGTCAGCGGTTGGCTGTCCCCCTTCGGGATCGTCGTCGTGGGCAAACTGACGCCGATCTTGGTGATCGGGCCCGGCCCCTTCCAGCTGTCGATGCTGCCGCCGAGCTCGGCGACGATCGCTTCCCGGTAGTTCTCGGCGCCGAGAACGTTGGGGTGTCCCGCCGACGCGATGCGGCACTTGGCCCGGTCGAATCCCGGTGAGTTCCACTCTCGGCAGGCACTCCATCGGTCGGAGAACCGGTTGTCGTTCACGCCCGCCCACTGCTTGGTGGCTGGCGCGAAGAGTCCGTCGCTGATTCCGTTGAGCGCCGGATCCACGAACTTCAGCCAGGGTGGCTGGGTGCCGTCACCCGAGAGCGCGAGCACGTTGTTGCGGAGCACTGCATTTGACATCTCGTAGAAGGACTGGCTGTTGATGACCTCCGCTCCGGTCGCCAGCCCGGCGATGACGCCCGCGCTCAAGCCGAACGTTTTCGCGAACGTCGCGATGTTCACCACGCTCCCCGCGGTGAAGATCGGGTAGTAACCCGTGAGCACGATCGTCGCGTTGCGGTGGTCCGCGTGCAACCGCTGCAACATCGTCATGACGTTGCCCGCGCACTTCTCTCGAACCTCGCGTTCGGTGATGAACCACGGTTGCGTCAGGATCGACACGACGTTCACGTCGTTGATGCAGCCGTCGACCAGGATGAGGTCGGCATTCAGGTTCTTCACCTGGTCGATCTGGCAGTCTAGGACGTCGGGTACGGCAGACGGGATCTCACCCGCGGTGTCCTTCGCACTTGTCACGGGTCCGCCCGAGCAGAACGTCTCGGGGTCGTCCACGACCGCGCCGGAGTGGGCGACAACCTCGTGTTGGACCGGGCGCCCGGTCAGTCGCTCAACGTCGGTCTCGACCTTCGCCCAGTACTTGTCCTTCTCGAGGAGGCCCTGGCCCCAGCCGATGGAGTCGCCGAGCACGAGCATCTTGATCGGGTTGCACCGCTTGCTGACGGTCACCGTCCGGCTTCGGGTGAGAGCGCCGTCGGTAACCTCGACGGTCAGCTCCGAGTCAGTCTCCTTGATCTTGGACGCCGGGAGCGCGGGCAGGCTGACCGTCGCGGTTCGCCCGGACAGCAGTGCGTTCTGGACCAGTGGCGGGGTCTGCCCGTCCAGCGTGACCGAGTAGGACCGCAGATCGGTGAAGATGTCGGTGAACGTCACCTTGCCACCGATGTCGGTGTTGCAGGACGCCTGCGAGGACAGCTCGACCGAGATCGAAGGTCCGTCGACCTTCGCTTCGGCGGTGGTGAGCGCGTGCACCATCGTGCGTTTGCCGTTGATCAGCGCACTCACGGCGTACCAGGCTGACATGTCCGTGACCGACGGCAGCATCACCTGCGTCGCCGGAGCGGGCACGACCGCCAGCGGTGTGCCGCCGAAGTCCGTCGAGCGGTCCGGCGTGCTGTAGACCTCGTAGGAGGTCGCGCCCGGCACGTTCTCCCACACGAGCCCAACCCCTTGTGGCAGACGGAAAGCCTGCAACGCCGGTGTTGTCGCGGGTGTCGACAGCGGCGGGTGCGTGACGATGCTCGCCTTGGGCCCGTTCGCGCCGCTGGCTGTCGCGACGAACGCGTTGCTCAGGTCGACCGTGCCGGAGATATCCGGCGCCAGCACGTAGTCGTCGGTCCAGAACGTGGTGCCCGCGGTGATCTGCGCGGTGGACTGCCGCAGCGCTTCACGCGGCTGGTACAGGTAGTGCTGCTTGCCCTGGCTCAGCAGTTCCACGGAAGCGTTGTAGATGGGGACGTCCGCGACGTTCTTCAGGCCCACCCGCATCCGGTACGGGTGGCGGTCCCAGAAGTCGTTCTCCACGTCGACCACGATCTCCGCGGCGGACGCGCCCCAGACGTGCAGGGATTTGGCCGTCGCGGCGTCGATGCGCACGGTGGCACCGAACGGTTCGAGCACGGCCGCGTAGGAGGCCGAGAGGTCGTAGAAGCCTTCCACGTCACCGCGTACGAGCCAGGTCGTTGACTTCGTCTCGCCGCCGCCGATGTCGGGCATCGTGGTCGTGTCGTGCTGCGCCGTGGCGGTCGGCGCGAGGGAGAGACCGGTGGGAAGGGCGAGGGTCGCGACGCCCTGGTCGAGCGTGAAGCCCGGATCGGCCAGGTTGGTCACGGCGAGCTGGATCGAGAAGAACTCCTTGAGCCAGCTGGCTTTCCCTGGGATGACCAGCCAGACGAGCTGCGGTGCGGAGCCGACGTAGTTCGGGTACACGAGGACCTGGTTGTCGCCGACGCTGATGGACGCGCTTCCGGAGCACGAGGCGACGCTGCTGCCGTTCACCTTGGGGCACAACGGGAATCCGCCGCTGCTCGTGTACCCGCTTACGGTCGCCGTGGAGGGGCCAACCCCGATGTTGACGGTGAACTCATAGACGTTCTGGTTCGCCGGGTCTTCCGGGTTGATGCCTGCGGCGACGATCTCCTCGTAGGTCATCGGCGACGCCGTGAGCTCGGTCGTGGCGACCTTGCCGGCCTTGAGGTGCAACGCCGCGGTGCCGCTACCTCCCGTGACGGTGCTCGTCACTGTGGTAGGCAGGAAGCCGTCCCGCCAGCCGTAGACCGCGTATTCGCCGTCCGGCAAGCCGAGCAGCCTTCCGTGTCCGGACGAGTCGGTCACCGCGGTGTACCTGCGGCCGGCCGGATCGACCACGACGAGTGTCGCTCCCGGCAGCGGTGTCGTGCCGTCGTCGACGGTGACAACGAGCCCGGCCTCGGCCGGAACCGGTGTCACGGTGATGAGCGCTTCATCGGTTTTCGTCTGCCCGCCCGCGGTCACCGAGAGTTTGGCGTTGTACGTTCCTGCTCCGTTGTAGGCGTGGTCAACGGCTGCTCCGGTGGCTGACGTGCCGTCGCCGAAGTCCCATCGGAAGTTCTCGATGCCTTGGCTCGGGCGGGAACCTCCGCCGTCGAGGTGCACGACTGTGTTCACGACGGCGACCTGGTCGTCACCGGCGTTGGCGCTCAACGGTTCCGCGAGCCCGACGACGACGTTGGCGGTCCGTGCCGCGGTCAGCTTGCCGTCGCTCACGGCAAGCCGGACGATGTACGTGCCCGACCGCTCGTAGGTGTGGTCGAACGGGTTCGCCGGCAGAGTGCCGGTCGCCGCGGCGGATCCATCGCCGTAGTCGAGAAGGTAGGTGAGCCGGTCGTTCTCCGCGTCCGTCGCACCGATCTCCACACGGACCGGATGCGGTACGACACCGGACGCCGCATTGACGGCCAGGTTCGGCACAGGCGCGGTGTTCGCGCCCCCGCTCACCGTCACGTCGACGCTCCTGACTGCGGACGCACCTGAGGAGTTGGCCACGCTCACGACGGCTCGGTACACACCTGGGTTCGCGTAGGTGTGCCGGAGTGTCAGCACCTGGTAGGGAGTCGCGATGTCGCCCGACAAAGTCGAGCTGCCGTCCCCGAAGTTGACCGTGTAGTGCAAGGTTCGGCCTTGCGGCTCGGAGGTTTCCACGGAGAGCGCGGTGTCGAGCGGCGCCGCTCCTGTGGCGGGTGTGGCGGTGACGCTCAGCGGCACGCTGAGGTTGTCGATCACCACGGGAAACTCGGGGGCACTCCACCCGTGGCCGTAGCCGAACGCGTCGATCCAGTAGAACGACGGACGCAGCGAGTTGACGCCGCTCGGCAAGGTACCGGTGAACACACTGGTCCGCCAGACGCCATCGGGTGAAGCGCCGTACACGGTCGCGCATCGACCACTCCGGAAACACATGTCGACCTGGTACAGCGCCAGCCCGCTGACCGGTTGGACCGCCAGTGTCGCCAGCCCCGCGAGCGTGGCGCCAGGCACGGGAGCGATGACCTGACCAGGAACTCTGCTGTCGACACCGGACCGAATGGTTGCGTCGGCGGTGCGTCCCGCGGAATCCGTGACGTGGAAGCGGACCGTGTACACGCCGTCCGGTACTACGGCACCGGTGTCAGATCGGCCGTCCCACGTCAGATAGTCGTAGTAGTAACACGTCGCGTTGCCCGGATGGTCGGCGCCTGACTGGATCGTGCGGACGACGTCGCCCGCGGAACCGGTGACCGTCACATCGACCTTGCCGGCCGTGGAGTTGCAGTAGGAGAAGTAGGTCGTGTCCTCCTGGCCGTCGTCGTTGGGGCTGAAGTAGCGCTCCTGGTAGAGCGCCAAGGTCAACTTGGGTGCGTTGGAGACGGTGACCGGCACCGTCGCTGTGGTCCACCCGTGGAACGCTCCGAGCGGGTCGGTCCAGTAGGCCGTCGCCCGGAGGCCGTTCGCTCCAGAGGTGCAGGTCGTGACGTCGATCTGCGCGCCGAACATTCCGTCGGCACGAGGTGCTGTGCTGCGGGCGGACGCGTAGCCGAGATCGCAGTTCACGTAAACCTCGTGAACTCCGTAACCCGGTTCGGGTGCGAACACCCACTCCGCTGAACCGGTGATCGTCGCGTTGGCGGCGGGAGCCACGAGCGTGCCGGGGGCTGCGGTGAGCACACCCGTCCGAAGCGTGGCGTCGGCCGAACCCGCGGCGTTCCCGGCGTGGATCCGCACCGTGTACTCACCGTCCGGGACCACGGATCCAGTGTCCGACCTGCCGTCCCACTCGACGGTGTTCCAGTCCTGGCAGTTCAGCGTTCCGCGGCGCTGCACACCTGATTCCAGAGTGCGCACGAGCGCGCCTGCCAAGTCCACCACCGTGGTGTCCACGGTCGCGGGCGCCACGAGGCAGTAGGCGAAGGAGCCGACGTCTTCCTGGAGATCGCCATTCGGACTGAAGTAGCGCTGCGCCCAGCCAGAGACATTGATCTGCGGCGGGTTGACCACGGTGACCGCGGTCGGTGGCGAGGACCAGGAATGCCACGAACCGAACGGATCCTGCCACGATGCGGCCGCGCGCAGTTCGTTCTGGCCCGTGTCACACGAAGCTGTCTCGAACGTGTTGACGAACGTACCGTCGTCCGCCAGCGTGCTCGCGTTGCTCGCGTACCGCCCGCCGCAGTACAGGGCGACATAGCTGATCTCGGGGATCGTCGGGCGAAACGACCAGGTAGTGGTGCCGGAAATCGTGGCGCCAGCGGCCGGCGCGGTCAGGACGCCGGGAACCCTGGTGTCCACCCCGAGTCTCGCGGATCCGTCACCGGTCTGCCCTCGGGTGTTGGTCGCGTGGATCTTGACGGTGTAAACACCATCCGGCACCACGGCGCCCGAGTCGCTGCGGCCGTCCCATTCCGCGTACTGGATCTGACTGCTGTAAGGGCAGCCTGCGGTACCGAGATGAGGTGCCGCGCTCTCCAGCGTTCGCACGACCGTACCCGCTGGATCCTGCACGGTGATGTCGACGTTCGCGGCGGACGTGAGACAGTACGAGAAGCCCTGGCTGTCCTCGACGCCGTCGCCGTTGGGGCTGAAGTACCGATCAGAGTTGTAGACGTTCACCTGTGGCGCGTTCTCGATCACCACGGGAACCGGCGGCGCCGACCAGGTATGCGTGTGATCAAACGGGTCGGTCCAGCTGACCGCCGCGCGCAGGCTGTTCGGACCGTCGTCGCACTGCATCGTGTCAAGCGAGCCTGCGAGGTTGTCCGCAGAGCTCGAGGTGTACCCGCGTTCACATGTGAGCCAGGCGTCCTGCACCGGAAACCCGGACGCCGGGGTGAAATTCCACGCGACCGTTCCGGAAAGCACATCTCCAGGAGAAGGCTTGGTCAACGAACCCGGCTGCTGCGTATTCACACCAATGCGTACCGTGACCTCGCCGGCATTGCCGGACGAATCGACTGCCCGGATTCGCATCGTGTAGACGGAGTCGTCTACCACCACGCCCGAGTCGGCACGACCATCCCATTCAACATAGTTATTGCTGCTGTTGAAATCGTCACACCAGGAACTTCCGGGGTGCGACGCGCCGCTTTCGAGTGTCCGAACGACGACACCCTGTGCGTCGGTCACCGTGATGTCGACGTTGGCGGACGCGACCAGGCAGTACGCCACGTGTGCGACATCTTCCTGAGCGTCGCCGTTCGGGCTGAAGTAATGATCAGGGGAGCGCATCAGCACCAAGGGGGTGGCAGCGCCCGCGACAGCCCACACTCCGAGCGCCAGCATCGCCAGGCCGCCGACGACTAGTAGCGAACGCAGGGAAGGACGCTTCCTCCAGCGGGTCAGCAATCCGTTGATCGACCGTCTGTCACCGTCGGGTTCACTGGAGGAATTCTTCATGGCACATCCTCTTCGATGGTGCAGCAGAAGAAGCCGCGGCGGCGAGCTTTGCCGGGTTCGGCTGTATATCAAACTCAGGATCAACGGCGTTACGACATTTGATGCAGCCATCCGAGTGAAGGTTGCACACCTCTGTCACGACCCTGGCTAACGGCCAAATTTCCTGCCGGCGGGCTGATGAAAAGCGTCCTTTCTGTAACTGATCGACTCCATGGCGTCCTTGACACGATCGACCTCAACGGCACGACCGCCGATCCGGGGAGCAGCGGCACTCCGAGCACCTGGAGACCTTCGACGCGGTCGAGCGTTGGGACGTGGTCAGGGGCTCGAATCGCGGCCGCGCGGCACGCAAATCGCGACGCCCTCACGTCCTAGTCCGCCCCGTTGCCCCGGGAGAGGTCTCGGAAGAACCGCTCGAGCATCCGACGTGCCTCGCCCTCGTCTCGCAGTTCGGCGGCGCCGAAGCGGACGACCTCGTACCCGCTCAGGGAAAGGTCGCGGCTGCCGCGCATGGTCTCCGCGTAGCGAACAGGATCAGCACGACCATCGGTGGCGTAGTGGTGTGATCCGTCGACCTCCACGACGATCCGCCTGCCATGCGGCAGCAACAAGAGAAAGTCCATGCGGGAGTTCAACAGGGCGTCCTTTCCCCGCAAGCGGATGGTCCGCGGGTCCCAGTGCAGCCTGTGGGGTGCCAAAACATGGCTCAACGGGCCTGACCTGCGGATCACGCTGCTGCAGGTTCGTACTCGTTGATCAAGCCGCCAAGCACTCGCCGACGACGTACGGATCTACATCCGGGGTCTCCGGCCAGCTGATCCGGTCGTGGCGGAGAGTGGTGTCGCGCTCGGTGTGGTCGCCGCTGGTTGTAGTGCGAGACGTAGCGGTTCAGCACTGACTCCAGGTGCCGCTCGTTAATGATCAGCAGCCGATCCGTGAGCTCGCGTCTAACGGTGCCCACATACCGTTCTGCATAGCAGTTGGCTCGCGGACATCGCGGAGGAATCTTCACAACGTCGATGCCGACGTCCGCGAGAACGGAATCGAACGACGTCGTGAACTGGCCGGCCCTGTCACGAACCAGGAAACGAAACTCGCTGGCCCGGTCACCTAACTCCATGAGCAAGTTGCGAGCCTGCTGCGTGGTCCACGAACCGTCAGGGTTGGTGGTGGCGCCGAGGATGTGGACATAGCGAGTGCCGACCTCCATCACGAAGAACACGTACACCCGCTTCAACGTGACCGCACAGTCGACATGGAAGAAGTCGCACGCCAGCATGCTCGCCGCCTGAGCACGCAGGAACCGCCGCCACGACGTGTCGGAGTCCCGAGTCGGCGACGGCGGAATCCGAAGCCGCTTCAGCACACGACGAACAGTCGACGCGGCCGTCCGATGACCCAGCTTGAGCAGCTCACCTTGGATACGGCGGTAACCCCAGCCGGCGTTCTCCCGCGCCATCCGCTCGATCAACGCCACCACGGCCTCATCGACCCGCGGACGCCCAGTCCGGTTCGGGTAGGTCCACTTCTTGGCGACCAAGCGCCGGTGCCACCGCAACACCGTGCCGGGGGAAACCAATCGGTGCTCCCGCAACCAGACAGGCAACCGCCGCACCAACATCGCGAACACCGCGCGATCAGCCCAGTCCAGACGCGGACGGCCATGGGTACGGCGCAGCACCGCGACCTCATGTCGCAGCACCAGCAACTCCACATCCTTCACCGCCGACGACTGGCCGAGCAGAACCAACCAGCCACCGAGCTGAACAAAGACGAGGTACGGCAGTCGGAGCGCCACGCCCACGATCATGCCGTCAGACCCACAGAACCCAATCACTGCAGCTCAGCGGGCGAGTGCAGAGTTCTGGCACCCCACAGGCTGACGACCAAGCTCCACCTGGCCGTCGACGCGGCCGGGCTGCCGCTGGCGGTGATCCTCACGCCCGGCAAGGCCGGCGACAACCCGCAACTGCTGCCGCTGCTCGACGACATCGGTGACATCGACGTCGACAGGCAGCGGGTACGGGTCGGACGAGTGATCGCCGACAAGGCCAAGGGCTCGGCCGGTGGCAGGCCACCGGACTTCGACCCCGACCTCTACAAGCTGCGCAACGTCGTCGAGCGATGCTTCAACCGCCTCAAGCAATTCCGCGGCCTGGCCACCCGATTCCCGAAACGAGCCGCCTACCACCGCGCCGAAATCATCCTCGCCTGCATCGTCCTCCACCTCCGGTGAAGATCCGCAGGACACGCCCTAGCCGCCGTTGGTGGAAGAAGTACCTCTTCCGGGCGAACACCACTCGACGCGGCGGCAACCACCTCGCAAGCGTGTCAGAGATCAGGACGGGGAACAGTCAGGCGACCTCACGCTGGTACAGCGAGCTGACGTTGCCGTCCGGGACTCCGGAACCATTTGATCAGCCAGGACCAGCGGCCGGTCGCGGACGGCCGGCTTAAGGACAGTGGACGCACGTGGTTGCGCTTGGCGGGCAGTTGTCCGGGACCAGAAGCGCCGGTCGTGGCACTCCCCCACGACCGGCGACGTCATGCCACCAGCTCCACACGGCCAAGACGTACATCCCGGCACGCACACATCTCCACGGCCCGGAACGCGCGCCAAGCTGACGGGACGGCGCCCTCGGGCCGCACTCGCTGAGCACATCGCGCTGCGGATCCCGCCGGGCACGGGGAGGACCAGGTGGTGCCTGAACGGCCCGCGAATCGGCCAGGCACCACGACGGCGCTACGAAGGGTCTCGACGCAGCGCGGCGATCGTCTGGTTCAGCACGTTGACATCGTCGCCAGACCGGTGCTGCGAGCGCATCAGGGTGTCGCGGACAAACATCGGCGGCTTCGCCACCAACAGGTCGAGCATGTCCCGCAACCGCGTCCGTTGAACGGGCAGCAGCCGCCGTTGAGCAGGTTTCCCGGCGGTGGGGTGAGAGGCCAGCGCACGAGCCAGTCCACTCAGGACACCGAGCTCCCGGCTCAGCTCGGCGATCTCGTCGTAGTTCACCGGTAGCCCAACGGCCGCGGTCAGCGACCCGCTCACCGCGTTCAGGTGTTCTCCGGACCGCACGGCCGTCCTGGCGCGGATGCCCTGGTCGATCGCCTGGATCTCGTTCCGCTGGGCAACCGAGATCTCCGCGGCGAGCGTCATCCAGTCCAGGCGCAACCAGAGGTTGTCGAACGGGACCGCAGGCTGTCTCGCGAGCCACCTGGTCAGGATCGGCTCCACGTGCCGTGACCTCGTCGCGCGCAGACCGAGGTGCCGGCACAGCCGCACCGCCAGGTCCCGGCAGGACTCCGCACCGTCAAACTCGTTCTTTCCCAACGCATCTGCGGCCAGGACCGCGGCCAGCAGCGGGACCGCGTCCAAGGTCGCTTCGTCGGTCTGATGCAGCGCGTTCCGTCCGTGGACCTCCAGCCAGGCCAGCATCGCCGTCCGCAGGCGCTCCTGGTCGTTCTCGCGCACCGCCTCCAGGAGTTCCTGGTGGGTGCCGTCGTCCCCGGTGTACCACGGCGGTAGCGTGATCGGCCTGGGCTCGAACATCCACGACGGCAGGTCGACCGGGACCGTGCGGTTGCCCGGCGCCGTCACCACCACGCTGAGCACGTCGTTCTCCTTGCGCACCTGGTCGACCTCGCACCTGAGGACGTCACCGATCTCCGGCGGTTCCCCGTCGGCGGGGAGGTCGAGCCGCAGCAGCATGTCGGACATGTAGAGACGCGCGAGGAACCGGACGTTCTTGTCCGTCAAAGGGGTGCAGTCGGACGTGACGACCTCGACCTGAACGGCCGCTCCGGCATGGATGTTGCGCACGCGCTGCTCGTTGACCGCACGCCCCACCAGCGTGACCGTGCCGCTGGGCAGGATTCGCGCGGTCACGTCGCCCTTCACCCCGACCACGTGCTGCTCGATCTCCTCGTTCGCCAGCTCCGTCCAGCCGATGGCGTACCGGGGCAACCACCGCGGCCGGCAGTGGTTCCGGTCCCAGCACAGGACTCCGCGCTGGCCGTTCTCGTCGATCAGGGCAAGCGGTCGGAGCAACGTCTCGTTCTGGCCGGGCCCCGCTGCCTCGTTCGGATACCCGAACCCGAGCCTGCCCTTCGCGTCCGCGTGGCACCACAACAGTTCCTGGATGTCCCGCAGTCGGGCCACCGAGCTCTCGAACACGGCCGTCGGCAGCCCGGGAACGAGATCGGTCACGCGGCACCGCGCCAGCCGCGCGCCGCGCCGCAGCAACACATTCTGGCCGTCCAGCATGCCGATCGGCTGCACGGGGACGACCTGACCACGTTCGAGTGGCACGAAATCGCGCTGCAACCGGCGGGAGACGGTGATGGCGTCCCGGGTCCGACCCTCGACCGTCGCCGGCAGCGCACCCCCGCACAACGCCAGCAGGCGCTCCCGGCCGGGTCGGTCGCTCAGCGCCTCGCGCATCCACCTCGCCCAGCTCCGCTCGGCGAGCCGCACCTCGATTCCCGGTGCTCCGACGACCTCCAGCTCACCGTCGTTCTCCACGAGGAGAACGACGTCGTGGCGCTCGATCTGCGGCCTGTCCCCTGCCAGGGCGAGGCAGTTCGTGTCGTCCAGCCACACCGTTCCCGTCGGCGGTGCGGCGCCGGGGTCGAGCGCGTGGTCCAGGTACCAGCACCCCTGTCCCAGCCGCACGGTCCCGGTCTCGACGTTGACGTCGGCCACGGGCAACAGGGCCCGCTTGCCCAAGGCCGCCCGCAGGCCGGGACGCCAGCCGCGCAGCTCGACGGACGCGATCTCGGTGGCGCTCGCGACCTTGGCCGAGAGGATCAGCCGGTCGCCCGGTGCAAGGTGCTCCCAGGCGAAGCCCTCGAGCGGCACCCTGCTGTTCCCCACCCGCGTGGTCAGCATGCCCTCGACCAGGTGCACGAGCCTGCCGGGTGCCTGCTCCACCCACACGCCGTCGAACTGACGGGAGACGCCGGCGACGGGAACCATCATGTCCGTGCCGCGGCGGGTGAGGTGCTGGATGAACCCCGCGGCGGGGTAGCCGAACGACACGAGCTCGTCCTGGCGGTGCCGCAACGTCCAGCCGCGCGAGAAGAACGCGGGTTCCTCGGTGAGCCTGGCCGGCAGGGGCAGCTGTGTCACCGGCTGCACGACCTGGTCCGGCTGGGCCGGGTCGCGGTGGGTCGTCGTCGTGTCGTGGTAGGTCCAGCCGAGCTTGTTCACCCGCCGCCGGACGGCATCGGCTCCACCATCCAGGTAGGACAGCTGGGACAGCCGGATGCTTCTCCTGGCATCGTTGTCGAGCTCGTGCACCACGGCGGCGCCAGTGCTGTCGAACGACACCGTGCCGACGAGCACCTCGTTCTCCGCCAGCGCCGCCTTCGGACCACCGCCGTCGGCGGGCCGGATCCACGCGATCTTCGGATGAGCGGAGGTGATCAGCCGTCGCTCGGACGAGGTGGCACCGTTCTGCGCGGCCGCGACCGGCAGGACCACCGACGGCAGCCCGGCCACCGAGTAGGCGCCTCTGGCAACCGCCTGCGCGAAAGTGTCGTTCTTCGAGACGGCGCTGTTCATCGGGAGCAGGACGACGGGCCGTCCCGCCGCCGGGAGGTAGGCGCTGTCACCGACCAGCGCCGTCCGCACCGCGACGTGACCGTTCTCGAACGAGAGCCGCACCACCGATCCCGACGGCAGGTCCACAGCGCCGGCGATCTCGTCGGGCCTCAGCCGGAACACGACGTTCGGCTCAACCTCGAACTCGATCCTCAGCCCGTCCTCCCGGCTGCGCTGCCGGGAGACCGTGGCCAGACAAGGCGCGTCGGCGTTGCGCAGCATGCTGATCAGGGCCTTGGGCCGACGGGCCAGCGCGTCCCGGATCTTGCCCTGTGCCGTCGTGCCCCTGATCGAGTCCAGCTTGACGAGGTACACAGATCCGCGGAGGTGCCGGTGCGGTGATCTGCTCTGCAGTTCGGCGCGGTAGATGTCGGACAGCAGCTCGGACCGTGCCGAGAAGTCCCGCTTCTTCACGCTCGCGGTGAGCTGCCTTCCCCTCGACTCGCCCAGCACGTGACCGAGTTCGAGCGAGAGGGCCACGTCGTTGGTCATCGCGTGGATGCCGGTCGCGGTCATGAACACCCGGCTGCCCTTCGGGAGCTGATCCGGCCGGAGGAAGTCGAACAGGACCTCCGACCCGCCACAGGCGACGAAGCTGTCCGAGTCCAAGCTGATCAAAGCGAACATGGCGTTCTTCTGATCCTGGCGGGCGCCGTTCGCCTCACGCCACGCGTCCACGATCAGCTTTTTGGTCCTGTCGCTGATGCGCGCGCGACGCATGCGCACCGTCGTCGACTCCTGGTGGCGCTGGTCCTGACGCCATCGCTGGGGGTCCCTGGTGTGCAGGCGCACGATCCGCAACTGCTCGCCGCCTGTCTCCGGCTCGACCTCCGCGAGGTGAACGGTGCCCTGCCTGGCCTCGTTGTACATCCACGAGTGCCAGCCCCACTCCAGGTGCTGCGCGGAGATGTCCATCCGGTACCGCCCGGACCTGGACACCTTGACCTCGACCTCGGACACGACGTCGCCGTGGAACAGGACGCTCGACCGGGCGGTCAGCCGGGCACCGTCGATCGTGAGGTCGCCGTCGGCGACCTGCACGACCTTGCCGTAGCCCCATTCGAACCGGTGAACCACGGCACCGCTCGAACTGGTCCTGCGGTCCACGTAGCGCAGCAACGTCCGCAGCTCGCTGCGGACACCGAGCACCAGGCCCTGCCGTTCGAACTCGGTCACGAACCGCTCGAGCGGTACCGGCGGCACATCGCGATAGCTGGCCCGCTGGTCGCCCTCCTCACCGACCAGGACCACCCAGGCGGGCGCGTCGTACTTGAAGTCCACCCACGGGCGCTCCCCCTCTCGAAGCGGGACCCTCGACACCGGCTGGTGGCCGACCGGCACCTGCCACGGCTCCTTGAGCCGGACCGCGCTGCCCTCCACCGACGCGTTCAGGGGTAGCCGGGGACCAGCGAGGTACTTGCGGTAGCCGGCGAGCGGATCCGCGTCGGCCGGACGTTGCTGCTCACGCCTGCCCCTGGCCTCGTCCAAGGTGAACAGACGCTGGATCTCCACGAGACCTGCGCCGAACCGCGTGATGCGGACCGTGACGCCGGTAGCCCGCGCGTTCCTGGTCGGGTTGAGCTGCCGCGTCTCACCCGCGAGCAGCGCGGGACGGCCGTTGACCTGGGCGACGACGACGACCCGCTGGTACTCGCCCTCGAAGGTGCGCGTGGGTTCGACCACTCCGCCGTGCAGTTCGAAGCGGGCCTGGCCCGCGCGCCACCCGCTGAGGTGCTCGACCTCGGCGCCGGCCTCGGCTGGCACGAGGTGCACGACCGGTTCCGTCCTCGACTGCAGGAGCATCGTGGGACGGCCACGCCACGGGATGATGCCGAGCGGCAGCGTCCTGTTGTCCGGTGTGGATTCGTCCCGGAATTCCCACAAGGCACGCACCCGCACGAAACGGGTCGTCGCGGTGAACACCCAGCCATTGTTGGTGAGCACGGCCGACACGAGCGAGCCGACCTTCACCGGCGGATGTTCGAAGGCGGTGTGCGGCACGTCCGCGGCGAAGATCGCGTCCTGGGCCTCGAAGCACACGGCGTACTGGTCGAGCCCATCGTCCTGCCGCTCCCGGGGGACAGATATGACGAGACCCTTCATGGTCCTGGCGCGCACCAGGAAGTCCTCGGCCACCGTGTGGTCGTTCGAGTTCACGCCCCTCAGGAACTCCCTGCCGGATAACGGAACGATCTCGCCGGTGGTCCTGCGCGCACGCCTCAGCCCGATGTTCGTCACCACGACGACCCGCCCGCGGACCAGGCCGTCCTGGCGCCAGTCCTGCGTGATGGGCTCGCAGGTCAGCGACTCCGCCTCCACGTCGACGGGAAGGCCTTCCTCGGTGTAGCCGCGCACCACCCCGTGCAACGCGCCGACGGCGGTCGCACGCAGCCGCAACCTGTCGCGTTCCTCCAGATCGACGATCCTCCGGAACTCCCCGACGGTCCGGCGCGGCCTGAGCTCGTGCGTCTGCGCCTTGTCGCCGACGACCTGACCGGACCGCTGCTCGTGGTCCTCCCACGTCCGCACCGTGAACCACGTACCGCGGTTGGCCGCGCCCAGGAGTCCGTTGACCACGACACGCGGCATGTCCGCGGTGTCCGACTCGGCGACCCACGAGCCGTCCGGGCGGCGTGCCGCCCAGTACTGGTCGCCCGCGGTGAAGTGGTTGCGCCACCGTGCGTTGCGCGTGCAGACCAGCCGGCCGCTCGCCGGATCGGGCGCCAACCGGAGCCTCGGGCGCCCGTCGAAGAGGTCCACCGCGGCGTGCACCACGAGACCGAGCGGCCCGTGCTCGGCCACCGCCTCGCGCAGTGTTGCCTCGTCGTCGCGGGACCAGGCGGCGAACGGGATGACGAACGCCCTGCCCGGCTTGGTGCAGCAACGAACGGCCGCCTCGTGGAGCAGGTCGTCGACGAGCACCAACCGCACCGGCTGGTCGGCCGTCGCGTCGATCGCGTCCGTGGCGAGCAGTTCGGGCATGCCCCAGTCGACCGGCAGCCAGATGGTCCCGTCCCACCGGGCGACCGTGTGCACCACGCCGTGGTCCCACTCGGTGAACGACCGCAGCACGTCGGGATCCCAGCGCTGGAGCGCCGCGGTGCCGGCCCGTTTGACGTCCCAGGGAGTGCTGTCCGCGACGTGACCCGCGGACAGGGTGACGCGCAACCTCCAGTGACCGTCGGCGCCGCGGTCGGCGGTCACCTCGGCGCTCCGCACGTCGCCAGTCCTCGCCTCGCCGTCCAGCCGGGTCAGCCGACCGTCCACCCGGAACGGCGGGTGCATCGCCTTCACCAGGGGAACGGCGACCTGGTCGCCGACCTCCAGCGGCTGGTCACCGGTCCAGGTGGTGTGCACCGGTTCGCGGAGTCCGCAGTTGACCCACACCGACGTGCCGTCCACGCCGGAGACGACCCCGTACACGGGGGTCCTGCTGCCGGTGAGCCTGCGAACGACCTCGCCGTTGGGCACGGTGTGCGGATCGAGCAGCCCCTTCGGCTTCTTTGGCGCGCGGACAGCGTAGAACTGCGCCGAGTCGTGCACCCGGTCGACCGTAACCCCGACCAGTCTGCGGGCGTCGACGTTCTCCTTCTGCTGCCCGATGCTGAGCGGGACGTTGCGCACCACCAGTTCCCTGGCTCGGTGGGCGTCCAGCCAGAGGTCGGGAATGGCGTCGCTGACTCGCCTCTGGTCGGCGCCTTCGGCGTTGATGTCCCTGGTCGACACGACGAACGTCTGCAGCAGCCGGTCCAGCAGTGCGTCAAGCTTCTGCTGGTTGACGACGATCCACGGCGACTGCCCGAAGTTCCGCATCGCCTTGACCGAAGCGCGGTGGTAGATCCCGCGGAGAAGGCGCATGCGCAGCACCTGGGTGAGCTGTTCCGGCAGCACGCTCCCTGTCGACAGGTGGTCGAACAGCATCCACCTGTCGGTCGGCGTGCCCAGGCCGAACTCCAGCTCGATGTCGATCACTTCCTCAAGCACCCTGCGCTGCGTGTCCTCGCCTCTCAGTCGGCAGGCGAGGAGGTCGATCATGCGCATGCGCGCGACCCTGGAGAGCTCCCTCACCTCCTTGACCGAAGCGTGTGCCTGCCGCCATTCCTCCGCCCACGCCTCCACCTCCGGCCAGTTCTGGGCTTCGGGGTCCCCGAACACGGCCAGCAGCCGCTCGGTGGTGAGCGCCCGCAGCACGGCAGGCGCCTTGTGGCGCAAGGGGGAACCGGACATCCCGAGCCACTCGGGGGCACCGGCCCAGCTCGTCGCGATGGCATGCCACACGCTCTGGACCTCTTCCGGCGTGGAACTCTCGTGCCACGAGCGCAGCTCGGCGCGGGCCATCGCCTCGCTGCCGAGGTACGCCCGCAACACGGCAGCCGGCCTCGACGCAGGACCCACTCTCGTCCTGTTGAGCGCGAGACAGTGGTCCATCGCCCACTCGGCCAGCGTTTTGCCGCCGGCTTCTCCCACCGGCGCCCGCCACCGGCCCACCAGGGAGTCGGTGTCGCCGGGCACAGCTCCCGACATCGCGGCGACCACCCAGTTGACCAGCACCGCGGCCGCGGGAACGCCACGCAGCAACGCCTCCTGCCTGGCCAGCTGTTCCGGCTTCTCCTCCGGCGCCGCGAAGTCGACGAACCACTTCGGTTCCACCGCCCGATAGCTGCCCCGGCCGGCGAGGTCGCTGGCGCTCTTGGCGTGCACGGCGAGCGCGGCGAGCGGTGCGGCCATCGACGGCGGGTTGTCGCTCTCGTTCCCGTGCAGCAGGTTGGTCAGGTACTGCTTGTGCGGCAGGTCCAGCATCACGTCGGCACCGTGCAAGACGAGCGCGACGAGCCGGTCACGTGCCGTGGCAGGAAGCTCCGACGTTCGCAGCAACCGCAGCGCCACAATCACCGATGTGAACAGGCGCAGCAGCACCAGGCCGTCCTTGCCGCGCGGGAACCACGGCGTTCCCGGCGGTGCACCCGACGGCGTGCGGCGGTTCAGCCAGGGCGACAGGGTCAGCACGGCGAACCTGGTCAGCAGGCGCAACCTGCCGGAGTTGACCTGGATGTCGGGCGACGCGGCACGGCTGTACCCGCGCAGCCCTCCGAGGTCCTCCAGCTCCCGGCGCCACGCCCGGAGTGAGGCCACGGATGCGCTCACGCCCACCTTGCCGCTGACCGGGTGGTGTTCCGGGATCCAGCACTCGGCGATCAGCTCGGCCGCCCCCAGGTGGTCGATCTCCACCACTAGTTCCCACAACACCGCGTGCCACAGCACCGACGAGACGGCCTGCGCCGGGCCGCTCTCGATGCCGAGCCGTTCCACCGCCTCCGCGACGCGTTGCCGAGGCCAGGCACCGGCGCGCAGCCCGCGCAGGACCTCCAGCGCGACGATCTCGTGCTTGATCGCGGCCGTGGCGTCCGCTGCCGGTGCGTCGGGTCCCGGCGAACCCGGCGACCCGAACACCAGGCGTGCCTTGGCCGACAACAGGTCTGGTTCGTACGGCAGCACGCCCACGTCGGGCGCGGAGAGCCTGCCGAGCAGCTCGCCCAGGCCCAGCAACAAGTCTCCGGTGAAGGCGATGATGCCGACCGCCAGTACGAACGCCCGCCGACCGAACCTGCCGTCGACCGCCCTGCGCACCAGGCCGCGAAGTTCGTCGCGGGAGCAGAAGGCGTCCACGGAGTTCGGTGCCTGCCGCAGCGCCGGCAACGCGGCGGACAACAGCAGGATCTCCGCCGTGAACTCCTCGGTGTCGAGGTACGGCCGGTCCGACGGAGCCTGTGCCGAACGGCCGAGGCAGGCCCCGGCCGCTGTCGCGAGGTGGGCCACCACGTCCTCGCCGGGAGACCGGGTGAAGAGCGCCTCGACGGCCTGGCCACCCGCCACCCGGATCGTGCGGTCGACGGCTTCGAGGGCGTGCTCGACCTCGCGTCTGGCGGCCGCCACCACCTCCGGCCGTTGTTCGCCGGACCTGGCGTCGCCCGCGCCGAGACCCGCTTCGATCACGGGCAGGAGCGCGTACCGCCTGATCGCCGGCTGGAGGGTGGCGAGCTCCTCGAACGAGGCGATCTGGAGCGGTAGCTCCGCGGCTGTGGAACGCAGGCAGTCGAGGATGTCCAGAAAGACGTGGGTGGTGTGGGGGTCGGCCCCGATCCTGGAACAGAAGTACCAGTCCTCAATCACGGTGCGTTCCTTCTTCTCTCATCGCCACGTACCGCAACACCCGGCGGAACTTCTCGACGTCCTCGGCCCGCACGGGCTCCAGCTCGGCCTCCTGGCCGAGCACCCCGGCCAGATGGCTCGGCAGGTGCCGCAGCAACTCCAGGGTGGCGAGATCGACAGGCGCCGAAGCGATCGCCGCCCAAAGCCCCTCCGTCCGCCACGTTCGCAACGGCACCTCGACCGGTGCGAGCTCGACGGCAGTGTTCGCCCGCCGCGCGGACACCACCACGTCCCAGCCGAGACCCGGCAGGTCCGCCGTCGTGACCGAGGCGTTCTCGGTCTTCTTCACCAGCTCCTTGACGGCCTCCGAAGCGTTGCCCGCCGACCAACGCCTGGCGGTCTCGATCTTCTTCGCCCGCAGATGCGCGAGGCACATCGCGTCGCCGAACCAGGTCTCGCGCGGCCCTGGCACCGCGTCGGACGGGACGTCGCCGCCCGTGGCTTCGAGCCACACGTCAAAGTCGTCGTCGTACCTGGCGGCGACCTTCGCGGCCGCCGCCCACGCGGGCCTCGCGCCAAGCACGGCGCACGCCCGCAGCAACGGCCTGTACCATTGCGGAGCAAGATCCCTTACCGCGCAGAGCAAACCCACAGCGGCGGGTTCGTCTACCCCGGACAGTTCCACGGGCTCGCCGGAAAGCCAGGGGATGCGCTGGAGGCCTCGTGACTCCGCCTGTCGCCCCAGGTGTTCCACGACCTCGTCCAGCGGCGGCAGCGCGCACGGTCCATCGGCGACTCCCACTCGGTTGCGCGCGTAGCAGGGCCAGGTGTCGCCGGACCTTCCGAGGGCGTCCGCCGTCTGCCGTGCGGCCAGCAACGCATCGACGGGCGCGTCCGCGACCACCTGCACGACGACGTCGACCTGCGGCGCGGTCTGCTGGAGGCGGCTGACCCACACCTGGACAGCGTTGTCGGCGACGCCGTCGACCCGCACCTCGCCCGAGCACACCTGGGAGAGGACGATCGCAGGCCGCTCGCCTTCCTCCGTCTGGAGCAGAACCTGCAGGTCGGCAGGAATCCGCTCGTGCGCCATGAAATGCCGCCACCGCCGCCGTGGAGTAAGACCAAGCCCGCCGTCGCTCTGGACCAGGTCCTCGACCTCCGACAGCTCCCCGACGAGATACGCGTCGCCGAAGTCCGCGAGCACCGCCCGGATCCGGCCGCGGTCGAGGCCCCACGCAACGTCCAGGTGGATTCGAGCGGGAGGTTCACCACCCGTAGTGGCGTATGCGACAAGTCCGTACTTCTTGCGTTCGGGAGGTTCAGCATGCCCGCCCAGCCGGACCTGACGTGGTCCGCTCGCCGAGAGCGCTTTCAACACTGCGGGTGTGGGAAACTGTTCTGGACGACGTTCAGCCAGACCGATGACCTCGTTGACAAGCCTGTCCGCGTCCGGTGCGTACGCGAACTCGCCACCTTGCTCGAAAAGCCAGTCGATAAGCAGCTTGGAGAATTCCCCGCCGCCTTTCAAGCTGTCGTGCTTGGCGGGTTCACCTTCAGCACACGCCCAGAGGGTTGTCTGCTCCACTCCCTCTTTGCGGTGGCGTTTGGCAGGGAAGATCCGAGTCGGCTCTTCCAACTCGAGAGCGTTCCACAGCCGACAAGCATCGACCAGGAAAATCTGCCGCCAAAATCCGGCCACAGCATCGCTTGCGAATCCAGTCTTGAGCGATTCCAGGGAGACGTTGCTCAGCAGATCGGGAGTCGCGGAGGAGAGAGCGAGCCTCGTGCCGTCCAGCTCATAGCCGTGACCACACCAATAGACCCAAAGAACGTCCCTGCTACTCCTCTGCGGGAAGCGTCTGATAGCCTCCTTGAATTCGGCGTTCGACTTCGGAACGCCTGCAACAGTAATCTCCGTGCCGCGCATCTCCTGTTGCGGGGAGAGGAGCAACTGGATATTCTCTCCGGGAACTCTGCATTTGAGCAACCAGTTGGCGAACCTGATCGCGTCCTGGTCCAACCCAGCGCGGTCCGCATTTTTCCAATCCGGGTACTTGGCGACACCCACGACCAGGGCGTACACGTTCTCCGGTCCGGTGGTCACGGTTCCGTCCCGCCGTTGATCACCCCGGCCAGCGAGTCGTAGAACCTCTTGTTGTCGAAGTAGGCACTGTGGGCGGTGGGCATGCCCTCCTCGTTGTCGACCTCGACGTCCACGGCCCAGCCGGGGAAGATCGGCGCCGCCAGATAGGACAGCACGTCCTTGCGGTCGTAGTAGTTGAACCACGGCGGCAGGCCGGCGGGCAGGTCGGCGCCCACCGCCAGGCCGGGCAGGGCGTCCAGCTCGAACAGCAGCGGTCCTTGCGAACCGACGGTCACGAGCGTTCGCACCGCGGGGAGCGAATCCATGAGCATGAGGTCGAGGCTCGCGATTCCGCCCAGGCTGTGGCCGACCAGCACCACGTCGTCATCCGCCGCCTCGACCACGCCGGCGATCGCCGCGCGCAGGTCATCACCGCGGGTCAGGTAGCGGACGATGTCGCCCATCGCCGGCTGCGCGCCGTCGGTGAACGGGACGCGCCACCGTTCCGCCGCCCAGCCGCCCAGCCGCTTCGCCACTCTGGCGCCGAAGTCGGCGACGTCGTCCCAGACGCCCAGTTGGCCGCCGCCCAGGCCGTGCTGCACCAACTCGACAAACCTCTTTCTGGTGTCGCCGTGCAACGGCAGGACGGCGTGCTCACGCAGGAGCACCTCTCGGCAGGTCGCCGCGACGATCGCTCTCGCGAGCATGGTGCGCACCTTTTCCTGACCGGCCGGCTCGACGGCCTGGCGAATCGCCTGGCTCACAACCGGTGACTCGCAGATCTGACGCACGGCCGAAGCGAACGGCGTTTCCAGATCACGAGCGGCGAGTTCGGCGGCGAGATCGCCGGTTCCGGGCAGCTGCGCCAACCGGTCACGCAGAACCTCAGCGAATCCGCGAACGCCGGGCAGCGGCGGGGCCACCGGTTGCCGCGAGGTGGTAACCGCCGCCAGAAAACGGAGGTCGTGCAACGGGTCGGCGTCCAAAACCGTCCACTTCGCCGTCTTCAGGTCTTCCGTGAAGTCCAGCCCCGCGGGAGCAGAGGACGCCTTGCCATCGTAATCGGGAATGCTAGCACCGCCAAACGCAAGGCTCGTTCCGAGGAACTCGCCCCAGCCGCACGGCATGACGACGAGCTGCGCCACCCGCGTGCACATCCGCTCCTGAAAGATCTCGAACATGCGCGAATAGCGGTCTTCACGAACGCCGGTTCCATGAACGAAAACAACCGTGGTCATGCAGGCGTCCGATCTACTCCGAAACTGCGCCAATTCTCTGGGGGTTAATCAGAACGGCACCACTCTGCGTTACCAGCACCCGAAGCAACGCCGAAGGTTCACTCAATCGGCCCAGCAAGTCGATCTGGCGTGGAAATACGCGCCCTCTCCCGCCGGACGTTCGCTCCGATGCCCGCGCCGATGCCTCTCTGTCAGCCGCGAGCCGGATCATGGTCGGGATTCCTGTTCCCAAGTATGTAACCCAGTCGTCGGTTCACACGATGAGAGGACCGCGAGCGGAGGACAGCTGATGACAAAGAAGAGACTCGGCCTGGTTGCCCGTACGGCGACACTGCTGTTGACAGCGGGTTTCCTGTACATGCTGCTTAAGCCTGGTCCTGACATCATGAGCGCGCCTTCGTCGAACGGTCAGCAGACATCCAGCTCAGCACCGACTTCTCGCCGTTCCGAGGTCGAAGAGGTCGCCGAGGCGTTACGCCGGCTCGTCGACGCGCCGGACTCAGTGATCGCCGCGTCCAGCCGCGGCGAGGTCCAGGACAAGGCCCGCGTCGCGGTGCCTGCCGGCTCGACGGTGCAAGTGGACGAGGGGACGTGGGCGCCCGACGGCGCGCGTGGGGGAATCATCGTGGTCACGCTCCAACCGCCTGGGCAGCAAGAGGGCACCTACGCCGCTGTCATGGTGTTGTGCGTGCCGAAAACCTCATCCATGCAGGTTAAGCGGCATAGTGATACTCGTGGATGACTCCGCCGAGACGGTCCTGTCGATCTACGTTGAGGTGTTCGATCTGGCCTGGCTCAAGAGGCTGGGGCCGGGCTCGTAGGGGTGCTGCCGCGGCGAGTGATCGGTGGGTTCGGTGCTCGTTGTAGTACCGCTCGTACTCGCGCAGCGCGTGTTGTAGGTGGGTGTGGTTCCAGATCAGTGTCCGGTCCAGCAGTTCGGCGCGAAGCGTCTTCACCCAGCGTTCGACGATGGAGTTCATGCGAGGCACCCGGACGCCGGTCAGGATCGTCGCGATCCCCGCGGTGCCGAGGATCTCGTCGATCACTGCCGGGTACTTGCCGTCGCGGTCGCGAATAAGGAACCTGATCCGCGCGACGTATCCGGTGTCCTCGAGGTCCATGAGCAGGTTGCGGATGGCCTGGGTGACCCAGGCATGGGTGGGATGTGCGGTGGTGCCGACTATCCATACGCGCCGGCTGGCGTGGTGGATGGCGGCGAGAATGTACTGGCGCTGACCAGTCAGCGTGACCGTTTCAATGAATTCCATCGCCAGGATCGCCTCGGCCTGCGAGCGCAGGAAGTCAGCCCAGGTAACCGTTGTCCGGCGCGGGGCCGGATCGACGCCGGCAGTCTTGAGGATCTCCCACACCGTCGACGCGGCGATCGCGACACCGAGCAGCGCGAGTTCGCCGTGGATGCGTCGATACCCCCACGAGGGGTCTCGGTTGCCAGGCGCAGGACGAGACGGCGGATCGAAGCGACCGTGCGCGGACGCCCAGTCCTACGGTTCACGCTCATGCGGGCATGACGGCGCTTGATCACGTCGCGATGCCACCTCAGCACCGTATTCGGGCTCACCAGGAGCCGGAGCCGGCACAGCGTCGCGCGGGCCAGGGGCGCGAGTAAAGCGGCGAGCAACGCCCTGTCCTCGGGTAGCAATCGTGGGCGCTGAGCCCCGAGTTGCCGGTGCAGGACCGCGAGTTGGTGGCGTAGCGCCGAGGATCTCGACGTCCTTCTCACGGTCGGTCATGCGCAAGAGCCATAGCGCGGCGAAGGCGTGGGAGACGGCGAGGTGGGCGAAGCGGACCAGCACGGCCGCGATCATGCCGGATGACGATCGGCAACTTGCCGATACCGCTGACCTGCACGGACGTACTTCTCGGCACGCACACGGCTGGCGGCCATCACCAAGCACGTGGTGAACCTCGGGCTGCCCACACTGGAGAAGTCTGCACGTGGCGACTAGGAACTTTCGGGGCCACGTGGCGGCGCGAGTGGACATGCGGCGCAATCTGCGCGCGTTTGTCGGTAGCGCGGGTTAGGCTATCGAGCGCTAGTGCAGATGGACCCCGAAGCGTCGCGCAACGGGCGACGCATCGGGTCACATCCTTGAGTCGCGTCAGGAAGATACCCCGAGCACATCTTCGTTACAGACTTTGCCACGAAGGTGTGATGTTTCGCTCGTCTCCCTTGCGTTGCTGCCGGGTCCCGTTCTTGAAGGGACGATCATTGAAGCTGATCAACGCAAAGGTGACCTACTACCGGTCGATCGAGGACTCGGAGGAGTTCGAGATCGAGCCTGACGTGACCTGTCTGGTTGGTAAGAACGAGTCGGGCAAGACGACCGTGTTGCAGGCGCTCTACCGCCTCAACCCCGTGGAACCTGTCGCGCTCGACGAGGTGGTCGACTTCCCCGCCAAGCTCACTCGCCGCCGTCGCGACTGGCGTCCGAGGCAGAAGATCCCAGTAGTCGTGGCCACGTTCCGCTACGACGAGACCGAGATCAAGCTGATCGAGGCGGATCTCGGGCCCGATGCGTTGCACAGCCCGGAGTTCACGGTCACCATCGGCTACCGTAACAAGGGCACGTCTTTCGGTCATCGCTACAACGAGGCCGCGATCGTCAAGCACCTCCGGTCCGGTCTCGACCTGCCATCCGTCGCAGCCGCCAAGATCAACGCAACCAGCACGATCGAGGACCTGCTCAACGCCCTCGACGGGCTCGAGGAACCCCCTGCTGCGGCAACCTCCCTCGCCGAGCGGATCCGGTCATGGCGTGACGAGAGCATCGGGTGCTACCTGATCGACAAGTACGGGTCTCCCTACATGCCGAAGTTCGTCTACTTCGGCGACTACGACGTCATGCCGGGGAAGGTGTCGATCCCCGACCTGATCGCGCGCCGGAAGGCCGGCACGCT
This sequence comes from Lentzea kentuckyensis, assembly GCF_002150765.1. Taxonomy (GTDB): domain Bacteria; phylum Actinomycetota; class Actinomycetes; order Mycobacteriales; family Pseudonocardiaceae; genus Lentzea; species Lentzea kentuckyensis. The sequence goes on from NZ_MUYM01000036.1 coordinate 127,908, forward strand.
GGAACGTGGGGAGGTGGCGTTGGTCAGTCTCCTCGACATGGCCGGCGTCACCCTTGAGGATTTCCAGGTGACGGACCGGCACGAGCGGCTGATCCGGGAGTTGGAGAACTCCGGGAACGTCATCTCCGACGAGGTGTTCGAGTACTGGTCACAGAACACCGACCTCGAGGTCCAGCTTGAGGTTCTGCCGGTTGAAGACGGTGCTCTCGCGCCGCTGGACCAGGGGCCGATCCTGCAGATCCGTGTCCGCAACCAGCGCCATAAGGTGTCGGTGCCCTTCGACGACCGCTCCCGCGGGTTCGTCTGGTTCTTCAGCTTCCTGGCCTACTTCAACAAGTTGGAAGAAGCCGAGGAAAACGACCTCATCCTGCTCCTCGACGAGCCGGGCCTGTCCCTGCACGGGCGCGCCCAGGAGGACCTGCTCTCGCTGATCGACAAGCGGCTGGCACCCAAACACCAGGTCATCTACACCACGCACTCCCCGTTCATGGTGTCCTCCCAGCACCTGCAGCGCGTCCGCACGGTCATCGACAAGGACCAGGTTGGCACCAACGTGTCCTCTGACATCCTCAAGGCAGACGCCGACACCGCCTTCCCGCTGCTCGCCGCGATGGGCATCGAGATGACCCAGACGCTGTTCATCGGCGAGAACACGCTCCTGCTCGAAGGCCCGAGCGACCTGATCTATCTCGACGTCCTCAGCGACGCCGCCGAGTCGGCCGGCCGCACAGGACTCGACAGCCGTTGGGTCAAGACCCCCATCGGCGGCTCGGGAAAGCTGTCGACCTTCGCGACTCTGCTCGGCGCCAACAAGCTCAACGTCGCCGTCCTCATCGATTCCAGCACCAAGGACACCCAGGCCGTCAAGCGGCTCCGCGACAACGACCAGCTCGCCAGCCAGGGTCTGGTCGAGATCCGCGAGTTCACCGGTGCCGGCGATTCCGACGTCGAAGACCTCTTCGAACCGGCGTTCTATCTCGACCTCGTCAACCGCGCTTTCGCGGACGAGCTACCCAACCCGATCACGCTGGCGGATCTCAACACGAACAACCCGCGGATCGTTCGGCAGATCGAGGACCACTTCCGCGAACACAACATCACCAACGGCCGGTTCAACCACTACAAGCCGGCAGCCGTCCTGGTCCGCGAACAGGCCACCTTCATCCCCAAGCTGAGCACGGACGTCCTCGATCGGGCCGAACGCCTGTTCATCCGGCTCAACTCGTTGGTCCGACGCGACAGCTAACGCCACACTGCACCGTCACGCCGCTGCCCGATCCAGATGTCTGGATCAGGCAGCGGCGTGTCGGGTTGCTTGGTGCAGAGAAACTTCACCAAGCGCAAGGTGAAGCTCGACACGAACACGCCTGCATCGCTGTCCTCTTCTCCGTGCGGCCCCGAGAAGATCATGTCGACCTATGGCGAAGCGTTCGATCTGAGCGGGTTCGACAGACTGAGGCCAGCCCCTCAGGGATGCCGCGCCAGCGAGCGATCGGTGGGTTCGGTCCTCGTTGTAGTGCCGCTCGTACTCACGCAGCGCCTGCCGCAGATGGACCTGATTCCAGAGCAGCGCGCGGCCCAACAGGTCGCCGCGAAAGTTCTTGCTCCAGTCGATACAACCCAACGGCGAAAGATTGATTAGTGCCGCCTGGCCCTCTATACTAGATTCAAGCTATCCAATAGCGCATGAACACACGAACTGCGCAAGCTTGCTACGTATGGGAACTCAAGTCCCCCTCGGACATTCTCTTACCCCACGGGATTCACCAGAATCCCGTGGGGTAATTCATATTTCCGCCATCTTCACGTCAGCACACCAATCCAACGCAAGCGCCGGCTGAACTGAGCGAAGAGCACGTTCCACGGTTTTCGGCATTAGGGGCGCAGGTCGAATCTCAAGACGCTGATCGTCGTAGTAAATCTGCAGGCGTTGCTCGCGGACTTGATCGACCAACTCCTCAACCACACCTACCTCCATGGGTCGAGCGGTCCGCTCGAGTAGATGTGGCAGTGCCTTGAGCAGGTGGTCTTCTCGGACGTAGAGGTTGCGCGGTTCGCCGTCGGAACGTCGCTTGGCGCTGGTGAAGCCATGCCGGCATCGATAGCCCGCTCGCCCGTGGACCCAGTGCCCGTCCATCCGCCGGCCACACAACCCACATACGACGAGGCCAGCCAGCATGTAGCACCGGACAGCGCCGTCCTTGGCGGGCTTCGCCACCCGCATCCCCTGCACCGCGACAAAGGTCTCGTTATCGACGAGTGGTTCGTGCGCGATTCGCTCGGACACCTCCCACTCGTTGACTGGGTTCCACCGCAGCACACCCGAACCGCGGCCGCCGGGACGTCCGCCAGGTCCGTGACCAGTTGTACTGCTTCGGTTCCACACCTGCCGACCGGTGTAGCGCGGGTTCTCCAGAATCATCGCTACCGTCCGGACGATCCACCGCTTCCCCGACCTATGCGCGTTCCGCTCGCGATCCGCACCCGACGGACACACCACGCCACGGTCGTTGAGCTCGCGCACCAACGACGCCACCGTCCGCCCGCGAGCACGCTCGGCGAACATCCACCGCACCCACGGCGCCGACACCTGCACCCGACGACCCCACCGCCCATGCACCGGATTCGGATGCCTACCACCATCAACCAACCGATACCCATACGGCGGCCGACCGCCCAGAAAACGGCCCTGTACACGAGTCTGCGCCCGCATCGCCGCAAGCACCCGCTGCCGCGCTCGCGCCACCTCACGCTGCGCCTGCGCACCCAACAACACCATCAACGCTTCATGCACCGGAGTACCGAGTTCCACCGGACCTCCAGCCTCCGGCAGCCACACCGCAACACCAAGTGCATTCAGCCGGGTCACGACCTCACGGAACTGATCACCGTGAAACGCCCGCTCATACTCTCCGACCACGACCGCATCGAAATCACGACTAGGCTCTGCCGCGGCGGTCAGCAATGCCGCCGCTTCCGGACGATCCGACCACGACCACCGCCGCGACACACCCACATCAAAGAACTCCGCAACAACCGAGCCGACACCATCGACCAACTCGTCCGACACGGCGCGCTGCCACGCACGCGACGTCTGCACATCCTGGAATACGCTCGTCGACATCCGGCCGTAGAAGGCGAAACGCAAGCCAGGCTCCTCTGACGGCGCTACTGGACGACAGCGTCCCGTCAACGCGGCAGCGAGTTCGGTATTCGTCAGCGTGGCCACAGTCAGCTCCCTCGGTCAAAACGGAGACCCAGACGCTAGAGGCGTCGTGACGACGTCCTGCCCATCTCCACCCGAACAGACCAAGAGCGAGCCACACCAGACCTCGGCTGGCGGCAGCTCGATCTGCGGAGCCCTCTGCCAGGCAGCCTCCCGACCCTCGTGGGGCGGGAGGTGCTCTTATCGTTCCGAAACACGCGCGCCAAGTTCCGCATCGACGCCAGGTCCGGCTTCTCGACTCCGTGTGAGGTCTTCCCCGGCGGCCTGAACACTCGCGGCTATGGCCAGCTTTCCAGCCCTGACGTAGACCGTCATCGTCGGCGCACTCACCCCTGCTCGGCCCCCACGCGCGCCTACCAGGTGACGCTCACCCGTAGGTCCCTGTCACGGGTCGGTGGACGGCGAGATGATCAGGTGCATGTCATGGACCAGCGACGTGTCCGGCCGGCTCGACGGTCCTGTGCTGCAGGTCTGCGTACTGGTGGGTGACGTGCGGCTCCCGATCGTCCGGCAAGAACAGGTGGGCCATCGGCCTCGCGAACCTCCGCAGCGCCGAGACCTGGCCGACGTCGCGGTCGGCTGCAAAGTTGCCGACCACCGTGGTGCTCGCCCACAGGGACGCCACGCCAATCGACCGTTCCCACGGCCACCAGGCGCAGCAGCAACACGATCATCTGAGCATGCTCTTAGCTAGGGAGAGACGCATTACACGCTGCGGTAACGATCTTTCGTGCGGCACTGGGTAACCGATGCGCCCGTCTTCGCGATGTTCAACATCGGATCACAGCGACAGGATGGAGACCAGCAATGACCAGAGCGCAGAGCCACGGGCTGGGCATCGGGAACGGCAGCATCATCGATCACGGTGATGGCATCATCGAGTACCGACAGACTGGCAAGGTGCTCCCGGCATTCAGGGTCAACATCGCCGACGTCACCGGGTTCTCAGTGCGCAAGGCGACCCGGCAAGACCGGAAGAATGGCGCAAGCGCGCTCCAACAGATGCTGACGTTGCAGGGCAGCGGGACAGAACTCGCAAGTTGCCCGGTCAACCACGGGACTTCAGCGAAGATCGAAGCGTGGATCCGAGCGCATCCGTCCTTCCGCGGAAACGTTCCCCAGAGCGTGCCCTGCGCACCACAGGGCACGTCGCCGAGCACCATCGCGGATGATCTTGCAAAGCTCGCGCGGCTGCGCGACGACGGGGTCTTGTCACAGGAAGAGTTCGCCCAGGCAAAGGCCAAACTGCTGCACTGACCGCCGGGCCAACGACTTCTTCTCGTCCGGCCAGGAAGGCGCTTACCGGTGGCAGGGTGTCGCCGTCGGATTCGTCCGCGCCGCGCTCACCGCGAACCCGAGGGTGAGGCCGGATAGCCGTTGTGGCGTCAGGTCCATGTAGACCAGTCGGTCCGCAGCGGACCAGTCCATGGTGGACGGGTCTTGCTGCAGGCGGTAGGAGATGGCCATCACCAGCGGGGTCCGGGCGGTGCCGGTGTCCTCGTCAATCGTGTTGCCTAGGTGGACGCCCTCGCCGGCAATGGAGAGGGTGGAGGGTTCGTGCTTGTCGGGTCGTTTCCCGGTGGTGCTCACTGACCAAGTCCGTTCCCTCCGAAGACCTCAACAACATGCCGCTCAACGACCCGATCGGGACCCTCGTCCTCGGCTCCGACCCCCGCAACATCCACGCCGTCTTCATCGCGGGCCAGGTCCGCAAATGGGCTGGCACCGTCCTGGACGTCGACGTGCCAGCCATCGGGCAGGACGTCCGAGCCTCACGCGACCGGATCCTCAAAGCCGCGCACTCGTCCTGACCCCACCGCACACCAACGAAAGGCCAAGATCATGTCTGAGGACACCGCCCGGCAGCCGACCACCGCACCACACCCCCACGTCGGCATGTGGGCAGGAGAGGCGAGGCCCGTTGGACATGAATGCCTCCGGCACAGGCCTCGCCTCCGATGGTGTCGATCATTTTCAATGTGATTGCGAACTGATCACTTGGCGGTGCATCAGGTGACGGTGATCGAGACTGATGGAGCGAAAGACACGCAGAGCGTTCCATCGAGGAGCAGGACGTAGGAGTAGGCCGGCACTCCGGCCGCCGCAGGGCCGCGGGTCAGCGTCAGCGTGCGAGCAGGCGGGTCGAAGTTGTGACTCCCTCGCGCGGCCGAATAGCCGCCCTGTGTGGAGGTTCCGCCGTTGTCCGTGATGACGACACGCCAGTTCACGTCCCAGATCCCGGACCAGTCACTGCGCACGTGGGCGCCGGTGTCCATAGTGACTCGGGAGTTGCCCAGAGCGGACATGCTCACCATGGACCATCCGCAGTTGCCGTACTTGTAGTTCGACGCGTTCGTGCTCACCTCACCGGAGCCGGTCGCCACGAGCGCGCCGGAGGGCTTGACCAGCCCGGCGCGTGCCGCGTCGGCTTGGGCCTCGGGCACAGAGTCCTGATAGCCGTCCGGGCGAGTGATGATCTCGTAGCCGTTGGCCTCGGCAACTGCTCGGTCGAAACCGACTGCCCGCAGACCGTTCGCAAGATCGCCCGGCGCGGGCGATGGCGGCGTCGCATCCGCCGAAAGGGGAGACATCGCTAGCAGGAACATCGCAGACGATGTCGCGATGATGGAACGCAATGAACGCATGGTTCTTCTCGTCTCCAGAATTGGTGAGTGGGTCGGTTGCCCCGCCGAGACGCCGACCATGGAGCGATCGCCACACATGGACCCTTCACCGCCGGTCTTCTCGGCTTGTTCGGACGTGGTGAAAACGGTGGACCGCTGATTCGCCGTGACCTCACCAGGTTTTCGCAATCGCCTGGTCAGAGGTCGTGAGTCAGGGTAGGAAAGGAAACGGGGAGGTAGGGCGTCGTGGGGACGGAGCTGCGTGTGCTCGGCCCGGTCGAGCTGAGGGTCGGCGGACGGGTGGTGGAAGTAGGCCACGCGCGGCAGCGGTGTGTGCTCGCGGTCCTGCTGGTGGAGGCGAACCAGGTCGTCACGACGGAGCAGCTGCTGGACCGCGTGTGGGCGGATCGGTTGCCGCACAAGGCGCGGGCTGTGGCGAGCAACTACGTATCACGGCTCCGACAGGTGCTGGCAGGTGAGGTCGCGGTCGTGCGGCGGGGCGGCGGGTACGTGCTGGAGGTGGACCCGGAGGCGGTGGATCTGCTCCGTTTCCGCCGCCTCATACGACAGGCCCGCACTGCGGACGACGCGCAGGCGCTGATGTTGCTCGAAGAGGCGACAGGGCTGTGGCGGGGTGAACCGTTGGCCGGGTTGAACACCCCATGGCTGGCTGCTGTGCGCACCGGCCTCGAACGGGAGCACATCGCCGCCCGACTCGACCGCGTCGAAGTCGCGTTGCGCTGCGGCCGGCACGCCGAGATCCTGCCTGAGCTGTTCGCATTGGCGGAGCAGGAGTCATTGGACGAGCGCGTCGCCGCCCAGTTCATGCTCGCCTTGCATCGCGCCGGACGCACCACCGACGCCCTCGCCCACTACCGGCAACTCCGCAACCGGCTGATCGAGCAACTCGGCACCGAACCCGGCACCGCACTGCAGGACCTTCACCAACGCATCCTCGACACCGACCCCGCCCTCACACCACCTTCCGCGGCGACTACGGGAGCGGCTTTCAACAGCGGCACAGCGGCCAAGGCGGACGTGGTGCCCCGGCAGTTACCCGCGCCTCCGCGGTGGTTCACCGGCCGCGGCACTGAACTGGCCCGCCTCGACGAGGCGCTGAGCGCTGAGCCGGAGGAGAGCCCGCAACTGTCAGGGAAACGCACCGTCGCGGTGGTGATCTCGGCGATCGGCGGGGCCGGTGGGATCGGCAAGACCTGGCTGGCCTTGGCCTGGGCGCACCAGCATGCCGAGCAGTTCCCCGACGGGCAGCTGTTCGTGGACCTGCACGGGTTCAGCCCCACGCAGGAGCCGATGGCGGCGGAGGCCGCGATGCGTGGATTCCTCGACGCCCTTGGAGTCGACCCCGGCCGGATCCCGACCGACCTGAACGCACAAGCCGCGCTGTACCGCAGCCTGGTCACCGACCGGCGGATGCTCATCGTGCTGGACAACGCCGCCACCGCTGAGCAGGTCGTCCCGCTGCTGCCGGGCAGCCCGGCCTGCACCGTGCTGATCACCAGCCGCACCAGGCTCGCCTCCCTGATCGACCGGCACGGAACCCGACACCTGCAACTCGACATCCTGAGCCGGGACGAGGCCCGTGCACTGCTCGTCGCACGCCTGGGCACCGGCCGCGTCGCCGCCGAACCCGGCGCCGTCGACGAGTTGATCGAGTTGTGCGGGGCTTACCCGCTGGCCCTGTCGATCACTGCCCGCCACGCCGTCACCCGCCCCGGCCTCCCGATCGCCGAGCTCGCCGCCGAGCTGCGCGAGCTGGGCCTGGAGATGCTCGACCACGACACCGACCCCGAAGCCAGCCTGCCCGCCGTACTGTCCTGGTCCTTGCGCCGGCTCACCGACGAAGACCGCACCGCGTTCGGGCTGCTGGGCATCGCCCCTGGCCCCGACACCACCCTGCCCGCCGTGGCCGCCCTCACCGGCCTGTCCCCGACCCGCGCCCGCAAGGCGCTATCGGTGTTGGAGGAGGCGTCCCTGTTAGAGCGGCGGCAGCAGGGCCGGTACGCGATGCACGACGTGGTCCGCGCCTACGCCGCCAACTTCGCCGCCGACAGCCTGCCCGACGTCGTGCGGGAAACAGCCCTGACGCGAGTGATGGACTTCCACATGCACACCGCCCATGCAGCGGACCGACTCCTAAGCCCACATCGCGAACTCGTGTGCCCCATCGCCCCCGCACCTGGCGTCCGTCCCCACCCCCTACCTGACACCACGTCGGCACTGGCCTGGATGCAGGCTGAGCATGCCACCCTCGTAGCAACCCAACGCGCCGCCGTCATCCACCATCGTCACCATGTCGTCTGGCACCTAGCCTGGTCACTGAACACTTACTTCGTCAGGCGGGGACACTGGCGCGACACGCTCGCCGCATGGCGAGCCGCGCGCGACTCCGCTGCCCACCTGCCTGATCCCGCAACCCGAAGCCGCGCCCACCGGCTTCTCGGCTACACCCAGGCCATGCTGGGCCAGCACGACGAGGCCATCGGCCACCTGCACAAGGCCCTCGACATGGCGCTGCGTCACGACAACACCGTTGAACAGGCTTTTACTCGCCGAGTGCTCGCCGCAGTCTGGGGAGAACAGGGCGACAACCGGCGAGCCCTAGACCATGCTCGGCGCTCCCTCGACCTGTACCGCGTTCTCAGCAACCCGGTGTGGGAAGCCGACGCGCTCAACCAGGTTGGCTGGTATGCCGCCTCCTTGGAGGACCTCGATGCAGCCAACGCGTACTGCCGTGCCGCCCTTGCTGTGCAACAGCAGCACCATGACCCCGAGGGTGAGGCAGGCACGCTCGACACACTCGGATTCATCGCCCACCGCTCCGGCGACCACGAGCAGGCCATCGACTTCTATCGCCAAGCCGTCGACTTGTACGGCACCCACGGCTACACCTACGGCGTCGCGGATACCCTTGACCACCTTGGTCACACTTACGCCGCTCTCGACCATCACATCCTGACCCGTAAAACGTGGCAAGAGGCACTGAGGATGTATCAGGAACAAGGCAGGGACAACGACGCCCATCGGGTACAACGTCAACTTGACGACCTCGCCCTGGGCTACGAGGGCGAGTAGGCCGCCCCAATTACTGGCCCTCTGTACTAGGTTCGAGCTATTCAGTAGCGCATGAGCGCACAAACCGCGCAAGCTGCGGCCGCGTCACCGTCGTCGGCCAGCAGGATGAGCTTGGCGGTGATGTCGGCGGTGACCACGGTCCAGGTCGCGGCGATGCTCGCACGGATCGCTCCCGCGTTGTAGCACCGCCACGCCTCTTCCGTCAGCGGCAGCGTGCGGTGAAGCGTCACCTGCGCCTGCTCACCGTGCTGGTCGTCGCCATCGGGTTGATCGTCCACATCGGCCTGGGATACCAGCTCGGCCTGGCGATTGCCGGGCTGTCGGCTGTCACACCAATGTCTAGGCAGCACCAACGCCATCATGGCCTGGATAGCGATGACGAAACTGTCGATCCCCGCTAGCGCTCGAAGCACGTAGTTCTCCGAGCCGGATTCCGGTCGAGGTCGAATGACAGCAGCGGTGCGAGAATCACCCGTTCGGGCGATAGTGCGGCGTTGTCGCAGACCGATTGGACTGCTGTGACAGAACAGATCGCTGCCACCTCGTCAATCGTGGGCGAGGCGTCTGGAGGCCCGCGGCGGCCGCCGCTGCCCAGGTGGACCGTCCCGGTGGTTGGCGTGGTCGTCCTGTTAGTGGCTGGTGTAGCTCTAGTCGTGATGTGGCGGTGGGTCGACAGCCTCGCAATGGCCGACCCCGAAAAGAAGGCCACGACGCAACTCGAGGTCATCAAGGCGGCGTCCGGGATTGCGATCGGCGGGGGTGGACTGTTCGCCCTCTACCTAGCCGCGCGCCGGCAGCGCACCCAGGAGCTGGAACTGGAGGTTCGCTGCGACGAGCTGCGCAACCGGCAGGTGGAACTCGCGCAGCGCGACCGGACGCAGGAGCACGCGGAACGCACCGCCGAGATCGCCCGGTTGCATGCGGAGCAAGTGGCGGCGGACGCGCGGCACGACGCTGCCGAGCGCCGGCTCACGGAGCTGTACACAAAGGCTGCCGAGCAGTTCGGGTCGGACAATGTCGCGGTGCAGCTCGCGGGCCTCTACGGGTTCGAGCGCCTCGCTAACGACCACCCGGAACTGCGGCAGACCGTGGTCAACGTGATCTGCTCGCTTCTCAGGATGCCCGCACCCTCGGCGGATGACGCCGCCACGATGAGCAAGAGTTCTCAGATCCGTGGTGCGGCGCTGCGCATCCTGCAGGAGCACCTCACCCAGGGCGCCGGGAAGTACTGGGCGGTCGGGATCGATCTCTCGGGAGCCAAGCTGAAGAACCTCGACCTGGCAGGTTGGCGTGTCGAGAAGGGCCTGTTCGTAGAGTCGGTCTTCGTTGACGCGTGTGACATCACCGGTCTAAGCACGGCTGAGGAGCTCAACCTCACCGGCGCGACGTTCGAGGGAGTCTTGACGGCGACGCAGGTGCACATCGGTGGTGCCCTGGCGCTCGATGGCGCGAAATTCCTGGCCGACGTGGACTTCGGCGGGTCCGGCATCGTGGGGCCGGTGTCGCTGGCGGAGACGACCTTTTCGGGGTTCACCTCGTTCGCTGGCTGTCGCTTCGGCGGGTCCGTGCAGTGCTCGGACTCCGGGTTCCTCGGCCCGATGGAGTTCACCGGTGTGACGTTCAACGATGCCCTCGAGATCAGGTCGACCAGTTTCGAGGGCGAGGTCAGCTTTCGAGGAACTTACTTCGAAGGGCCCACCCGGATCTCGGACGTCACGTTCCTCGACGAGGTGTGGTTCAACAACTCGGAATTCACCGCGAGCACCCCGCTGTTGTCCGCAGTCCAGTTCAGCAGTGACGTCTGGTTCCACGGCGTCGGCCTGTCGAACGGCATCCTCTTCCACGACGTGTGGTTCGAAGGCGCCGCCGATCTCGGCGATTGCGACGACGCTGGTGCCAGTGACGTCCGGGCTCGGCGGGTGCCGCTGTTCCAGCAGTGGCCGGCCAACTGGGAAGAGAGCGAGGGCGGTGATGGGGAATGGCGGTACTTCGCCGACAACGCAGGGTCCCGGGAGCTTGAATTCGCCGCCGTGCTGTGGAACTTCGCGCAGGACTAGGCTTCGACCCGATGCCTGAGCAGGCAGTCACGCTGCGGAGGCGGTGGCACCGGTTCTGGCGCAAACTCCTCGGCAAGACACCTCTGCCGTAGCCCGCTCCGTAGGCCCTGATCTGTCGGTGGTCTCTGGTGGACAAGGGGATGGCCCAGGGCGACCTTGATGAGGGACCGCCTGATCATTTGGTTGTCGTGTTCGGTAGCTACTACGGGCGTTGGGGTGTTGAGTTCCTGCGCTCAGCTGAACACGCCTTGATCGCAGGCATGACAGCATTTCCCGCGACAACGGAGCACCGTGCCCACCGATTGCAGGGCAACTCCCACCCTGCTCCTCATCAGGGCCTGATCACTCGATCGAACGCCCTCATCGGGCGGTTACCTCGGCCCACACAGTTCATCCAGATGCCGCAGCGCCATAGTCGACTGGATAGACACAGCGTCGAGATCAAGCCAACCGGATCCGCTGGCATACGGATCATGCCCGAACCCATCACGGGCTAATATTCCTATTAGTCATGGAATTTCTGCTTCGAGGTAACGTGAACCGCGCGAGTTGCGACTTTGCTATCACCAACCGAGGCGGCGGCAGGCACTAGTGATCGAATGCGGTCGCTCGCAGGTCGATCAAGGCCGGAGATGAGCCGAGATGACCATGACACGGAGAGCTCGAACATCCGCCCTTCGGTTACTCCTGACGATCAGCATGCTCGTCGGTGTTGTCAGCATTGCCGACCCCGCCCTAGCCGCCCCATCCGGCTACATCTGGCTGTCGAAAAGAACAGTCCCCGATTGGCCGCTGCGTCGTGACGGCAACTTCGCCCGGACCACGGGCTATCTTTCCACCTCGCTCGACGGGCGCTACGGCCTCATCAGCGCGGGCACCGCCAATCCTGCGCACCCAGGAGGCGACTGGACGTCCATTTACCTGAGTGACAGCGTCTCCGGCCAGCTCACTCTCGCCAGCACGGACGAGCAGGGGCAGAAGTTCGCGTCGACCCTGGTGAACGTCAATGGGATCCTGTCACCTCACGGCACCTGGATGGCATGGAATCAATACGACCCAACGACCCAGTTCAGCACCATCTTCGCCCGCGACAACCGCCTCGGCCGGGTATTCCGATCGATATCAAACGACACCGCCCAAAACGCCTCGTTTGTCACCGACGACGGCAAGGTCTACGGGAATTTCCACGTGTCCGCGTCTGCTGGCGCACTCATCGAAACATGGAATGTGCCAGGCTCCACCCTTGGAGCGCTGCAACTGCAAGCCCAGCCCGGACCAGCCTACGTCGCCACGATGAGCGGCGATGGCAGAACAGCGATCGTGGTCTCAGGAGGCAAGTACCTCGCCTACGACGTCGCGACTGCAATCACCTCTCCACTGCCACTGGCAGTTCCGCCGAAGATCTACGTCATCGCCATCAGCCAGACCGGCCGATACATCGGGTTCACCTCCGAGGACCCGAGTCTCAACCCTGAAGGGCTCCCGAAACGGCACGTGTATCTCTTCGACAGGGTGACCGGTACAACGACCTGGATATCTGCGCCTGGGCATGGTGGAACGTCAGACCCGGCGGTGAACTACTGGCTGGCGCCCCGCAGCATTTCAGACGACGGCCGATTCGTGATCTTCGGCGCGGAAGGCGTGCAGACCATGCCGCCTCTGGACCCCGCCCACGCCGGAGAACGCGTGCTCTACTTCTACGGCGGCACGTTCGAGCGAGACGTGAGAGCCGCCGACACCCGGCTGGTAGTCGCGGACTACGCCAATGGCATCGCGCCCAACGCGGGCCTGGTGCAGTTCGACACCTTCAGTTTGGATCCTGCTGATCCTCCTGGAGACTTCGACGTCTACCTCTCGGGCATCCCAAATCAGCGGGTCTCTACGCCGTCAGTATCGGTAACCGGCATCTCGGCCGGCGCGAACTACGAGTTCGGCGCGGTGCCGACTGCGTCGTGTTCAGCAGTGGACTCAGCCGATGGCACCTCGGTCTTCAGTGCCACGCTCACAGGCCCGTCCGGTCCGCGGGCGGCAGAGGGGCTGGGATCGGTGACGGCGTCGTGCGCCTTCACGAACTCCGCGGGCGTGTCGGCTTCAGCGTCGGCGTCGTATTCCATTGCGGACACGACGGGACCGTCGGTTTCCGTGCCGCACGGGGTGCACGTCGAAGCGTCGGGAAAGTCGACGCCCGTCTCGTTCGTGGTGACCGCCGAGGATCTGGTCGACGGTTCCCGAGTGGTGTCGTGCGATCACGCCACCGGCAGTGGCTTCCCGGTCGGGAAGACGGTGGTCAACTGCGGGGCCAACGACGTCGCAGGAAACACGGCTTCGGCAACGTTCGAGGTGACGGTAGTCGACACGACGGCGCCGGTGCTCACACTGCCGCCGAGTGTGACCGTGCCTGCGTCGGGCTCCAGCGGCGCGGTGGCCACCTACTCCGCGCCGACCGCCGAGGACTCCGTCGACGGGTCGGTGACCGTCACCTGCGACCACCCCAGCGGAGCGCTGTTCGCGTTCGGAACGACCACGGTTACTTGCACCTCCAAAGATGCCGTGGGCAACGCTGCCACCGGGTCATTCACGATCCGGGTGCAGGACCAGGGCGCTCCGATAGTCAGCGTCCCCGCACCGTTGACGATCGAGGCGTCCGGGCCTAACGGAGCAACCGCGGACTATCCCGCAGTGACAGCTGCTGACGACGTCGACGGCGTTCTTCGGGCAACGTGCGACCACACCAGCGGCTCAGTGCTCCCACTGGCTACCACCGTGGTGACCTGCACCGCCACAGACGGTGCCGGCAACACGGGTTCATCCACCTTCACGGTGACGGTCGTGGACACCACCGCCGCCAAGGTGACCGTCCCGGCTAATCAAACGGCCGAAGCCACAGGGCCTTTAGGTGCCACGGTGACCTTCCCCGCCGCGACTGCGAGCGACACCGTCGACGGCTCAGTGATCCCGACGTGCACGAACTCATCAGGAGACCCGTTCGGTCTCGGCGACACCATCGTGACCTGCACCGCAGTCGACCGGGCAGGCAACTCGGCCAGCGCAACGTTCGTCGTGACCGTCAACGACTCCACCGGTCCGGTTGTGACTGTTCCAGCCGCTGCAACCCGGGAAGCCAGCGGCCCAGACGGCACACACATCAACTACGGCACCGCGACGGCCATCGACACCGTCGACGGACCGATACCTGTTTCCTGCACACCGGCCTCCGGATCGATATTCCGACTCGGCCTTAACACCGTCACATGCACCGCGAGCGACGTCCACGGCAACACCAGCAGCGGGTCCTTCACGGTCACCGTCACCGACAGCACCCCGCCGACGATGATGCTGCCCGCCAACCAAACCGCGAACGCGACGGGGCCGTCCGGAGCCACCGTCACCTTCTCCGCCCCCACTGCGGTCGACACCGTCGACGGAACCGTCTCCCTTGCCTGCGACCACCAGTCCGGAACCGTCTATCCACTCGGTACAACGACCATCACCTGCACAGCGTCCGACCACGCCGCCAACGCCACTCGCGGCTCGTTCACCGTCAACGTCATCGACGCCGACTCGCCCATCATCACCGTCCCCAGCACCATCACCGCTGAAGCCGGCGGCCCAAACGGCGCCACCGTCACCTACGCCGCCCCGTCCTCGCACGACACCGTCGACGGCGACCTTCGGGTCGCCTGCGATCACGCCTCAGGCGCCACCTACCCCCTGGGCGAGACCACGGTGACGTGCAGCGCGACCGACAAAGCGAACAACGCCGGCACCAACACCTTCACCATCCGGGTGGTTGACACCACGCCTCCTTCGTTGGCTCATGTCGCGGATCAGGTGGTCACCGCGACGAGCTCGAACGGCGCGAGCGTCTCCTACCCGCCGCCTACCGCAACGGACCTCGTGAGCGGCGGTCTGCCGGTCGGCTGCACTCCCGCGTCCGCAACTACGTTCAGCCTCGGAACCACCAAAGTCACGTGCACAGCAACGGATGCAGCGGGCAACGTCGGCAGCACCTCGTTCCAGGTTGTCGTCACCTACAGCTGGTCAGGGCTCCTGCAGCCGGTCTCCGAAGGGGCCACCTATCGGCTTGGCAGCACCATTCCGGTCAAGTTCTCGCTGACCGGCGCCAGTGCTGGGATCTCCACCGTCACCGCGCGGCTGTGGCTGGCACAAATCGCGGGAGGTAGTCCAGCTGGCGAGATCAAAGCGACCCCCACGGGCTCAGCCACTTCCGGTAACACCTTCCGCTACGACTCCACCAACAACTTGTACGTCTTCAACCTCAGCACCAAATCCCTCGAACCCGGCAAGTGGCGCTTCCGCATCGATCTCGGCGACGGCTCCAGCCACACCACCACCATCACCCTCACCCGCTAAGGCGCTTCTTCACCGCTCACGGGTCGCCGTCGAGTCGACACGATCCAGCGGGCGGCCCAGATTGCAGCACCGAGTGCAAGGACCAGCGACCCTGCCAGCACGGAACTTCCTGGCAGTGTGAAAGCCAGCATTCGCCGCCGGGCGGACCGACCCGCGTTGTTGGTCAGCCTCTTCCACTCTTCGGCGTAGGTGTCTCCCGGCCGCGTCGGCAGAGCACCCTCCTCTACGGCATGGCCGCTGTCGATACCGTTTCCTGTCGTCACGTCCGCATCGCAGTCGTCGGACCTGGCGAGCTCGCCGACCAGGGCGACGCTTTTCGGGACAACCGGGCGCGCTGGGTTCGGTCGCCTGCCGCGTCGGCGACTGTTTGCACGATGCGCAGTTCGGACCAGGTGCGACGGACGCCGTGACTGCGGTTCGCGCACTTCTGGGCCTTCGCCGTTAATCGTGCGCCGGCCTGAACAGGTAGTCGGTCGACATGAGTTTGAGATCCGGTGGCGCCATGTACTCCGGGAGGCTGCGGCGACCGATCTTCCTGCCGTGCTTGATCGCTACCCTCGCGAAGTCTTCGCGCAATTCTCGGAGGATGGCATCGTAGTCGTCACGAACGACGTCGTTCGACGCCAAAACTGTCGCAACGGCGGCCTCGTGCAGAGCGATAGCGCTGTCACGATCCTTCGTCGCAGCGAGGAAGGCCTGGTCCATGAGAGAGTCGATCATCGGCATCGTCTTGTAGGAGCGGTGCGTCTCCACCCCGATTTCGAGCACCATCCAGTCACAGTCCCGCAGACCTGCGAGCTTGCCGTCGGCGGTGCGGACCTTCAGCTCCTCGTCGTCGTAAACGAGCGTGCCTGGGTCGGGTGCCTTATCGCCGAGAACCCGACTGTCGAGCAGTGCGTAGAGCCCAGTGCGCAGCGGAATTCCGATGCCTGAACCGAACCTGCTGAACATCCCGAGCACGACGGTCGAGTCCGACTGATCAAACAGATCCTCGATACAGCTGAGTGCGCTGGTGGTGAGCTTGACACCCGTTTCGACCGCCGCGCCGACTCCGACCGCCGCAGGCAGCATCTCCTTGGTCACCCGGTTGACAACCTTGGTGAGCCGCTGCAGTCCGCTGTCGCCGTTCATCGCCACCACGCCAGCCACAAGCTCGATGTGGCCGTCGTGGTATGCCTGCTGAGGAATCAGCGAAAAACCAGTGCCGGCGAAGTTGCCCCCGGAAGTCACGTCGACACCGCCAGCCTTGCCGTGCCCAACAACTGCGGGGAACGAGGTGGAAGACCCGCCGCCGGACACGAAGGTGACATGCGAGTGGACCACCGGGAACTTGTTGGTGGTGAGGAACTGGTCCGTGCAGAGGTTCATCTTCCGCACACCAAGATCGACGTAATGGAGCCCAGGCTCGATCTCCACACCCGACCGGTTGCGAAGATCGTCGTCGACGATCTGCTCGGCCTTGAGCGCACCGAACCAGACTGGTGGCCGACCTGTGACATCACCATACTGCGACCAGAAGCTTTTGAACTTGTCAACGATCCACGACATGATGTCCTCCGAACGATGACGACGCAACGGTGCGTCGTGCCGAGGACTTCGCAAAGCCGTCACTGTTCGTTACTGGATTAACGGCATCGCTGCGGCGATCGCGGCGTTGAATTTCCTACTCACCTTCAAGCGGATACATCGTGCGGTTCGCGTGGTCGCCATCAGCTCCAATCGATACAGATCTGCCCGAAGATTGATTAGCATCGACTGGCCCTCTATACTAGGTACGAGCTATCCAATAACGCATGAACACACAAACCGCGCACGCTTGCTACACATGGGGGGTCAAGTCCCCCTTTGAACCGCGATCCGTGGCACGCGTGCGACGCTGCCCGATGCGTTCGTGGACCGCCGACGCGCAGACCATCAGCCGTCGAGCTTCAAGACAAAGCGCTGGTAGAGCGCGTGGGCGTAGTGATCAACTCGGGCCTCGGACACCAGCAGCGGGGAAGTTTCCCCGGTATCAGCAAGACAGTCGAAGCAGGGTTCCAGTCAAATGGATCCCTGCTTTTGGCGTGCTCGGACACCGTGCTCGCAGGGCGAGGCGAGGCTGATGTCTGAGCCGATCATCCGCACGCTCGACCTCGCCGCGATCGCGGCTCCGCCCTCACCCGACCGTGACGGTGTAGCCCGCGGAATCCAGCCTGTTCTCGTCGGAGACCTCGCGAGTACCGCGCCACCGAGCTCCTCGCTCTCATTCGAGTTCGCGAGGATCGACGACCACGGCCGCGTCAGCGGGCGGTCAGTTCTGCGCGAATTGCGGTGGGCCGCAGGCACTGAGCTCGACTTCGTACTGCGCGACTCGACAGTCGTCGTCCGCGAGCGCCGAGGAACCGCGGTGTGCGTCACTTCGCGCGGACTGATTCAAGTTCCGCTGGCGATGCGCCGGTGGATGTCCTGGGGACCAGGACATCGCCTCCTGCTCGTCTCCTCTTCGCGAGCCGCAGTTCTGGTTCTTGCCGACGCATCAATTCTTAACGAGTTCGCGCAGACGAACTTCGGCGTACTCACCGAGGTGACCACTCGATGACGATCACAGATCCCGCCGTCGCACCCTCAGCGGATCGCCTCGCTGCCGCGCGACTGATGTTGTCGAGCCTTGGCATCAGCGTCGAGGACCTCACATCAACACAAGCCGAGACCAAAGACGTGCCGACGTTCGACACCTACATCCCGATTGTCGAAGCCGCGGTGTCCCCCGGAACGCTCCGGGTCTACGGCTCGTACTGGAAGCGCATCAAGGAGCGCTGGGGCGAACGCCGCCTCGATGAGCCCACGGCTAGCGAGATCGCCGGACTCGTCGAGCTCACCAAGCAGAACCGTGTTCAGCGCCGAAACGGCCGTGGCGGCAACTGCGCGGGCGAGCACATGGTCGCCGCCTTCCGCTGCCTCTACAAGTTCGCCGTCATCGACGAGTACATCACCGCCGCGAGCAACCCCGCCGCCAAGGTCGCCAAGCCTCGCCGCCTGCCCTCCAACCGTCGAGGTCTGCCGGCCACTCAGGTCGACGAACTCGTCGGCGTCGCATCCTCGACCGGAAACGATCCCGCGCTGGACGCGTTGATCGTGAGGTTCCACCTCGAAACCGCCGCACGGCGTGCCGCCGCGCTGAAGCTCCGGCTCAGGGACATCGACGAACAGCAATGCCTGCTGCTCCTTCAGGAGAAGGGCGGCGTCTTCCGGTGGCAACCGGCATCACCGACGCTCGTCGCACACCTCCTAGATCACGCGAAGCGGCGCGGCTGCCTGGAGCCGGAAAGCCGCGTGCTCCGCAACCTCAACGGCAACCCCATCACCACCCGGCGATACGACGGCCTGTGGGAACGGTGCCGCAAGCAGATTCCATGGGCCGATCGACAGCAGGTCGCCACCCACTGGCTGCGATACACCACGCTCACGTTCGTCGAGCGCAGGTTTGGTCTCGCGGTGGCGCAGGCATACGCAGGACACGAGACCAAGAACGACGCCGTCACAACCACCACCTATGTGCGTGCCGGCATCAACGAGGTCGCCGCCGCCCTTGCAGCACTGACCGGCGAACCACATCCGCTGGCGACGTGACCGCCTCCGTCCACAACAGTCTGGACGCGCCGGTCCGCCCGATCCTTGAACCAACGATCACGAGGCCCCGGACCCCGTTCCGGGGCCTCGTCCTGAGGCCTGAGGTGGCAACTCAGATCGCGCTGCTTCACTCAAGTTGACTGGCGCGCCAAGCGGGATGTCCCCAGGTGATGTCGGTGCTACTTGTTACGGTTGCCCGATGGCATCGTGGCCGTCCATCAGCCGAGAAGATCTCCTGATCGCCGCGGACTCACCTGGATTCGACACAAACCTGCCGATCCTCATCCGACGGCTGGTCACCGAAACCGGGAGCGGCATCACCAGACTGCACATGCCCGGTGGTTCGGGTACATCTGCAAGCGGGTTCGACGGGGTGGTGGTCGCCAGTGGCGAGTCCGCCTTCGTGCCTGCCGGGCCGTCGGTGTGGGAGCTCTCGGTTCAACTAGATGCCAACGGCAAAGCCAGCAGCGACTACAGGAAGCGGCTGACCGGCCCCGATGGTGATAGCCCGCGCTCCATCACCTATGTGCAGGTCGGCTTGCGGAAGTGGCCCAACGCTTCCGGATGGGCGGCAAGCAAGCGGCGCGACGAGCGGTGGAAGGACGTCCGAGCCCTCAATGTCGACGACGTGCACACATGGTTGGAGAGCGCACCGGCAACCACCGTCTGGCTCGCTGATCTGCTCGGCAAGGCCACCCCGGGAGTCGAGGAAGCCCAGGCTTGGTGGGACCGTGTGTGGCAAGCATCGACGAATAGCCGTCTCGACGGACCAGCTGTGCTCGCGGGACGGGAGTCGGTTGCAACCACGCTGCTGGACGCGTTGAGTGCCGAGCACAAGATCATCACGGTCAGTGGCGAGGCGCGCGGAGACGAACTTCGAGCCTTTGTCGCCGCCACCCTCCAGACCACGACCGCATCAGGCCAGGCCGCTGTGAGGACGTTGCTCGTCCGGTCCCGGGAGAGCCTCCGGCAGCTGCTCGATCGCCCCGAACCGCTGGTTCTCGTCGTAACCGACCTCGAGTTGGCGACAGATATACCTTTCAAGCACCCCCATCGCCTGGTCTTGCCTGCGGTCCTCGGTGCTAAGGCCACCGTTGAGGTACCCCGCGTCGACGGCGAGGAGCTGGCGCGACTGTTCGTCGGCCGAGGCATTGACGACGACCGAGCCCATGCGCTCGGAACGCTCGCCCGTCGCAGCCTCTCGGCGTTGCGGCGTGCCCTCGCGGACCATCCCGAGACGCTGGTTCCACAGTGGGCTCGGTCACCGTCGTTGCTTCTGCGCCGCCAACTCCTGCTCGGCGGCTGGGACGGCCAGCACTCTTCGGACCGCAGTGTGGTCGAGGAGTTCACCCACATGACCTACGGCGAGTTTGAGGAGGCAAGCCGAGCCGCGCCAGCCGACGCCGAGGCCCCGCTCGTCGGTGCCCTGCAGGAGCAATGGCACGTGATCTCCCCTGACGACTCCTGGTACTTGGTGGCTCCCCATCTCACCGTCACCGATCTCGTCGAGTTCGAGAACACCGCGTTCCGCGTCCTCAGCGAGGTCGAGGCTCAACCCGACAAGTTCGGGATCATGCACTCGGATGAGATCCTCAAGCACTGCTCGGTAACTCTTCGCCGCGGAATCGCACGCTCACTCGCCCTGCTCGGAACCAACGACGGGCCGGTCTCGCTGCCCGGCGGTGCAACCGGCGCCGACGTCGCTCGCCGAGTTGCCCGCAGGTTGTTCAACGCCGCCAACAATGATCAAACGTACGGGTTGTGGACTTCGCTGAGCGACTTGCTCAGCGAGTTCGCGGAAGCCGCGCCTGACGAGTTCCTGGAAGCAGCGCGTGTCGGGCTGCAAGGAAAGACTCCTCTGCACAGCAAGATGTTCACCGATCTGGCACCCACACCGTTCGGTTTGCCCTCCCGAACGCCGCATCTCGGTTTCGTTCGTGCGCTTGAAGTTCTCGCCTGGTCGGTCGACTACTTCGACGACGCCGTCGACGTTCTGGCCAACCTGGCCGCGCTGGATCCAGGTGGGAGATGGGCCAACCGCCCCGCACGCAGCCTTGAGGAAATCTTCAGCTGTTGGCACCCAGAGACCAGCGTCAGCGCCACTCACCGGCTGAAGGCGCTGAAGCGGCTTCAACGAGCACAACCTCGGCACACCCGTGAGCTGCTGATCGAACTTATTCCTTCCGTACACCCCAGCCTGATGCCTCACCAGGGGCCGAAGTACCGCGACTGGAAGCGCGAGCAGCAGGTCACAAGCGAGCAGCTCCATGAAAATGTAGCTGGCGTGGTAGAGCTTCTGCTGGCCGATGCCGACGCTGATCCGGCGCGACTCCTGCCCCTCGTCAACAAGCTCGATCGCATCTCGTCAACGCACAGGAAGGCTCTCGTCGTCAAGCTCGCAGCCGCGAGGTCCTCCGCTGACGATTCGGTCCGCGCACGTCTGGCTGACGCCCTGCGGCTCCAGGTCGGACAGCACCGGGAGTTCGCCGACTCAGACTGGGCCCTGTCGGATGCCGAACTCACCGCATTCGAGCGCATACTGTCCACGCTGGAACCTCCAACGCCCCTGCACCGTTTGGCATGGCTCTTCAACAGCAGCCACATCATCATGCCGGATTGGAAGCGGCGTCCCGATCCGGCAGCACACGCCAAAGAAATACGGGGACGCCGCGCGGACGCGATCGGCGAGATCCTGCAGTCAGGCGGCCTGTCTGCTCTCGATGCCCTCGCTGGCACAACCGACTATCCGTTCCTCATTGGCCGCGCACTCGCCGACCGGACAACCGAGTTCGACGCCGATATGCTCACACGACTGTCCAACCCGGACTCGCCGAGTCGACGGGTCGCGTTCGCTTATATCGAAGCGCGGCTGGTCGCTGAAGGCGAGTCGCTCCGCGACAAGTTGCTCACGCGCACTGTCGAGCCATCGGTGCAGGCAGCCATTCTCATTGCCGCGTCCGATCCACCTGCCGCATGGGAGTCGCTGCGAAGCCTGTCCACCGCGACATCCGATCACTACTGGTCCAACATCGACTACTACGACATCGACCACTCCCCCAAGCACATCATCGCCGCACTCAACGGCCTGCTCAGCGTTCGCCGGTTCGTGACAGCTCTACGGCTCGTATCCCACCACGTTGACGAGATCGATGCCCCTGAGATCGCCGAACGCACTGCCCAGATCCTGACGAACCTCATCGAGGAGAAGACAACACCGTCGGACATACAGCAGCTCTCCAGCGATGACTTCCGCCGTGTCTTCTTGCTGCTTTCCAGACACAGCGAGTTCGTTGGTGTGCAACGGCTCGCGGTTCTCGAGTGGCACCTGTTCTCCACGCTTGGTTTCCGCGCCGAGTCGCCCACACTGCACGCAACGCTGAGCCAGGATCCCGCCTTCTTCGCGGAACTCGTCTGTGGCGCCTACCGCAGTGAGGGCGACGACGAAGCAGCCGACGTGCCGACTTCGCCAGAGCAGCAGCGTGTCGCCAAACGCGCGTTCGACATCCTCGACGCCTGGCGCAGGTGCCCCGGTGTCGGTGCAGCCGGGACAGTCGAGACCCAGCTACTAGAAGCCTGGGTCCGCGAGGCACGTCAGCGGTTGACCGACGCCGCGCGGTCGACGTCAGGCGACCTGCTCATCGGCCGTGTTCTGGCCTTCGCACCGCCTGACCCTGATGGGCTTTTTCCTCCTCGAGCCGTTCGCGACCTCCTGGAGGGCGTCAGGAGTGACGCTATTGACCGAGGACTGGACACCAACATCTTCAATAGACGAGGCATGGCGTCCAGAGGTCCAACCGAGGGCGGCGTCGGTGAGCGAAACCTGGCGAAGCGCTACAGGCAGCAAGCCGCTGACTCATTGGAATGGCCGCGAACCCGTCGGATCTTTCTCGATCTGGCAGACAGCTACGAACGGTACGCGCGCCGTATCGACGATCGGGCCGAGAGACTCAGGCGAGGCCTGCCCGGCTGACCCTGTCCCAACCTGTGCGCGCCGAAAGCCGCATCCGTGCTGGTTAAGCGGCGCGGTGATACTCGTAGATGACGCTGCGGGGTGCCAAAACATGGTCCGGTGAGTCCGGCCTGGCCTATCAGGCTGCGCAGGTTCATATTGGTCGATCAAGCCGCCGAGTACTTGTCGTCGGTCAGCGGCCGTGCACGACATCGCCTTTCAGCGCGGAAACACGGCGTGGCCGACGAGGCGCGCCGACGTCCGTCGCTACGCTGTTCGGATGCCGCGCAGGTACACGGACAAGACGCTCAAGCTGCTGTTCGGGCGTGCGAACCGATGTGCCTTTCCGGGTTGCTCCACAGTCCTGGTCTTCGCCGACCGCGGCCAACTGAGCGTCGTCGTGCAGATCGCGCACATCAGGTCCGAGGCGCCCAACGGCCCACGACACGTGGCCGACTACGAAGACTTCAACTCTGAAGAGAACCTGCTGCTCCTCTGCGGAGAGCACCACAAGCCCGTCGACGACCACGAATCGGTCTACACAATCGACGAACTGCTCGAGTGGAAGCAGCGCCAAGCCGCGGAGCAAACCAGGCTCGACCTCACCGACGAACTACTCAACAAGGTCGTCGAGCACCTTGAGCACCTCGCGGACCTCATGCCCTTCAACCCGCGTATGCGCGGCCGGGCCGAGGTTCTCGACATCGCCACGCGCGAAGGACGTGCCCGGCGGACGGCACGCCTGGCTCCCTTCGTGCCCGAAGACCGACGGGCTGCGGTCGTCGAATGGATGGAGGGCCTAGACGACCCGATCACCGAGGTTCCCATCGGTTGCCTGAGAGTGCTCGTGGCGCAACTCGGAGCCGGCAAGTCCGAGCAAGCGTCTCGTTGGTGGGAAGAAGGCCTACAGGCGGCGAAAGACAGCGAGGACCACGAGATCCCGCTCTACTTCACCGCTCGAGGCGTGATCAATGATCTGACCGAGTCAGTCGTCACCAGGTTGGGCAAAGACCCGACGGGCACGTGCCGCGTTGTGATCGACGAACTCGATGGCGTATCGGCTGCCGACGCGGCGTGCATCCTCGACGAAGCACGGCAGCTGGTCCACGTGTGGCCTCAAGTCAGCGTCCTTGCCACAGCACGCCCAGGAATCGCATTGCCTCCTGAGGAGCGGATCGACCTCTCTCCGTGGCGTCCTGAGCGGGGCGACGAGTTGGTGCAACTCGTGCTTGGCGACCGCCTGCCCCACCACCTGTGGACCGCCGAAACAGCTGATCTCCTCACGAGTCCGCTCACCACGCTGGCGCTGGCAAGCCGTGTGGACGCCGGCCGGGACACCACGGTCTCTCGGTCTCAGCTGCTCGCGGACCTGGCCAGGCAGGTGGTCGAGTCGCCGGGTCACGAAGCGTCCGAAGAGACCTGGCGCGATCTTGAACTGCTCGCCGTGGCCCTTCTCGAGCAACCCCATATCGCGAAAATTGACCAGTTCCGACCGCGGCCGCGTCTACGCCGCATGGTGGCGACCGGCCTGGTCGTCGAACGCACTGGAGAGCTGACCTTCGCCCTACCGGTGTTCGAGCAGTACTTCGGCTCAGAGGCCATCTCGTCCGGGGTGGTCGACCTGCAGACCGTGGCCGCACCTGAGTCGTTCCCGAGGTGGCGTTATGCCCTGGCGTTCGCCATCTCGACAGCGGTTCCGCCAAGTCGCCAAGAGAACCTGCTGATCGAGCTGGCAAAGATCAACCCAGCCGCCACGTTCTGGATACTCGACGAGATCGCGAGCAACGACCGTAAATCGTTCAAAGGCCTTTCGGACGCGGAGGTCGCAGCGTTCCTCAAGCGCCGAGACCCCGGCGGCAGTTCCGAACCAGATCTCGCCACGAGGGCAGGAAGATGGCTTCGCGAAGCGGAGAAAGCACTCGCTCAAGGGCTTGGTCCTCTTGCGAAGTCACTGCTTCCCCACCACGACGGGGTGCCGGCTCACTGGGGAGTCTGGCTGGGAGAGGGCAGGATCACCGTGGCTCGCGCTCATCACACGGCGTCGATCCCTGAGATCACCGTGCTGAATGAGCCACATCCCTGCTTGTCGAAGGGGTGGTACAGCCGGGCCAACTTCTCCTTCCCCGCAACTGATTTCGGACGGTGGCGACACGCCCAGGAAATGCTCCAGGCCAAGCTGGGGACCGCGATCAAGAACAGAACACTGGCGGTACCTGCCTCCTCTTGGCTCGCAGGGGAGCGCGCTTACCTCCTCGGTACTTTCGTTCAGGACTATGGCGTGAGCAGGCGATCCCGTGTCGTCAACGTCTCCGGTCTCCGCAGGAAAATCGCCGCTTGGCTACAAGAGGTAGCGGGATGCGAGGGAGCCAGCTGGGAGTCCTCCGGCCGGGTGATCCACTTGGACGACCTCCACTGGCTGGAGGGCTGGCTCGCCCTGCAAGACAGCGAAACTCTGCAGCCGCCGTGGCCTGACGGTGACCTTCAGCCGATCACCAGGCGGTGGTACTGGCAGGCGTACTCCCCCGAACTCACCGCGGTCATCGCCGAAAACATGCTGCGCGAAGCCCTGATCGGGTACCGGGAGCTGGTCGAGTGCAACTTCCCCGCCTTCGGCAACGCGATGGGTCTCTACTGCCAGTTTCCCATTCACGCTGAGGCTCTCGTCGGCAGGTTCGCCGACGACAACCTCACCAATGTCGTGATGAATCTCCGGTTTCACACCGATCTTTCACCAACCGACCACCGTGTCCCGTCAGTGGACGTCACGATGGTCACCGATCCTCATTCGAGTGCCTACGAGGAGTTCGCCGAGCGACTCCAGCCGTCGACGCGCAACGTGTTCTACCAGGTAGAACAAGAGGCGTTCGTTCTACGCCTGTCCGATGATCGCGCAGCCACCACCTTGGCGTACAAGTGGCTTGCCCATGACCTACGCACGGTGGGCTGGCTCAAGTAGTGTTTTCGTTGGTGATCTCACGAGCATCACGCCACCGAGGTCCTCGCTCTCGTTCAAGCTCGCCCGGGTCGACGACCACGGCCGTGTTAGCGTGCGATCAGTCTTGCGTGAATTGCAATGGGCCGCGGACACCGAGCTTGACTTCGTGCTGCGCGACTCGACGGTTGTCATCCGCGAGCCGCCGCCAAGGTCGCCAAGCCCCGCCGTCTGCCCTTCAACCGCCGAGGTTTGCCGGCCAAACAGACCAACGAACTCGTCGACGTTGCCAACTCGACCGGCAATCTCCCCGCCCTGGACGCGTTGATCGTGCGGTTCCGCCTCGAAACCGCCGCACGGCGTGCTGCCGCCCCGAAGCGCAAGCTCCGGGACTCGACGAAGAGCAATGCCTGCCACTCCTCCAGGAGAATGGCGGCGTGTTCCGCTGGCAACCAGCGTCGCCGACACTCATTGCACACCTACTCGATCACGCGAAACGTCGTGGCTGCCTTGAGTCGGACGGCCGTGTACTGCGCAACCTCAACGGTCGTCCGATCACTGCCGGTAAGTTTCAGGAGGCCAGCAGAAGGAGTCACGTGGCAGCAAACCGGGTGAGGTTCTCCCAACCCACAAAGGACCTCTTGTGGTCGGAGTCAGGCGGGCACTGTCAGAACCCGTCTTGCCGCGCCGACCTGCACGGACTCGTGGAGAACACGCACGTCGGCGAACTGGCGCACATCATCCCAGCGAGCCCGGACGGGCCACGCGCCGCCGAGGACCCGAACCTTTCCGAGGACGACCGGGCCGTGGCCGACAACGTGCTCGTGCTCTGCCCGACCTGCCACACGATGATCGACAAGGCCCCCGGCCAGTACCCGTCCGAGTTGCTGTGGGAGTGGAAGCAGCGCGGCAAGGACGCCCGAGCGCTCGCCCACGGAACTCCGGTTCTTGCAACCAGGGCCGCGGCCCGGGCACTGGTCCAAGAGCTCCTCGATGCCAACTACGCGGTGTTCCGCTTGTACGGCCCGGTCGACGACCTCTTCGATGACGCGCGTGCCGACCAATGGCGCCGGCACCTCCGAGAGACGATCATCCCCAACAACCAGCGACTCCTTCGCCTCCTGAGTGCCAACCGCGCTTTGTTGACGACCGATGAGAGAAGCACGGCAGACGAGTTCGCCGTGCACGTCAAGGAGCTTGAGGACAGGCACCTACGAGGCGACTGGACACCAGGATCAACGAGGTTCCCAAGCCGTATGGCGACGATTCTGAAGGATGACGAATGAGCATCCGCGACTGGATGATCGGCAAGCTCCGCGAGGACTCCAAGCCAGCGGAGCCCCTTGGCGAACATGGTCTGCTCGTCCGTCGACCTGGCCGATCCGACGCCATCGGCTACTGCGTCGAGCCCGACTCGCAGACACCTTTCACCGTAGAGGCACTGCACGCAGCGGTCGACGAACTGCCCGATACCCGAATGGTGATCATCACTCGTCGACTCGTCGACCCCGACGTGTACGAGGAAGCGCGCGAACTCGGCGTCGTCGTGGACACCTTCGGTGCTTTCCGCCGCGCGGTGGACGACTTCGACGACATCAGCACATACACGCACCGGGACGAGGACTATCTTCACCGCAGGCTGTACGCCACCAGAGCCGTCACCCAGCTCAAACGCTGTGGCCAACGAGCGTGGCAGATCATCCGCACCGCCCCGCTCAGGCCGCTGACCATCGTGATCCACGACCGTTACGAGCTGACCGACGAAGACTTCGGCAGGGTGCTCGCCGAATACCCGAAGCTCGACCTAGACGCGTTCGTCATCACAAACTCCTCCGCTCAGGGATTTGGAACCCGCGTGCTGAACACCGCACGGCGAGCGAGAGTCCCGCTCTACACACTCGACGACTTTCTTCACGGGATCCGCGAGCCGTGAACCTGACCGAGCGATGGCCGATGTTCGGTGAACTGATCCGTTGCGCTGCAAGGTTTCCGCGCCTGCAGGTCTGGGCGTTCGGCTCCGCTTTGAGGTCAGACCAGCCGAACGACCTGGACGTGTTGATCATCTACCATGACCGGGCAGAGGTCGACGAACTGCGGAACATGGGCTGGTGGGAGATATCCGTTCCACCACTGGACATCATCGCGATGACCCCGGACGAGGAAGAACACTACGGCTTCATCACCGAGACCGGCGCAGTGTGCCTACATCCGCAGAACGGGACCTTCAGCTCGTCGGCCGTGCCGGACTAAGGCCTTGCCGCCAGCCGGACCTTCACCGGCCGAGACCAACCGCCGCCCGACAGCCACAATTCGTTGCGCACGCCAGGAACCGACGCGATACCACTTACGACTTCTTGCGCCACCGCTGTCGATCCAGCCAGAGCTGGAGCAAGGTCAGCGACCGCCGTCACCGCACGGGCTCCAAGGTCAATGCGTAGCAGCCAGCTGGTGTCCACGAGGTTCGCCCACACCTGACGCCTTTCACCGTCGCGCACGCACTCCAGTTCGCCAAGGCGCCTGTTCGACCACCACCCGCCGGCCACCTCGATCACGCCCTTCTCTGCGAAGGTGCCTGCGTCTCGCAGCACGAGTCGCATCGACCCTTCGCTTTGCACCAGCTGGGTTCCGTCGTCGCACAGCCCCCAGCCTTCGCCGCGGTACGACACCTGGCGCTGCTCGACCAAAGTGGACTGGTCTCGAGCGATCGCAACACCGTCCCTCAAAGTCAGCTGCCACACGATCCCCGGCCGGCCCGGACGCACGCTGACAGCGACTCCTGACATCGTGCGGCCAGGCTGATCTGTCAGCTGGATTCGCTCCGTACCGCTTGCCGCGTCGATTGCGCGGATCCCTCCGCCCTCGGATCTGTTGGTGCTCTCCAGGAGCACACCTTCGCCGTTCACGAGGCCTGTGCCGTTGTTGTCGCCGACCGTCATCTGCCCGACCACCGCGGCGGCGAAGGTTTCGACCTTCACCACTCGAGTTGAAGCGGTCGCGACCAACGTCGCTCGAGCAGGCGGAGACAGACCTCGCCCTGGACGGGCCCTCTCTACACAGGTGCACGCAGTCAGCAGGGCCGCGGCCGCAACAGTCAGAGGCAGGATGCGCGCGAGCTCCCATCTGCGACCACCGGAGAGGTCAGGGGAAATTCTGCGTAGGCGTAACATTCGAACTCCTATACCCAAACGAATGCGAAATTCCCACACAGCAGAAACGTCCCGCCACACTCGCCCAAACAATCAGGGAAACCCGGACGCCAAAGGCGCCCTGCCGCGGCAACACAAGGCCACTTCCAGCTGCTGCACCTACCGACATTCACACGAACGCATGGATCTGTCGCCGATCTAGCAGCCAAGACGTGCAAAAGTGGCAGTCCCCACTCTCGCAGGACAGCCGAGCGGGACATACGCCACGACCTCTCAGCAGGCATTCTTCCAACTCCCGGAAACTGGGACAACAGCCGGAACCACGCCGAATTCCATTGATCGAAAGAAATGCCGAACAACAGGGCTATTGGTGTAGCGTGAGACACCTCCCCTCCCCCACGGTGCATCACGACAACCTGGGCGTGCCGACGCCTTGCCGCATTGGCACGCCGATACGCACCAAAGGGGGACTTAATCGTGTTCACACACGTCGAGCGACTCACGGCATTCGCCGGACACGTTGCCGCACACGCGGCACGTCAGATCTGGTCCGACCGCCTGCGCACTGCCGGCGGGCCGTACCGAGGCGCCCGCCACACCTCGAGCGGCCTGCTTGTGCCGGCCAGCATGTCTTCGGAACACCTGACTCGCGACCTGATTGCGCTGCACCGCCCCGGAGACGCGGTACTCGACGAGAAGCCAGCCGAGTCCGGCCAAATCATGTGGATCATCGACCCGCTCAACGGCGTCGACAACTACGTCAGCGGCTTGCCCAGCTATGCGGTCTCTGTCGCGGCCGCGCTCGACGACGTCGTCCTGGCGGGCGCAGTTGCTGAACCGCACAGCCGTCGGCTCTGGATGGCGGGACTGGGGCACGGCGCGCAACTGTGCGACCCCACGATCTCCACGGACTGGCTCGAGATCCGCGTTGGATCGACTCAGCTCTTGGAAGATGCGCTGATCAGCACAGGGTTCTCTGCGGCCGCGGCGATCCGCGCGGATCAGGCCGAGCTGGTGGCGAGGCTTCTGCCTCAGGTGGCTGACCTGCGATGCAGCGGCGCGCCTGCTCTGGAGCTCTGCCACGTCGCCGCGGGATGGCTGACGGCCTACGTCGAGCACGATGTAGGCCTGAAGGCTTCCGCCGCCGGCCTTCTCATCGCGCACGAAGCAGGCGCAACCGTCCACTGGCCAGGCCATGCAGGACCAGGCGCACAACTGGGCGACCCGGTCTTCGCCGCTGCGCCAGGTATCTCCGACGCACTGCTGGAAGCACTGGCGCACGCCAGCGCCGCCTCCGTGCGTCGATCCAGCCAGCCCCCGCCTCCCAGGTCCCCGCTCACCTCCTCACCAAGCCGGACGGCGTGAAACCGAAGGGGCGCAAGCAATGCCTAGGAGAGCTATCGACGAATGCCCCAGGTTCAACCCCGAGGCGTTCCACGCCGTGCGCAAGGCCCGGATGAGCCGTCAGAGCCTCGGCCGCCAGACCAACCTGTCGCAGCAAACCGTTGTGCGGTGGGAAACCGGCGTGAGCACACCGTCTGCACGGAACCTGCGCGCCGCCGCACAGGTTCTGCAGGTCCGACCTTCAGACCTGCTCTACCCACCCAGCGGCGATCCCTCGCTTGCCGATCTGCGTATGAACCATGCACTCACCGCCGCCGAGTTGGCCGTGCGCAGCGCTACCAACCTCGGTCGTCTGCAGTTCTGGGAGCGCACCGGCAGCCTTGGCACCGCCGACGAAAGCCCGCCACTGCTGTCCGCGTTCCTGGGCCTCGCCACCGACACCATCGACCGGTATCTCCTCACGGGCCAGGTGCCCAGGACGATCACCCGCCGCCTCGCGCGGGCATTGCACGTCGAACCATTGGAGATTCAGTCCGCCTTCGACCGCACCGCAGCCCTGCACGAGGCCGTGCACCACGAACTCAGGAGTGCTGCATGATCTACCGTTCCTCGCGTTGACATAGCCAATCACAGACCGCACAGATTGCCGGCAAGGGTTCCCGCACCGGCAATCTGTCGTGCAAATAATCCGCCAGGCCAGCATTAAACAATATTCGCACCATTCGTTGACGCCAACCCACAAGCGAGCTTCTCTTAGTTCACAGAGCGAATGCGCAATCCGACCATAAAGCCTAGGAGCGCACGCTTCCACTGATTGAAATCAGGAGAGGCCAACTATGATACGCATGTCCATCAGCCGATTCACGAGCGTGCTTGCCATTGCGGCAACCATGGCCGGCATCGGCGTCGTCAACGCCCAAGCCGCAACCAACGAGCCAATGCCACAGCCCACCGCCTCCACAAAGGACTGCACGGGCTACCCGTTCTCGACGGGCGACTGGGTCAACATCCGAGCGACGCCGGGCGGCCTGCCAATCCTTGGTCAGTCCATGCGCTTCGACCACTACAGCTGGCCAAAATGGCCAGATGACTACAAGGACGACGCCTGGATGCTGACCACGAACCTCCGCACTGGCGTCCGAGGCTGGGTCTCCCTGCAATTCGTCGACTGGTACCAGCCCACCTGCATCGCATAGTCGATATGTTGATGCGCACCTAGCGTCCGGTCGGTGCGCATCAACCGATCCCAGGAAGGGCTCGCGCTCACCATGAGCGCGAGCCTTCCGTCGAACGTGGCACGAAGAGTCTGGCGACGGCGAAGCGCACGGCCGGCGAGATCCGCATACGACCGTGCGCCTCAAGTGCGTCGACGAGCTGATGGTTCGCCGACGAGGTCTGTGCCGTCAGCTCGCTATATCCGCGTGTTCGAGCTGATCGGCGATCGCGCGCATCAGCGGTCCCACCTGATAACGCCCGTCCTCGTCACGCACCAGTACCTTGTTGTCGACCAACCCCTTCAGCAACCGGTGCGTGGTGCTGATCGGCAACCCGGCGCCGGCGCTCAGGTCGGACAGCCTCTTCGATGGCTGCCCCTCGGTGAACTGCCTCAGAATGCACGCGAACCGCTCAGGAGCGCTGACCTGCGGCGACTTCTCCAGCTCTGCGTTCATTTCTGTCCTCCCCTTTGGCATGACTTCATCGCGACACGTCGGTTCAACCGTCCGCCGTGCCTTGAGCTAACTGACGTTGACGTGATCGAGAAGCAGAAGAGCTCTACGGGCGGGCCTGTGACCACGCCGAGGTACCAGTACGACAGCAACATGGCCATCACGGGCCCGTGAGCAGATGAGCGTCCGGCAGGCGGGATCCACGCCGAAGAGCGCAAGACTGCGCTGTGAGGTACCAGACGGTGGTTGCTGGAAGCTGAAGTTCGCCGAGACATGTCGATCCCCGATCGCGTTCGAGGCCAGCACAAAGCTGCCTCACCACTGCGTTTCAGGGATCAGCCCGATAGCGACAAAGCCAACCCAATCGGAATAGTCCGATTGGTCCAGCGTATGCAGTGGTCCCGATCACGTCAAACCATGTCACCGATCTGGGTCATGACCGACGGAGCTGACGCCGCACTCGCCCGAGGACGCGGCCTACCGCTGGCACCGCGTCCTGATAGTGGCCGCCGGCAAGGCGGGCGAGGATCGCGACCAGCCGAGCGTCGTTCCCCACGAACACCCGCGCCCGACGGCGTTCAGCTCCTTTTAGGACGATCGCCGCAGCTTCTTCGGGATCGGTGCGCGCAACGCGCTTCTCGAAGCCCCGGATCACCGCGTCACGGTGCTCGCCAGCCGCGAAGAGGCCGTTGCGGACGATCGAGGTCCGCACTCCCCCAGGGAAGACACACGTCACCGACACCTGGGTGGATGTGAGCTCCTGGCGCAGCGACTCGCTGAACCCGCGGACGGCGAACTTCGACGAGTTGTACGCGCTGTACCTCGGTATCGCCAGTAGGCCGAAGGCGCTTGAGAACGTCACGATCCGGCCGGCCCGCGAGCTCACAACGGCTGGAAGATGTGCCTTGACCGTGTACATCAGCCCCCGCCAGTTCACCGACATGACGCGCTCGATGTCCGCGACGTCGGAGTTGAGCAGACTGCCGCGGTGAATGATCCCGGCGGCCGCGAACACCGAGTCGACGCCACCCAGCGCGGAGGTTGTCGCGGCGGCAGCTGCCTGCACACCGCTCCAGTCCGTCACGTCGACTACCTGGGCCAGCACCTGTGCGCCGATCGCTTCACAGCGGTGAGTGACTTCCTCAAGACCATCAGCGTCGTGATCAAGCAGCGAGAGCCGAGCTCCACGTCGCGCGAGCTCAACAGCCAGAGCTCGGCCGATCCCTGCCGCAGCGCCGCTGATCACCGCGACCTTGCCCTCGAAGCAGCTCACGATCCAGCACCTTCCCCGCGGCGAGCAACTCAGTCGACCTTCCCATGATCGGCGAGAGTCAGAGTGACGAGCGCCGCGGTGGTGTGTTGATCCAGCGCGATGAGCGCAGCGGATACCGCTACTTTCAGCCACTCTCCGTCCTCCCTGCGGAACCGCAGAACGCCGTCCGCCCGTCCGCTCGACGCCAGTTCCTTCGACAAGCCGACCGCGCTGCGCAGGTCCTCGCGGTGAATCGCTGGGTGGTGTGGTGAGTCCAGCGTCCACGCGAGCCCCGGCATGGGGCTGTCGAGCCACTTCAACAGCCTCATGGTGCGCAGGTCGGCGATCGCCCGCCATCGTCCGGGCGTTGCCTCCGCCGCGACGATCTGCTGAGCGAGCAGAACCGGCGTGGGAGGCGGCGCGGTCGGCACGCTTTCCGCAGGTCCGATGTCATGGGTGATTCCCCGGACGATCAGCTCAACCCTGCCGCCAGGAGTTTTCACCTCAATACACCGGCACGCGAAGTGCACTGCACGCCGAACACCGTCGTCCCGGTTCACGGTCCACGTGGCCAGGTGCTCCGCACCCGCAGTCGCCCTGACGATGAGCGCCAGCGCCTTGGCCTCGTCGGCGTTCGTCGTAAGCCGCTGGTAGGCGAACAGCTCGGCCAGGTCGTGCTCGTTTCGCCACCTGTCCGGTCTAGTCCCGTACAACCGCAGCAGGTCGTCAGACCTGCTGCTGACGTGCAACGTGAGGTTGATGTGCCAGGCACCAGCAGGATCGCGGGGCGGCGGATCCTCGTCCAACGGCCCCACCCACAGGTACACCCCGTGGACCAGCCCGCCGTAGGCGAGCAACGGGTGCCCGATCACGCGGCGTTTGCCCGTGGTCGTCCGGGCCTCAACTGACTGGCGCCCTTCAACTATGCGAGCAGTGACGCCGAGTACGTCGGCGAGGAACGGCCCTCGGCCGAGCACGGAACGAAGCGGAACCATGTTCTTCGGGTTGCTTCCTACAGCGAGCACCGTCGGCTCGCACCGAGAACCCCCGAAGGTCTCGACCAACAACCAGTCGGCCGCCATCGCTCCGTCCCCCCGGTCGAAGATTGGCCTGCTCAGGCAGGCTAACTCCGCGACCGGTTCCACGCTTGGAGCTTCTCCAATGCGCTCGCGGCGAGGTCGCGAAATCACGCGGTCGAGTGAGTACTTAAGTTGGCTCCCAGTCCATCAGAAACCGGCTTCGGGATCAGTCGCACTGGTATCAGGTCTACGGGCTGGTTGAGGCAGATTCCCGGTGTTGTCCCGCGTGCGGCGGGCGACCCACACGATGCACCGTCCCACCGAGAAGCTCAAGCCCAAAAGAGGGGCTTGCCCTTCTCGGCGCGCCAGTGCGTTTCGTGTGCGCCCGCCGCACGCGGGACAACACCGCGGTGTGTGGTGAATGAGCGCGTGCGTCGCGGGTGTTGAAGCAGATCTTCCTCCGCCACAAGGAGTTTCGTCATGGCTAACGTGCCGGAACCGGACCTGGAAGTGCACTGGGTGCACACCGGCATCCTCGCGCCTTACTCGTTCTCGATCAACGGACTGGCCACGGCGGAACACGACCGCGGCGTCGCCTTCAGCGCCGAACTCGTACACCCGGAGCACGGCGTGGTCGGTCGCATTACCAACAGAGGTTGCGGCGACGACACCGAGTTCACCTCCTACGACGCCGCATCGTTCGGAGACCGAGAGCTCACGCAGTTTCTGCAGCAATGCCACCAAGACAACGAACCCATGCACGCCGACACCCTGCACGTCCTTCTCGACGAGATCATCTACGAGGCCGAGACCGCTGGCATCGTGGCCAATGCCCGCCGGGACAACCAGTTTCTTGTACGGAGCTACCTCCCCCGCCGCTCGGCACTCTGGGGGCCCGAACGAGGCGACCCGCTCGTCTGCCGACAGATCGTCCTGCGCCAGCAGGCTCGCGAACGACTGGCAGCCAAGCTGTCCAACCATCCGGCTTATGGTCTCGACGACGAGTCCGCGTACTGGCAGATGTTCGACGGCGTCGAGTGGACTCCGCTGCTCGGTCGCTCGCCCCTGACCGCGCTCGAGCACGAGACCAGGATTCGCAGGGCTGAACAACTGACCCGCGCGCTGCCCGACCCGGACGTCTACTACTTCGCCGTGCCGTTCAGCGACGATCTGTTCCTGTTCGGCAAGCCTGGCAAGCGCTTCATGCTCATCGGCGATCGCAGCAACGTGATCCACTCCGACGAGTGGTGCCGGTGCACCACGAGGAGGCAGCGCACCGTCCGGTTCGAACGGTGGCGCCTGACCGGGCGGGACGAGTCCGGCGTCATCCACGCCGCCAGACACTGCCGACGCCTCGTCCACATCGACTAGTTCGTCGCATCGGCACGTCTGCAAAAGGCCGGCCGCGTTCCTGAGGGAGCGCGGCCGGCCTTTTGCCGTGCGCACTCAAACCAGACCCCGTCAGTTTTCATGAATCGAACGCGAGGAACTGACAACATGACTCCCGCTTGCGACCATCCGTGGTTCCAGATGCACCCAGTTACTCCCGAAAACATTGTGCGGCACTACGAGCTCGCAACGTCCGGCGAGATCGAACGAAGCATGCGTTGGTACCGAGACGCCAATCATGTCGCCGTAACCATCGCGGACGGCGACGCCCATCTTGGCGCAGGCATGGTGGCCATCTATTCGCCTCAGCAGGGCTGGATCGAAAACATCCTCACTGCAGCACGTGTGCTCCAGGAGCGGAAGGGGATCGGCGGCCCCGGCTCTGGAGCGTTCGCGTCTGCGCTGCAGAAGCGTGTTGCCGATCGACTGCTGGCCGGTGAGCGATACGAAGACCTCCTCACCGGTCCGAAGATCCGCGACTTCGCCCACCTCATAGAGCACGGCGGCGACAAAGATCCGGAAGATCCGCATGTCGTGGTCGACAGGCACGCCATCTCCGTCGCGATCGGACACCCGGTCACCACCGAGGAGTACGGCGCGGCACCCCTCAAGGGGGCCAAGCGCCGCGACGGTTCGATCAGCCGTCGGCACTACGACCACGTCGTCGATCAGTACCGGTCTGCTGCGGAACTGACGACCGCCAGTTCCGGCCGCCTTGTCGCAGCGCATCAGGTCCAGGCCGTTACCTGGCTCGTCCGGCAACGACTGAATCAGGAAACCGAGCAGCAGCGCGGCCTCAATCCGCTCGACAAGGCGCGAAATCGAGCCCGCGCCAACTCCGAAGAGGCATGGCAAGCCTTCAGGGAAATCCACCTACCCGAGCTGGCTGTTTTTCCAGGCACTGGCTATTTGTCCGTCGCGTAGCGCTCGAACCTCACATCCGCACCCGGAAATTGAACCTCACTGCGCCAATGGAGCGAAAGGGAGCAGCACTATGTCGCAGGACCGCCAAGCCGCCGAGTCGGCGCGTGCAGAACTCGCCAGGGAACGGGCTCGCGCCGACTCGTTCGAGATG
>NZ_MUYM01000037.1 GCF_002150765.1 Lentzea kentuckyensis
TCCGGATCGGTCAGCTCGCCGACGCGAAGTCGTTTCAGAACAAGCTCTTCGCGCCGCGCGACGAACGTGGTGACGAGGTTGTAGTACACCGCCATCACCAGCACGAACCCGATCAGGCCGACGATCAGCGGCTTGCCCTCGGCGTTCGCGGCCGCCATCAGCGCCGGCGCGAGCAGCAACGGCAGCGCCAGCGAGTTGAACAGCGCGGTCTTGTTGCGCCAGAACAACGTCAGCTCGGCCTGTCCCACAGCCACGGCCCTCATGCCGCCCTACCTTCCATAGCGGGTTCGAAAGTGGTGGTCCCGAACCCGTTGCGGGCAGGACGGGTATGGCTTTCATGCTGGCTGTCGGTTGATGTCTCAGGAGGCTTGGCCGCTCGTCCTGCCGCTCCTTCTTGACCGCTGATCAGGCTCTGCGATCCATCGCTGTGTAGGGCGACGCCGGCGGGAGGGAGCTGCTGCGGCGACTGGGCAGGAGGACGGATGTGGACACGCTGATCATCGGTATCGACATCGCGAAAGAGGTGCACTGGGCCGTCGCCACGGTGCCCGATCCACGGACCGGCAAGGCGCGGACGGTGTTGTCGCGCAAGGTGGACAACACCCCCGACGGCATCGGCGCGCTGATCGAGGAGATCACCGAGTTGCAGGCCGTGCACGGCCCGGCGGTGGCCGGGATCGACATCCTGGGTGGGATCGCCCGGCTGCTGGAGTGCCTGGTGCAGGCCGCGGGCGTGCGGCTCGTACATGTGCCGGGTCTGGCGGTCAAGGTCAACCGGCGAGCCACCCGTGGCGGTGAGCACAAGAGCGATCCGCGTGACGCCCGTGTGATCGCCGACCTCGTGCGCGCCCGCGACGACCTGCGCGTGGTGACGCCGGTCAGCGACGACGACGCCGAGCTCGCGCTGCTGGTCGGCCGCCGTCGCGAGCTCACCGAGTACCAGACCACCCGCATCGCGCGGCTGCGTGACCTGCTCTGTTCTGTCCATCCTGAACTGGAGCGCGTCGTCACCCCGCGCAACAAGCTGGATCTGGCGCTGCTGGCGCGCTACGTCACCCCGGCGGAGATCCGCCGGGCCGGGCACCGGCGCCTGAGCGTCTATCTCGCCGGCACCGGGCGGCACAACGGGCGCCTGGTCGAGCGGCTGGCCACGCGAGCGGTCGAGGCGGCCCGGCGGCAGCAGATCGCGGTCCCGGGACAGGACGTCGCCGCCTGGCTGGTCAAAGACCTCGCCACCGAACTGCTCGGGCTGCGCGACAAGCTCGCCACAGTCGACACCCAGATCGCCGACCGGCTCTCCCGCCACCCTGACGCGGCCCTCATCCAGAGCCTGCCGGGCATGGGGGTCACCCTGACCAGCGAGTTCCTCGCCGTGGCAGGCGACATCAGCAGGTTCGCCACACCTGATCAACTCGCGTCGGCCGCCGGGGTCGCGCCCGTTCTTCAGCAGTCCGGCAAGACCCGCTACCTGCAACGCTCCACCGGCGGAGACCGCGGTCTCAAACGTGTCTTCTACCAAGCCGCTTTCTGCGCCCTGAAACGAGACCCGACCAGCAAGACCTACTACGACCGCAAACGACGCGAGGGTAAAACCCACCACCAGGCCGTCATCGCCCTGGCACGACGACGCGTCAACGTCCTGCACGCCATCCTGCGCAACCAAGAGCCCTACCAAGCCCGAACGCCACGCGCCACCGCTTGACTTACACATCAGGCAGCCTCCTCCGCGATCGCCAGGAACGCCTCCTCCAGTGACGCCGAACGAGCGTCCAAACCGGACAGTTCCACCGAATTGGTGTGAGCCCACACAAGAAGCTCGTGCAGCGTGTCCTGCAGATCGTTGGTCCGCACGGTCACCCGCCCAGCCGTGTCGACATCAGCCACCACGGGCAGTGCGACATCACGAGGCGCGAAGAACGAAATGCGAGACGGATACGCGTCCACCACGTCGGACACGGTGCCCTGTGCGACGATCCGGCCTCGGTGCATGATCGCGAGCCGGTCGGCCAACGCCTGTGCCTCCTCCAGATAGTGCGTGGTCAGCAGCACGGTCACACCCTCGCGCAGCAGAGCGCGAATCAGTTCCCACGTGTTGCGCCGGCTTTCCGGATCGAGTCCGGTCGTCGGCTCGTCGAGGAACAACACCTCGGGCTTGCCCAGCAACGCCAGCGCGAGGTCCAGCCGCCTCCGCTCGCCGCCCGACAACTGCTTGACCCGCACGGACGCCCGATGTGCCAGGTCAACGAGGGACAACGCCTCCTCGACCGGACGAGGGGAAGTCAGCGTCCCCGCCCACATCCTGGTGGCCTCGGTCACGGTCAGGTCAGGCGGGAAACCGCCTTCCTGCAGCATCACGCCGATCCGCGGCCGCACGAGAGAGCGCTCCCCGAACGGATCGTGGCCCAGCACCGACACTGAGCCCGCCGCCGGACGTGAAAGCCCCTCCACCACTTCGACGGTGGAGGTCTTTCCCGCGCCGTTCGTGCCCAGCAAGGCGAACATCTCGCCCCGCTCCACCTCGAATGAGACGCCCCGTACGGCTTCGAAACCCCCGCTGTACCGGCGAGTCAGCCCGCGCACCTCGATCACTGTCATGAGCCCACGATCTCGGCGAACACCGCTCGAGGACAGTGTCGCCACACACCAGAAACCCATGACGGATGTCATGGCGCCTTCGTCGCGGTCGCGTTGCGGTCGTGACATCGAGAACGTAATATCACGACTGTACTAAAACGGATCGGGCTGGAACGGTGGGGAGACCGTCCGGTCCGCGGCCCACGTCGACAGGGGATCGGGTGACACTGGGACTGGTGGCCGCGCTGGCGGGTTTGGCGCTGCTGGACTCGACGAGCATCGGGACGTTGTTCATCCCGATCTGGCTGATGCTCACGCCCGGACGGCTGCGGCTGTCCAGGTTCGGCGTCTACCTCGGCGCGATCACGGTCTTCTACTTCGCGGTCGGCGTGGTGATCGTGCTCGGCGCCTCGCAGGTGGTCGATCACCTCGACGGCAAGATCGCGCTCTGGATCCAGCTGGTGATCGGCGTGCTCCTGTTCGCCCTCAGTTTTCGGTTCGACAGCAAGAAGAAGCTCGACACGGGGAAGTGGCAGAACCGGATCAACGGATCCACGCCGGCGCTGGCCGGTGTCGCGGTGCTCGCGGGGGCGGTCGAGCTCGCGACGATGCTGCC
The DNA here is from genome assembly GCF_002150765.1 of Lentzea kentuckyensis. Lineage (GTDB taxonomy): Bacteria > Actinomycetota > Actinomycetes > Mycobacteriales > Pseudonocardiaceae > Lentzea > Lentzea kentuckyensis. The sequence goes on from NZ_MUYM01000037.1 coordinate 3,191, forward strand.
GTACCTGGGCGCGATCGCGATGATGAGCGCCGCCGACCTCGCACCGGCCCAGATCGGGTTGCTGCTCGCCGGGTACTGCCTGGTCATGATCGTGCCGGCGGTGCTGCTGCTGGGCGGGCGGCTGGCGTTGCGCGACCGGATCGAGCCGGTGCTCAACCGGATCAGCACGTGGTTCGCGGAGAAGGGCGCCGGCGCGACCGGGTGGATTTTCGGGATCGTCGGGTTCATGGTGGCAAGCGATGCGGTCAGTCGGCTGTTCTTCCTGTGAACCATTTGGTCCAGTTGGCTGAACGACCGCGTTTCGTTTTGCTCCTACACTCCCCAGCGTGACTCAGCTGGACGATCCGCGCAGATCGGTCCCGCCGGAACTGGCACCGTTGCTCCGAACGGAAGTGGCGCCGGTCGCGGTGAGTATTTTCGAGGCGATCGAGAAATCGATTCCCGAATACAGCCAATTCCGCGAGAACGTGGTCGACGGCATTCGACAGGCGCTGGTGAAGTTCGTCGACATGATCGCGGCTCCGGATGCCGAACGCGATCCCCACGACGACATCCACCGCAAGCTCGGCGCGTGGGAGTTCAAGTCCGGCCGCAGCCTGGACAGCCTGCAGGCGGCGTACCGGATCGGGGCGCGGATCGCCTGGCGGCACGTGTGCGCGTTCGCGGAGCGCCGGGAACTGCCGCTACACCAGATGTCGGTGCTGGGCGAGGCCATGATCGCCCACGTCGACGAGCTGGTGAGCCTGTCGGTCGAGGGCTACGCGGCCGCGCAGGCCAGTGCGGCGGGCACGCTCGAACGCAAGCGGCGCAAGCTGATGGAGCTGCTGGTCGGCGACCCGGCCGGCAACTGGCAGGCGGTGCTGGACGCGGCGCAGGCGGCGGCCTGGCCGCTGCCGGACCGGCTCTCGGCGGTGGCGCTTGAGCCGTCCGCCGCGCCGGCGGACGACCTGCCGGCCGAGGTGCTGGTGAACTTCGAGGACGCCACGCCGTACCTGCTGGTGCCGAATCCGGCCGCGGTCTCGCGGTGGCTGCGCAGGGCGTTGCCCGGCTGGCGTGGCGCGGTGGGGCCACCGGTGGTGCCCGCGGAGGCGGACAGGTCGCTGGCCTGCGCTCGCCGGGTGCTGGCGCTGGCTCGCGAGGGCGTGCTGCCGGACCGGCCGGTGCTCGACGCCGCCGACCATCTCGTCGAACTGACCGTGCTCGCGGACGAGTTCCTGGCCCGGCAGCTGGCTGAACGGGCGCTGGCGCCGTTGGCTCCGCTGACCGACCTGCAACGCACGAAGCTCGGCGAGACGTTGCTGGTGTGGCTGTCGGCGCGGGGTGGCGCGCCCGAGGTCGCCGCGCGGCTGCAGGTGCATCCGCAGACGGTGCGCTACCGCGTGAACCAATTGGAGGAACTGTTCGGCGACCGAATGCACGACGCCGAGGAGCGGTTCACGCTCGAGCTCGCGCTGCGCGGGCACTATTTGTTGCAGCGCGACTGATAAACCACGCCGGGTCAATTCGTACGTGAGTGACAAAACTGTGTTTTTTCTTGCACTGCGGAATGCGAGGTGGTTAGTTTACTGGCGAGTAAAGCAACACCGCTTTCCTTGAGTTCAAAGTCGTACTCAGGAGGTCCCTGCAGATGAAGACCGGACTTTTCGCACGCGCCGCTGCCTGCGTTCTGGCCACCGGAGCGCTGACTGTGGCGATGGCCGGCCCCAGCTTGGCGGCGACCGCCTCGCTGAACATCACCTACACCTGCAACTTCACCCTCATCGGCAACCAGTCCATGCCGACCACGGTCAGCTCCGCGGACCTGCCCGACTCGGCCGCGGTCGGCGTGCCCACCGCGGTGTCGAACACCACGGTGACGAGCACGGTGTCGGAGAGCGCCACGAGCACGCTGGCCTGGATCGGCGCGAAGTCGGTCGACGGCACGATGACCAGCAACGTGCCCGTGGCCAACGGGGGCGACACCCAGACGCTCACGTCGGTGTCGACCATCCCGAACACGCCGGTGCCGTCCAGCGGCACGTTCCAGGTGACCGCCACGGGTACGTTCCCGGCGATGACGCTCACCAACGCCGGCACGGCGACGATCTCGCTCGGCAACGCGGAGCTCAAGCTCACGCCGCGGTACGCGAACGGTGACCCGACCTGGCTCGGCACGATCACCGTCCCGTGCACGGTCAACGCGGGTCAGAACACCCAGTTCTACTCCTTCCCGGTGGCCTGACCTCCTCCCGTGATGGGATGGCGGCATGCAGCTCCAGCAACTGGTGGACCGCATTGCCGCCGAGGTGACGCCGAGCGGTGTGGTCGCTGACTACATCCCCGCGCTCGCCCGGATCGACCCGCACGCCTTCGGCCTCGCCGTCGCCACACTGGACGGCGAGGTCTTCGGCGCGGGGGACTACCGCACGCCGTTCTCGATCCAGAGCATCTCCAAGGCGTTCATGCTCGCTCTGGCCCTCGCCGAGAACGACGACGTGTGGACGCGCGTGGGCCGTGAACCGTCCGGCTCGCCGTTCAACTCGCTGGTCCAGCTGGAGACCGAGCAGGGCATCCCGCGCAACCCGTTCATCAACGCCGGCGCGCTCGTCGTCACCGACCACCTCGGCCGCGGCGCCGCGGACCGGCTGCTCGGCTTCCTGCGGCAGGAGAGCGGCAACGCGGGCGTCGACGTGGATCCCGAGGTCGCCAAGTCCGAGCTGGACCACTCCGACCGCAACCGCGCTCTCGCGCACTTCATGGGCTCGTACGGCAACATGCGCAACTCCGTCGACGTCGTGCTGCACGAGTACGTCCGCCAGTGCTCGATCGCGATGAGCTGTGCTGATCTTGCTCGTTCGGCGTTGTTCCTCGCACGGCACGGTGTTCGCAACGACGGCACACGGTTGTTGGGCGTGAGCGGCGCCAAGCGGGTCAACGCCGTGATGCTCACCTGCGGCACCTACGACGCCGCCGGCCAGTTCGCCTACCGGGTGGGCCTGCCCGGCAAGAGCGGTGTGGGTGGCGGGATCGTCGCGGTGGTTCCCGGGAAGTGCGCGATCTGCGTGTGGAGTCCAGCATTGGACGCACGAGGCAACTCGGTCGCGGGCGTCGACGCGCTGGACCGTTTCACCACTCTCACGGGCTGGTCGGTGTTCTGACTGATGGTAGGAAGACGGGGTGAGCACAACGGACAACGCACTGGCGCTGGCGGAAGAAGAGGCAGTCACCCTGGTCAGCGAGCTGATCAGGATCGACACCACCAACACGGGTGATCCCGCGACGGTCGTGGGGGAGCGCGAGGCCGCCGAGTGGGTGGCCGAGAAGCTGTCCGAGGTCGGCTACGAGACCACGTACGTCGAGTCGGGCGCCAAAGGCCGTGGCAACGTCATCGCGCGGTTGGCCGGTTCGGACCCCTCACGCGGTGCGTTGCTGGTGCACGGTCACCTCGACGTCGTGCCCGCGGACGCGTCCGAGTGGTCCGTGCACCCGTTCTCCGGTGCGGTGCAGGACGGTTACGTGTGGGGCCGCGGCGCGGTCGACATGAAGGACATGGTCGGCATGACGCTGGCCCTGGCGCGGCACTTCAAGCGCAACAACATCGTGCCTCCGCGCGACATCGTCTTCGCGTTCCTCGCCGACGAGGAGGCCGGCGGCCTGTACGGCGCGAAGTGGCTGGTGGAGAACCGGCCCGAGCTGTTCGAGGGCGTCACCGAGGCGATCAGCGAGGTCGGCGGGTTCTCGATCACGCTGAAGGACGACGTCCGCGCCTACCTCGTGGAGACCGCCGAGAAGGGCATCCGCTGGCTCAAGCTGCGGGTCAAGGGCACCGCCGGGCACGGCAGCATGATCCACCGCGACAACGCGGTCGCGAAGCTCGCCGCCGCGGTCACGAGGCTGGACCAGCACAAGTGGCCGTTGATCGTGCGGCCGTCGGTGCGGGAGTTCCTGGACGGCGTCACCGAGATCACCGGTCTCGACTTCCCCGAGGACGACCTCGAGGGCTCGATCGGCAAGCTCGGCGCGCTGTCGCGGATGATCGGCGCGACGCTGCGGGACACGGCGAACCCGACCATGTTGTCCGCGGGCTACAAGGCGAACGTCATCCCGTCCGTCGCGGAGGCCACGGTCGACTGCCGGATCCTGCCGGGCCGCGAGGAGGCGTTCGACCGCGAGCTGGCCGAGCTGCTCGGCCCGGACGTCGAACGCGAGTGGATCGGGCTGCCGCCGGTCGAGACGACGTTCGACGGCGCGCTCGTGGACGCGATGACCGCGTCGATCATCGCCGAGGACCCCGGTGCCCGCGTGCTGCCGTACATGCTGTCCGGCGGCACCGACGCCAAGTCGTTCCAGCAGCTCGGCATCCGCAACTTCGGCTTCGCGCCGTTGAAGCTGCCCGCGGACCTCGACTTCTCGGGTCTCTTCCACGGCGTGGACGAGCGCGTGCCGGTGGACGCGCTCAAGTTCGGCGTACGCGTTCTGGACCGTTTCCTGCGCAACAGCTGAGGAGTACGCTGTGTCCACTGTGGACTTGACCGGGCGGGTGGCGTTGGTGACGGGCGGCGCGGGAGGTATCGGCGCCGCGGCGGTGCGGCGGCTCGCCAAGCTCGGCGCGTCCGTCGCGGTGCTCGACCTGAACGCCGCCGGGGCACAGCGCATCGCCTCTTCGGTCGGCGGGATCGCGGTGGTCGGGGACGTGCGCGACCCCGCGACGATGCCGGACGTGGTCGCGCAGGTGGAGAAGGAGCTGGGGCGCCTCGACGTCGTGCACCTGAACGCCGGGATCGGCGGCGGTCAGGCCGGGGTCGACGGCGCCCTGGACGTCGAGCGGTACCGGAAGCTGGTCGGGGTCAACGTCGACCACGTGGTCTACGGCGTGTGCGCCGCGGTGCCGGCGTTGCGGCGGCAGGGCGGTGGCAAGATCGTGATCACCGCCTCGCTGGCCGGGCTGACCGCGATGTCGTCCGATCCGCTGTACACGCTGACCAAGCACGCGGTGGTCGGGTACGCGCGGGCGGCAGGGCAGGCGCTGGCCGCGGACGGGATCGTGGTGGCCGCGCTGTGCCCGGGGTTCGTGGACACGCTGTTGCTCGGGGCCGTCAAGGAGGAGTTCGACGCGGTCGCGTTCCCGTTGCTGACACCGGGGGACATCGCCGACGCGCTGGAGTCCGTGCTGGCCGAGGCGGAGCCGGGGGAGGCCTGGATCATCCAGCCGGGTGGGCAGGCCTCGGCGTACCGGTTCCGCGGGGTGCCGGGCGTCGTTGGTGGACAGATGCCACCCGATGTGGTGCTTGGCCGCGCTTGATAACCGAACCCGTGTTGTCTCGTTAGGACGAACAGACGACACGGCGAAAGGGAACTCATGGTGCGGCTGGAGGACGGGACCGAGCTCAACGTGGTGCGTGCCGGCGACCCCGAGGCGCCGGTGACGGTCGTGCTGGCGCACGGCTACGCGCTCGACCACCGCAGCTGGCACAAGGTCGTGGAGCAGCTCTCGGCCGACTTCCAGGTCGTCTCCTACGACCACCGCGGGCACGGCAGGTCGGCGGTGGCGACCAAGGAGACCGCGACGATCGAGCAGCTCGGTGAGGACCTGGGGGAGCTGATCGAGCGCGCCGTGCCGCAGGGGCAGGTCGTGGTCGTCGGGCACTCCATGGGCGGCATGGCGGCGCTGGCGATGGCGGAGCGCCGGCCGCGGCTGTTCCGGCAGCGGGTGCTGGGCAACGTGTTCGTGTCCACGGCGGCGAGCGGGATGAGCGAGACGTCGCTCGCGTGGCCCAAGGCGGTCGGCAAGCTCGTGCGGGAGCTGGAACGGGCGTTCGGGCCGATCGTGCGGGCGGTGCGGGAGAAGATCGAGCCCACGAAGACCGCCGGGCTGCGGTGGTGGCTGTTCGGCGACCAGCCCGCCGACGAGGACGTGGAGCTGACCGCGGACATGGTGTGGGGGCACTGGCCGGAGACGGTCGCGCTGTTCCGGCCCGCGGTGGACCGCTACGACCGGGAGGCGGGGCTCACCGTCGCCAAGGAGAAGGCCGTGGTCGCCGTCGTCGGCGACGAGGACCGGCTGGTGCCGGAGACCGATGCGGTGAAGTTCGGCGGCACCTCGGTCGTGCTGGCCGACGCCGGGCACATGCTCCCGCTGGAACGCCCGGCAGAGCTGGCGAACCTGATCCGCGAGGTCGCCGCCAAGGCATAGCTGCCACCGTCGGATCGGGGCGACCCGATCCGACGGTGCTGTCAGAGGATTTCAGCGACCGGCCGCGCTGGACCGGCGTCTTCCCGGTGGCCGGCCGAAGAGCCGCACGTGCTCGTCGACCAGCCAGTCCTTCAGCGGCGCCCACTCCGGGTGGTGGTTGAGCACCAGCAGCCGGTGCATCCACCAGTTCGGGTCGTCGTGGCGGGGGAACGCCGCGAGCCACGCGGCGCGTTCCTCGGCCGACAGGCCCCACAGGTGCGCGAGCTGGCCCTGGGCGTCGGTGTCGAGCTGGGCGGTGATCCGACCGCCCTCCGTGTGCCATTCCGCGCGCAGTTCGCGCAGCACGGCTATAGCGCGTTCGTCGCCCTCCTGGGCGGTGACGACCACTGTGTGCAGGCCCTGCGCCGCGGCTTCGGCGAGCAGGGCTCTGGCGGACGTTTCGTCGTGCGGCAGTGCGCTGTGCGCGACCCCGACTTCGTGCGGCACGAGCTCCATGACAACGAATCTGATCACATCTGCAACCAGTTCGGTGCATTTTATTTCTTCAGTGTTGACTGAAGAGTCATCTCTCCGCCGGTCTCGCCCGCAGTTGCCTGGACGTTGTTGTACGGCGCCCCGACGTCGACACCTCACAACGTTTTCGCACTACAAATGCGGTGAAACCAGGGGGTGAGGATGTTGTTCAGCAGAGTGGCCTCGGTTCGACACCGGGGAAGTAGTGCTCCCACTGACGAGTGGACAGGTGCGCCGTCGTAGTGGCGCAGACGCGGGCGGCGGTCGATTCGACGTCGATGTCCCAGACGCGGACAGTGCGGTCCGTGCCGGTCGACACGAGGGTGTGACCGTCAGGGGCGAAGGCGACACCCCACAGGCGGTCGGTGTGCCCGCGCAACACGGCGCGCTCCGACGGCTTGGCGGGGTCGCTGATGTCCCAGACGCGCACGAGGTCGTCCGTGGTGCCCGTCACGAGCAGCTTGCCGTCGGGGGAGAAGTTCACGCGCTGCAGCGGCGGGCCGCTGTTCGGCACGGTGCCGAGCTTGCGGGGCTTGGCGGGGTCGGCCAGGTCCCAGAGCGTGGCTGTGCTGTCCGTGTTCGCGAACGCCATGACGGTGCCGTGGATGGCGACGCTCATGGCGACGTCCCGTCCGGCCTGGCCGCCGCGCTGGATGGGACGTTCGTCGTCATCGGTGAGAATGCCGGGGTAGGCGCGGGGCCGGGCAGGGTCGCGCACGTCCCACAACTGGAGCTCGCGGTTGCCGGCCGCGATGGCGAGCGTCCGGTCGTCCTCGGTGAACTCCATCTGCTGCACGGAGACCACGTTGGCGATGGCGGGAACGGAGAACTGGCCGACGCGGGTGGGGAAGGCCGGGTTCGTGACGTTCCAGAGCTGGATCACGCCGGTGCTCTCCGCGAAGGCGAGCAGTTTGCCGTCGTGGCTGAACCTGGCGGTGGCGATCCACCCGGTGGTGCCGGTGGGCACGTCGGCGATCCGGCGGGGCGTCGCGGGGTCGGTGGTGTCCCACAGCGCGCTGCCGGCGAGGGTGGACGAGAAGAGCACGTCGCGCTGAGGGTGCAACGCGACCGCCGTCGCCTCCGTGCCGGGCGGCAGCGGGAGGTCGCCGATCTCTTCGGGATGGCCGTCCCGGGGCCGCCACAGCTTGATGTGGCCGTCGGTGGAGACCGTCGCGAAGAACTTGCCGCGCGGGTCGTAGGCGAGTTCCCACACCGTCCAGGTGTGGCGGGGGTAGGCGAGGTCGGCCAGGTCGATCAGCCGGACGGCCGTGTCGGTGCTGGTGGAGACGAGGTAGCGGCTGTCGGAGCTGAACGCGAGCGACCACAGGGTGTCGGTGTGGCCGGACAGCGCGGCGGCGACCCGGAGGTTCTTGGGATCGCGCAGGTCCCACAGCCGGGTGCTCTTGTCACCGCCACCGGAGGCGAGGAACCGTCCGTCGGGGGAGAAGGCGAGGGTGTGGATGGAGAAGACGTGCTCGGTGTTGGCGCTGATCATGCTGGGGTTGCGCGGGTCGGCGATGTTCCACAGCCGGAGTTCGCCGTTGTCGGCGCCGGTGGCCATGGTGGTGCCGTCGGGGGAGAAGGCGACCGAGTCGTTGGCGAAGTCGCCGTTGCTGGGATCGATGGTGCTGAGGTTGTCGCCGGTGGCGAGGTCCCAGAGCTTGACGGTGCCGTCCCAGGACGCGGTGCCGACGATGGTGTTCGCCGCGTTGAGCGCGAGGCCGTGCACGAGGTCGGTGTGGGCCTGGATGGTGCGGACCAGAGCAGGGCGGTTGCCGCTGAGGTCCCAGAAGCGGATCGTGCGGTCCTTGCCGGCGCTGATGAGCGTGCGGGCGTCCTTGGTGAGCACGACGGCCTGCACCTGACCGTCGTGGCCGCTGGCCCGTGCCTTCTCGACGGGGTGGCGCGGGTCGCGGAGGTCGACGAGGCGGATGAACCCGTCCCAGTTCGCGGTGACCAGCAGGGTGCCGTCCGCGCTGAACGTCATGTGGTGGGTGGCGTCGTCGCCGGCGTGGATGCGGCTGAGCTCGGCGGGGTGGTGGGGGTCGGTGAGGTCCCAGAAGATCAGCGCCTTGTCGTCGCCGACGGTGGCCATGACCTTGCCGTCCGGGCGGAACGTCGCATACGAGGTCGCATCGGTGTGGCCGTTGACCAGGGTGACCGGGGGTGCCGCGAAGGTGCTGAGCAGCGCGTCGCGGGTGGCGGGCAGGCCGGTGAGGCGGTAGGCGGCCAGGCGCAGCTGGGAGGCGAGGCCGGGGTCCTGGTTCTGCAGCAGGTTGGCCTCGGCGATGGCTTTCTGCGCGAGGGCGGAGGTCTGTTGTTCGGTGGCCTGCCGTTGCGCTCGTACGGCGAACACGGTGGCGGTGGTGGCCACGAGCAGTAGGACCGCCAGCAGCGCGACGACGCGGCGCAGGGTGGTGGTGCGGCGTTTGCTTACGGCCACGTCGTGTTCGGCGGCGGCCTTGCTGGCGTCGAGGAACGCCTTCTCCTCGGCGTTGAGCGCGCCAGGTTCGCGGTCGGCCCAGTCGGTGGCCCTGGTGAGCGGCACGCCCCGGTAGAGCGAGCCGGGGTCGCGGTCGTGCGCCTCCCAGTCGGCGGCCGCGGCGGTGAGCCGGCGGTGCACGCGCAGGTCGTCGCGTGCCTCGGCGAGCCAGTCCTTGAGGCGGGGCCAGCTGCGGATGACGGCTTCGTGGCTGATCTCGACGCTGTCGTCGTCGACGGTGAGGATGCGCGCGGCGGCGAGGTGTTCGACGACCTCGTCCGCGGCGAGTTCGGTGCGCTTGACGCGGCGTTTGGTGTCCTCGGTGCCGTCGCCGGGGGTGACGAGCCGGAGGAACACCTGGCGCGCTTGGGTGCGCTGCTGTTCGTCCAGGCTGGTGTAGGCGTGCTCGGCGGTGTTGGCGATGGCACGGGCGATGCCGCCGCTCTCGTGGTAGCTGGTGAGCGTGAGGGTGTTGCCGCGCTTGCGTTGCCACGTTTCGAGCAGTGCGTGGCTGACGTGGGGGAGGACGCCGGGTTCGCCGGTGGCGTCGGCGATCAGCCGGGCGACGAGTCCTGTCTCGAGGGCGCAGCCGACCTCGACGGCGGGCTGGGTGATGGCCTTGCGCAGTTCCTCCGTGCTCATGGGGCCGACCAGGACCTGGGCGTCCTCGACGGCGCGGACGAGGTCGGGGTAGCGGGCGCAGTGGCCGTAGAAGTCGGCGCGCATGCCGATGACGGTCTGGTGGCCGCGCTGGGTGAGCGCGGCGATGAACGCTTCGCGGTGGGGCAGCGAGAAGATCTCCTCGAACTGGTCGACGACCAGCAGCTTCTCGGTCCGGGGGAGTGCGGGGTGGGTGCTCGGGGTGATCAGCTCGCCGTCGCTGCGGGCGAGCAGCCCGGCCCGTAGCAGCGAGGACTTGCCTGACCCGGACGCGCCGATGACCAGCACGGTGTCGTGGTGTTCCAGCTTGCCCAGCAGCTTGCCGACGAGCCGCTCGCGTCCGAAGAAGCGGTCGGCGTCCTGTTCGGTGAACGCCTGGAGGCCGACGTAGGGGGAGTCGGAGGCGGGTTCCTCGGTCTCCTGCTCGCCGATGTCGCGCCAGCGTCGTTCCCACGTCTCCTCGTCGCCGCCGCAGGCCCGGACGAACGCGAGCGCCACGGCGAGGCTGGGCAGCCGCTGACCGCGGGCGGCGTCGGCGAGGGTGCTGGCGGAGTAGTGGCTGAGCCGGCCGAGCTCCCGGTAGCCGGGAGAGCCGGCCTTCTCGCGGAGCTTGCGCAGGTCGAACGCGAACTGTTCGACGGGCCCGGCAAACGGGTCTAGCGGTTTTTCCGGGCGAGGCATGACAGGGATTCTTCCATCCGTGTTCGGCTCGTCATGCTCAATAGCTTCAGTGTTGACTAAAATAAATCATCAACCGGTGTTCGCCTTCTCCTAGTGCGTACAGCGTGTCGAACACCAGGAGGTGAGGGCCCCAGCGCTCGGTGCCCGTGGTGGGCGGTAGTGCCGCGGAGGAGTGGTAGCGGTCGGAGAAGGCGGCGCCGGCGGTGATGGACAGCTCGAACGCGAGCGCGGCGGCGGTGTGGTCGCCGAGGTCGGCGGCCGCCCTCAGGGAGGCGGCGCGGTGGTTCGCGATCTGGTCCCAGTCGGGGTAGTGGGCCTTGGCCTCGGGGCTGAAGGCGAAGCGCACGGTGTTCTGCTCGTCGCCGAGGCCCGAGATCGCCCGGAACTGTGTCGTGCTCGCCAGGACGTCGCCGGCTGGGCTCAGCACGCACGCCGCGGCCGGTTCGAGGGCTTCGAGCGTCTTGAGGACGGTCGGCCGCAGTGGCGGGGGACTGGGTGGCGCGCAGGTGCTGTCCGCCTTGATCAGGCGGTAGAGGTGGACGCGTTCGTCGGTGGTGAGGTCGAGTGCGTCGGCGAGGGAGGTGAGGACCTGGCCGGACGGGGAGCGGTCGGTGCCGCGTTCGAGGCGGGTGAGGTAGTCGACGCTGATGCCGGCCCGGTCGGCGAGTTCGCCCCTGCGCAGGCCGGGGGTTCTGCGGCGGTGGGTGTTCGGGGGTGTGAGCGCCTCGCGGCGGGCCCGCACGAACCTGCCCAGTGCGTTGTCGGCCATGGCGGATCAGTTTAGAGGGGCCCTGAGCCGGTCTCCCTGTGGTCGTCGGGGGCGGCGATGCTGTGGATCATGCGATACCGACTGTTCGGGCGGACCGGTCTGCGGGTCTCGGAGTTGTTGCTGGGCACGATGACGTTGCGCGTGGAGGAGGAGGCGCGGCGGGTGATCGACGTGTACGCCGAGGCGGGTGGGAACTTCCTGGACACGGCTTCGGCGTACGGGGAGAGCGAGGAGGTGCTCGGGGCGGTCCTGCGGCGGCGGGACCGGTTCGTGCTGGCGACGAAGTACACGTTGTCGCGGGACGTCCGGGATCCGAACGCGGGCGGGAACCATCGCAAGAACCTGGTGCTGTCGCTGGAGCAGTCGCTGCGGCGGTTGCGCACGGACTACGTGGACGTGCTGTGGGTGCACTTGTGGGATCGGCACACGCCTGCGGAGGAGACGATGCGGGCGCTGGACGACGTGGTGCGGGCGGGGAAGGTGCTCTACGTCGGGGTGTCGGACGCGCCGGCGTGGTTCGTGGCGCGGGCGAACACGCTGGCGGAGTGGCGGGGCTGGACGCCGTTCGCGGGGTTGCAGGTGCCGTACAACCTTCTTCGGCGTGACGTCGAGCGGGAGTTGTTGCCGATGGCGTCCGCGCTGGGGATGAGTGTGGCGGCGTGGTCGCCGTTGGCCGCGGGGAAGTTGTCCGGTGGGACGCGGCGGGCGGGGCAGCTCGCGCCGGAGGAGGAGCGCGTGGCGTGGGCTGTGCGGGCGGTCGCGGAGGAGTTGGGGGCGACGCCGGCTCAGGTGGCGTTGGCGTGGTTGCGTGCTTCGGGGGCGTTGCCGCTGGTGGGCGCGCGGACGCCGGAGCAGGTCGCGGACTGCCTGGGCTGGGTTGAGTTGCCGCCGGAAGCGGTCGCGCGCCTGGAGGCGGCGGCCCCGTTCGAGCGGGGCTTTCCGGCGGACTTCATCGCGGAGTGCGAGGCGAGCCCGTTCGCGTTCGGTGAGGCCGTGGTCAGGTGATCAGGCCTGGTACCAGGGCGGGCTGGCGCTTGCGGCGCAGCCAGATCTTGCGGGAGCCGTCGCCGTAGAGCAGCGTGCGGGAGAGTTCCCAGCCAGCGAACTCGGCGTGGATGGCCAACTGCGTGGTCGCGGTGCGGCGTGAGATTCCCGGCGGCAGACGCAGCGGCCGGTACTCCCAGTCCCCGTCGATCACCCCTTCGTTCATGGCGAGATCACCTGTATCCCTCCGTTGTCGCCGGACGTGACCGTCACACGTCCGGTTTCCTGGTCGACGCTGACGGTGTTGGGTTGACGCACGGTGGGGAACCGGTGTTTCTCGGTCGGTTCGCCACCGGCGACGTTGAGTCCGACGACCTCGTTGCGCTCGGTGAGCGTGATCCACGCGATGTCGCGCTTGGCGTCGTAGGCGATGCCGTAGGGGGAGCCGGGCACGGGGTAGCGCTGGCGCATGATCAGCGGGTTGATCGAGAAGGCGATGAACTCCCCGCCGCGGGTGTCGACGACGAGCAGGCGGCCGAACCGGTCCGGCACGCCGTTGGTGGCGCCGTCGCCGGCCCTGATGCCGGTGCCTCTGGTGGAGGCGCCCTTGTCGTCGGTGGTCATCTCGAAGACGGCGCTGCGCAGGCGGTCGAGTTCGACGTTGCGGCCGTTGACCTGGAACTTCTGTGTGGTGTCGCCTTCGGTGAACGTGCCGCCGGGGGTGATGGTGCCGGGCGGTGTGGCGTTCTGGGCGGGGGAGTGGGCGGGTTTGGCCGCCTCGAGGGTTTCCGCGACCTGCAGCGGGTCTTGTGAGCTCTCGCTCTGGCCGCACGCTGCCAGCGTGGCGGTGGTCAGGAGCAGAGCAGCGAGCCGGCGCAAGATCGGTTCCCTTCGCGGAAGTCGTCCTCTCCAGCATCCCTGACAGGCGGTCACAGGTCACGCAGGGGTGGGGGTGAAACCTGCTCGGGTTCTTTGTCAGTAAGTTCGATAGCTTCAGTGTTGCCTAAAACTATGGCATCGGACGTTCGGGGTAACCGAGCTCGATCGCGCTCACGTCGTCCAAAGCAGCTCTGATGGCCGGGGGGAGGGTCAGCTGTTCGGCTTCCAGTGAGGCGATGAGCTGGTTGGTGTCGCGGGCGCCCACGACAGGTGCGACGACTCCGGGCCGGTCTCGCACCCACGCCAGTGCGACGCACAACGGCGAGGTGCCGAGGCCGTCGGCGGCGGTGGCGACGGCCTGCACGATCCGGGCGGCCCGTTCGTTGCGGTGTTGCTCGACGTAGCCGGCGAAGTGTGCGGAGGCGCCGCGGGAGTCCGGTGGGGTGCCGTTGCGGTACTTGCCGGTGAGTACGCCACGGCCGAGGGGGGCCCACGGCAGGAGGCCGAGCCCGTGGTGCAACGCCGCCGGCGCGACCTCGCGTTCGATGCCGCGTTCGAGCAGGGAGTATTCGACCTGGGTGGAGATAAGCGGGTAGGTGGAGGGCGTGAGGACGGCGGTGGCGAGTTGCCATCCGCTGTAGTTGGAGATTCCGGCGTAGCGGACCTTGCCGGTGGAGATGGCGTGGTCGACGGCGGACAGTGTTTCCTCGATCGGGACGCCCGCGTCCCAGGCGTGCAGTTGCCACAGGTCGATGTGGTCGACGCCGATGCGGCGCAGGGAGCCGTCCAGGGCGGACAGCAGGGCGCCGCGGGAGGCTCCTCCGCCGAAGGGGCCTTCGGTGCGGCGGGCGACGGCTTTGGTGGCGAGGACGAGTTCGTCGCGGGGGACGATTTCGCCGAGGAGGCCGCCGAGGATGCGTTCGGCTTCGCCGTCGGTGTAGACGTCGGCGGTGTCGATGAGGGTGCCGCCGGCGTCGGCGAAGGCCATGAGCTGGGTGGCGGCCTCGTCCGCGTCGGTGTCGTGGCCCCACGTCATCGTGCCCAGTGCCGTCCTGGAGACGCGGAGGCCGCTGCGGCCGAGGTATCGCTGTTCCACGTGCGCGATGCTAAGGGGTGATCATCGGCTGAGCCTGGCAATCGGTGTTACTGACCGGTAGGGTCTCGGCTCGTGAAGCTCGGATTGAACCTCGGATACTGGGGCGCCGGCAACGACGCCGCGAACCTTGAGCTGGCCAAAGAGGCCGACCGGCTCGGCTTTTCGGTGGTGTGGGCCGCGGAGGCCTACGGTTCCGATGCGCCGACGGTGCTCGCGTGGGTGGCCGCGCAGACCGAACGCATCGACGTCGGTAGCGCGATCTTCCAGATTCCGGCGCGGACGCCGGCGATGGCGGCGATGACCGGAGCGACGCTGGACACCCTGTCGGGTGGGCGGTTCCGGATGGGTCTCGGCGTGTCGGGTCCGCAGGTGTCGGAGGGCTGGCACGGTGTGCGGTTCGACAAGCCGTTGGCGCGCACGCGTGAGTACGTGGAGATCGTGAAGAAGGCTCTCACGCGTGAGAAGCTGCGTTACGAGGGTGAGCACTACACGCTGCCGTTGCCTGATGGTCCTGGTAAGGCGTTGCAGCTGACCGTGCATCCCGTGCGTGACCAGATTCCGATCTACCTCGCCGCGGTCGGCCCGAAGAACCTGGAGCTCACGGGTGAGATCGCGGACGGGTGGCTGGCGATCTTCTTCTCGCCGGAGTACTCGGCGGAGTCGCTGGCGAGCGTGAAGGCCGGTCGTGAGAAGGCCGGTAAGACGATGGACGGGTTCGACGTGGTGCCGACCGTGCCGTTGATCGTCGGTGAGGACTGGAAGGCCTGTGCTGACCCGGTTCGGGCCTACACGGCGCTGTACGTGGGCGGTATGGGTTCGCGTAAGCAGAACTTCTACAACAACCTGATGGTGCGCATGGGTTTCCCGGCTCAGGCCGAGGAGATCCAGGAGAAGTACCTGGCTCGCGACTACGCCGGTGCGATGGCGGCGATCCCGCTGGAGTTCCTGGACGCGACGTCGTTGCTGGGTCCGAAGGAGCGCATAGCAGACAAGATGAAGGCTCTCGCCGCCGCGGGGGTCACCACGCTGTCCGTTTCGCCGATGCTGCAAGATCTCGAGCAGGGGATCGCGGGCCTTCGCACCGCGGCCGAGGCTTTGGATCTGGCAGGAGTGGGTAGTTGAGCTGGTTGCAGGCTCTGGTCCTCGGACTGGTCCAAGGACTGACGGAATTCCTGCCGATTTCCAGCAGTGCGCACCTGCGCATCACGTCGACGCTGTTCTTCGGCAACGACGCGGGCGCTTCGTTCACCGCGGTCATCCAGTTGGGTACCGAGGTGGCGGTGCTGATCTACTTCGCCAAGGACATCGGGCGGTTCATCTCCGCCTGGTTCCGCGGCCTCTTCAGCGCGGAGGCGCGCAAGGAGAAGGATTACAAGCTCGCCTGGTACGTGATCATCGGTTCGGTGCCGATCTCGGTTCTCGGGTACCTGCTCAAGGACGAGATCCGGACGTCGGCGCGGAACCTGTGGATCACCGCGACGATGCTGGTGGTGTTCGGTCTGCTGCTCGGGCTGGCGGATCACCTGGCGAAGCAGCAGCGGGACGAGCTGCGGATGAAGGACGCGATCGGGATGGGGCTGGCGCAGGCGCTGGCGCTCATCCCGGGCGTGTCCCGTTCGGGTGGCACGCTGACGGCGGGTCTGTTCCTGGGGCTGACGCGGGAGGCGGCGGCGCGGTACTCGTTCCTGCTGGCGATTCCGGCGGTGTTCGGGGCGGGGTTGTTCTCGATCCCGGACGTGCTGGAGCGCTCGGGTGAGGGCGTGCAGGCGTCGGTGCCGCAGATGATCGTGGCGACGATCCTCGCGTTCGTCGTCGGCTACGCGACGATCGCGTGGCTGCTCAAGTACGTTTCGAAGCACTCCTACTCGGCGTTCGTGTGGTATCGGCTGATGCTGGGCCTGGTGCTGATGGGGCTGCTGTCGATGGGGTTGCTGCAGCCGATCTAAGGTGGAGGCCGTGGCCACCGTGATTCTGCTTCGACATGCTCGTTCCACTGCCAACGGTTCCGGTGTGCTCGCCGGGCGATCGCTGGGTGTGGGGTTGGACGAACGTGGGCAGGCGCAGGCCGCGGCGCTCGTCGGTCGCTTGAAGGACATTCCGGTCAGTGCTGTGGTGTCGTCTCCGCTGCAGCGTTGTGAGGAGACGTTGGCGCCGTTGCTGGCGGACCGTTCCCTGGAGGCCGTCGCCGAGCCGGATGTGTCCGAAGTGGACTACGGCGCGTGGACCGGTAAGGCGTTGAAGGATCTGTTCAACGAGCCTTTGTGGGCGGTGGTGCAGCAGCACCCGTCTGCGGCCGTTTTTCCTGACGGTGAGGGGCTTGCGCATGTGCAGGCGCGTGCTGTTGCCGCTGTGCGTGCGCATGATGCGCGGATCACCGCTGAGCACGGTCCGGGTGCGGTGTGGGTGTTGTGCTCGCACGGCGATGTGATCAAGGCGGTGCTGGCCGATGCTCTCGGCGTGCACTTGGACGGGTTCCAGCGGATCGTGGTGGATCCGTGTTCGATCTCGGTGGTGCAGTACACGCAGACGCGGCCGTTCGTGTTGCGGGTCAACGACAACGGCGGGGATCTGGCCGGTGTGGTGCCTCAGGCGCCGCCGCAGGAGGAGCCGTCCTCCGACGCTACCGTGGGCGGCGCGACCGGGAGCTGAGGTAGCGCCGCTCCGGCACGCTCAAGGTCAGTTTCGCTGCCTTCTCGTATTCGGCTTTCGCCTGGTCGTGTTCTCCTTGCAGGTCGAGGAGATGCGCTTTCACGGCGTGCACGCGGTAGTGGTCGAGGTCCAGTGTGGACAGTTCGTCGAGTGCTCGTCGCGGGCCGTGGACCATCGCGACGGCGACGATCCGGTTCAGTGACACCATCGGGCCGGGTGCGGTGACCGTCAGCAGTTCGTAGAGGCCGAGAATCTCGTGCCAGTCGGTGTCCTGTGCCGTTTTGGCCTCGGCGTGCACGGCCGCGATGGCCGCCTGCAGCTGGTAGGGCCCGATCTGCGCGGTGTTGAGGGCGTTCTGGATGAGTTCCGTGCCCTCGGCGATGGCCTGCGGGTCCCACTTGCCGCGGTCCTGTTCGGCCAGTGGGATCAGCGCGCCCTGCTCGTCGGTGCGGGCGGGGCGGCGGGCGTCGGTGAGCAGCATCAACGCCAGCAGCCCGCTCAGCTCGCCGTCGTCGGGGCGTCTGCGGTGGAGCTGGCGGGTCAGGCGGATCGCCTCGGCGGTGAGATCGACTCTGACGAGGTCGTCGCCGGAGCTCGCGGTCGAGCCCTCGGTGAAGATCAGGTAGAGCACGTGCAGCACGGCGGTCAGCTGTCGCGGTGGCCGGAACTTCGCGCCTTTGATCTTCTGTTTCGCGCGGCTGATCCGTTGCGCCACTGTCGATTCCGGTACCAGGAACGCCCGTGCGATCTCCGCGGTCGTGAGTCCGCCGACGGCTCTGAGCGTGAGTGCGATCTGCGACGCGGTGGTGAGTGACTCGTGGCAGCACAGGGCGAGGATTGTGAGCGTGTCGTCCTGCGCGGGCGCCGGATCCGCCGGGGGAGGGGTGAGGGCCGCGGTCTTCTCCTCGCGCTGGCGCCGCGCGGTCTCGGAGCGGTACTGCTCGATCCACCTCCTGGACGCCGCGGTGATGAGCCAGCCCTTGGGGTTGTCCGGGATCCCCTGCTGTGGCCACTGCTGTGCCGCCCCGAGCAGTGCCTCCTGGACGGCGTCCTCGCAGACGTCGAACTGGCCGTGGCGTCGGACGAGGACGCCGAGGACCTGCGGCGCCAGTTCGCGCAGCAGGTCCTCGGTGCGTGGCGTGGTCCTCACATGTCGTCCAGCATCGACATGTCCCAGACCGGCCTGACCTCGATGCCGTCGTTGTGCGCGTCCGGCAGCGTGGCCGCGTGCGCGATGACCTGGTCGATCGAGTCCGCCTCGACCAGGTAGAAGCCGGCGAGGTACTCCTTGGCCTCGGCGAACGGCCCGTCGGTGACCACGACCTCGCCGTCGCGGATGCTCACGCCCTTGCCGGTCTCCGGTCCGGGCAGGCCCTCGCTGACGATCAGCTCCCCGGACGCGCGCAGCCTGTCGGTGAGGTCGTAGTGGTCCTTGCCGAACTGCATCTGCTGCTCGTCGGTCAGCTTCTCCCACGCTGCCCGCGACTTCGGGTTGCTGTAAATGAGGATCAGGTACTTCACCGTTCCGGCCTCCGCTCATCGCCTCGAAAAATCCTCTCACCGCCATGTCGAGACCGCGGGCCGTGCTTCGACATCGGTGTGTCAGCCGACTTGATGGAGGTTTCCGAGATGACTCAGACGCTGGTGCAGGACGAGATCCTCACGGTGTTCACGTCGCTGGTGGAGGGCATGCGGGACCGCTCACCGGCTCAGGTCGTGGCCGGGTACGCCGAGGACGCGGTGACGTTCACGCTGGCCCCGCCGCTGCGCAACACCGGTGTGGACGCCCGCGACCCCGAGGCGCTCGCGGGGTGGATGGCGGGGTTCGACGGGCCGATCACGATCGAGCACCGCGACCTGTCGGTGGCGGTGTCCGGTGACCTCGCGTTCGTGCACGGGTTGCGGCGGCTGGCTGCTGTGCCGGTCGGCTATCCGGACGGGTTCTCGATGTGGACGCGGATCACCGTGGGGTTGCGGCGGCGGGACGGGCGGTGGCTGATCACGCACGAGCACCAGTCCGTGCCGTTCTACATGGACGGGTCGTTCCTGGCGTCGACCGACCTGGAGCCCTAGCAGGGGTGTGCCGGGGCCCGGACCGTGCAGGGGGTCGGTCCGGGCCCCGGCGCTCGGGGAGGCGCGTTCCTACTTGACGTTGACCGCGGCCCAGGCCCGGTTGACCGCCGCGTACTCGGGCGACGAGGCGCCGTAGAGGTCGGCCGCGGCGGCGAGGGTGCCGGTGCGGGCGGCGGCGTACTTGGTGCTGGAGGTGAACTTCGTGGTGAGCGCGCGGTACCAGATCTTCTCGGCCTTGGCGCGGCCGATGCCGGTGACGGGCTGGTTGTCGACGGTGGGGGAGTCGTAGGCGACGCCGTTGATCGTCTTCTGGCCGCTGCCCTCGGACAGCAGGTAGAAGAAGTGGTTGGCAATGCCCGAGGAGTAGTGCACGTCGACGTTGCCGGCGGTGGAGGACCAGTAGTCGAGGCTCCGGCCGTCCTTGGAGGGCTTGTCCATGTAGCGCAGCGGCTTGCCGTCGCCCCGGATGTTGATCTTCTCGCCGATCAGGTAGTCGCCGGCGTCGGCGGTGTTGGCGGCGTAGAACTCCGTGGTGGAGCCGAAGATGTCGCTGGTGGCCTCGTTGAGGCCGCCGGACTCGCCGGAGTAGACCAGGCCCGCGGTGGCCGAGGTGACGCCGTGCGACATCTCGTGCGCGGCGACGTCGATCGAGGTCAGCGGGTTGCGGTTCTGGGCTCCGTCGCCGTAGGTCATGCAGAAGCAGGAGTCGTTCCAGAACGCGTTGCTGTAGTTGTTGCCGTAGTGGACCTTGCTCAGCGCGCCCGTGCCGTTGTTCTTGATGCCGTTGCGGCCGTGGATGTTCTTGTAGTAGTCCCACGTCTTGGCGGCGCCGTACGCGGCGTCGACGCCCGCGGTCGCCTTGTCGGTGTAGGTGCCGTTGCCCCACTTGTTGTCGGCGTCGGTGAACAGCGTGCCGTTGCCGGAGCTGTTGTTGAGGTCGTTGACGGCCTGGTTGCCGCGCGCGGGGTCCTTGAGCTGGAACGTCGAGCCCGACTGGGTCGTGTTCAGGTCGACCGTGCCGCTGAAGGTGGACTGGCCGGTGCCCTCCGCGACGTGGATGTCGTCGTAGGACAGCAGCGTCTCACCGGTCTTGGCGTCGGTGAAGGTGTGCAGCTCGCTGGGGGTCTGGTCGTCCTTGACGCTGTGCTTGACCGTCTCCCAGGCCAGCACGGGAGCGTGGTCGAAGGCGAACACGACGAGCTTGGCGTCGGAGCGGGCCGTGACGGGCGCCGTGGTGTCGAGGCCTGCGAGGGCGGCCTCGTTCGCCTTGGTGACGCCGGTGATCTGGCCGGCTTTCTGCGTGACGACGAGGTCGCCGCCGATGACCTTCAGGCCGTTGAGGGTGCGGTCGAACCGGAGGTGGTGGGTGCCGTCGGCGTCGCGCACGACGTCACGCGGGACGAGCTGCTCGCCGCCGGACAGGCCGAGGGCGGTGGAGATCGTCCCCGCCTGCTCGGCAGCGCTGGCTCCGAGCGTGCCCGTCGCGGCCAACGCCGCGGCGGACATCAGGGCAGTGGTGATGCCCAGGGTTTTGCGCTTCATGACGCTCCTTGTTCCGGTGCAGGGAGCGCTCGCCCCGGCGTTACAGGGGTGCCGGGTCGAGCACCGTGGAACATCCCGACCATCGTTGATCACTCGTCGATGACCGGGCGTGGTGATCGTATTGCTCTCAGTGCATACGACCAGCCACTCCCAAATCGCGAGATTGCTTCACGAATCGCGCAGCAGCGCTGGTCAGGAGACCGGGATTTGCCCGAATGGTGGAACATAAGAGCAGCTCAACCACCGTGGAAACACAGCGGAAACGTTCGGTGCCGACCGTGCTTACGGCCCAGTCAGCTACTCCGGTTGGTGCAGCCCTACCGGAGGGGATCTTGTTTACAGTTAACCGCCCGGCCTGAGACCTGGGTCACAAATTCACAGGCCAAGGCGGGTCACGGCGTTGTCCTCCAGCGGGTTCGCGGTCCGGATGTAGCGGTGCACCGTCCGCGGGTTCGTCCACCGGCCCTGCCGCATGATCTCCCGGTCGCTCGCCCCGCCCAGCGCCGCCTGCGTCGCGAACCCCGCCCGCAGCGAATGCCCGCCGAACAACGCCGGATCCAGCCCCGCCCTGACCGCGTACCGCTTCACCAGCTCCGCCACCGCGCGCCCCGACATCGCCTTCACCCCGACGCCGCCGTGCCGGTTGATCACCGGGAACACCGCGCCCGTGCGCCGGGTGGGCTCGAAGCCGTGGCAGCGGTGCAGACCGGTCTCGGCGATCTCCCTGCCGTCCAGCACGTCCGCCCAGTCCGCGAACGCGCACACCGGACACGTCGGCCGGCGACTCCCGCGCGGCAACACCACCGACTGCTGGTGCTTGCCCGTCTGATCCGTCTTCGTCGTCCCCAGCCGGATCAGCAACAACGGCTCGTGCGTGCGCGGATCCACATCCACGCTCACGTCCTCGAACTCGATCTGCGCCAGCTCACTGCGCCGCAACGCACCGGCGAACCCCACCAACAGCAGCAGGGCGTCCCTCGCGCGCGCCGGACCGTCCACCGGCCGTTCGTTCAGCAACGCTTCCAACGTGTCGAGCAGCACCGGCCGTTTGCGCCTGGGCTGCGACTTGCGGCTGCGGCGGACGCCCCGCAACGTCAGCCGCACCACGTCACTGCGCGTCGGACTCGGCAACCCGTTCGCCGCGTGCACCGCCGAGATCGCCGCCGACTTGCGCTCCAGCGTCGACGCCCCGAACGCGGGCGACCCGTCCGGCCTGACCGTGTCCGCCGCGGCCGCCAGATACACCGCCACGTCCAGCGGATCGGCCGGCAACGCCTGCCGTCCCTCGGCCTGGCACCAGCCCGCCCACGCGATCCAGTCCGACCGGTACGCCCGCACCGTGTTCGGCGACTGCGCACTGCGCAGGTAACGGCTCAACGACGCCGCCTGCTCGTCGTCGAACCGCTCCCGCACCCTCGCGAGCGCGTCGACGTCGATCAGCACCGAGTGCGACACCCTGACCAGCGCGTGCTGGACGGGTTCGGGCAGGCTCACACCCGCGATGGTAGCCCTTTGATCAACTCCGCGACTTCCCGCGGCGCGAACTCCAGCCCGCTCGGTCCGACACTCACCTCGAAGGTGCACCGCCGCGGATCCGGATTCGACCGCGTGTACAGGAACAGCTTGATCCCCGTGTCCTCCAGCAGGTTCTGCGCCGCCCGCTGCGCCTGCTCCCGTGACATCGGCAGCTGGACGTGGAAGATCGGCGTGACCGGCACCTCCGGCGTGGTGTGCGCGAACCCGTCGTCGTTGATCGCCTTGGCCAGCGCCTGCGCGTGGGCCTTGAACTCCGCCATCCTCGGCAGGTTCTCGTCCATGCCCATCAACGCGATCGCCGCCAGCGGCCACGCGTCCACGATCGCCCCGCCCAACCGGCGCCGCCACACCGCCGCGTGCTCGATCGTCTCCGCGTCACCGGCGAGCACCGCGCCCCTGACCCCGTCGAGTCCTTTGTAGAGCGACACGTACACCGTGTCGAACAGAGCCGCGATCTCGGAGAACGTCGCGTCGTAGCCGGTCTGCGCCTCCCAGAGCCGCGCGCCGTCGCAGTGCGCGGCCGCGCCGTTGTCCCGAGCCCAGCGGGTTTGCGCTTCGAGGTCCTCGAACGCCGGCAGCTGCCCGCCGATGTCGCGCTGCGGCAGCTCGATCACGACCGCAGCGAGCGGTTCACCGACGGCCTTCAGGTCGTCGAGGGTGAGCAGCGCGTGGCGGTCACCGGCCGGATGGAATCTCAAGCCGTGCACCGCGTTGTAACCCTGGTTCTCCCACACGTGCATGTGCGTCTGCGGATGCCCCGCGAACGCACGCCGGCCCGTCCGCTCGGCATGCACGCGCAACGCCGACTGCTGCGCCATGATCCCCGACGGGAAGAACAACGCGCGCTGCTTGCCCAGCACAGCAGCGACCCGTTCCTCCAGCTCCCGCACCGGATCCTCCGGCCGCGTGTCCGGCGTGATCCGCTGCGCGAGCCGGCGCAGCACCTCGTGTGGTGACCGGCGGGAGCTGGAATGGTTCGACAGCGAACGGCGGATGTCCATCCCACGAGCCTAGCTGTTGCAACTGAGTTGCAATAGGTGTCAGGCGGCCGCACTCAACCGGGCGTCGAGCTCGGCCTCGTCCGCGACGAACCACAGCTGCCGCCCCTTGTTCGACTCGTACACGAAGTCCCGCAACGCCGTGCTCGCCTCCACGTGCGCGGTGATGTCCCCGACCACCGCCACGCGGAACCCGTACTGCTGCAGCTTCTGCACCACCGCGCCCGCAACCCGCGTGCGCAACACGAAGAAGTCCTCGCTCAACCGCGCCACCGGCAGCACCAGCCACTGCACGTCCTGCCCCCACAACGTGCCGATCAGATCCACAGCGGACCGCTCGTCGGTGATCGGCGCCCCGTCCGGCGCGCACATCAGGACCGTGGCGCCGTGGCGCGTCTGCACAACATCAGGCATGACACCGCAACCTAGTAGCGGCACACATCCCCTGTCGCGGCGAATTCCGGTGACCTCTGGTGATCACCACTTGGTAGGGTCGCCGCACGCGATCGGCCAGAGGAGGTGAGACCCATCAACGCGGTGAACCCAGATGGGCGCTCCTCCTCCCGCACGGCCTGACGCGCGCGTCGCCACGGGGAGCGCTCCAGAAGCCATCCCGAAAGGCGAACCACCATGCGCTTTCTCGCCACGTCGACCACCGGCGGCAGCACGGCACGCGACTTCGTCCACGACGGCGTCCCCGGCGTCCTGTGGACCCCCGGCCACCCCGCGCCACTCGTCCTGGGCGCACACGGCGGCGGCCAGCACAAACGAGCCCCCAGAACGATCGCCCACGCCGCCCGCTGCGTCGCCGCCGGCCTGGCGGTCGTCACCCTCGACACCCCAGGACACGGCGACCGCCCGCGATCCCCACAGGACGAACGCTTCATCGCCGAGATCAGGGCCCGCATCGCCACTGGTCAAGACGCCGCCGTCTTGCTCGCCGAGTACAACGCCGTGCTGGCCGCACAGGCTGTCCCCGAATGGCGCTCCGTGCTCGACGCGCTGCTCGACCTGCCCGACATCGACGGCGACAACGGCGTCGGGTTCTGGGGCATGTCGATGGGCGGCGCCATCGGCATCCCGCTCGTGGCCGCCGAACCCAGAGTGCGCGCGGCGGTGTTCGGACTCGTCGGGGCGTCACCGAACCTCGTGCAGGCCGCCGCGCAGGTGACGGTGCCTCTGCGGTTCCTGCTGCAGTGGGACGACCAGCTGGTCGCCCGTGACGCTGGGCTGGCGTTGTTCGACGCCTTCGGGTCACGGCGGAAGACGTTGCACGCCAACCCCGGCGGACACGGGGAGGTGCCCGAGTCCGAGGTGGACAGCGCGGTCCGGTTCCTCGCCGGGTAACGCCGCGTTCGGGTGCAGGCGGCAAGGGTGCGGCGGTGGTGGGGCACGGCTGTGGTGTGGATAGCGGCGGGTGAGCCTCTCTCCGTGGACAACGCGGCCCGCACGCGGCGGCCCGGCGAACATGCGTGGTGTGCTGCCTGCGTCTGCAGTGCCGTGGTTCGGCGCAGCCGCAAGCCGGCAGCAGGGCGCTCACACGGCCTGGCACCGCGTCGGCAACAGCAGGGCACTTCGATGCGGTCAGCACCTGGTGGCGGACGAGAAGCCACAGCTTGCTTCCTCAGCCGGGGCACCGCGTTCTACCCGGCCCGACACTTGGTGGCGGTTGCCCACAGAGGCGGCTCGCTTGTGCGGCCGGCCGAAATTCCCGCGCGCATGTGCGGCGGCGCTGGGTAGCGTCGCCGCACATGCGCGATCTTGCGACGTTGCCCAAAGCCCACCTGCACGTGCACCTGGAAAGCACCGTGCGAGCGGACACCCTCGCCGAACTGGCCGGCCACCACGGGATCGACGTGGCGGCGCGGACCGGGCCGTTCGACGACTTCGCGCAGTTCGCCGCGCACAACGGGGCGGTGCGGGACTGCCTGCGGCGAGCCGAGGACTTTCACCGGATCGCGTACGAGTTCTGCGCCGAGGAAGCAGCGCAGGGGACCCGGTACGCCGAGGTCACGTTCACCGCGGCAGCGCACGGAGAACGGCTCGGGGATCCGGACATGCCGCTCGAGGCGGTGTTGTCCGGGCTCGCCGCAGGACAGGCCGCCCACGGCATCGAATGCCGTGTGATCGTGGACCACCCGAGGAAGCGGTCGGTCGAACGGCTCAAGGCCTCGCTTCGGCTCGCGACCGTGCACCCACAGGTCGTGGCGATCGGGATGGCGGGCGCGGAGGACTACCCGCTGACGCCGTTCGCCGCTGTGTTCCGGGCCGCGCGAGAAGCCGGGATCGGGCTCGTGCACCACGCGGGGGAGTGCTGCGGGGCGCCGAGTGTCGCCGAAGCCGTGACCGTCGGGCTCGCCGACCGGATCGGGCACGGGTTCCGCGCACTCGAGGACCCGGAGGTCGTCGCGCTGCTGCGGGACCGCGCCATTCCGCTCGAAGCGTGTCCGTCGTCCAACGTCGCGTTGGGACTGGTCGAATCACTCTCCTCTCATCCGCTGCCACACCTCATCAACGCCGGGCTGGCCGTCACGCTCAGCACCGACATCCCCTCCTCGACCGGCACCACGCTCACCGACGAGTACCAGGCACTGCGCGACGAACTCGGCTTCGACGACGACACCCTCGCGGCGATCGCCACCAACGCCGTCGACGCCTCCTTCGCACCCGCCGCCACGAAGACCGCGCTGCGTCAGGACATCGCCACCTGGCGAGCCGGCTCGTAACACACCAGACCGTGCCGCGCCGCCAGCAACGCCACCAGGTCGAGCACCTGCCGCTGACCCGGCCACACCACATGCACGATCACCGCGTCCGTGCCCACTGTCAGCGCCTCGTTCCACGACACCGGCGAAGCGGGATCCGGCGAGGTCTGACGTAACTCGCGCACGAACGCCGCCACCGCCGTGTCGAACGCGCCCAGCGGCGAGGACCGCAACTCCGCATAACGCGCCGCCGCCTCCGCGAACGACGCGGGCCCAGGAGCCCGCCACACCACCACATCGACCGCGACATCCACCGGGACGTCCATCACGCCACCTTCCCGAACAACGCGCCCAACCTCGGAATCCGCGCCGCGACCTCCGCCGGATCCGCGAAATCCCACTGCTCACCGGACGGGGCCGGCGACGTCAGCAACTCCACGCCACGCGACGCGAGCACCGCCTGCAGATCACCGTCGAACGCCTCGGCCGCCACGTAGTCGAGGCCCTCCCAGTCCGGCCACTCGTCATCCGCCCACGCGTGCACGCCACCACGCGAGGCCAGCAACCGGAGGTGCGGCAGGTCCGCCAACGCGTCCGGCGACGACTCCACCGCCTCGAACACCTCCCTGCCCAGCCCGACCAACCACGACTGGAAGTAGAAGAACCCGTCGTCCGAGCACAGACCGCCGCAGATCACGTCGGCCGCGTGCCAATGCGCCCACGTGTCCACCCGCCGCCGCACCTCGTCCAGCCGCAGCGCGAACTCGCACGCGTCCGCGCCGGACAGGGCGGCCGTCAGCCACTCCAGCCGTTCGTCCTGGCCGGAGGTCTGCGCGGACGACCTCTCGACCAGGGCCCAGAACGCGTTCAGGTCCATGCCGAGCACGCTAGCGAGGGGGTCTGACAATTTTTGACGCCCGGCGATCGGCGCAGGTCAGGCCGCCTTCTCCTGCCCTCCCGACAGCTCCCACAGCCGCGGCAGCCGCACCGCCGCCTCCACCGGCGAGTCCAGATCCCACACCGGACCCGAGAACGGGCCCGCGTCCGTCACCGGCACGCACCCCAGGATCGCCAGCGCGTTGTCCAGCGACCGGCCCGTCGCCGCGAAGAACGCCTCCCGCGGCGCCCGGTGCAGCCCCTGCCACAACGGCCACGCCGCGTCCGGCCACGACTCCGCCCCGACCGCCAGCAACGTCCGCACCGCCGGCACGTCGGCCAGCGCGTCCGGGCACGACGCCACCGACCCCAGCACCCCGCGGCCCAGCCCGACCAACCACGACTGGAACGCGAAGAATTGCTCGGACGAACACAATCCATCACACAGAACATAAGCCGCGTGCCAGTGTGAGAACGTGTTCACCCGGCCACGTGACGCGCTCAGCAAGACCTCGAAACCAACAATGTCACCAGGCAGCAGCAAAGCCAGCCGAGACGTCAGCCACGCCGACCGTTCACCCTGTTCAGAGGTGGCGTACGCGGACTCGTCGAGCAGGTCCCAGAAGACGTCGAGATCCATGCCCAGAACGCTATCGAGAAGGTCCGACAATTATTGGAGTGCGCCGATCGGAGGACCGATCACGCCGCATTCCCGAACAACGCCCACAGCCGCGGAACCCGGCGCGCGATGTCGGCCGGATCCTCCAGCTGCACGTCCTCACCGCCCGGCGACACGTCGAACGCCCGCGTCTGCCCCCGCGACGCCAGCACCTCGTCCAGCTCACCGGAGAACACCGCCTCGTAGGCCGCGTCCGCCACCCGGTACAGCGCCTCCCAGTCCGGCCAGTCGTCATCCGCCCAGCCGTCCACCGACCCCAGCGACGCCAGCCGCCGCACCCGCGGCAGAGAGGCCAGCGCGTCCGGCGACAGCACGACCGACTCGAACACCTCCCGGCCCTGACCGATCAGCCACGCCTGGAAGTAGAAGAACGAGTCCATCCCGCACAGGCCGTGACAGATCAGCGTCGCCGCCTGCCAGTGCGCCCACGTGTCCACCCGCCGCCGCTGCTCGTCCAGCCGCACCGCGAAGTCGGCGATCTCACCAGCCGGCAGCAACGCCAGCCGCCCGGACAGCCACGCCCGCCGATCATCGAGGTCAACCGCCTGCTCACGAGCATGATCGACCAGTCTCCAGAAGCCCCCAGCGTCCATGGCGGCAACGCTAGCGGCCGGGTCCGACAGTTATTGGCGCGAACGATTTGAACGTCCTGACTATCCTTGAGCCCAAATGGACACCCCGCTCGCTGAACTGCACAAACGCCTGCCCGAGCTCATGCCGCGTGATCAACGCCGGCTCGCCAGGCGCCTCGACGGCGTACGCCGGGTCAAGGACCCGCTGGCCCGCAAGAAGATCACCGAGGAGATCGCCGCCCAGATCGACGAGGCCGCGCTCAAGGTCGCGCTGCGCAGGGAGTCCGTCCCCAAGATCACCTATCCCGAAGAACTGCCGGTCAGCCAGCACAAGGACGACATCAAAGAGCTGATCGCGAACCACCAGGTCGTGATCGTCGCCGGCGAGACCGGGTCCGGCAAGACCACCCAGCTGCCCAAGATCTGCCTGGAACTCGGCCGCGGCGTCATCGGCCAGATCGGCCACACCCAGCCCCGGCGCATCGCCGCCCGCACCGTCGCCGAACGCGTCGCCGAGGAGCTCAACACCAAACTCGGTGACACCGTCGGCTACAAGGTCCGGTTCACCGACCAGTCCGGCGAGGACACCCTGGTCAAGCTCATGACCGACGGCATCCTGCTCGCCGAGATCCAGACCGACCGGACCCTGTCCCGCTACGACACGATCATCATCGACGAGGCCCACGAACGCAGCCTCAACGTCGACTTCCTGCTCGGCTACCTCAAACAACTGCTGCCGCGCCGCCCGGACCTCAAGATCGTGATCACGTCCGCGACGATCGACCCGCAGCGGTTCAGCCAGCACTTCGAGAACGCCCCGATCATCGAGGTCTCCGGCCGCACCTACCCCGTCGAGACCCGCTACCGGCCGCTCGACGAGGACGACGACCAGACCCAGGGCATCATCAACGCCGTCCACGAACTGCAGGCGGAAGGCCCCGGCGACGTCCTGGTGTTCCTGTCCGGCGAACGCGAGATCCGCGACACCGCCGACGCCCTCAAACAGGAGGACCTCCGCAACACCGAGATCCTCCCGCTCTACGCCAGGCTCAGCGTCGGCGAGCAGCACCGCGTCTTCCAGCGCCACACCGGCCGCCGCGTCGTGCTCGCCACCAACGTCGCCGAGACCAGCCTCACCGTGCCGGGCATCAAGTACGTCATCGACCCCGGCAACGCCCGCATCTCCCGCTACAGCCACCGCCTCAAGGTCCAGCGGCTGCCCATCGAACCGATCTCGCAGGCGTCGGCGAACCAGCGCAAGGGCCGCTGCGGCCGCGTCAGCGAAGGCATCTGCATCCGCCTGTACTCCGAAGAGGACTTCGAGGCACGGCCCGAGTTCACCGACGCGGAGATCCTGCGCACCAACCTCGCCAGCGTCATCCTGCAGATGACCGCCATCGGCCTCGGCGACGTCGCGAAGTTCCCGTTCATCGACCCGCCGGACTCGCGCAACATCAACGACGGCATCGGCCTGCTGCAGGAACTCGGCGCCATCAACGCCGCCGAGAAGACGCTCACCCCGACCGGCCGCAAGCTCGCCCAGCTGCCCGTCGACCCGCGCCTGGGCCGCATGGTGCTCGAAGCCGACACCACCGGCTGCCTCAAAGAAGTCATGATCATCACCGCGGCACTGTCCATCCAGGACCCCCGCGAGCGGCCCGCCGACCATCAGGAAGCCGCCACCCAGCAGCACGCGAGGTTCGTCGACAAGGAATCCGACTTCGTCACCTTCCTGAACCTCTGGCAGTACCTCAAGGAACAGCAGAAAGCACTGAGCGGCAACCAGTTCCGCAAACTGTGCAAGAACGAGTTCCTCAACTACCTGCGCGTGCGCGAATGGCAGGACATCTACCTGCAGCTGCGGCAGGTCGCCAAGCAGATCGGCATGAACCTCAACGACCAGCCCGGCGACCCCCGCAACGTCCACATCGCGCTGCTGTCCGGGCTGCTCAGCCACATCGGCGTCCAGGACGTCCTCAAGAAACAGGCACCGGGCGAGAAACGCCGCCCCCTCACCGAGTTCCTCGGTGCCCGCAACGCCAAGTTCGCGATCTTCCCCGGCTCGGCGCTCGCGAAGAAACCACCGCAGTGGGTGATGGCCGCCGAACTCGTCGAGACCAGCCGCCTGTGGGGCCGCATCGTCGCCAAGATCGAACCCGAATGGGCCGAACGTCTCGGCGAACACGTCGTCAAACGCCAGTACTCCGAACCGCACTGGGAGACCAAACGCGGCAGCGTCGTCGCACTGGAGAAGGTCACGCTCTACGGCGTGCCGATCGTCGCCGGCCGCAAGGTCAACTACGGCCGCATCGACCCCGAACTGAGCCGTGAGCTGTTCCTGCGCCACGCGCTCGTGCAGGGGGAGTGGACCACCCACCACCGGTTCTTCCACACCAACCGCGCCCTGCTCGACGAGGTCGAGGAACTGGAGAACCGGGCCCGGCGCCGCGACATCGTCGTAGACGAGGAGACGCTCTACGAGTTCTACGACCAGCGCGTCCCCGCCGAGGTCGTCTCCGCGCGGCACTTCGACTCGTGGTGGAAGAAGCAGAAGGACAAGAACCTCCTGACCTTCACCAAGGAGATGCTGGTCAACGACCGGGCCGACGTCAGCCCCGACGCCTACCCCGACCAGTGGCGCCAGGGCGAGCTCACGCTGCCGTTGAGCTACCAGTTCGAGCCCGGCACCAAGAACGACGGCATCACCGTCCAACTGCCGCTGCCCGCGCTCACCACGCTGGACGACGACGCGTTCTCCTGGCAGATCCCCGGCCTGCGCCACGAACTCGTCGTCGCGCTGATCCGGTCGCTGCCCAAGCAGATCCGCCGCAACTTCGTGCCCGTCCCCGACGTCGCCACCGCCGTCCTGGCCCGCATCAAGCCCGCGGAGACCAGCCTGCTCAACGGCGTCGAACGCGAGCTCAAAGCGTTGACCGGCGTCACCGTGCAACGCGAGGACTGGCAGTTCGACGCCGTCCCCGACCACCTCAAGCTCACCTTCCAGGTCGTCGACGAGCAGAACCGCACCCTGGCCGAGGGCAAGGACATCGCCGCGCTCAAGGAGAAACTGCGCGACGAGGTCCGCGAATCGCTCAGCCAGGCCGCCGGCCACCTCGAACGCACCGGGCTCACCACCTGGGACTTCGACGCCCTGCCGAGAACCATCGAGCAACGGCAGTCCGGCATCACCGTCACCGCCTACCCCTCGCTCGTCGACCACGGCTCCGCGGTCGCGATCAAGGTCCTCGACACCCCCGGCCGGCAGAGCTACGCCCACCGCCGCGGCGTGCGCCGACTGTTGCTGCTGGGCATCAACTCACCGGTCAAGCACCTGCAACGCCACCTCGACAACTCCGCCAAGCTCGCCCTGACCCGCAACCCGCACGGCGGCGTCGCGGCGCTGCTGTCCGACTGCATCATGGCCGCCGTCGACCGGCTCATGGGCGAACCCGCGTGGGACGCCAAATCCTTCGCCGCACAACAGAAGAAGGTGCAGGCGGCGATCAACGACACCACCTGGGTCGTCGTCCAGGAGGTGCGCAAGGTCCTCGAGGCCGCCCACGAAGCCGAACTGAAACTCACCACCCTCAAAGGCGCGCCCGACTCGGTCAACGACATCCGCGGCCAGCTCAACTCGCTGGTGTACAAGGGATTCGTCACCCACACCGGCTACGACCGGCTGCCCGACCTCGTGCGCTACCTCAAAGGCATCTCCCGGCGCGTCGAGAAACTGCCCGAGAACCCGCGCCGCGACCTCGACTGGACCGACAAGGTCCACCAGGTCCACGCCGAATACCGGGAACTGCGCGCGCAGACCCCGGCCGACGAACCCTCGCCCGAGCTCGACGAGATCCGCTGGATGATCGAAGAACTGCGGCTGTCCTATTTCGCACAGACCATCGGGACGCGCTACACGGTCAGCGACAAACGCATCTACAAAGCACTGGACGCCGTGCCGCTGTAATGGTGTCCAGAAAAATGTCCACAAAGCGCGGTCGTACAGCGCATTCGTTCGGGCTGTAACGTTCGGTCTGGCGGGTGTGATGAACCGGCCATGTCTGACAGCACCAAGGGCTACGGCGGCTGTGCGCTCGCACTGTTCGCGTCCTGCCTCGGGATGTCGCTGATCTCGTTCCTGATGACGATCCTGCTGGCACCGGCGATGGCGGCGCGCACCGTGATCGCCGGCTCGCTGGACGTCCTGCCCCAGTGGCTGGCGTTCGCGGCGTTGTCGCTGCCCCTGGCCACCGGCCTGGTCCGGCTCGTCCTGAGCAAGAACGGCCGGGTGCGCACCGAACCGCAGGTGAACCGATGGGCGTGGACGTTCAACCTGGGCGCGGTGCTGCTCGGCGTTCTGAACGTTCTCGCGTTCGTGATGTCCACCGCTACCGGGCAGACCGGCGCCGACCTGCCCGTCGCCTTCACCACCGGGGTGTTCGGCGGCGCGATGCTGCTGGCGATCTGGGTGTGGGACCGGCGGCCGCGGCCGGACCCCATCACCGTCGCGGAGATCCAGCACACCGTCGCGGAGGTCGACCGCACACTGCACCAGGTTCGCGCCGCCAATGAGCGGATGCACCAGCAGGTCCTGCAGGTGCAGGCCCGCCTGGCGGAGCTCCGCGCCTGGTCACCGCCTCCGCAGGCGGCGGGCCGGATGTGGCACCCGGAGGCCGGATGGACCAGGCCGGTTCGGTCCGACGTGGAGTTTCGCCGGCTGCGGGTCTGCCACGTCGAGTCGTTGCTCTGCGCCGACAGCGTCCACGCCGTCTACACCTCGGCCCGGGCCTCGTTGGACACGGTGTCCCACATGGAACAGCGGGCCCGGCGGGGCCGCGCCGAGGCACGGGGACTCGCGGGACATCTGGCCTGGGGGCGCAACCAGCTGCGGGTGGAGGTCAACACCGGACTCGGCAGGGTCCAGTTCCTCAACGCCAACACGCACGAGCTCAAGCACGAAATCCGCGACACCTGCGGCGCACCGGGACAGCGCTGGTTCGCCCAGCTGGAAGCCCGCAACGCCGAGCGGCGTGCGATCGGCTGACCAGCACCGCCGAAGACGGGAACCCGATACGGTGGAGCATGAACTTCCGGGGGGATTCCACATGGGTGATCTCAAGCGGCGACGACGGCACGTTCGCCCTGTTCGTGCGTGACTCGCTCGGCATCAGCACCCCGGCCGCGGACTCGATCCCACGCCTGACCCCACAGGTCTCGCGGCTGACCGGCGTCCTGCTGCCGCCGGAGTTCCCGCAGAACTGGGACCGCTGGTGGCTCGAGACCTCCGCGCAGGGCGCCGGCCGCGAGCCGGTCGGCCTGCCCGACGGGCTGCGCGAGGCCTACCGGCGCTGGGTCGACCCGACGACACCGGAAGCCACCCGCGCACGGGACCGCCTCAGCGTCACGTTCTCCGCCCTGGTGCACGAGCTGGTCGTCGAGCTCGAACACGAACTGGGGCGCCGGCCGATCTTCAAGCTCGACATCGTCCAGCTCCCGGTCGAAGGACAGTTCTGGCGCCGGCTCTCACACGATCGAGTGCTGATCTCCGAGGAGCTCATGGCCTCCCGCAACGTCCTCGCGCCCCTGGAATCAGTCATCCGCGACCTTGCCCAATAGCGCCTCACCCGTCCGGTAGAGCTGTTCCTGCAACGGCCGCAGCAACAAACCCCGCCGGGGTCAGCGCGTACGACGTCCGCACCGGGAAACCGGGGGAGCGGGAGCACGACACCAACCCGCGCGCCACCAAACCTTCCAGCCGTTCGGTCAGCACCTTCGCGCTCAACGTCGGCAGCCCCGCGCGCAACTGCGAGAACGATCGCGGCCCTGGCATCAGGTCGCGCAGCACCAGCGTCGCCCACCGGCCGCTGATCGCGGACAGAGCCACCTCCACCGGGCAGTCCGCAGTCGGCGCCGCCCGGCAAGCCGCCAACCAGCGGTTCCTCGACCTCGGCCTGGCCATCGACGTGCGACCCCGGCACGTCTACGAACACGACGGCAAAGCGCTGGACGCCGTGCCGCTGTAACGGTGTCCAGAAAAACGTCCACAAAAACGCGCTGAGAAACACCTGGGCACCATCGGCCGACATGGGGGCTGAAACATCCCCGACGAAGGCTGAGAGGTGTCCCATGAGCAGCAACGAATGCACGCGTTGCCACCGCAGAACCGTCGAATGCGACACGTGCAAGGGAAGAGGAAGCATCCAGTTCACGTTCGGCGACTGCACCACCTGCGACGGCACCGGCCGGGTCTGCACCGAGCACGGAAAGCACTGGCACCGCTGAACGCCGACAGGCCTCATCGTCGACTGGACCATCGGAGACGCAAAAGAACCGCCACCGGCGTCGCCCGCGGGGGAGCGGACGCCGGTGGCGGTACGTGATCGACAACCCGTCCGGGGTCAGCCAGGCGGCTCCATGGCGCCGGTCATGATCGCCACCGCGTCCG
Source organism: Lentzea kentuckyensis (assembly GCF_002150765.1). Lineage (GTDB taxonomy): Bacteria > Actinomycetota > Actinomycetes > Mycobacteriales > Pseudonocardiaceae > Lentzea > Lentzea kentuckyensis. Next base: position 37,499 of record NZ_MUYM01000037.1, read on the forward strand.
ACATCGACACCGACTTCGGATCCACCACCGCCTTGCGCCGGCCGAGCCGCTGGATGTGGATGCGGTCGGCCACCTCGAACACGTGCGGCATGTTGTGGCTGATCAGGATCACCGGCAGACCGCGGTCGCGGACCTGCAGGATCAGGTCCAGCACGGCACGCGACTCCCGCACACCCAGCGCGGCGGTCGGCTCGTCCATGATCACGACCCGGCTGCCGAACGCCGCCGCTCGCGCCACCGCCACGGCCTGGCGCTGGCCGCCGGACAGGGTCTCCACCGCCTGGCCGGGGTTCTGGATCGTCATGATCCCCAGCGCGTCGAGCTGACGGCGGGCCTCCTCCCGCATGCCCTGACGATCCAGCATCCGGAACACCGACCCCAGCACACCGGGACGGCGTCGTTCCCGGCCCAGGAACAGGTTCGCCGCGATGTCGAGCGACGGCGCCACCGCCAGCGACTGGTGCACCGTCTCGATGCCGGCCCGGCGCGCGTCGATCGGCGTCGAGAACGACACCGGCGCACCGTCGACCTCGATCTCGCCCTCGTCCGGGATCACCGCCCCGGACAGGGCCTTGATCAGCGACGACTTCCCCGCGCCGTTGTCGCCGATCACCGCGAGGATCTCGCCGGGCAGCAGCTCCAGGTCCGCGCCCGCCAGCGCGGTCACCTTCCCGTACCGCTTGACCAGGCCACGGGCCTGCAGCACCGGCGTGGTCATGCCTTCACCTTCCTGATCCACTGGTCCAGCGACACCGCGACGATGATCAGCACACCCACCGCCATCGTCTGCCACAGCACGTCGACACCCGCGAGCGCCAGGCCGTTGCGGAACACGCCGACGATCAGCGCGCCGATGAGCGAGCCCACCACCGCGCCGCGGCCACCGAACAGCGACGTCCCGCCGATCACCACGGCGGTGATCGAGTCGAGGTTGTCGGTCTGTCCCGCCTGCGGTGACGCCGACGCGATCCGGCCGATCAGCGTCCACGCGGCCACCGCGTAGATCAGGCCCGCCGTCGCGTACACCGACAGCAGCACCCGCGCGGTGCGGATGCCCGACAGGCGCGAGGCCTCCAGGTCGTCACCCGTGGAGTAGACGTGCCGGCCCCACGCGGTGTTCTTCAGCACGAACGCCATCGCCGCCACCAGCAGCACCAGCATGATCGAGCCGTAGGTGATGCGCGTGCCGCCGATCGTGAACGTCTGCCCGGTGAACAGCAGCAGCGACGGCATGTCCGTGCCGCGGATCGTGGCACTGTGGGAGTACCAGAGGTTCAGCGCGAAGAACACGTTCAACGAGCCCAGCGTGACGATGAACGGCGGCAGCTTCAGCCGCGTCACCAGCAACCCGTTGAGCAGCCCGCACACCGTGCCGACCAGGAACCCGAGCAGCAACGCCGGCAGCCCCGGCAGCCCGGTCTCCGCCGCCACCTTGGCCATCACGATCGACGTCAGCACCATGATCGCGCCGCACGACAGGTCGATACCGGCCGTCAGGATCACGATGGTCTGCCCGACGGCGAGCGTGCCCACCACCGCGACCTGCTGCAGGATCAGCGAGATGTTGCCCGGGGTCAGGAACCGGTCCGACAACAACGCGAACACGATCACCGACACCAGCAGCACCACCGCCGGTCCGATCGTGGCCTGCGCGTGCAACAGGTGCTGCACGCGCGTCAGCAGCGACCGATCCCGCTCCTCCACCACGACTGACATCGATCAGCCCCAGCAGTTCTGCAGGCCGAACGCCGAGTCCTTGGACTCCACCCCGTCGGCCGGCTGGTCGGTGATCAGCGTGACGCCCGTGTCGGTGTTCTGCGGCTTGGAGCCGTCCTTGGCGAACTTCGCCACCGCCTCCACACCCAGCTGCGCCATCTTCAGCGGGTACTGCTGCGAGGTCGCCCCGATCACCCCGGCCTTGACGTTGTTCACGCCGGGACAGCCGCCGTCGACCGAGACGATCACGACGTCCTTCTCCTTGCCCACCGCCTTCAACGCCTCGTACGCGCCGGCCGCCGCGGGTTCGTTGATCGTGTAGACCAGGTTGACGCCGGGGTCCTTCTGCAGCAGGTTCTCCATCGCCGTGCGGCCACCCGCGGGGTCGCCGTTGGTCACGTCGTGGCCCACGATCCGCGGATCGGCCTCGTCACCGATCTTGTTCTTGTCCTTCACGTCGACGCCGAAGCCCTCCAGGAACCCCTGGTCGCGCTGCACGTCCACCGACACCTGGTTCGGGTTGAGGTCCAGCAGCGCGATCTTGGCCTGCTTGCCGTCCTTGGCGAACTTCGCCTTCGCCCACTGCCCGATCAGCAACCCGGCCTTGTAGTTGTCGGTCGCGAACGTGGCGTCTGCCGCGCTCGCCGGCTCCAGCGGCGTGTCCAGCGCGATCACCAGCAGCCCCGCCGCCCGCGCCTTGTCCACCGACGGCACGATCGCCTTCGAGTCGCTCGGCGTGATCAGGATGCCCTTCGCGCCCGAGGCGATCAGGTTCTCGATCGCGTCGACCTGCGTCTGGTTGTCACCGTCCTGCTTGCCCGCGAACGACTGCACCGTCGCGCCCGCCGACGACGCCGCCTGCTGCGCGCCCTCCTTCATCTTCACGAAGAACGGGTTCGTGTCGGTCTTGGTCACCAGGCCCACCAGCGTGGCGCCGCCGCCCGACGAACCGCCGTTGCCACACGCCGCCGCGGCCAGCGTCAGCAACGCCGCCGCCGTCAGCCCGAACGCTCTGCGCGACATGACTCCTCCTACGTCAACGTTGACGTAACCGGCCGCATGGAGCGAGGGGTGGTGAAACGGGCGCGGCTACGCGGATTCTCAAACCAAGTGCTGCGGAAGCCCCTGGTCGGACCGGCCCGTTCGAACCGGGTGCGGCAAAACCGGGGATTCCCTTACGTCATCGTTGACGCTAGCTTTCCAGGAGAAGACGCGACAAGCGGCTGTTACGCAAGCGTTACCCGGGGTGGGTGGACATGGATCAAGCAGGAGCAAGACGCGAACCCACGATGCGCGACGTCGCGGCGCTGGCGAAGGTCAGCACCAAGACCGTCTCGCGCGTCATCAACGGACTGCCCGGAGCCGGTCAGGAGGTCGTCGACCGCGTCCGCGCCGCCGCCCGCACCCTGGGCTACCGCCCCAACCTCACCGCCAGCAGCCTGCGCCGCTCCGACCGCCGCAGCGCCACCATCGGTGTGCTGTTCGAGGACCTCTCCAACCCGTTCGACTCCGCCCTGCTGCGCGCGGTCGAGGACCGCGCCCGTCACAACGGCGTCCTCGTGCTCGCCGGCAGCAGTGAGGACGACCGCGCCCTGCAGGGCGAACTGCTCGTGTCGCTCTCGGCCCGCCGCGTCGACGGCGTCGTCGTCATGGCCGCCGGCGGCCACCAGGACGCCCTGCAGCAGGAACGCGAACGCGGCACCCCGATGGTGCTCGTCGACCGGCCGCCCACCTTCGGCGGCACCGACTGCGTCACCACCACCAACCGCGACAGCTCCCGCGAGGCCGTCCTGCAGCTCGCCGCGCTCGGCCACCGCGACATCGCGTTCCTCGGCGACCGCCGCACCCTGTGGACCAGCCAGGAGCGCTACACCGGCTACCTCGAGGGCCTCGCCCAGGCCGGCCTCACCCTGCGCGAGGAGCTCGTGCGCACCGACCTGCACGGCGCCGACCTCGCCGAAACGGCCGCGAAGACGGTGCTCGACCTCGACCGGCCACCGTCCGCGCTGTTCACCGCCCAGAACCTCGTGACGGTCGGCGCCATGCGCGTACTGCGCGCCCGCGGCCTGCAACACCGCGTCGCGCTCATCGGCTTCGACGACTTCCCGCTCGCCGACATGCTCGAACCCGGCATCACCGTCGTGCGCCAGGACGTCCCCGGCCTCGGCCGCAAAGCCGCCGAGCTCATCTTCGCCCGCATCGACGGCGACACCTCACCGCCCGTGCACGCCGTCGTGCCCGCCGCGCTCGTGCGCCGCGGCTCCGGCGAGATCGCGCCGTCAGCGGACTGACAGCACCGCGTCGATCACCTGCGGGCCCGAGCACAGCACCGCGTCGTTGTGGTCGGCGCCGGCGATCTCGACCAGCTTCGCCCGCGCCTCCGTCGCCACCTCACGGCTCTGCGCGGGCGGCACCACCGAGTCCGCGGTGCCCAGCAGCACGACCGTGGGAACGTCCACAGCGGACACCCGTTCGAGCAGCGGGTACTTGTCCTGCAACAACATCCTCACCGGCAGCCACGGGTAGTGGTGCGACCCGACGGCCGCGAGCGAGGTGAACGGCGAGCGCAGCACGAGCCCGACCGGCGCGCGATAGGTCGCCAGTTCCACCGCCACCGCCGCGCCCAGCGACTCGCCGAAGTAGATCACCGGCCCGTCGATCAGGTCCAGCGCCGCCCGCGCGTCGAACGTCAGGCCCTCCTCGGAGGGCTTGCCGGGGTTGTCGCCGTACCCGCGGTAGTCGAACAGCAGCACCGACAACCCGCGGTCGGTGAGCTCACGCGCGAGCGACACCCGGCCCGACCGGTTGCCGCCGTTGCCGGGGAACACGATCACCGTCGCGGGCGCGTCGGGGACCTCGAAGTGCCAGCCGTCGAGCAGCAGACCGTCCGCCGTCACCAGCCGCACGTCCCGCCCACCGGGCAGAACCTCCTCGGCGGACGGCAGCGGACCAGGGGAGGGGAAGTAGACCAGCTTGCGCTGAAAGGCGAAGACCACGGCGACGATGGTGACAACCACCGCCACCGCGATCAACACCGGCCTCCACATGGCCACGATTTCAGCACCTCGTGCCGTTCCCCTTGAACTGCTTCACCGATGCTCACCCCCGGTCAGCCCGTCGCGAACAGCCAAGCCGCCAACACGATGCCGCAGCCGGCGACGAACCACCGCATGATCTCCTGACGGACCCGCCGCGCGATCGAGGGCCCGACGAGCCCACCGACGACCGCCCCGACGCCCAGAGGGATCGCCGCCGGCCACACGACGGTTCCCCCGACGGCGAACACCACTGCCGGAAGGACGTCCGACGCCAGCAGGATCACGTTCTTCATCGAGTTGGCCCTGTGCAGCACCGGTTCCTCGGTGAACATCAGCAGAGCGATCAACAGGATGCCCGAGCCCGCGCCGAAGTAGCCGTTGTAGAGCGCGACGCCGCCGAGACCGCCCAGGACCGCGAACCGGTTCCACACGTGCTGGCGGGCGCGCTGCCAGCGGGTGACGGCCGGCTGCACGAGCACGGCCAGCGACCCGGCGAGCACGAGAAACGGCACGATCCGGTCGAAGACCGCTCCCGGTGTGACAACCAGCAGAACCGCGCCGGCCAGCGAGAACACCACGCTCACCGCCGTCCACCGGCGCAAGGTCTCGCCGCACCCCGCGATGTCCGGCGCCGCCCGGCTCGCGGAGCTGACCCCGCTGCCGAGCAGGGCGACCGAGTTGGTCACGTTCGCGGCCAGCGGCGGAATGCCCGCGGCCAGCAGCGCCGGGTAGGCGACGAGGCTGGTGATGCCGCCCGCCGTCCCGATGATCCCGGCCACCACGCCCGCCGGAAGCAGGAACAACGCGACCAGGACGGTGTGCGACACCGGTCGATCATCCCAGCGGCGGGCTACTGGGCGGGGGCGAACGGCACCAGCACGACGGTGATGTTGTCGTGGCCGCCTGCCTCGAGAGCGACCTTCACGAACTCCTCCGGCCCGCACGGCAGCAACGGCTGCAGGTCCTCGGGCTCCGGCCGGTAGTTGTGCAGGCCGTCCGAACACAGCAGGAACATCCCGGGCCCGGTCGGCTGCAGCGTCACGACCTGCGGCACCACCTGCCCGGCGTCGGCGCCGATCCACCGCGACAGCACGTGCGCGCGACGGTCCGTGCGCGCCTGCTCCTCGGTCAGCACGCCCTCCGCGACCAGCTGCGCCGCCCACGTGTCGTCGGTCGTGAGCTGCTTCGAGCCCTCGTCCGCCAGCCAGTACGCGCGCGAGTCACCGACCCAGCCGACCGTCACCGAGGACTCCGTGACCAGCGTCGACACGAACGTGCACGACGGCGCGACACCCCGGCCGCCCGCCTCCATCGGCTCGTTCTCCACGAGCTGCTCGACCGCGAAGCACGACGCGGCGACAGCGTCGATCATCGCCTGCTCCGGGTCCGCCGTGTCGATCAGCGCGTTGAGCAGGACGTCCACCGCGGCGTCGGCGGCGGCCTGGGAGGCCTGCTCGGCGCGTTCGGACGAAGCCACGCCGTCGCACACCACCGCGGCGACACCCTTGCCCGCGACGTGCCCGAACGCCATCGAGTCCTCGTTGCGCGCCCGCCGCTTGCCCCGGTCGGACACACCGGACACCGCACCGAGCGTGTACTCGACCCGGTCACGCGCCGATGGCTGGTGGCGGCCGCACTGAGTGCAGTAGTCCTCGTCATCGATGTCCGGCGAGCCGCACAAGATGCACGAGGCCTGCGCGGGACCGGTCGGTCCGCCCAGCGGCGTGCGGCGTACCAGCAGGTTGCGCCCGCACGCCTCGCAGAACCGGTCCTCCTGCGCGACGGGCGCGAAGCACTCCGGGCACTTCAGGGTGTCCATCAAACCAACGTCCTAGGCCTTACCGCGTTCGCGCGGTCCACCAATGCGATCCGTTCCTCCGGCGTGGCCGCGAACCGGGCAAGCGTGCGGTAGCGCGCCTCTAGACCCAGCCGAAGCTCGTGTTCGGAGAGTGCACAGTCCAGCACCTTGCCCTCGGCGGCCTGATTGCGGGTCACGTAGTCGTACGCCGCCTCCAGCACCTCCGCCGACAGCTGCGTGTGCGAATGAACGTCGATGTCCAAGGCGTGCAACCGTTCCCCGGCCGCCACGAGGTCCTCGGCGCCGCAGTCACCGAGCTGCGCGCGCACCGCCGCGATCTGCGCCGCCAGATGTTGCGAAGATGTGTCCGGAACGGACAGCAGCACCTCGACCGCCCGCGCCCGATCCCCGCACGCCAGCAGCACCCGCGCCAGGCCGAACGCCGCCGACACGTACGCGTGGTCCGTCCGCCACACCAGCTCGTACCAGCCGGCCGCCGCCTTCAGCTCGCCCGTGGCCTCGAAGCACACGCCCAGCGCGAGCTTCGGCGCCGCCTCGCCGGGCACCGCCGAGCACACCGCGTCGAAGAACCCCAGCGCGTCCGCGGCCCGTCCGTCGGTCAGCGCGGCCAGGCCCCGGTACCAGTCGGGCCGCCAGTCCTCGGGGTCGAGCTCGGACTCGTCGAACATCGACGGCGCCGTGAGCGCCTCCAGCTCGCGCAGCGCGGTCTCGGTGTCCCCGGACTCGATCAGCACCCGCACGATCCGAAACCGCACCTCGACCGTGTACTCGGGTGCCTTGCGCAGCCCCGCCGGGTCCGACGTCGTCGCCGTCGCGAGCCACGAGGCGGCCGCGTCCGAGGTGTTCACGCTCGGCGCCGGCAACGCCAGCGCCACCTCGGCCAGGTCCAGCGCGCCCTCCACGCCGAACCGGCGGCGCTCCGGCGTGAACTGCCGCGACGGGCCCGGCCGCGGCACGCCGTCCTCGATCGCCAGCACCTCGCGCAGCACGCCGGTGAGCTGGTCGGCCATGTCCTCCGCCGAGGAGAACCGCAGCTCGGGGTTCGGGTTCGTGGCGCGCAGCAGCAGCCGGTGGAACGACTCGAAGCGGCCCAGCAGCGGTTCCTCGTCCGCCGTGGGCAACCGGTCCTTGCAGCGGCCGCGGAAGTCGAACGGGAAGCTCATCACGCCCAGGGCGCGCCCGACGGTGTAGATGTCGGAGAACACCGACGGCCCGATCGTGCCGATCTCCGGCGCCTGGTAGCCGATGGTGCCGTAGATGGGGGAGTGGTGGTCGTCGATGCGCCGCACCGCGCCCAGGTCGATCAGCTTGAGCTGCTCCTCGGTGTGGATCATGTTGTCCGGCTTGAAGTCGCAGTACAACAGGCCCACGCCGTGCAGGTAGCCGACCGCGGGCAGGATCTCCAGCACGTACGCGATGGCCTGCGCCAGCGGCAGCGCCTCGTCGCCGCGGCCCTCCCGGCGCCGGTGCGTGATCATGTCCTTGATGGACTCGCCGCCGACGTACTCCATCACGATGTAGTCGACGAGGTTCCCGGTCTCGCGGTCCGCGTGCCGGATGAAGTTGTGGATCTTGACGATGTTCGGGTGCTCGACCTCGGCGAGGAACCTGCGTTCGGCCAGCGCCGCCGCCATCGCGTCCGCGTCACCGGAGTCGAGCAGGCCCTTGAGCACCACCCACCGGTCGCTCACCGCGTGGTCGAGCGCCAGGTACAGCCACCCCAGACCGCCGTGCGCGAGACACCCCAGCACCTCGTACTGGTCGTGCAGCACCTCGCCCGGTTCCAGTTTCGGCGTGAACGAGTACGCGTGACCGCACTGCGGGCAGAACCCCTCCACCCGGCCCGGCTTGCCGTCCTTGCGCCGCCCGACCTTCTTGCCGCACTTCGAGCAGAACCGCTTGGCCTCCGGCACCTCCGGGTTCGCCAGCACCGCGGTCTTCGGATCCCGGTACGGCACCCGCGGCACCTCGACCAGGCCCGCGCCGAGACGGCCACGGCTCATCGACCGCGCACTGCCGCGGCGGGCGCGCCCCGAGTTCGACCGCGAGGCCTCCTGCGACACCGACCAGGGCGCGGTCCCCGGTGACGTCGCGGGCCCCGTGGCGGGAAGATCCAGCTCGTCGCTCATCTCGTCACCCCCTAATCCCGATAACGACCGGCGGGCGGCGCCGGTGCCGGGCCCAGGGTGTTCAGCCAACGCCCGTAGATCCCGCTCCACGTGCCGTCGGCGCGCATCTGTTCCAGCACGCCGTTGACGAACCTGACCAGGTCGTCCTGCCCCTTGGGCACACCCACGCCGTAGGGCTCCTCGGTGAACCGCGCCCCGACCACCTCGGTGTACGGGTCCTGCGCCGCCAGGCCCGCCAGGATCGTGTCGTCGGTGGAGATCGCGTCCGTCTGCCCCTGCTGCAGCATCACCAGGCAGTCCGTCCAGTTCGGCACGCTCACCGTCGTCTTCGCCCGGTTCACGACGTTGCCCAGCGACGTCGACCCCGACGCCACGCACACCCTCTTGTCCTTGAGGCTGTCGACGCCGGTGATGCCGGAGCTGCGGCGCACCAGCACTCGCTGCCCCGCCTGGTAGTAGACCTGCGAGAAGTCCACGTCCTTGAGCCGCTCACACGTGATCGTCATGGTGCGCACGACGACGTCGACCTGGCCGCTCTTGAGCATCGGAATCCGCTCGGCCGAGGTGACGATCTTGAACTGCACCTTCTTCTCGTCCCCGAAGATCGCCTTCGCGATCTGCCGCGCCACGTCGACGTCGAAGCCCTCGATCTCGCCGGTGAAGGAGTTGCGAAACCCCATCAGGTACGAGTTCTGGTCCACTCCGGCGATCAACCGGCCGCGCTTGAGGATCCGCTCCATGGTCGACCCCGCCGGCATCTGACCCGCGGCGGGCAACGCGCCCGGCCGCAGGCTCGCCGTCGCGTCACACGACGGCGCCGGGCCCACCGAACTGCTCGGCGCGGCCGTCACGGTGCTGGCGGCGGCCGGTTGGGGCGCGGGAGCGTTGCCCGGCACGATCTCGCTCGGCGCCGGTCCCGCCGAACAGGCCGACGCGAACAGCAGCACCACGAGTGTCAGTCGCCTCATCGGTACTCCTTGAGTCGCTGCCACAGGCCCATCGTCGACCCGATCGCGCTGATCACCGCCAGCACCAGCACCCCGACCACCGTGCCCGCGAGCGACGCCCGTGCCACCGCCACCTCGTCGCTGAAGTCCTGCCGCGCCTCGCCGATCGCCCGCACCAGGTCCTGGTCCAGCGAGTCGAAGTACGGGTTGTTGATCAACGCCACCGCGTCGTTGTACTGACCGGCGTCGTCGGCCTCGCGGATGCGCTGGTGCACCTGCTGCCACTGCCGGAAGTGCCGCATCGCGTGGTCGACGGCCTCGGTGTCGTCGAGGCGTTTCGCCTGGTCGAGCTGCCCCTCCAGCCGTTCGGAGACCTCGACGAAGTTCTTCTCGTAGATCTGCCCCGCACCGCGCGCGACCAGCGTCAACGTCTCCTCGCCCCGCGCGGTCAGCGTCGCGATCCGCGCCTGTGCCAGCACGTCGACCTTCTCCGACGCCGTGCGCGAGTCCGCCACGTCGTTCATCACCAGCACCGACACCGTCGTCACCCACAACAGCGACAGCACCGCCGCCCCGGTGGCGACGAGCAGGCCCACGTTGAGCAACCGGTTCGTCTTGCGCGTCAGGTAGCGCTGCGTGAAGAACAGGGCGATCACGAACGCCAGCGCGACCGACATCGACCCCCACGGGAAGTCCGCCTCGTCCTGCGCCCGCGCCACCCGGTCCGTCTCCGCCCGGTACAGCTCCTGCGCCGCCGGCAGCAGCTGCGTGCGCATCAACCCCGACGCCTCACGCAGATACGCCGCGCCCACCGGGAAGCCCTGCCGGTTGTTCGACCGCGCCGTCTCGATCAGTCCCGTGTAGACCGGCAGCTGCGCCGCCAGCGTCGCGGTCAGGTCGGGGGAGGAGGCCGTCGCCACCGACAGCGCCGCCTGCGCCTGCGCGATGTCCGCCTCGTAGCGTTCGCGCAGCTGGGAAGGCTCCAGCCCGCCGGACAGGAACGCGCTCGCCGCCGTCGCGTCGGCGTCCTGCAACGCCCGGTAGACCTCCTGCGCCGCGTGCGAGAGAGGCTCCGACCGCGTCGCCAGGTCCTCCAGCGCCCGCTCCTGCCGGACCACGCTCCACGTCGCCAGCGCGCCGCTCACGAGACTCGCCGCCACCAGCACCAGGATGATCAGGCTCAGCCGCCCCGGCGTCGACCGCGCCAGGCCGGTGACCCGGCGCACCAGCGCCTGCCGCGGCTGCGAGTCGATCACCACGAGCTGGCCTCCCGAACGGCGAACTTGATCGGCGTGGCGTAACTGTAGGCACCTGAAGCACACCGCGTGGGAATTAACGACGCATCTCGGGAGGTGTCACGCGCCCGTTACGCGTGACGTGACTCGATCAGCCGATCGACGCCGTCCAGGATCATCTCCAGCCCGAACTCGAACGAGTGCTCCGGGCTGAACGCGCTCTGGTGCGCCTGCCCGACCGCCCCGCCCACCCGTGCCGCCACCGGGAACCGCGCCGGGTCGAACACCGTCATCAGGAACGGCGCCGCCGCGTCCCACCACTGCTGGTCGGTCAGCCCCGTCTCCTGCTCGGTCACCGCCGCCGCGGTCAGCCCCCGCGCCGAGTTCTGCACATGGCCCAGCACGAGGGTGAGCACCGAGTCCATCTCCACGTCCGACAGCCCGACATCCTCCAGCCCGCGCAGCTCGAAGTCGTACTTCGCCGCCACCTGCGGCCCCAGCACGGTCCGCGACGGCGCAACCTGCAGCAACCACGGATGCCGCCGGTACAGCGCCAGGTTCTCCCGCGCCACGTACGTCAGGTGTGCCCGCCAGTCGTCAGCGGTCTCGCGGCCGGTCGCGGCCTGCACGGTGTCGACCATGACGTCGATCAGCTCGCCCTTGCCGGGCACGTAGGTGTAGAGCGACATGGTCCCCACGCCCAGCGACTCGGCGACCCGGCGCATCGACAACGCCTTCAACCCGTCGGCGTCGGCCAGCGCGATGCCCGCCTGGACGATGCGGTCCACGCTCAGGTCCGGCTTGCCCTTGCGCGAGACGCGTTCCTGGGTGCGCCACAGCAACGCCAGCGTCCGCGCCGGGTCACCGCTGCCCGTGTGTTCGATCACGGACGTGACCCTACCGTACCGTATGGTGTACGGTACATAGTATGTTCGGGCAGCTCAGCGGAAAATCCCTGTTCGAAGCCTTACCTGACGCGCTGAACGACCCCGGCTACTGGGGAGTGGCCACCGCGACGGCGCTCAACCTCGTCGCGCGCGGCCGGATCGTGCCGAGCGTGACGGACGACGGCCACGACACCTGGCGGATCGGACCGCTCGACCACGCGGACGAAGTGCACCTGCGGCAGCTCGCCGCCCATGGCGACTACGAGGAGCTTCGCGCTTACCTGGACGCGGTGGCGGACGTGCTGCCCCGCGGTGGGGCGGACGGCCCGTTCGCCGCCGCCGAACCCCACCACGTGCCGGAGTTGAGGACGTGGGCGGACGAGCAGGTGAAGCTCTCCCTGCGCGTCGAAATGACCGATGACCTGCGGTTCCGCGCGATCGTCCAGGTCCGCGGCGTCACCGACCCCTACCCGCGGGACGTGCGCGGCTCCGGCCGTGAGCTCGCCGCGATCCGCGCGATCGGCCGGGCCACCTGGCCGCCGCTGCAGCGGCTGCTCGACCAGGCCGACCTCACCGACGCCGAAGTCGCCGAGCTGCTCGGCACCGACATCGAGGTCCACTGGCCCAGGAACCTCACCGCGGGTCTGCGCGCGCAGGCCGTCATCGGCGAGCCCAGCGGCCAGTTCAAGGCGGACGACCTCCTCACGTTCAACTGGCAGCTGGCGCTCGGCGACGCACCGCTGACCGACGCCGAAATGGACGTCATCGCCGAGGCCAGCCGGCCGGTCGTGCGGCTGCGTGACCACTGGGTGCTCGTCGACCCCGGGCTCAAGCGCAAAGCTCGCCGGCGACTCAGCCCGATCACCGCCGTCCAGGCCGTCACCGCGGCCCTCACCGGCACCGCGATCATCGACGGCGAACGTGCCGACGTCGCCCCGCACAGCCTCACCACGGCGATCACGACCATCCCGGAGATCCCGGCGCCCGCCGCGCTGCGGGCGACCCTGCGCGACTACCAGCTGCACGGCCTGCGCTGGCTCGCCCACCTGACCGGTCTCGGCCTGGGCGCCTGCCTCGCCGACGACATGGGCCTCGGCAAGACCGTCACCCTCATCGCCCTGCACCTGCACCGCGACCACCCGGCCCCGACGCTGGTCGTCGGCCCGGCCTCACTGCTCGGCAACTGGGAACGCGAGATCCACCGCTTCGCCCCCGGCACGCCCGTCACCCGCTACCACGGTCCACAACGGACGCTCCCGGACACCGGAATCGTCCTGACCACCTACGGCACCATGCGCCTGGACGCCGACACGCTGCGCGGCCACGACTGGGGCATGGTCGTCGCCGACGAGGCCCAGCACGTCAAGAACCCGCACTCCGGCACCGCCAAAGCACTCCGGTCGATCCCGGCGGCCGCCCGCGTCGCGTTGTCCGGCACCCCGGTGGAGAACTCGCTGTCGGAGCTGTGGGCCGTCCTGGACTGGACGACACCGGGCCTGCTCGGCACGCACCGCGCGTTCCGCACCCGCTGGCCGGCACCCGACGACACGCTCGCCAAGGTCGTGCGGCCCTTCCTGCTGCGCCGCCGCAAGTCCGACCCCGGCGTCGCCCCCGAACTGCCCGCCAAGACCGAGACCGACCTGCCGGTCTCGCTCACCGCCGAGCAGGCCGCGCTCTACGAGGCGCTGACCAGGGAGACCCTCGACCAGATCGCCACGAGCGACGGCATGGCCCGCCGCGGTCTCGTGCTCAAGCTGCTGACCGGCCTCAAGCAGATCTGCAACCACCCGTCGCACTACCTGGGCCACCCCGAGTTGCAGGGCACGTCCGGCAAGCTCGAGCTCCTCGACGAACTGCTCGACACGATCGTCGCCGAGGACGGCTCGGCGCTCGTCTTCACCCAGTACGTCGCCATGGCCAGGTTGCTGCAGGGGCACCTCAAGCACCCCACCCGGTTCCTGCACGGCGGCACACCCGTCGCGCGGCGCGAACAGATGGTCGACGACTTCCAGCACGGCCGCGCACCGGTCTTCCTGCTGTCGCTCAAAGCCGCCGGCACCGGCCTCAACCTCACCCGCGCCGACCACGTCATCCACTTCGACCGCTGGTGGAACCCCGCCGTCGAGGACCAGGCCACCGACCGCGCCTACCGCATCGGCCAGACCCGGCCCGTCCAGGTGCACAAGCTCGTCACCGAGGGCACCGTCGAGGAACGCATCGCCGCGCTCCTGCAGGACAAGCGCGACCTCGCCGACGCCGTCCTGCACGGGGGAGAAGCCGCGTTCACCGAACTCACCGACGCCGAGCTCGCCGAACTCGTCCGACTCAGGAGCGTGTGTTGACCTCCGCCCGCGGATTCGCCGCGTTCCCCAAGATGAAGCGCCGCGTCGCCACGACCTGGTGGGGCAAGGCGTGGGTGCGGGCGCTCGAGGACACCGCGCTCGACCAGGGCCTGCTGCGCCTCGGCCGCCGCTACGCCCACGCCGGCGTCGTCGGCCCGATCACCGTCAGCCCCGGCCGCCTGCACGCCCAGGTCCACGACGACGCCGCCGTCCACAGCACCACGGTCCACGTGCCGGTGCTGACCGAAGTCCACTGGGGACGGTTCCTCGACCGCGTCGCCGAGCAGGCCGGGCACATCGCCGCCCTGCTGGACAACGACATGCCGCGCGATCTCGTGGCCGCGGCCGAAGAGTCCGGTGTGGACCTGCTGCCCGGCATCGGCGACCTCGAACCCGAGTGCGACTGCGACGGCTGGGAACTGCCCTGCCGCCACGCCGCCGCGCTCGCGTTCCAGGTCGGCTGGCTGCTCGACGCCGACCCGTTCGTCCTGCTGCTGCTCAAGGGAAAACCGGAACACGAACTCCTCGACGCCCTGAAGCAACGCGTCGCCGGACCCGTCGGAACCAGAACACCTGTGGTGGTTTCGGCGGAACCAGCAGGTCAACTGCCCGCACGTCCCACGCTTCCTGCCACCACACCTGTGGTGCTCGCGGTCGAGCCGCCGCCCGGATTCGACGCCGCCGACCTCACCGCACTGATGGAGATCGCCGCGAAGAGAGCACGCGCGCTGCTGCGTTCGGGCACTCTCGAAGGGTGATCACCGAGAAGCAGAAGATGTTGACCGGCGCGCTGTACAAGGACTCCGACCCCGAACTGGTCGCCGAACGACTGGCCGCGCAGCGGTTGGTGGACGAGTTCAACGCCACGCGTTCCCACGCGGTCATCGAGAAGCTCTTCGGGTCGATCGGCGAGGGCTCGTGGGTCATGCCGCGGTTCCAGTGCGACTACGGCTACCAGATCCGCATGGGCTCCAACAGCTTCCTCAACTACGACGCCATCCTCATGGACTGCGCCACCATCACCATCGGCGACGACGTCTCCATCGGCCCCCGCGCCCAGCTGCTCACCGCCCTGCACCCGATCGAGGACCACGAGGCCCGCCGGCAGCGCTTCGAGTCCGCCGCCCCGATCACCATCGGCGACAACGTGTGGCTGGGCGGCGGCGTCATCGTGTGCGCGGGCGTCACGATCGGCGACAATGCCGTGATCGGCGCGGGCAGCGTCGTGACGCGCGACATCCCGCCGCGCGTGCTGGCGGTCGGCAACCCCTGCAAGGTGATCCGTGACCTATGAGCGTTCCGCCACCGAACCGCTGATCCTGCTCGGCCTGACGGCGATCGCCCTGATCGCCTTCGGCATCGACCCCCACGACCGCGCCACCTGGTACCTGGAGGTGGCCCCGGTCGTGATCGGCGCGGCCATCCTGGTCCTGACCTACCGGCGCTTCCCGCTGACGCCCCTGCTCTACCGCCTGATCTTCGTGCACGCCCTGGTCCTGATCCTGGGCGGCCACTACACCTACGCCCGCGTCCCGCTGGGCTTCTGGGCGCAGGACCTGTTCGACCTCGCCCGCAACCACTACGACCGGTTCGGCCACTTCGTCCAGGGCTTCGTGCCCGCCGTGCTGGCCCGCGAACTGCTGCTGCGCAGGACCCCGCTGCGGCCAGGCGGGTGGCTGTTCTTCCTCGTCGTGTGCGTGTGCCTGGGGTTCAGCGCGACCTACGAGCTGCTCGAATGGGCGTCGGCGGTCATCGGCGGCTCGGCTGCGGACGACTTCCTCGGCACCCAGGGCGATGTGTGGGACACCCAGTGGGACATGTTCATGGCCCTGCTGGGCGCCGTCACCGCGCAGCTGACGTTGTCGCGGGTGCACGATCGTGAGCTCGCCCGTGGGTTTTGAGCAGGCGATCGCGCACGTCGCGGCACGGTCCACCGGCGGACCGATGCCGCGCGACCTGCGTGTCACCCTCAACTTCCACCCCGGCCGCGGCGTCCTCGCCCTCCTCGCCCAGGACGGGGTCTACCGCTCGCAGTTCGAGACCGGCACCAGCAACGGCGGCCTCACCGCACACCCCGGCGGCGCGCGCTGGGAGTGGGAGAGCCGGCTCTTCGGTGGTGCCTACGACCACGCGCACCCCGCCGACCGGCCCAAGTACGGCGCGCTCAACCACCGGCGGCTCTCGCAGGGCGGGGCGCCGCGGTTCGGCTCCGCACACCTGCGCCTCAAGGAAGAGGTGCTGGACCGGACCACGTTCTGCTACCCGGACAGCGTCTTCGACCCCGTCGACTTCGGCACCGCGCAACGCATGTCCCTCATCGAACTCGCCGACGCCGACGACCGCGACCCCCTCGACAACTACATCGAGGCCCACGTCCACGGCCCCGTCACGCTCGACGACGTCGAAGCCCTGGTGCTGGACCCGAGTTTCCCGGGAACAGTCGAGCTGCCGTGCCCGGTCGAACGCCACGCGGGCTTCCGGCTGTCCACAACGGACCTGCTGCGCCACCGGGACTACCGCACACCCGAGTCGGTCGCGTTAGGACTCGCGATCGCCGAGGACGGCCACCTCGACCCGCACGTCCTCGACAACGCCGAAGCGGCACCCCAGGTCGTGAAGCATCTGTGGCACCACCTCGCGCGGTACGGGCGTGCAGCTACGACAGGTAGAGCGACGCCAGCTGCCGCACCACGGCCGTGACCTGCGCCCGCAGCTCGTCCGGCGCGAGCACCTCGACCTCGCCGCCCATCCGCAGCAGCATGCCGGTCGCGTGCCCGATCGACTCGATGGGGATCGTCACGCGCACCGACCCGCCATCGTCCACAGCGGACTCCTCGGCCGCCCGCGCCACCGCGGGCAACACCTGGGAGGAGAACGACTTCCAGGCACCCGGCGAGAGCCTGATGGTCGCCTCGCCGGTGAACTGGCGCGCCTGGAAGTCCTCCAGCGACGCCGCCCAGTGCGCCGCCAGGTCGAACCCCTCCGGCCGCTCGAACGACTCGTCCAGCACGGACACCGCCTGCATCTGCGACACCCGGTACGTCGAGATCCGCGACGAGCCCCGTGCCACCAGGTACCAGCGCCCGGCCTTGAGCACGAGCCCCAGCGGCCGCAGCACCTTCGTCACCCGCTCGGGTGCCTGCCAGCGCCGGTAGTCGACCTCCAGCAGCCGCCCCCGCCACACCGCGTCCGCCACGACCTCCAGGAACGGCGAGCGCTCCGGGTCGTAGTACCAGGCGGGCGCGTCGAGGTGAAAGCGCTCGGCCATCCGCGAGGCCCGGTCCCGCATCGACGACGGCAACGCCGCCATCAGCTTGAGCTGCGCCGCCGACACCGCGTCCCCGAGCCCCAGCTCCGCCGCCGGCCCCGGCAACCCGGCCAGGAACAGCGACTCCGCCTCCTGCTCGGTCAGCCCGGTCAGCCGCGTCCGGTACCCGTCGAGGAGCTGGTAGCCGCCGGACGGTCCCGCGTCGCCGTAGAGCGGCACACCGGCCGCGTGCAGCGAGTCCACGTCCCGGTAGATCGTGCGGACCGACACCTCCAGCTCGTCGGCCAGGGCCTGGGCCGTCATCCGCCCCTTGGTCTGCAGCAGGAGCAGCAACGACACCAACCGGCTCGCACGCACGCGATTACACTGCCACACCCTGTCAGGGATAGCTCATATGTTCGACCCATGGCTTTCTACGAGAAGCAGCTGGCGGTCAAGGAACCGCTGGTCGTCGCGGGCAGGCACGTCAAGCGGTACGAGGTCGTCACCCCCGGCCTGGAGATCACCGACGACATCCGCGCGGCCGCCTACGCGTTCCTGCCCAAGATCTACCCGGACTTCGCCGACCCGACCCCGCCCGCCACCGTCACCGTGCTGCACCGCAGCGCCGCGGGCATGTACCTCAACGCCTACAACTGGGTCTGGGACAACGTCCTGCACTGCCGCACGGCCGTGTCGGGCGATCAGCCGTTCCTCGGCTCGACCGATCCCGACCTCACGCACTTCACGGTGATCCCGAAGGACCTCATCGGCTGCGTGTGGGAACTGCCGCCGCTGGCCCACGAGCGCACCGCGTGGGTGCGGCATGTGCTGGAGCCCGACGAGCCCGACTTCGACTCCTACCTGGTCGACGTCATGGCGGAGGGTCTGGTGGGACGATGAAGGAGTGGCAGGGCGCGCCCTCGCGCTGAAAATGCCTCGACGCGGCGGTTACGGTCGCAGGCATGACCACTCCGGAGAACGTTGTGCGCGCGCTGGCCGAACCGACGAGGCTGAGGGCGTTCGCCGCCGTCGTCCTCGGCGCGGGCTCCCTGGCCGACGTCGCCGCCGCCTCCGGACTCAAGCCCAAGGACGCCGGCACCGCGCTGCGCAAGCTCCGCGAGGCCGGGCTGGTCGAAGGCGACCCGGCCCGGCCGGCCGATCTCAAGCCCCTCGCGGCCACGCTCACCGAGCAGATGCCCGCGGACGGGCTCGCGCCGTTCGTGCGCGGCGACAAGCTGATCTCACTGCCGGTCGCGCACGAACGCCGCCGCAAGATCCTCGAGCACGTGGCCGCGCACGCCTTCACCGCGCGGACGTACTACGAGGAGAAGGAGATCAACGAGCGGCTCCAGGCGTGGTGCGACGGGGGAGAGGTCGACCACGTGACCATCCGCCGTTACCTCGTGGACCTCGGTCTGCTGGAACGCGGCGGCGGCCTCTACCAGGCCCAGCCCCTGCCCATCTAGGTGCCATGAACGGCGCTTTTGTGGACCCCAAGTCCACAAAAGCGCCGTTCATGGCACGTCGAACGTCGGCTCCGGCTCCGTCGTGAAGTTCGCCTGCAGCACGCCGGCGCCCATCCGCTCGGTCATCTCCGTGGCCGCGTTGCCGATGTCGATCTGCCCGCACGCGATGTCGTACGCCCGGCCCTCCAGCGACAGCGACTTGGTCAGCCCGGTCACCGCGTGCTTGGTCGCGTTGTACGCCACCGCGTGCGGGCGCGGCACCGACGCCGAGACCGAGCCGTTGTTGATGATCCGGCCGCCACCGTGCGTCTTCATGACCTTGAACGCCTCGCGGGCGCACAGGAACATGCCCGTCAGGTTCACGCCGACGACCTTCTCCCACGCGCTGAGGCTGAACTCCTCGATCGGCGTCGCGCGCACGTTCATCCCGGCGTTGTTGAACAGCACGTCCACGCGGCCCCACTTCGAGACCACCGCCTCGAACAACGTCACGACCGAGTCCTCACGCGACACATCGGTCGGCACAACCGCGCTGCTGTCGGCGAAACCCTCCGCGGTCTCGCGCAACGCGTCCTCGCGCCGGCCCGCCAGCGCCACCTGAAAACCCGCCGCCAGCAGGGTTCGCGCCGCCGCGCGCCCCACCCCGGAACCCGCTCCCGTCACGACCGCGACCGCCATCGGAATTCTCCCCTCGATCCAGCGATTGCCCGAAGTGTCCCGTGTGGAGTACTTAACTGAGGTGGAGTGCGAAGAGGACACCTGCCTGCTGTGCGCGGGGTCCGGAACCATGTCGTGGCAGCAACCCGTTCCCGGCCCCGAAGGCCTTGTGCTGCACGAGATGTCGCACCCGTGCCCCCGCGGCTGCTCCGGCTGGTGGAAGCTACCGCACGGCGATCGCGGAGGCGTCGTCCCAGGTGTTGTCGCAGGCAATGTGGCGCGTGCCAACGAGATTCCGGCGGGACCGTCCACCCCGGCCTGATCACCGAGGGTGAACGATGGGGGTCACCCATTATTGCCATCGGGGTCCCTGCTTGGCGGCTGCGTCCACTTGGAGTAGAAGCGGACACTGTTCTTCTGTGAAGGAGTGCAGCCGTTGCCTTGGTTCTGGGCTCAACGAGGACCGGACCGCCTGCCGCGTGTGCGGCGGGCTCGGCCAGGTCCCCGATCGCTAGTACGACGGGCCCCTATTTCTTCGTCATCAGGGTCGGGCCGAGGATCCGCCGAGCCAACCGCCTGGTGAGCGACTTGGGCTGACGCGCGGTCGGCGGCGTGGCCGCGGGTGGCGTTGCCGGCGTCGGCGTGACCGGGGTCGTCGCCGGCATCGTCGGTTCCTCGATCATGATCTTCGCGAACACCTGGGTTTCCGGCTCTGCACTGCCGGGCTGCTGCTGCTCGATCGGCACGCGAAGATCTTGCCATCGGTCTCGTCCACGCCTGCGACGAGGGGCTACTCCCCGGTACCGAGTGACCCGCGTCACGCAGCACACTGGGCGGTGGTGGCCCCAGGCGGAGTGTGATGACTGAAACGACCGAGCGTGCGAACGTCGGGCCGCCCGACTCGCTGCTCTGGGAGCAGATCGCGAAAGGCGACCACGCCGCGTTCACCGAGCTGTTCGAACGCCATGCGGAAGCGGTCTGGAACTACGCCTATCGGTTGACCGCCTCCTGGTCACAGGCCGAGGACCTGCTCTCCGCCACCTTCCTGACCGCGTGGCGCAAACGCGGCGAAGCCCGGCTGCTGCGCGACTCGGCGCTGCCGTGGCTCTACACCGTGACCGCGAACCGCGCCCGCACCGAATGGCGTGCCTCGCGCCGGGCGGTGCGGCTGGTGTCGAGACTGGCCCCGCAGGAGGAGCGCGACCACGCCGACGAGGTCGTCGCCCGCACCGACGCCCAGCGCCGCCTCGCCCTGGTCGTCGCGGCCATCGCGAAGCTGCCGCCGTCCGAACGCGAGATCGCCCAGCTCTGCCTGCTCGGCGACATGTCCACCACCGACGCCGCCACGCTCCTCGGCATCGCCGAGTCGAGCGTCCGCGCCCGTGTCGCCCGCACCCGCGCCCGCCTGCGCGACCTGACCCCCGAGGACACCCCGTGATCGACCAGCTGCCCGAACACCGCACCCTGCCCGACGACGTCCGGATGCGGGCGCGGCGCCGCCTGTCCGAGGGCATGAACCCCGCCGCCCGCACCGGCAGGCCACTGCTGATCGCCGCCGGCGTCAGCATGCTCGCCGCCGGAGCCGTCTTCGCAGGTCAGGCCCTCTACGGCGGCAACGCCGAGGTCGCCGCTCCCTCCATTCACCACAACGGCGAACTGCCCGCCATGGACACCAACGCCTTCAACCACGTAGAGCTGGGCAAGGCCGCCACGGACGTGCTGGCCCGCTGCGGTGCCGCGGCGAAGGACCACCCGCCGGCCTCGCAGTGGCAGGCCATCGCCACCAGCCGCAAGGGCGGCATGGTGCTGACGGCGTTCCGCGTGCCGGCCGGCGTCTTCTTCTGCGCCAACACCGCCACCACGACCACGATCTCCGCACCTGACCCCGCCCAGCTCGCGGCCGGGCGAGGCCAGGTGAAGATCCTGTTCACCACCCCTGCCGGTGCGCTGGCGGGTCTGACCTCGCCGGACGTGAAGATCCTGAGCCTGTCCCGCATCGGCGACCGTGGCCTGAACTACGCGAGTCCCGCCATCGTCGACGGCCTCTTCCTCGCCCCGGCTGGCTTCACCAAGGCCGAGAACGGCACCACGGCGTCCGCGAACGGCAACGAGTTCGTCGTGCGGGGCGTCCCGAAGCCGACGCAGTCCGTCGTCGACCGGCCGTTGCCGCCGGCCGACCGCGCCACCCCGGACGGCCAGAAGCTCGCCGAGTGCCTGCGCGACCGCCCGGTGCCGGACGCCGACCAGTTCGCGCACACCCTCACCGTGCGGCTCAGCACCACCAGCACCGTGCGGCTCGGCCGGTTCGGCGACATGCTGCTCTACTGCCTGGACAGCGACGAACCCGTCCACGGCTCCGTGGTCGCGAGCGAGGACCTGCGGGAGATCCGCGGCAACACGGTGGCGTCCCTCGGCTTGTTCTACGACTTCAAAGTGCTGAAGGCGGACGAGCCGGGGGAGGTGGACGCCACGGCGAGCTCGACCTTCGCGGGCGTGGGCCTGATCACCGACCCGCGGGTCGCGTCGATCACCTACACCCGGCCGGGGATGGCCGATGCGCCGGCCTCGATCGCCAACGGCACGTTCGTGCTCGTCGCGCCACTGATCGACCGGCACCCCGAGTCACGCGTCGTCGTGCGCGACGCCGCCGGGACGGTGCTGGAGACGATCAAGCCCAAGGACGTCCCGTAGACAGATTGATTAGCATGGCGAAGTGACCATCGAGGCAGTGGCTCCGGCCGGGTACAAGTGGATCGCGCTGTCCAACACGACGCTGGGCATGCTGATCGCGACGATCAACTCCTCCATCGTGCTGATCGCGTTGCCCGACATCTTCAAGGGCATCGCGATCAACCCGCTCGACCCGGCCAACACCGGCTACCTGCTGTGGATGATCATGGGGTTCCTGGTCGTCACGGCGGTGCTGGTGGTGAGCTTCGGCCGCCTCGGCGACATGTACGGCCGGGCCCGCATGTACAACCTGGGCTTCGCGATCTTCACGTTCTCCTCGGTCATGCTCGCGGTCACCTGGTTCGACGGGGACGCCGCCGCGCTGTGGCTGATCGGCTGGCGGGTCGTGCAGGGCGTGGGCGGGGCGTTCCTGATGGCGAACTCCTCGGCGATCCTGGCCGACGCGTTCCCGGTCACCCAGCGCGGCATGGCCCTGGGCATCAACGGCGTGGCCGCCATCGCCGGCTCGTTCCTCGGGCTCGTGATCGGCGGCCTGCTGGCTCCGGTCAACTGGAACCTGATCTTCATCGTCTCGGTGCCGTTCGGCCTGTTCGGCACGGTCTGGGCCTACCTGAAGCTGCACGACACCGGCGAGCGCCGGCACGCCGAGATGGACTGGTGGGGCAACGTCACGTTCGCGGTCGGCCTGATCGCGGTGCTGGTCGGCATCACCTACGGCATCCAGCCGCACGGCACCTCCCAGACCGGCTGGACCAGCCCGCTCGTGCTGACCTGCCTGGCCGGTGGCGTGCTGGTGCTGGCCGCGTTCGTGGTGATCGAGCACCGCGTGCCGAACCCGCTGTTCGACCTGCACCTGTTCCGGCTGCGGTCGTTCACCTGGGGCAACGTCGCGAACTTCACCTCGGCGCTGGGCCGCGGCGGGCTGCAGTTCATCCTGATCATCTGGCTGCAGGGCATCTGGCTGCCGCTGCACGGCTACTCCTACGAGGAGACGCCGCTGTGGGCCGGTATCTACATGCTGCCGATGACCGTCGGGTTCCTGCTCGCCGCGCCCACCGCCGGCGTCCTGTCCGACCGGCTCGGCAGCCGGATGCTCGCGTTCACCGGCAACCTGATCGCGGCGGGCACCTTCACGTTGCTGATCGCGCTGCCGGTCGACTTCCCGTACTGGGCGTTCGCGCTGATCCTCATGTTCACCGGCATCGGCATGGGCATGTTCTCCTCGCCCAACCGCGCCGAGGTGATGAACTCGCTGCCCGCCAACGCCCGCGGCTCGGGCAGCGGGATGATGACCACCTTCCAGAACACCGCGATGGTGCTGTCGATCGGGTTCTTCTTCAGCCTGATCATCGTCGGGTTCTCGCAGTCGTTGCCCAGCGCGATGAGGACCGGTCTGGTCGAGCACGGCGTGTCGCCCGCCGCGGCCGCGCAGGTCGCCTCGCTGCCCGCGGTGGCGGTGCTGTTCGCGGCGTTCCTCGGCTACAACCCGATCCAGCAGCTGCTCGGCGACCAGCTCGCGACGCTGCCACCGGACCAGGCCGCGTTCCTGACCGGGCGCGGGTTCTTCCCCAGCCTGATCTCCGCGCCGTTCGCGCAGGGGCTCGCGATCGCGTTCGGCTTCGCGATCGTGCTGTGCCTGGTCGCGGCCGCCGCGTCGCTGATGTGCGGTAAACCGGTGGACGGCCGGGGCACGATTCGGTCGTGGAAACCGAACGACTGACGCTGCGCCCGCTCGGGCCGTCCGATGTGGACGAGATCGAGGCCCTGCACGCCGACCCCGAGGTCATGCGGTTCCTCGACCCCGAGCCGGTCGAGCACTTCCTCGGCGACAGCTTCCTGGCCGCGCACGAGAAGGACACCGGCCGGTTCGTCGGCTGGTTCGAGTTCAAGCCCCTCGACGCGGGCGTGGTCGAGCTCGGCTACCGGCTGCACCCCGGGTTCTGGGGCCGCGGCTACGCCACCGAGGCCGGAAAGGCCCTGATCGAACGCGGGTTCACCACCGGGGACGTCGAGCGGGTCGTCGCCACCACGATGTTCGTCAACGCCGGGTCCCGGCGCGTCATGGAGAAGTGCGGCCTGCGGCACGTGCGCACGTTCCACGTCGATTGGGCCGAACCGCTGCCCGGCTCGGAATACGGCGAGGTCGAATACGCGCTGACCAGAGACGAATGGCAACGAGCCCAGGGGGAAGCCATGTGGCAGACGGATTTGGTGGACCTGGACGCGTACTTCGCGCGTACAGGAGCGTCCGCGTCGAGTTCGCTGACGGAGCTGCACGAAGCGCATGTGCGCGCCATCCCGTTCGAGAACATCGACGTGATGCTCGGCCTCGTGCCGTCACTGGACCTCACCGACATCCAGGCCAAGCTGATCGGCCGCCGCCGCGGTGGTTACTGCTACGAGCACCAGTTGCTGTTCACGGCCGTGCTCGAACGTCTGGGGTACACGGTCGCACGCAGGATGAGCCGCGTCATGACCGGTCCGCGCACGCACTTCATGTCCATCGTGGACGATCACCTGGTCGACGTCGGTTTCGGCGCCGGGATGTTGCACCCGATGCCGCTCGTCGACGGCGCGGTGGTCGATCAGGCGGGGTGGCCGCACCGGCTGCGGCGCGTGGATCGCCGGTGGGTGCTGGAAAAGCAGGTCGCGGACGGCTGGAACCTGCAGCACGCGTTCGAGGACGACGTCGAGCAACAGCCCGTCGACTACATGGCCGCGAACTACTACGTCGCCACGCACGAGCGTTCGCCGTTCAGCCGCCAACTCGTCGTCATGCGCCTCGAACCCGGCCTGAGCCGCCGCCTCGTCGGGTCGAGGTTCAGTGTGGAGCACGCCGGTTCCGAACCTGAGGATTCTCAGGTGGAAGACCTCGCGAAAACCCTGGAATCGCTGGACATCGCACTTACCGAGAGGGAGCTGAGTCACATCAGCTCAACTTCGGGAACACCCGTGGAGGCGCGTTCGTAGTACCAGGTGTAGGGGATCGCACTTCGGAGGTGTTGCACATGACCACCGCGACTCCGTTCGCCACCGGGACCAACGCCGGCGTCAACGCACTGCCCACGCCGCCCTCGGGCTGGCCGATTGGTTCGTACGGCACCTACGAAGAGGCACAGCGAGCCGTCGACCACCTGGCGGACAACGACTTCCCGGTCGCCGACGTCACCATCGTCGGCGTCGAGCCGATGATCGTCGAACGCGTCACCGGCCGCCTGACCTGGGGCCGCGTCCTCGGCGCGGGTGCCGCGTCGGGTGCCTGGTTCGGTCTGTTCGTCGGTCTGCTGCTCGGTTTCTTCTCGACCGGCGGCGCCCTCGCCCCGATCGTCGCGGGCCTGCTCGCCGGTACGCTCTTCGGCCTCGCCGGCGCCGCCGTCCGCTACGGAGCCCAGCGCGGCCGCCGCGACTTCGCCTCGACGACCCAGCTCGTGGCCGGCCGTTACGACGTGCTCAGCGACCCGCGCAGCGCCGAGCGCGGCAAGGAGATGCTGACCGCCCTGGCCTGGCGCTCCTGAGCACTCGCCGAAGACCAGCTCCCACCACACAGGAAACGCCGTCCCTCCGCCAGGGGCGGCGTTTCCGCTTTACTGGCGGGATGCCGAACTTGGGGGAGAAGCCGCGCTCACGCATGGCCGGCCGTACACGGGTGATCGTCGCCGTGATCGTGTCGGTGCTGGTGGTGTGGTTCGTGGTGCCGCGCGGACTGGGCTGGTCCGGGCCCTGGGTGCCGTCGTTCACCGAGACGTTCTGGCTCCTGCCGCTGCTGGTGTCGATCGTGCTCGGCGCCGGTTTCCTGGTGGAGGGGCGGACCGTCGCCGTGCTGCTGTTGCCGATCCTGGTGGTGGGCGGCTTCGTGGCCGGGGCGATCGTCGCCGTCATGCGGATGGAGGCCCCGCCCGGTGACGAAGGAGTGGTGCCCGGTCCGGCAGGGCTGCACGTCGCCAAGGGGAGCGTCAAGTGTGGCTCCGGCGGTTGTTGGCGTGAGGTGGACGCGACCGGAGACAACGCGCACGAGGAGATGAGCGCCCATCTCGCGTCTCGTGGATACAGCGGTGACGACCAACGGATGTGCCGGCGCACCGGACTCGTGGCGACGCACGAGGTGTGCGCCGAATTGAAAGACGTGTCCGGCGGCGTCCGGGTCACCTGGTACGTGAACTAGCGATACACGCACAGGGGCGGCAGGCCATCGGCCCGCCGCCCCTGTGCCGTGTGAGCTCCTTTCGCGTCGGATGAACGAGGACGTGCACTCCTCACTCATCCGGAGGAGATCGCTGCCGCGACCTCGCGACCCCGGCGCGCCGCACCCCGTGCAGGACAGCGGGTTCGGGATAACCCGCGACGTCTGCGCGAGGGTGAGGACGCGGCCTCGGCTCCGTACCGAAGTTGGCGTCGATGATCGCCTCGAACTCCGCGTTCACCCACGCTGGATCGGCGCACACCAGGTCCGCGAAAGCCCTCTCGCTGGTCGTGAGCACCTCGCGTCACTCCTCGAAGAAGCGTTACTAGGTACAGATTTTTTGTAGCGCTGACTGTAGATTGTGTCAAGTACCTACTTGAGGAGTCTGCGGTGCCGCTGAGCGACCTGGACGAGGACTACCCGGCCTACACCATGGGCCGCGCGGCGGACCTGCTCGGCGTGCAGCAGGCGTTCCTGCGCAGTCTCGACGCCGCCGAGGTGCTCGTGCCGCACCGCTCCGAGGGTGGCCACCGGCGCTACTCCCGCCGGCAGCTCGGCGTCGCGCAGCGGTACCGGGCGCTGTTCGACGACGGCCATCCGCTCGCCTCCGCGGCGTTGATCGTGGGCCTGGAGGACGACCTCGTGACGGCGAACGCCGAGGTGGCGGCGTTGCGGGCCCGTCTGGGCGACAACTGACGCGCCATTTTCGTATGTCGTACGGTATTGTTTCCGTATGGCCTACGGAAATGGGGTGGACGGATGGCCGCCGAACGCAGCGGCGGGGGAGACCCGGTCAGGACGCTCGCGCTGCTCTGGCGCAGGCCGCCGGAGCCGAAGCCGGTCGGCAGGAAGCCCAAGGTGAGCGTCGACCAGATCGTCACCGCGGCGATCGCGGTGGCCGACCGCGAAGGGCTCGGCGCGATGTCGATGGCCCGCGTCGCGCAGGAACTGACCGTCGGCACGATGTCGCTCTACACGCACGTTCCCGGCAAGGCCGAGTTGATCGACCTGATGGCCGACACCGTGCTGCAGGAACGCGACCTCACGCCAGACGGCACGTGGCGCGAGCGCGTGAAGCACTACGCCGACCGCACCCGCGCGGTCTACCGGGCACACCCGTGGATGCGGGACGTGTCGATGGTGCGGCCGCCGCTCGGGCCGGGGCTGATGGACGGCCAGGAGTTCGTGCTGGCCGCTCTCGCCGACTCCGGGCTGGAGCCCAGGCAGGTCACGGTGGCGCACATCGCCGTCGAGGGTTTCGTGCACGGCGCGGCGGCGTCCGAAGTGGACGATCAACAGCTCGCGGCGAGCACCGGCGAGTCCGGTGACTCGTGGTGGGGCGCGCGGCAGGTGTTCTGGGACGACTACTTCGACGTCGAGCGCTACCCGACGATGACGACCCTGTGGAACGCCGGGGCGTACGACACCGGGGGCACGCTCGCGGACAACGTGCGCGACTCCTTCGACTACGGGCTCGAGAAGCTGCTGGACGGGATCGAAGGGGGCATGCGATGACGATCCTGGTGACCGGTGCGACGGGCAACGTCGGCCGCCTGGTGGTGCGGGGGCTCGGCACGGACGTCCGGGCCATCACCCGCGACCCGGACAGGGCGAACTTCCCGGCACACGTGGAAGTCGTCAAGGCCGACCTCGACGACCCGGACAGCATCCCGTTCGACGGCGTGGAGAAGCTCCACCTGTTCGTGCACCCGCCGACCGCGCGAGAAGTCGTCGAACGAGCCGTGAAAGCCGGTGTGCGCCGGATCGTGACGCTGTCCTCGGGCGCGGTGACCTACGGCTACGACACCACCCACCACCTGCCGGTCGAGCAGGCCGTCGAGGCGTCCGGCGCGGAGTGGACCCACCTGCGTCCCGGCGAGTTCGCGGCCAACAAGATCGACCTGTGGGGTCCGTCGATCCGCGCGGACGGCACGATCGTGCATCCCAGCCCGGACGAGTTCGGCCAGCCGATCCACGAGGCCGACATCGCCGAGGTCGCGATCAGGGCGTTGACCGAGGACGGCCATGCGGGCAGGGCCTACAACCTGTCCGGGCCGCCGCAGCTCACGCAACGGGACATGGCGCGGGCCATCGGCGCGGCGATCGGGCGCGACCTGACGTTCCGGAACGTCACCGTGGACGAGGCGCTCGCCTACTACGTGAGCGTCGGCTGGCCCGAGGAAATCGCCCGCTACATCCTCGGACTCAACGGCTACGAGGGCGGCGAGCCCGACGACTTCGCCGACTACGAGTACGTCGTGCGGCCGGACTTCGAGGCCGTCACCGGCAAGCCGTACCGGACGTTCGCGCAGTGGGCACGTGATCACGTGGACGACTTCACGGCCTGATCTTCGCGTCGATTTCGGCACCTCCTCGTTCGACGTCCTCACAAGGGGAGCGAACGAGGAGGTCCGGTGCGGTTCATGGTGTTCGTCAGGAGCCCGAAACCGTTGGCAGCGCTGAACGGAGACGCGCTGCTGCGCGCGGGCGTCCTGCTCGACGCGGGCGACCTGGTGCCGGACGCGTGCGGGGTGTCCGGGTACTGGCTGATCGACGTCCGCGACCGCGAGGAGGCGGTCGAGCGGATCAGGCGCATCCCCCTTCCGGTGTGCGTCGTGGAAATACGTCAGGTGGCTGTGGTCTGATGCCCTCATGGGGGCAACCACCTCGGTGCATCGCACCATCGACGCGGTCTGGCGGATGGAGTCGGCGAAGGTCATCGCCGCGCTCGCCCGGTACACCCGCGACGTCGGCCTCGCCGAGGAGATGGCACAGGACGCGCTGGTCGCGGCGCTGGAGCAGTGGCCGGCGGAGGGCGTGCCGCGCAACCCCGGCGCGTGGCTCATGACCACGGCGAAACGGCGGTCCATCGACCAGATCCGGCGGCGCGAGAACTTCAACCGCAAGGTCGAGGAGATCGGCCGCGACGTCCAGGAGGCCACGCCGGACGCCAGCGAGGGCATCGAGGACGAGATCGGCGACGATCTGCTGAGCCTCATCTTCACCGCCTGCCACCCGGTGCTCGGCACCGAGGCCCGGGTCGCGCTGACGCTGAAGATGCTGGGCGGCCTCAAGACCGAGGAGATCGCCCGCGCGTTCCTGGTCAGCGACGCGACCGTCGCGCAACGGATCGTGCGGGCCAAGAAGGCCCTGGCCGACGCCGGCGTGCCGTTCGAGGTTCCAGAAGGCCCCGAACTCGCGCCCCGGCTCGCGAGCGTCCTCGAGGTTCTCTACCTGATCTTCAACGAGGGCTACTCCGCCACCCAGGGCGACGACTGGCTGCGCCCCGAACTCTGCGCCGAGGCGCTGCGGCTCGGCCGGGTGCTGGCCGAGCTCGCGCCGAAGGAGGCCGAGGTCCACGGTCTGGTCGCGCTGATGGAGATCCAGGCCTCCCGCACCAAGGCCCGCACCGGCCCTGGCGGCGAACCCGTGCTGCTGCTGGACCAGGACCGAGGCAAGTGGGACTGGCTGCTCATCGGCCGCGGCCTCAAGGCACTCGAACGAGCCGAGGCGCTCAACCAGCCGCCCGGCCCCTACTACGTGCAGGCCGCGCTCGCCGCGTGTCACGGCCGGGCGCGCAGGGCCGAGGACACCGACTGGCAGCGCATCGCCACGCTCTACCAGGTGCTGGCGCAGATCTCGCCGTCCCCGATCGTCGAGCTCAACCGCGCGGTGGCGTTGTCGATGGCCTTCGGGCCCGCCGCCGGCCTCGCCCTGGTGGACGAGATCGCCGGCGACAAGGCGTTGAAGGGCTACCACCTGCTGCCCAGCGTGCGCGGCGACTTCCTGCTCAAACTCGGCCGCACCCAGGAGGCCAAGACCGAGTTCGAGAAGGCCGCCGCCCTCACCCGCAACGAACGCGAAAAGAAGCTGCTGCTGGAACGCGCCGCCGCCTGCATCTGACTCCTCCGCCACGCCAACCCCGTTCGAGTCAAGCAGCGCCCACCCGTCACACTCCGCACCCGCCGCCCCTCCTGCCGACTGGCACGCGGGGGCCTTTCGTCCGCTTCAGGGATACGCGGGGTCCCCGCGTACCGAAAAATGGGGTAGGTGGGGTTCGTGTGAGTGAACGGGCGTCAGTGCGACGGTGCGCTAGCTGCGGTACCTGAACAGGATCCGGGCCCGGTTCAGGTCATAGGGGCTCAGCTCCACCAGGACCCGGTCGTACGGCAGGATCCTGATGAAGTTCTTCCTGATCTTGCCGCTGATGTGGGCCAGGACGTGGTGCCCGTTCGGCAGCTCGACCGTGAACCTGGCGTCGCGCAGGCACTCGATCACGGTGCCCTCGACCTCGATACCGCCCTTACCTGCCATGGCGCACCAGCTCCACGGTGCTGGTCGCCCGCCGGGCGCCAATGCTCTCGAACAACGCCGTCGCCGCCACGTTGGTCTCGTTCACCTCGGCCGACGCCGTCTCGATGCCCGCCTGGTGCAGGACGCCGAGCACGTCGGTCAGCAGCGCGCGGGCGATGCCGCGGCGCTGTCGTGCGGCGCGGACGGCGATCAGCCCGATCCGGGGCAGGCGCGTCATCTGCACCACCCGCACCAGGCCGGCGTACCGACCGTGCTCGGCGGCCACGGTGTACATCGACGTGTCGCCGGCCGGCCGGACCATCACCTCGGCCGGCATCTCCTGCCAGCCAACGGTTTCCTCGACCTCGGCACGGATCACGCGGTCCAGCTCTCGCAGCGGGCCGTCCTCGGCGGGCTCGATCGTGACGCCCGGTGGCGGGACGGCCTGGCCGGTGACGCGCGGATCGGTGGGCACTACGTACTCCCACTCGCGCCGCCGGATCGTCATTCCGGCGCGACGCCAGCAGTCGACCAGCTCGTGATCGGTTTCGTCGACCACGGTGTGCAGCGGCTCCGGCAGAGCCGCCAGCATCGTGTGGGCGAGCTGGTCGAAGACCGAGCGGTGCCAGGCGTCGACGCTGAGGAAGACCCGCCCGTCCGGTCGCGTGGTGGCCTCGCCGCGGCCGGTCACCCGGTCGTCGTCCAGCGCGTGCCACAGTCCCGGCGTGATGCGGGTGATCTCCACCGCGGGTTCGCCCGCGGTGAAACGCACAGTGTTCATGGTGGGGTCGCCTTTCTGAAGTGCCTGTTCAAGGCGCTCCCGGCAACCCCTACGTCAGTCGCCCGACCGTGACGACGAGGGGAGCACCCACATCGAAACAGCGTTCATGGGTCTCACCTCCTGGCGTCGAGTCACGGTCACCGGAACCGTAGGAGTGCGGCGTGATCGCGTCCACCGAATTACGTGAGAGCCAGCTTCAGGCCCAGTGCGGCGAACGACGCGGCGAAGAACCGGCGCAGCCACACCATCACTCGCGGCCGGGCCAGCACCCGGTCGCGCATCGACGCCGCGAACACCCCGTACACGGCGAACACCACGAACGTCAGCGCCATGAACACCGCGCTGAGCTGGAGCATCTGCCCGAAGCCCGTCGCGAACTGCGGCAGGAACGCCACGAAGAAGATCGTCAGCTTCGGGTTGAGCAAGTTGATCAGCACGGCCGACACCACGATCTTCCGCGCGGACGCCGGCGCGCCAGCGGTGTTCGCAGCGGTGTCCACGACGAGTTCGCTCTTGTCCCGCAACGTCATCCACGCCAGGTACACCAGATATGCGACACCCAGGTACTTCACGATCTCGAACGCCAGCGCGCTCGCGTGCAACAACGCCGCAAGACCCGTCACGGTCGCCAAGACGTGCGGCACGATCCCCAAAGTGCAGCCGAACGCCGCGATGACGCTCGCTTTGCGTCCGTGCGCGAGACCGGCCGACAGCGTGTACAGCACACCGGTGCCGGGGGTGGCGACCGCGATCAACGTCGTGACCAGGAATGCGAGGCTCATGCCGGTGAACTCTGCCGTCAAAGCGGTCCAGACAGGAGAGCCAAAAACCGCTCGTGAAGTTGGACCACTTTTGACGTCGAAGTCCGGCCGTGGGCTCCGTCCCTGGAGCATGACCATCAAGAGCATGCACCACCTCGGCCTGACCGTCACCGACCTCGCGGCCGCCGTCGCGTTCTTCGAAGCCCTCGGCATGGAGCTGGAAGGCAAGGCGCACATGGAAGGTGAGTTCGTCGACGGCGTCATCGGACTCGACGGCTCCCGCAGCGACATCGCGATGATGCGCACCCCGGACGACCGGTACCGGATCGAGTTCAGCGAGTTCCAGACCCCGCGGAGCATCGACGGCAGCTCGCACGCGCCGATCAACGCCCTGGGGCTGCGCCACGTCGCGTTCGTCGTGGACGACCTCGACGACACCCTCGCCCGGATCAAGCCGCACGGCGCCGAGGTGGTCAGGAACGTCGAGAACTACGAGGGAATCCTTCGGACCTGCTACGTGCGCGGCCCCGAGGGCGTCCTCATCGAGCTGTGCGAGTACTTCAGCTAAGTGCCCGCGCATAAGCCGTTGGAGACACTCCAACGGTCTGGGTGAAGTCGCGCACCAGGTGCGCCTGGTCGCTGTACCCGAGATCGGCGGCCAGCCGGGACCACTCCACCTCGGACTCCGCGCGCTCCAACGCCTCGTGGATGCGATACCGCAGGATGACCCACTTCGGGCTCACCCCGACGTAGTCCGCGAACAGCCGTTGCATCGTCCGCACCGCGACACCGCAGTCCTGGGCGAAGTCCGCTACCCGCCGGATCTCCCGGTCGTCGCGGATCCGTTGGACCAGCTCCATCGCGAGCGTCGCCTGGGGATCGGCCACTGGTCCCATCCCCAGCAGGAACGCGTCGAGCGCGGCGACCCGGTCGTCCTCGTCCTCCAGGTCGAGCACGGTAGAGGCGGGCACGTCGAGCCGCACGTGCTTGCCGGTCCAGTGCGACACCGGCTCGGCGCGGAACGGCCGGAACCCGCCCGGCCGGAACTGCACTCCCGCCACGCGAATCCGCCCGGACAGCACGCGACTGAACAACCCGAGCCCGACACCGGCGATCTCCGGCTGTGCGTGCCCGTGTTCGAAGACGACGTTCACGGATGGATGCGGCACGACGTGTGTGGTGTACGGCGCGTCGAGCTGACCGTCGATCAGCCAGTAGTGCTCCAGATACGGCTGCAACTCCGTGCACGGCATGCGGCGCCGGAACCGCACACGAGCGAACAACTCGCGCGCGTCCACGATCCCTCTGGTGTCACGACGCGGCCCCTGCTGCACGGCACAGATCCTAGGTTGGCGCGTTTCTTCAAGAACGCCGAACCGCGCACTCCTAACGTCGACAACATGAAGCTCAGCGTTCTGCTCGACCGCGCCCGCGACCACGCGTTGCCCGTCATCGCCAACATCGGTGACGACGACCTGACCAAGCCCACCCCGTGCGCCGACTACGACGTCCGCGCCCTGCTCGACCACCTGCTGCACGTCGTCGTCGAGTTCCAGAGGCTCGCCGTCAAGCAGGACGCCGACTTCAGCCACACCCCGAACTACCCGGACTGGCGCGCGCAGTACCCGGCGGAGACCGCGAAGCTCGTCGAGGCGTGGGGACAGCCCGGTGCGGACGAGGGCATCGCCGGCAACATGCAGATGCCCGCGCAGACCGTCGGTGGCCTCGCGCTGCTCGACCTCACCATCCACGCCAGCGACCTCGCCCAGGCGACCGGCCAGGACTTCGAGCCGGACCCCGAGGTGTTCGCCGAGGTCGAGAAGCTCGTCGACCAGATGGGACCGACGGCCATCGAGTGGAACGTGTTCAAGGCCCCGGTCGACGCACCGGCGGACGCCTCGCCGATGCAGCGGCTGCTGGCGCGGACCGGCCGCGACCCGCACTGGAGTGCTTGACTGGGGCCCATGCTGACGATCGGGATGCTGGGCGGGATGAGCTGGGAGAGCAGCGCGGAGTACTACCGGCTGGCGAACGTGCTGGTACGCGAACGCGTCGGCGGCCTGCACTCCGCCAGGATCGTGCTGCATTCCGTGGACTTCGCCGAGATCGAACGCATGCAGGTCGAGGGCCGCTGGGACGACGCCGGCAAGGCGCTCGCCGAGGCCGCCGCGGGCGTGCAGGCTGCCGGGGCGGACTTCCTGCTGATCTGCACCAACACCATGCACAAGGTGTTCGACCAGGTCCAGGCCGCCGTCGACATCCCGGTGCTGCACCTCGGCGACACGACCGCCCAGGCCATCAAGGACGCGGGCCTGACCACGGTCGGGCTGCTCGGCACCGGGTTCACCATGGACCAGCCGTTCTACCGCGAACGCCTGGAGTCGCACGGGTTGCGCGTCCTGCTGCCGTCCGCGCAGGACCGCGCGACGGTGCACCGGATCATCTACGAGGAGCTGTGCCTCGGCGTCGTCCGCGACGAGTCCCGCCGCGCCTACCAGGACGTGATCTCCCGGTTCGAGGGTGCCGAGGGGATCATCCTCGGCTGCACCGAGATCGAGCTGCTGATCGGCCAGGCGGACGTGCCGCTCCCGGTGTTCCCGACGACCCGTCTGCACGTGGAGGCGGCGGTCGACCGGGCTGTTCTGTGAACCGTTGATGTGACCTGGCGTACAACGCGATCACCCTGGGAAGGGTCTCAGTCACTGAGGGCTGATACAGCTCCGCAGTGAACCAGGGGAGTTCGCATTGAAACGATCACACATAGCCGCAGGTCTGACGGCTGTCGTGGTAGCCGCCACGGCAGCCGTTCCTGTTTCCACGGCGTCCGCCGCGCCGGACCCGGAAGTGCGCGCGGACGGGCTGACCACCAAGGTCACGCTCGTCACCGGTGACGAG